>JARLGV010000026.1 GCA_031292555.1 Fimbriimonas sp.
AAGTCGCCGCGGAAGCGGCCGGCGTCGTAGTGATGGACAACTCGCTCCACAAGGTGGACGAGTTCATCCACATCAGCCGACACATGCGAACGATTGCGTAGCAGAGCGCGGTTGGCGGCATGGTGTTGAGTGTGACCGGTATGGCATTTGCGGCAGCGGGCTATCTGAATCCGGTGAGCGGTGCAATCTGCCAGGAGGTCGTCGACGTCCTGGCGGTCGTCAACGCGCTAAGAGCAGCCTTTCCGCCCCGAATGATTCGTCACGAGCTTTGACCACAAGATGACCGAAGTCGGACCGCCTTGTGGTGGTATTATTCCAACTCAGGCCGAAGTAGCTCAGGGGTAGAGCAGCTGTTTTGTAAACAGCGGGTCGCGGGTTCGAATCCTGTCTTCGGCTCCACGACTCATGGTCGACCTAACCGATAACCCGCACCGACGCTACAACCCGCTTATCGATGAGTGGGTGCTCGTTTCTCCCCATCGCACGAAAAGGCCCTGGCTTGGGCAAATCGAGACCCTCCCCCCGGAGAACCGGCCCCAATATGATCCGAAGTGCTACCTGTGCCCCGGAAACGTGCGGGCAAACGGGGAGATTAATCCCGGGTACACCGATACGTTCGTCTTTATCAACGATTTCGCGGCGCTTCTGGCGCCAGACCCTGACGCGAAGGCGACCCAGGATAGTCTGTTGATGACAGAGCCCGCCGGCGGCGAATGCCGCGTGCTTTGCTTCTCGCCCCGCCACGACCTGACCCTCGCCGACATGGATCTTCCAGACATCCGGAAGGTGGTCGACATGTGGGCCGATCAGGTCACCGAGATCGGCGCGCGACTCAAGTGGGTTCAGATCTTCGAGAACAAGGGCGCATCAATGGGCGCCTCGAACCCGCACCCTCATGGCCAGATTTGGGCTTGCGACTACCTTCCTACACTCGTCGAGAAGGAGGATCGCAACCAGAAAGTCTATTTTGAGAAGCATGGATCACCCCTGCTCGTGGACTTGGCAAAGCTCGAGCTCGAGCGTCAGGAGAGGGTCGTCGCCTTTAACGAACACTGGGTGCTCGTGGTTCCGTTCTGGGCGGTCTGGCCATTCGAGTATCTGCTGTTGCCGAGGCGAGCGGTTCAGCGAATGCCGGACCTAACCGACGCCGAGCGAGACGCCTTGGCCGATATCCTTAAGTCGGGCTTGACCGCCTACGACCGGCTATTCCAAACCAGCTTCCCATATTCGATGGGCTGGCACGGGGCGCCCACCGACGGCGCGGATCACCCACATTGGCAGCTTCACGCCCACTACTATCCGCCACTGCTTAGGTCGGCAACGGTGCGGAAGTTCATGGTCGGCTTCGAACTACTCGCGGAGGCACAACGGGACCTGACGGCAGAAGGATCGGCGGCACGGCTTCGGGACTGCCTCACTCGGTAGGAAGTAACTCTCGAAATGCGCCGAGCCACGGTTCGAATCGCTTCCATCGGGCGACGGACGACCGGTAGAACGGTTGTCTGACCTGCCACACGCTCGGCGTCAAGACGGCTCGTGGGTTGGAGTCCGGATGGAGGCAGGCTTCGTTCCATTCGAGACCGCAGAAATCGAGCATTCGCCGGATCGTCGCTTCGCTGTCCCCGACGAGCGCTTCGTAGTCAATCTCGAGGAATCGATCCGACGGCAGCACTGACCGCCAGTGCTCCATGATCCGCTCGTACTGCCGGTATCCAAACACGATGTTCTCCTTGACGTGGGCGAATTCGACCTGGGAGCGATTCGGAGTAGCGTAAATCGACAGGCAGATGTCGATCGGAATGCGGCGGGTGTGGATGATCTTCGCGTTTGGAAAGGCAAGGTGCATCATGCCCAGACACGCATAGTTCGACGGCATTTTGTCGGTGACGTGGCGCTTGCCAGGCTGAATCGAGCCAAGGAGGGCCTCATAGCGGTCGGCGCATTCGCGTACTCCTTTGGGATCGATTCGATCGCGCCCTTGGTTCAAACCGTCCTGCCAGTTGTCAGTCCAGAATCCCAACTCGCCGGCAGCAGCGACCAGCGGATGGCACGACAGGACCTGCTCGACGAGAGTTGTGCCGGATCGCATCATGCCGATGACGAAGATGGGTAGCTCGCTCTCCGATCCCGCACGCCGGCTGGGTTCGAAGACTGCGGCTGGGAAGAGCCGGCTGGTCCGATTGAAGCTCTCGGCGTAGGCGAGAGGGTTGAAGCGGCGGCTGAGTATCGTCAGGCTCTCTTCGATGCGGTTGGCCTCGTCGTATGCGGCCATTGCCGGTTCGTACTCGCCGAGGTCCTCACATGCCTTCCCGAGCCCGTATTGGAGGAAGCTCATCTCCTTGGGGGCCAGCCCACCGGATTGAGCCAGATGCGCCATCTGGGCCACCATCGGTCGGTCTTCCTCGCTCACCCGCTTGGTGTTCGCCAAGGCAAAGTAAGCGTAGCCCTGCTGTGGCATCAGCGCGATCGCGCTTCCAAATGCGTCTGTCGCTTCGTGAAGGCCTCCCAGCGCGAGTATCGAGGTGCCCAGCATGGCGACGGCCTGTGCATCGGGCGCTTTCTGCGCGATTGCCGAGCGAATCAATGCCTCCGCCTCATCTGCCCTGCCCTCCTCAAGAAGCAGCCGTCCCAGCATCATCTTCAGGATGACCGAATCGGGTTCTCGATCGAGCGCCAGCCGCGCGCAAACCGCCGCTCCCAGCCCGTAGTTTTGGCTGAGAAAGAACTGAGCAAGCTGGAGTAGGCTCTCTGCGGTTTGCGGCGTCGACTGGACGGCGCCTTGCAGCAACTCGGATGCCTCTAGCTGCCGCCCACGAAGATAGAGGCATTGGCTGAGGCTGAATCGGATGTGGGGCGCGGTCGGGTCGGCTTCGGCGGCTTGACGCAGATGGCGCTCCGAGTCGGCCAGCCGGCGCACGTCCATCTCGCACATCCCAAGCAATAGCAGTGCCTGAGCATCGTTCGGCTTCAAGGCCACCGCATGTCCCACCGCGACAAGGGCCTCCGAGGATCGGCCCATTCGCCGAAGGGAATGCGCCAACCAGAACGGAGTCTGAAACGATTTGGAATCCAGCGATCGGACTTGGGCGAGAAGACGAGCGGCCCGTTCGGGATCGCCTGCTTTCGCCTCGACGACACCGGCTATCAGGAGCGCCTTGACGTTCTTGGGCTCAAGGTCCAGAACTTGGTGGCATAGCCGGATTGCCTCACCGAATTGACCTGCCGCTTGAGCGGCGCTCGCCGAATAGATGAGTTGCGCGATCTCCAAGTCCAATCCCTGCTGTCAAAGGGATCTTACTCGGTTGCTCCGGCTTGCCTAAGCACTTTCGCCGCCGCAGTCGCGTTATGAACCTTTGTTTCTGCTAGCGGAGTGCCGGGCCCAGTCGATTTCGGGGAATTCACGTTGGCCCCCTTGCGAATGAGTGCTTCAACCGCCTGAGGCCGGTTTCCGTGCGCGGCGGCATGAAGTGGAGTGGTGCCCCAATGGCCGTTGTCGTTGTGGGCGTTCACGTCGGCGCCTGCATCGGCCAGTAGAACAATGATCTCAGGATGACCCTTCCAGGCCGCGTAGTGGATGGGAGTCGATGCTTCCGCATCTCGGGCATGGACCAGATCTGCATCAGCCGCAAGCAGTTCGCGAACCTTGTCGATATCGCCGTTTTTGACGGCACGAAACATCTCTTTCTGGGACATGTCGCTAGATTAGCAGGATGCTTTCAAACCAGGCTATTGGCCGGGCACGAGTGGGCCAAGAAGCACGGGGCAATAGCCGGGCTTGTATGCTTGTCCCTCGGTCGCATGCAGCACGAACGATATGTCCATGGTGTCTCCGTTCGATTGGCAGGACACCACGATGGCAGCGGTCTTGAGGAACGACTCGAACTCAGGGAGCTGGCTCGATGTCCACAGAAAACTCGGGATCGGTAGGCCGAGTTGAGTGAGTACTTTTCCGAAGCTTCGCCGGGCCGAAAGTGGGAAATCTACGAGCCTAAGCTCAAGGCGGTCGCCCGGCAGGATGGCCTTGACTCGCCTGAGAGACGCGGGATCGCTCGCGATCAATTGTAGGTAGGGGATTGCATAGGGTGTCTGGGCCAATCCGCCGTACAGTCCCGTACGAACGCTTGCGACGCACTCGTCTTGGGCAATCTGTGCGCAAGACTCGAAGAGGTCATCGATCTTGTTTACGCCCAATGATGTCGATCGCCGCCGGTTGGCAAGTTCGATCGCCGCGTTTGGATTGGGCTGAGTGAGGTGGTCGACGAAGCCTAACTCGTCAGCTACGATTGTGACGCCATCGAC
The DNA here is from genome assembly GCA_031292555.1 of Fimbriimonas sp. Lineage (GTDB taxonomy): Bacteria > Armatimonadota > Fimbriimonadia > Fimbriimonadales > Fimbriimonadaceae > Fimbriimonas. The sequence continues at coordinate 4,300 of JARLGV010000026.1, forward strand.
TTCTTGGATCGTCCACGGTGCTCTTAGGCAAGCTGGCGTCATGTCTTCTCCGGCAATGCCCGACAGAAAATCGCGCAGCGTCGTATTAGTCTCCCTGCCGATATCCTCGTCGTAAAGTGCGTCCCGTGCGGGAGCGACTTCCATAATCAACGGCTGACCGGTGGCCTTGCTCCACGCATCGAAGAGGCTCGAAACCGTGCTTTCGGTTCGGGGGAGCGTGAACCGCTTGGACGCAGCGTCGCGGCCGACGTAGGCGGCAGTATCGGCGGTCCGCTGTCGAAATGCCTTTTGCTGGGAAAGGCCATGATAGAGATCTTCCCACCGAATATTGAATCCGATCGTGTCAGGCACGATCGGAGTTATGCAAACGCCTGTTCGTGGTTGAGCCAAACCGCTTAGGGTCAGCACGTAGTGCGAGAGCGCAAACCTCCGCAGATCCATAAGCCACGCCTCGATCGAGACGGGAGGAATGTCCGTTCGTGCGGCGAGGAACTTTTGGGGAAAGGACTCCGTCGATTTGAGCAAGGAACGGCCTATCGGGTTGTCCTCGGACTTCCAATTGGCGGCATCTTCGACCGTCATCAAGGTGACCGGGTTCTGTTTGATCAAGCGGGTAAAGTCGACGCCGTTCCATATCTCAGAGAAGGCGAGGCAACTCATCTGATCGTCCTTCAGACTCACGGCGACCGCCAAGGTATTGCGGTCCGGATTCCCCGCCGGCAATGAACGAATCGACTCTAGAACGTTCTCAAACGCATCAGAACGAGACGTGGTCGGCAGGCCCAAGTCCCAGCGTTGGCGGATGGTCCATCCGCTCTGAACGGCATCGCTGATTGTCCGATCGAACTTCGAGGAGAAGCGCCTCAGGAGCACATCCTCAGTCGTGGCCTCCGATGGATCTCGTTTCAGATCCCAATAACCGTCACCCGCCTCATCGAAGTGAACGCGAAGCGCGGACTGCAGCAGGGGACGGAGCCGGTCCCAGGTCATTGCGGGCATACGGACCAGGGCGTAGCGCCACCGGATTCGACCGTCGCACCGCACTGGTATCCCCTGATGGGTCAATTCTGCGGCGAGTTGCTCGTACGAGTGGAGCCCAGCTGAGAAGGCGATTTCCGGTTGGCGGAAACCACTTAACAGCAAAGTTGCGAGCAAGAGAGGAACCGACACAGGACAGGGACTCCACGAAGCCTAGTACATCATAACACCGGACTTACTCGGGTTCCCGATGCTTGCAGATGTCTTGTCTAGCGCCCGCTGATTTCGACCGAACCGGTCTTACCGGAGAAGCTCTCACCGGCGTGCGGTTTACTTGTATCTTCGACCGCCGGGCCCCGGTCGCCGCCATCAAAAATAACGTCGTCACCGCCGAGAGGGTATTCCTTGCGGAGTGGGTACCCGATCCAATCGTCCGGCAAGAGGAAGCGTCCAGGGTGTTCGTTACCCTCGAACTTGACGCCGAACAGATCGTTGACTTCGCGCTCGGGATACTCTGCTCCCAAAAAGATCGGAACCAGGGTGGGCACCGTTTGACCGTCGTCGACGCCGACCTTGAGAAAAATCCGGCTCTTCAGCGAGATCGACATGAGGTTGTAGATGACCTCGAAGCGCTCCTCAAGATCGCGCTCATGTCGCCATTGGCTGTAGTCTGCCCCCACGCATTCGCAGAAGTACGTGTACTGGAGTTCGGGATCTTCTTTCAGAAGTTTGGCCACATCGGGCAGGGACTCGCGCTTGACGCAGATATAGGTTTCGCCGCGGAATTCCTTGACCTTGATGATCGCGTCGGGGAACGCATCCTGAATTTTGCTGACTTCGAGTCGTTCGGTCTCGGCCGCCGCGGTCATCGTGCTTCACCTGCGACCGCTTCCGGCTGCATCTTGCCGAACTTCTCGGGTGCAAGCGAAACCGTCTCGTCCCAATCGATCGCTCCAACGCGTATCGCATAGATATAGCCAAGGAGCCAAGTCGCCATATAGGTGATGAATTCGACGAAGGTGAAGACGACGAAGTCTTTCTCGGCGTTCTTGAATACCGTCATCCAACTCCAAAGGAAGACGACTTCAATATCAAACAGGATAAAGACGATCGCAACCAGATAGAACTTGATGGGGAATCGTTCTTTCGCCGAGCCGACGGGCTCAACGCCGCATTCGTAGGGAGAGGTCTTGTAGGAAGTCACTTTCTTGGGTCCGAGGAACCAACTCAAAGTGACCATCGCGCCGCAGACAATCGCCGCGACGCCCATCAGTACGAGAATTCCGAGATAACCCTCCATACCATCTGAGGTTACCATGATTTGGCGCTTTCAGAATCGCGATGGAACGGCTAGCCGAATGCCCCGCGCACCGCTTGAATGAAATCGCGCATTTTAACCGGATCTTTGATGCCCGGCTTCTCCTCTATTCCACTGCTGACGTCGACGGCGAACGGCCGGACGATCTTGGCGACTTGGGCCACGTTGTCTGGAGTAAGTCCACCGGCCAGAATGATAGGAACTTTCGATCGTGCCACGATCTCGGCGGCAAAACCCAGATTCAGACGCTTACCCGTCCCGCCGTACACATTGGGTGAGAAGCTGTCGATCAGGATAGCCGAGGCGGGTACCACATCGTTCATAACGTCCTCCGGACGTTGGCCCTCGCGTGGACGTACAACATGGATTCGCTTGGTGGAGGGCTCGGGATAGACGTTCCACTCGACTCCTTGGATCACATCGAAGAGCCCTCGCGCGACTGGCCGATCGACAACCCCAAATACCGCAATCTTGATCGGTATGGGGGGCAGTACCGATATCCACTTTAGCTCGCCGTCACCGACAAACCGCGGACTGCTGCGCTCGAACACGAACCCAAGTGCGTCTGCGCCAAGTTCGATGGCAAGTTCGGCGTCCTTGGGTCGGGTCATTCCACAGATCTTTACGCGCGTTACCAGCCCATCACCTCTCGAACCTTCGCTTCGATATCGACTGCCGCACAGAACGTGGTGCCAATTAGGACCGCCTTTGCTCCTGCCGATTCGACAATATCCAAGTCTTGACGCGATTCTAGCGCACTTTCACTTACCGGCAAAGCCCCGGAGGCTGCAATGATTGGCAACAGCCGCCTGCTTGTATCCAGGGCCGTCGCAAAATTCGCTAGATTGCGGTTGTTCACGCCGATGAGGGGGCATCCAAGATCGATGGCCACGCCTACCTCTTCCTCGCTGTGAACTTCCACCAGCGCGTCCATCCCGAGATCGTGGACGAGTCCCTGAAGGTCTCGAATTTCGGAGGGGGACAATGCTGCAACGATTAGCAGCACCGCATCGGCGCCCCAAGCGCGCGCCTCATAGACCTGGTATGCGTCGTTGACAAAGTCCTTTCGAAGGCACGGGAGTTTTGTGTGGAGTTTTGCCGCACGAAGATTGTCGGGGCTTCCCTGAAAGTAGAACTCGTCGGTCAAAACGCTCAGAGCACTCGCCCCGCCCCGCTCATAGCTCTTTGCGATCGCCACGGGATCGAAATCTGCCCGAATGACTCCCTTGGATGGGCTCGCCTTCTTCAGTTCGGCGATCAAAGCCAAACCGTCGGCGGTCTGGAGGGCGCGCAGGAAACCGCGGGTTGGTTCGGCGTCTGCCGCCATGGATGCGATATCGGCCAAACCGATCTGCGATCGGGCGGCTTCGACCTCGACCTTCTTTCGTTTGAATATTTCGTCCAGAACGCTCAAGCTGCACCGCCGTTCAGGATGAGTTGTCCAAGCTTCTGCTCGGCAAGGCCTGATTGGATAGCGGATCGGGCTCGATCGACCGCAGCAGGGAGCGTGTCTTCAAGGCCGGCGATCCAGATTGCGGCAGCTGCGCTCGGTAAGACGGCCTTTGACCGGGGAGAATCGACATCGGAAATCGCCTCCCGGAGGATGGCGGCACTATCCTCAAGGTTCTTGCCAGGGGCAAGGGCTGATCGGTCTACTGGCTCCAGGCCAAAATCTGAAAGGTGAAGGGTGCCGGAGGACACATGCCGATCCCATACTTTCACGTACGACGTTGGGGTCACAGGGGAGATCTCATCGAGGCCGTCCATGCCATGTACGATCAAAGCTCGCTCGCAGCCAAGCTCAAAGAGGGCGTGTCCCATATTGTGGATGATGCTCGGGTCATAGACACCGATCAATTGCCGGCTTGCGCCGGCCGGATTCAGTAGGGGGCCCAGTTGGTTGAATACGGTTCGAACGCCCAACTCCTTGCGCGCTTTGCCGACATGCTTCATGGCCGGATGGTGGGCCTGGGCAAATAGAAATACGATCCCTAGCGACTCGAGGCTGTGGCTGAGTCGCGCCCCATCCATTGTTACAGGAATGCCGAGAGCCTCCAGCACGTCTGCGCTTCCACAGGTGCTTGTGACGGCCCTGTTTCCATGCTTGGCTATCCGTGCGCCGGCTGAGCAGGCGATGATCGCGGCGGATGTCGAGATGTTAAAGGAGGCCGTCCCCCCTCCGGTGCCGCACGTATCGACAAGGTCGTCGAACGCGTGTTCGAGGACGGTGGCTTTCTGCCTCAAGATCCTGGCGAACGCCGCTAACTCATGGGTGTTGATGCCCTTAATCCGAAGACCCAGCAGGACCCCGCCTATTTGAGCTTCCGTCGCCGAGCCGCTCATCATGTACTCCATGAGCCGCTCGGCCTGCTCGGTTGTCAGATCCTTCCTCTCGATGAGGGGATGGACCAATTCGGAAAAAGTCATTCGGCTATTTTACTGCTCCGTTTCCTACCGGTTGCAGGAGCTACAGGACCTTGCAGGCATCGTCGAACGGAAGCCGTGGCAGTCGTCCGAATTGGTTCACCGGGTCGCCATAGCCCAGGTTGCAAACGAAGTTGATCTTCCACTTTCCATCGGGGAAGAACTCGTCGTTCAATCTCGCCGTATCGAACCCGGACATCGGTCCGCAATCGAGCCCAAGCGCTCGTGCCGCGAGAATCAGATAAGCGCCCTGCAGCGAGCTATTGCGGAAGGCGGCCTCTTCTATGAACTCCGGCTTTCCAGCGAACCAGTTGCGTGCATCCGGCACATGCGGGAACAGGAACGGCATTCGCTCGTAGAATTCGACGTCATAGGAGACAAGAGCAACGACCGGAGCGGTCCGGCTCTTTTCGACGTTCGTGGGAGACAACGTCGGCAGAAGGCGTGCCTTCGCCCCGTCAGACCTGAGAAACAGCACGCGAAGCGGGGAAGTGTTGGCACTAGTCGGACCTAGCTTTAGGAGATCATACAATTCATGGAGCTGTTCGTCTGTCACGGGCTTGTCTTGCCAAGCATAGAATGTCCGGGCCGTCCGGAACAGAATGTCTAGTCCATTGTCGTCAATTCTTCGAATCGTATCTTCCACTGTGCTCCTCGTTGTCTTGGGACTTCGGGATGTCCCCCGAATCCTACGAGGTGAGGAGCTAGTTCATTGCCCCGCCTCTCGCCACCGGGCGCGTATTTCCCACGATGCCGGCGAGATCAGCCAAACTGCCTGAGGAGTCTCGGCTGGTGTCCAACAAATGACATCGGCGCCCGCACGCCGACACTCCAACTGGTACGGTAGGGAGCGCACCACGCCGGTTTCCGCATTGATCAATTTGGTTGTGCCCGGCTTTGAGGCAAGGACGATTGGGGGATTGGTCGAGTCGATCAAGCGGAGCTTCTCCCTGCCTTCGTAGAGAACCGATCGAGATTTGGTCGAGAGGTCGATTCTGCCGACAATCGAGGTCTTGTACGACGTCCGTTCGATAAACAAGCCTTGGGTCGGACTGACCGGCAGGTAGTCGACCAAGCTGTCTCCCAGTGCCGTGTAGTCGAAGGTTCGGGATTCGGGGTCGTATGTCGCCAAGCCCCAGGTGTCATCGCGATGGCTCACGATTGCAAGCTTGTTTCCCACGACCGACAGTTCGTCGTCGATGGGCTTTGAGGCGGATGAGAGACCCTCGAAGCGGCCGACCAATTCGGGCTCAGGCTTTGTCGCGGAGAGGTCGACTTTGACGAGCGCCTCCGCCCATGGCTTCTTCTCCTGATCCTCCCACCTGACCAGGAAATAGGCGCCGGTCCCGATTCGCTTCGCACCCGAAAGCCCTCCCGCATCTTTGGTCCGTTCTCCGGCTTGGATCGACCGCAAGGTGGAACGTATCTCCTCGCGGCTAAAAACTTTCGGCGAAACTGCGATCGCGGGCAACCGGGTGCTGACTGCCCTCGGTCCACGCCGGACCGTCAAACCTCGGTCATCCCAGACAGCGAAGCCATCGTTCTTTCGGAAGGCGACGTAGAGCTTGATCTTGAGGACCGGTTGGACGAGAGGAATGCGGAGGACGTCGTCCTGTTGGCGTATCACAAACGTCTGTTGGTAGTATTGAAGTGTAGGCTTGTCTACTGTTTGGCCGGTAGCCGCCAAACCCAGAATAAGAGCCGCAATCGTCATTTGAACATCCTAGAAGAGTGACCTACTATGCACTGCCGTGATTGTGCGAGATACGACTCCGAGTCCAAGCGCTGCAAGGACTCGAAAGTAAACCCTCCTAATTGGGAGACGGCTGTCAGCGTCTCGCAGGTCCTCGGTTTGCGTTCGATTTGCGTTTTCAACGACTATCGCGAGCGATTGGTCCGTTGTCGAAAGGTGGACGAACCGGTAGCGGATGTGCCTGAGAACGGCGGCTGACCCCGAGTCGCAGGCAGGGGAGAATCTGTCATATTGCTCTGCATGTATATGCAGTCCGTCCACCGGATGGAAGACCGCGAACAGGTCGTCGGTTTGATGCAAGCCTATCCGTTTGCCACGTTGGTTTCTGTCGTTGACGGCGAACCGGTTGCATCGCATCTGCCGATCCTCGCCGAACCGGGCGAGCCCTTCGTCTTGATGGCTCACATGGCTCATGCGAACAGCCATTGGCGCGCGTTTCGCGATGGCGCCCGTTCGCTCGCGATCTTTGCGGGGCCACATGGCTACGTCACCCCCCGGTGGTATGTTTCCCGGCCGAACGTGCCTACGTGGAACTATGTAGCCGTCCACGCCCACGGCTGCGTCGAAATCATCGAAGATGAGAGGTTGGTCTTGGAACACCTTCGCCAGATGGTCGACATACTCGACCCAACTCTCGCCACCGAGCAGCCCGAAAGCATGGACGAGTCATATCTTGCGAAGCTCTCTCGTGGCGTCGTCGTGTTCAAAATGACGGTCGAACGGTTGGAGGGAAAGGCCAAGCTGAATCAAAACAAGACCGAAGAGGATCGCTTGGCGGTGCGCAGCCGGTATCTCGAGTCCAGCCTGGCCGACGAGATTGCGATGGCTTCAATGATGTCTGACTAGTGGAGGGTCTCTACCGGTTCAGCGAGCAACACGGCATAGCCGTCGGGATCGGCGACGAGGAGCGTCCGTTCACCGATACTTGGCATCTCCAGATCTTGTAGTACGGTGACGCGCATTTGATGAAGGAACGATGCGACGTCGCGAAGGCCGCTCACATAGAATTTCATGACAAGGCCGCCGCTTCGATGGAGAGTCGGGTTTTGCTCGTCCTTCGGCTGCTGAAGGAGTAGGATCTCGGTCTGTCCGGCGACGAGATAGGCCAGCCGGTGACCGGCAAACACCTCCTGCCTTCCAATCGGAAGGTGGAGCAGATCGTGATAGAACGCCAGGGAGCGGTCGATATCTCCGACGTCAAGGATAAGATTCGCAAAGACACTTCCCATGCCCTATCACCGTGACACTGAGATTTCGACAGGCAGTCAATAGTGTCCTGCAAGGATAGGAAAGACCTGCCTAGAAGAAATCCATGCAGTAAGTGGTCTGGGCAGGCAACAACCGGCTGGCCGCCTTGAACCCGGCATCGGAGGCAACTTGGATCGACTCGTGGCGTGCCATTTCGACCAGATCCGGCTGACCCATGAATACTTGGCTGAATGCCTGAATGCTCAGCCGAAAGTCCCATGCCCGGTCGGTCGCGGGCTCGACTTGGACGTCTCCGCCCGAAAATGAGACTCTCCACGCGCCATGATTCGCCGGCACGACGGCATCCTCGATGTCCACAACAAATTCACCGTCCAGCAAAGGATCGGGCTTGAGTTGCGATAGCGCGCCCGGGACGTCGTTCACGCGGAACATGATCGGACGGTCGACCTTGACGTCGATTCCCGCATCGAGATAGTGGCTGTAAAAAGGCCCATCCGATGGTTCGAACCAACTCAGGCCGTCCTTGTTGATCGCCAGGCCGCCAAGCACTTCGAGCAAGCCGTCGTATCCGCGCCGGGTACTCCATGCTATCTCTGAGATATGGTCAGTCGACCAGAATTGGGACTGGTGGGAGATCACCGCGTAGGCCTCAACCGGGTCCCCGATCGCATAGATAGTGAGCCTTCTGTTCTCGCCCAAAACACGCTGCCATTGGAGTTGAGTGCGAACATTGAGGCCGCTGCGCGCATGGGCGAAACGGTTGTAGCAGTCAACGAGCTTCTCCCAGTCATCTGGGGTGAGCCGTTGCACGGGCATGTCGGATTTGACCTTCGGCCAGCGTTGCGTCGGGCACGAGATCTTAAAACGGCGCCCAACTACCTCATAGCCGAAGCGCCGATAGAACGGCTCCCGGTAAGCGTACAAAGACGCCAATGGCGTGTCGGTTTCCCGAAGGTGATTCGTGAGCCACGTCATCATGGCGCTGCCGATGCCGCTCTTGCGCTTCTCGGGGAGTACCGCTACGCCGGCAACCGCGCCGCAATTCAGCAGCGCGGGACCACGTGTCGCCGTCATGTCGAGAACCGTGCAGACGCCTCCAACTTCGCCGTCCAAAACGGCGACAAAGGCTCTTCTTTCCGGCTTCTCGCGTTCGAGCCTATCGGCGGGAATGGGGTCCCCGTTGAAGTAGGTCAGTGAGAGGACGGTATGAAACCCATCGAGGTAGCGATCTTCGAGCGGCGCGACGAGAATCTCCGACATCGAATAGGGAGCATACACCTGGAACGAACCTCAAAGTGGGAAAATAAGTGCATGCCTCTTCGAGTTGGTCTTCTTACTGCCGCCCACCTGCATGTCGGAGGCTATGCCGCCGCATGCAAGCACCATCCGGATGTCGAGTTGATCGGCATGTGGGACGACCAGCCGGAGCGTGGGAAGGGCTTTTCGGAGCCTCGCGGTATTCCGTTTATTGCCGGCTTCGACGAACTCATGGCGAATGTCGATGCAGTGGTGATTACCAGCGAAAACATGCGCCACTGCGAGTTGGCGCTGAAGGCGGCAGCGGCCGGGAAGCACATCTTGTGCGAGAAGCCGTTGGCAGCGACCGAGGAGCATGGGGCTCAGATTCTGGAGGCGGCGGAGAAGGCGGGGGTGAAGCTCATGACGGCATTCCCGTGTCGTTTCTCTCCCGCGTTTCAGTTGCTCAAGGCGCGCGTCGCCAACAACGAGATTGGTTCCATTCGAGCAATATGTGCCACGAACCGGGGGCGTTGTCCGTTCGGTTGGTTTGTCGAGCCGGCGTTATCGGGAGGCGGATCGATGATCGACCACGTGGTTCACGTGACCGACTTGTTGCGGGATCTGCTCGGCGAGGAGCCGGTTCGAGTGCAGGCGCAGATTGGCAACAACGTCTATGGCCAGGATTGGGAAGACACCGCGATGCTGACGATCGAATTCGAGAGCGGGATCTTCGCGACGCTTGATTCCAGTTGGTCTCGCCCATCCAGCTACCACACCTGGGGTGACGTCACGATGAACGTGGTCGGCGAGCATGGAGTGATCGAACTTGACATGTTCGGCCAGTCGGTCCAGCGCTATGCGGCGGGAGAACTGACTCACACGTCAAACGGCTACGGAACGGACCTCGATGCCGCCATGGTCGACGACTTCGTCCGTGCCTGCCTCGACGATCGCCCGGTCAAGGTAAATGGCTTCGACGGCATGCAAGCCGCGCGAGTCGCCATCGCCGGATACAAGAGCGTCCAAACCGGTCAACCGGTAGCGGTTAGCGCGTAGAGCCGGGGGCGAGGCGCGCGGGTCGGAACCTGTTCCGCGCAGCCAAGAAGCCGGCCGCCGGTCCGACGTTTTGCGGCTACGGAAGGAAATCGCCCATTTTGGAGGTTCGTTCCATGAGCATGCCTACGGCTTGGTGGGGCTGGATTCGGCCGGTGAGGACGGCTTCTACGGCAGCGAAGACTGGCATCTCCACCTGATACCGAAGTGCGAGGGCGCCCGCGGCGTGGCTGGTGGGGACGCCTTCGGCGACCTGGCCGAGTTGGGCGAGGGCCGTCTCTAGTGACTTTCCTTCGCCGAGGGCGCGACCGAGGCGGTAGTTGCGCGAAAGTTTGCTGGCGGCGGTCGCGAACAGGTCGCCGACGCCCGCCGGTCCAAGGAACGTCTCCAGAGAAGCGCCCATCGCCAAGCCCAGACGAGCCAACTCCATCAGCCCACGCGAAAGAAACGCTCCCTTCGTGTTGTCGCCGAACCCCAGTCCATCCGACATACCGGCGCCGATTGCGAGGACATTTTTGAGTGCTCCTGCGATTTCGACGCCCTTGACGTCTGGGCTGATGGAAACGCGAAATGAGCGGCACATGAAAGCATCGCGGACCGTTTCTGCTGCCTTCTGTTCTGCATAGGCGGCGACCGCTACAGTAGGAACGCTCCGGGCGATCTCGACCGCTAGGTTCGGACCGCTGAGCACTCCGACTTGGGCGTTGGGCAGTGCCTCGGCGACGACCTCGCACATCGTCTTGGACGATCCTGATTCTAGTCCCTTTGCCGCAACGACGACCAGCGGATGGACGCCCTGGGTTTCCTGCACGATCTCGCGGACACCGGAAGACGGCACCGCGACCACCGTCATGTCAGAACGGACCTTCACGTCGTGGTAGCTTTGGAGGATCACGGATTCCGGGATCTCGAAATCCGGGAGGTAGCGGACGTTCCGGCGAGACTCCCGCATGTCGGCGAGTTCAGCCTCGTTGCGCCCGATCAGGGTGACCGTGTGCCCGTTACGAGCGAGCAAAATCCCCAGCGCGGTTCCCCAACTTCCCGCCCCCAGCACCGTCACATCCATCGGACGGCAGGATACCTTGAGTCTAGTCGAACCCGTTGGTTTGCCGAATTCGCCATACCGGCGAGAAATGTCTGGTCTCATTCAGCATCAGGGATAGGCCGATATCGCGATCGCGAAACGATCCATGGCCGATGTCGCCTCCGTCGTCAAACAGATTCACGCCGACCGCATAGACCCTTTCAAGCTTCGACCGGTACTGCATCGGTTTGCCGTTGAATGGGTCTTGTGGCCATCCGCCGAGGATAGCGACGAACCCATCCGTCGATTCCGGCAGCCTGCCGGAATGACTTGCGCGGTAGATCCGCGAGGCGAGCAAGACCCTTGTGGCATCGTGTATCGTGCGCCATCGGCAGGACAACTCGACGAGGCTCGAACCCTGGGCCATCTGGGCGAGCAAACCAAGGCCAACCGAGTTGTGGGAGTTGTTCATCACGAACCGGTAGCGGAACGTGTCCCACGACTTGCGAATGCCATCTTGCTCTTTGGCATAGTCCGGAACGGGCAGGTTCTTTGTCAGACGATCGATCCGATGATCTGAGGACCAATCGTACTCAGCATACGGCTTCCTAAGATTCGCCATTTGGGCAAGGAAGTCCTCGCCGGCGAGTTGGGCGGTTGCCAGGGCGTCATAGGTGCCGCAAAATGGCTCCGGTTGAGCTTCGTCCGTGGGATCGGAAGTCGAAAACAGCGACCTGGGATTGCTGAACTCCTTGGCCGGATTGGCAGACAGCTCAATGAGTTCCATTCTCAGGAAGTCACTTTGCACCGCCTTTGCCGCAACGCCGTCCACTCTTGGTGCGGCTGCAATCGTAGTCAATAGGCGACGGCAGTCGGGCAGTGGGAATCTGGGATCGGCCGCCATCGATTTGACCGCAGCCATGACAATGCTCTCGTACGCGATATCCACCAAGTAGTCAATCGTGTATTGGCAATTGGCGAAAAGGCGGTTCACCAATTGCAGGTCCACGACCGCAAGATCCGTTGCCTTCCCGAAATCTCCGTGTTCTGCATAGAGTCTTGCCGAGATTGCGAGTGCCTTGATGAAGCCCTTCATTGAAACCGAATCGGTGAATCCGTCAGCCCGCTTGGGGTCAACCGGAGGCCTCTGGATGGAACCATCGTCAACCAGAGCCTTCAGTTTCGACCAGACTATCGGATGGTTCTTCCAGAGCCGCTCAACGTCCGCAAACTGCTGATCGTTCTCAGGTTTTTCTGGAGTACTGGATGAGCCGCCGGGGCCTCCAAAGGCAGAACGGCTGCTTCCCGGCGGCATGGAGGAGTAGTTCGAAACGCTGCCCAGTTCTTTCGCGTCGATCGACTGGATCAGGGCAGTCAGCGAGAGGTATCTCTTGACCGCAGCGGGATCTGAGGGTGTTTCGACCAGGAGTTCCTTAGGCACGACGGATCGAATTTGTTCCAGCGTGGCCAATCGGATTTTGGGTTGCATAACCCTCCAGGCCAAGATGCCACCGAACGCGACGATGCCAAGCGCAATCGCGAGCGATCGGAAACCCTTCGAGCGGAAAACACGTGCCATCAACAACCTTCCCGTAATCGAATGACGATATCCGATCGAGGATCGTTGGTGAGAATGCAGTCGCTCAAGTATCGCGAAAGAACTCGATTCAAGCCCATCGCAAGGGAACCAAGGTAAAACCGAAGTCGCCCATGCTTCAGGTAACTCGACTCGTCAAGCAGTACAAGCAGTTCCGGGCAGTCAACGACCTCAGTTTCACGATTTCACCCGGCGAAATCGTCGGCCTGTTGGGTCCGAATGGAGCCGGCAAGACAACGGCGCTGCGTTGCGTTGCCGGAATTCTTAAGCCGACGGCGGGCAACGTGACGATCAACGGATACGATGTGGTCGCCGATCAGGCGCGGGCCAAATCCGGACTAGCGTTTGTACCTGAGGTTCCGTCTCTCTATGAGTTGCTCACCGTCGATGAACATCTCCGGTTCGTGGCCATGTGCTTCCGGACGCTCGACCGCTACGAGGCCCTGCGCGACGAACTGCTTGATCGTTACGATTTGACCGAGAAGAAGGACATGCTGGTGGCGACCCTGAGCAAGGGTATGCGGCAAAAGCTTTCAGTAGCGTGTGCCCTGATCCACAACGCGAACGTCCTTCTGTTCGATGAACCGATGATCGGCATCGACCCGGCGGGAGCGAGGGAACTCAAAGAAGAACTCATGCGGGAGCGAAATGCCGGCGCCGCCATCCTCATTTCGACCCACTTGCTGGACACCGCCGAAAAGCTCTGCGACCGCGTTATTATCGTGGCGCGGGGGCACAAAGTAGCTGAAGGGACGCTACAGCAGCTTCAGCACCTAAGTAGTCGCGAGGGGCAGAGCCTTGAGGATGTATTCCTGGCACTTACGGAGGGTGGGGATGCAAGCCCTGTTGTTCCTAACGACTAGGTCATTTCTTAATGGCGTCAAACGCGCCCTCACGTCGGGCCGTCGTCTCTTCACTCTGCTATTTGGCCTTCTTTACTATGCCTTTTTGGTGTTTCGCCCCCTAAGCCACCGGAACGATGAGTTCTCTTCGTCGGTGCATCCGGTTGCGATGCTTTCGGGGCAAGCTGTCGACGTTTCTGTCTTCGCCTTTTTCGGCGCTTTGTCGCTAATGCTCATGCTGTCGATCGCGACACCGCGTGGGAGCTTCCGGCAGCCGGATGTCGATGTGCTCTTTGCGACGCCCGTTAGTCCGCGACTTTTGATGTACTTCCGAATGATTCGCGATTACGTCTTCACATTGCTGACTCCCCTGATCTTCATGCTGTTCGGCGGACGCGGCTCTTTGGTGGCGCTTCAGGGCTTTGTGGCAGGGGTCCATCGAAGCGGAGGGTTTGTGGGTCGAGTCGCTTCCGCCTCGTGGTTCCTGATGGCACTGAGTTGGACTTGCATCGGCTACGGCATCGGCTTTCTCGTGAATCGGAGCGATCTTCAGTCCGACATCAACAAGAAGCGGCTCAGCTACTCGATCTTCGGGATCTGCATGGTCACGATGCTGTATTTCGTAATCTGCTTACGGAACGACCTTTCCTGGGATACCGCAATGAACTGCGCCCAGAGCCTTTGGGTACGGTCCGTATTCTTTACGGCAACAGCGGCGACCTGGATGGTCGTCGGGGCGCTCAATGGAAATGTCCTCATGATTGCAGGAGGCGCCCTTCTTTTGATCGGACTTGCGACGGGGGGAGTCTATATAGCCGAGTCTCAACTGGCATTCATGTACGATCAGGCGGCTGTCCGTGGTTTCGATTCGACGAATCTGCGAACCATGCGCCGAAATAACGACATTTACGGCCTCAGCGCTCAGCAGGCTCGTGACGGAAAAGTCAAAGTAGGGCGCTTCAGCCGATGGATCGGCCGTATTCGGCTTATGGGTGCTTCGGCGTTGGTTTGGAAGGAGGTGCTGCTGCAGGTGCGGGGAGCCCGGATGCTCTACTTCTTTCTCGGACCGATTCAACTGGTGTTGACGCTTTCGCCGATCCTCGCGCTTTCCGGCTCAGATTCCCCGACGAGCATCCGAGGCGCCGGCATGGTGATCATGGCCATGCAATGCGTGAGCGTGCTGATTCTCACAATGAACAGTGCGGTCAGTGGCTACACCGAACTCCTGAAGCGCGTCGACTTTCAAAAGCCTCTACCGTTCCGGCCGTCAGGGACCGTATTCTGGGAGGTCGCCTCGAAGTGCATTCCTAACGTGCTCTTTTCCGGCATTTCAGTGGTGCTCCTCCTTATCCTGAGACCGGTTCTTTGGGACTATGCCATCGCATCGTTCGTCTTTGTCGTCGGGCTAAGTCTGCTCCTATCAGCGACTGTCTTCCTGATTACGATCGCGTTCCCGGATGCGGGAGATGCATCGCAACGTGGCTTCCGCGGGATCCTCGTGCTGCTCGCGATAGTGATATTCGGTTCTCCCGGCGTTGGAACCTTCATCCTTCTGACCAGCGTGCTGAATCTGAACCCGGCGCTTTCCGTAATCCCTTCGACATTGATCAGCTTTGGGATCACGGTTGCGGTCACGTTCGTCTCCGGCGGACTGTACGATTCCTATAACCCGAGCGAATAGAAGCTGAGCAAAGTGGTCGGCGGTACACTTTGTGGGCCCGCGAACTTGAGAGGCCGGATCTTTGTTGGGTAGGAAAGGTGAAAGTGAATGAAGCTGCGTAGTTCGACAAAGATCGCAATCGGGTTCACGCTGATCGCAGCGGGCTCCATCTATGGGTACCAGTTCGCCATGAAGAAGGCGATCATGGGCGAGCACTTTGAGCCGATCGTGCCCGACTCGGTTGATTTGGTGGGGATAAACGCAGGAACTGGGTTCCGCATCATCGTTGTGAACGAGATGGCCCAATTGGTCGAGTCGTCCACCGCTTTCCATGGTTCGGAATCGGAAGACTCAGGGGCAACCGAAGGGGCGATCAAAAAGCACATCCCGATCAAGGAGATGCTGAACGTGCTCAAGGGGGATCCTCACGCGCTTGGCAGCTTCATCATGAAGGTGAATGACCGGGACGAGAATGATTCTTGGCCGCCCGTTCGCGTCGTTTGGACGGCGGAGCGGCTCCAAAAGGCACTCAACGGAGATAAGGTCGAGGAAGCGGCACTTGTGCGCGACCTCAACATGAATCTGGACGGTACGCCGTTGCCGACTCTGCGCAGGGCCTCGCTAGAGAACGGCATCGTCATCGACTATCCGGTTGCCGTCAATGTCGATATCCGCGGGAAGGTAACCAAGGTCGTCGGGCGGGTTCAAGAACCGTACAAGCCGATGCTCGTCCAGACGGTTGAGAAGAAGTACGAAGACAAGCAGGTCACCGAGGACACTATCCGCGGCTATTATGCCGAGGAAGCGAACAAAGCGCTCACCGGCAAAAAGGGCCATGAGGATATTCGCAAAGCGATTGAAACGCGAATGTCCGCCGAAAACGCGAAGGAATTGGCAAGGTATCCCGAACACATTTTGGATAGTGCGATCGTCGTCGTCAACGGATCGCTTATCCAAAGCGCCAGCTACCGTCCGGTAGAAAACTCCAGCGGCAAGACGTATGACCTCACGATCGAACTCACCGACGAGGGGCGGCGTCGGCTCTGGCAGTACTCGGAGGATCGAGTCGGGACCCAGATCATGCTGATCAAGGATGGTGTGGCGTTCGCCGCTCCCGTGATCAACCACGAACTGGCCCAAGGCGAATTGACGATAACTCAGATGCGCGACGAACGTTCAGTTAAAGATATCGTCGATACGATCAACAGCCACAAGAAGTGAACCTGCCCCAGTGAGTTGGACTGTCTATGAACAAGCAAGCCATTCTATTGCCGATCGTCGCCGTTCTTGCCGTTGCATGCAATTCGGCTACCAAAGACGCTGACGCTGCGAAGCCCCCTTCCGATACTTCATCGGCGTCGTCGTCGGCAAGTTCTGCCGGGCAGGCAACCAGCCAGCCAGCCGAACCAGCCAAGACGGAAAGCCCGGCGGCAACTCCGGCCGTCACCCCCGCCACGGCGCCACCCAAGAAGGGCCCCGACAAGGACGAGGCCGCAGTAGGAGCAGCTGCTGTCCTGGTGCCGCCTGAACTGTCTCACCTCGGCTATGAGTACGACGGCCTCGCCAATACGAAGCCGATCGACATGCAGATCGATGTCAAAGAGACCGGTCAGATTCTTACCGGGTCTCAAACGGTGGCCTTCAAAGGCGTGAAGGACGGCAAGGCGACGTTTGACATCGAGCGAACCGGCGGCCTTAGCGCCCTCGGCTCGGAGGTGGCGAGCGTCGAGAAGGATGGTGTTTTTACACTTTCCAGCACGATCGCGAAGCTCAGCCCGCACGCCATGGAACTTCCGGCAGCCCCAAAACCAGGAATGACATGGCATTTCCATATTTTCTCGGATAAGACCGATTCCAAGATCGATATGGAAACCACCTGCAAAGTCGTCGGTTTCGAACCGGTGACGACCAAGGTGGGAACCTATCCCGACGCTCTGTTGGTATCGCAGACGGGTAAGGGAACGCTCCAGGGTCAAAAGGTGCGAACGGAATCGAAGAATTGGTATGTCAAGGGGTTGGGGACTGTAAAAGCTGTCCTCAAAACGAACTTGCCAAATGGCAAATCTGAGACCTTGACACTTCAGGAGACCAAGCACTGATGATCGTATGTTCCGTCCTAGCACTTATCCTACAAGCGTCCTCTGCGGGCGACTACTTCCCGCTCAAGCCCGGAACTGTCTATACCTACGAGCAGAAAGGAAAGGACGTCCAAATGTCGAAGATCGTGGGCACTCCTCTCGATATGGGTGGCGTCGCTGTCACACCGGTGACCGACCGCCAGATTGGCGGGGGCGGAACAACCACCTATTACCGGATTGATCCAGACCAGGTGCTAATCGTTGCCTATGACATTAAGCACCCGCTTCCAACGCCGATGCCGCTGTTCAAGCTTGGAACTGGGAAGCTCACATGGGATTTCGCAGGATCAACCAAAACTGGCGTAGAGGGTGAGCGACTGCTTGCGCGCGGCGATGTCCATCCTATCGGCAAGCGGGAAGTGCTTGGCAAGAAGGTTGATGCGATCGAAGTGCGGATTCAGGCCCAGGTTGGGATTGGAATGAGCGCCGAGATTTTCGACCAGAAGGCCATTTACGCCAAGGGATTCGGTCTCGTCGAGTGGACGAGCAAGATGACGTTGGGAAACAATCGGAAGAAGGCCGACCAAAGCGCCTACAAGTTGGTCGACATGCAAGAGGCCAAGGCTGGCGGCTGAAGTCCGGCAACTGCCTAGGAAGTGGAGAAAAAGATCGTTCATGTAGGCCAGGTATCCGGTTTGTCCCGCCTGTCCGGGTACGGCAATGAGCAACGACGAGTCCCAAAAGTCGATTGGTTGCTCGTTTGCGCCACTCTGCTGCTGATCACGATCGGCCTGATGTCGCTTTTCAGCGAGGGCTACTCTCATGACGGAGGGGCCAACTTTCGCAAACAGGTTGTCGATACCCTCATTGGTGTCGTCCCGTTCTGTCTGTTCGCGTTCACAACTCCGCTCTTCTGGAGGCGTTGCGTAAACCTGATCTATGGCTTGAACATCGCAACCCTGTTAGCTGTGTTCGTGATCGGAGCGCACCGCAAGGGGGCCGAGAGGTGGATCCAAATGGGGCCGCTTCAGTTTCAGCCGAGCGAGATGGCCAAGATCTTGACCGTGCTGACCTTGTCTGCGTACTACGCGAACCGGCAGAGCGAAATTCAGAAGCCGTCGACTTTCTGGCTTGGTTTCCTTCACGTGGCAGTGCCGTTTCTATTGGTGCTCATGCAACCGCACTTGGGAGCGGCGTTGGTCATTCTCGTGTGCTGGGCTGCGATCTCGATCGTTGCGGGGGTTCCTGCCAAGTACTTTGCCATCTTTGCGATCCTGTTCCTCGCCTTGGGAGGAGCCTTGGCGCTTTCCGGGAAACTGCTGCACGGCTACCAAATGGAGCGAGTACTCGGGATCTTCTCGCACGACGCCAAGGGCAAGTCGTACCAGACCGACCAGGCAGAGATCGCGTTCGGAATGGGGGGCGTAACAGGATCCGGGTTCTTGCACGGCGAACGGAAGGCTGGACACTTCATCCCTGAGCAACACGACGACTTCATCTTCACGGTGATGGGAGAGGAAGGGGGGCTGATCGGCTGTTCGCTTGTACTCGTCGCGTACGCTTTCTTCTTCTACCGGCTTTGGCTTGTTATGTTTCAAGCAACCGATCCTTACTACAAGATGATCGTGGGCGGACTGTTCGCCGCCTTGAGTTTCCACACATTCGTCAACATAGCCATGGTTCTTCATATGCTGCCCGTTGTGGGGCTGTGGCTGCCATTTCTGAGCTACGGCGGCACCGCGATGTGGATGTGTATGTCGTCGGTTGGCTTGGCCCTAAACATTCGAAGACGTGAACGTCCTTTGCTATTCTGAGCCAAAAACTAGGTCGTCGGCTCCATTCTTTGAACTGCCCGAAACTTCACCACTATGCTCTCGACAATCCTCTTGACCGTATCTGCTTACCAACCGTCGCCATCTCTGGAACTGAGGCCGAACCACCTTCCCAAGCCGGGGATCTATGCCGCAAGGGTCAACGGAGATCATGCTGCCTGGTCGGTGCGTGGATCGAATTTCACCATCGATCTGGCGGGCCGGACTCTCGCCGGGAGTGCGGCGCTGAATGGACGCCAGGATGCCTATGAGGGTATCGGCCTTCTGCTTACCGGCTGCAGCAACGTGACGGTAAAGAACGCACATATCGGTGGGTTTCAATTTAACTTAGTTATGCGCGACTGCAAGAACGTGCGCATCATCGACTGCACCCTCAATGAAAGCCGTGCGATCCGAATGGGGCGTTCGGGGAAGGCTATCGATACGTTTCTCAACCTTCGCGACTTGAAAGCTTGGCGCACCTATGGGGCGGGAGTATGGGCTGAGCGATGCGATACATGCCGTATTGAGCGGTGTTCGACTTCGCAGGCTCAAAATGGGATATTGCTCGTCGACTCGCGATTGTGCACGGTCACAAACAACATGTGCTCGTATAACGGCGGATGGGGTATCGGCATATGGAACGGAATCCGCAACGACGTCTTCTGGAATCACGCCGACTTCTGCAACCGTCCGTGGGCAGGAAATTGGGGAGGCGATGCGGCCGGAATTGTGGTGGTCAACGGTTCGCGACTAAACGGGTTCATCGCCAATTCCATCACTCATGGCGGAGACGGCTTCTTCCTGACGGACCGAGTCAATGGCGGATACGACTCGCAGAACAAAACGTACAAGATCGAGGGTAGTTCGGACAGGAATATGGTCGCCTATAACGACGGGTCCTGGTCGTCCAACAATGCATTCGAAGGGACGTTCTCCTCGTCGAACATCTATTTCAAGAACATAGCAAACGATTCCAACTATGGGTTCTGGCTTGGATTCTCGACTCAGGCGTTTGTTGTCCAAAACGAAATACTTAGAAATCGGACAGATGGCGTTGCAATCGGGCAGGGCAAAGGAAATACGGTGTTCCGAAACCAACTGGTGGGAAATGGAGGAGTGGCCGTGCACATCTGGTCAGACGCCGGGCCGGTCGAGGCGGACCAGCCTTCGGACATGAACACCGTCATCCAGAATCGAATCGAAAGGAGCCGACTCGGAGTGAGTCTTGAGAGGTCCACCAACTTCCGGATTCTAGGAAACACGTTCGTAAACGCACCGTTGCCTCAAGGCGTCGAAGTGGCAAGCCCAACCTTCGCCCAAACCCAGCTTCTTGCCGGTTGGTTTCAGAGGAAGGACGCCAATCGAGCCAACCGTATCTATGGGCTACGCCCCCCTGGCTGGCGTTTCTACCGTGATTCAGGTGCTCCGACCGGTTCTGGTGCGGTAAAGATCGGCGACTACTGTCCGGCGCGTCGATAGGGCGAGAACGGCCAAAGCGCAACCGACTACCGGTATGGGGCGTCGTACTGTATAATTCAGGTGGCGCCAAGGATTGGCGCACGAAGAAGGTTAAGGATGAGTGTTCGCGCCAGGCAGCCTGCCGTGGGGAAGGTGCGGGTTGAATCGCCCGTTTCGCACCGCCATTTTGATATTGCCGGGATTCTCCTGTTTGCGGCAGCGATTGTTATCGTCGTCGCCCTGCTCACTCGCGACTCCGGGATCATCGGCAGCACCCTGGGGACGTTCTGTACCGTGCTCTTTGGCAAGGGCGCATGGGCGGTGCCGCCGCTCCTTATTACGATGAGCATCGGCCTCATTCGGGGCCAGACACCCACCTCCAAGCACCTATCTTGGGGACTCCTGCTTCTGTTCTTGACCCTGATCGGCGCTCTGGCTGCATCTGTCGACGGAGCATTCTTCGATCCTGAAGCGATTCGAACATCGGGCGGTTACCTTGGCGCGGTGATCGGTTGGGCATTTGCCGCTCTTCTTGGTTCAGCCAAACCGGTTGGTTTGACCGCTCTTGGAATGGTTGGCATCGTGCTCTGCGTGGATGTCCCGATTAGAGTCATGCTCGAGACAACCCGAAGTCGTGCGATCACGCTGAAGAACAAGACCTTGGAGCGTGCGACGCCAACGGAGAATGCGCGCTCGCAACAGACGCCAGAGGATCGAGTAAAGGTGATTCGCAAGGGGCTCGAAGAGGCGAAGGCGGAGGTCCCACGGCGTGCCAAAGGGATCATCATGGAGGACCCGGAACCCGAGATCGAAGTTGTTGCCGAGCCTGCCAAAACCAAACATCCCGCCTCTGCCAAGGAGACGGTCTCTGCTTCGGTGCCAACTCTATCGGCGGACGCTCCGACCCCCAAAGAGGGCTATGATCTTCCTCCCATCGGTTTGTTGGCCGAGGCGGTCCTCAATCCGAAGCGAAGTCAGGCGGAGATGCAGAAGAATATCGAGACCCTCGAAGGGACGCTCGAACAGTTCGGAATCGACGCAACCGTCGTCGAAGTCGCGACCGGACCGACGGTCACTCGATACGAGATCCAGCTGGGCCCAGGAATTCGGGTTGCCAGAATCACCGCCTTGGCAGACAACATCGCGATGGACTTGGCCGCTTCGCAGGTTCGAGTGGAGGCGCCGATCCCGGGCAAAGCTGCGATTGGCGTTGAAGTACCTAATTCGGCTCCGTCCGTCGTGACCCTGCGAGAACTCTGCGAGTCGCACGATTTCAAGAACCATCCTTCTCGACTGTGCGTAGCCCTCGGAAAGGACGTAAGCGGCGTCAACAAATACGCCGACTTGACGAAGATGCCTCACCTGTTAATCGGCGGTGCCACGAACTCCGGTAAGTCGATTGGCCTTGCGACTCTAATCACCAGCCTATTGATGCGAAACACGCCCAAAGACGTTCGGCTGGTCATGATCGATCCCAAGCGTGTTGAACTGACCCTCTTCGATCACATTCCCCACTTGATGTGCCCAGTTATCAAGGATGTTAAAGAGGCAGCGGGAGTACTGAGAGCAGTATGGCGGGAGATGGATCGGCGATACGATCTGTTCAGCAATGAAGGGGTTCGCAACATCGACGGTTGGAATTCAAAGGCGTCGTTCCAAGACCGGATGCCCTACATCGTCGTCATCATCGACGAGTTGGCCGACTTGATGATCCAGTGCGGCGCCGAGGTTGAAACGACGATCGTTCGTCTTGCCCAGCTTGCGCGGGCCGTCGGCATTCATCTTGTTATCGCAACGCAGCGTCCCAGCGTCGACGTCATCACCGGCATCATCAAGGCGAACATTCCGAGCCGGATCGCCTACGCGGTTGCAAGTCAGATCGACTCGCGAACGATCTTGGATGGCAAGGGGGCAGAGAACCTCATCGGTAAGGGGGACATGCTGTTCCAACCGATCGATTCGATCAAACCGTTGCGCATTCAAGGCTGCTATGTGTCGGAGCGCGAGATCGATGCGATCTGCAAGTTCTGGCGTGCCCAACAGACACCCGAATACGTACTTAACCCGATCGACGATGCCGCGCACGATGGCGCAAAGGAAGGCGGGGACTTTGGAGAGGACGTCGATCCCTTCTGGGAAGATGCCGTACGGTGGGTCGTCGATCGAGGGCAGGCGTCCACATCGATGCTTCAGCGCAAATTCTCGATCGGATTCCAGAGGGCTTCCAGACTCTTGGATATGATGGAGGAACGCGGCATTGTGGGTCCACGGGACGGCCCGAGGCCCCGCGAAGTGCTGTTGAACGTCATGGACGTCGACGCACTGTTTGGGATCGCCCCACGCTACGATGTCGGACCAACGATCGACGACGACTGATCACCCAAGCAGCAAATGTCCTTAATTGGGAATTGCCGCCGGTTGCATTGATGCATCAATAGCCGCCACTGTCAAAATCGCGCGAGATTTGGCTAAAATGGCACTAATTCATGTCGTTTGGCGATACACAACGCCTGGTGTGCAGTGCGACTGGCGCTTACCTGATTGGATATGTCCAATCTTGCCGTCGTTCCCTGTCGCCTTTAGATTGGCTCGAAGCCGATTTCGAACGTCCGGACTCGCTAGATTGTCTCGGATCATGGGAGTACGAAGAGGCGTCTGGCCAATGGATGTCGTCGCCGTCTCTAGTCGATCTTTGTCCTTCCATACCGGATTCGGAGGAACTCCCAATCTTGGGATGGGTGTCTGCCGAGGATCGGAACCGCTTTCACGACGCTCTGCGTAGAGCGGAGCGATCAGGCGACTGGGTTGGATCGGACCATCGCCTGCTGCTAGATGGGGGGGGCGAGATCGAAGTCAGCTCCTACCTTCTTCAGGTTGGTTCGGCCAGCACCGCTCACACCATCGGGTTGGTCTTCTCGTGTAAACGGCAAAGCCACCGCGCGGTGAGTTCCAGTAGTGGCGGTCGGTCGGAGCTCCGGCGGGCAGAGGAAGCCGAGTCTCTGGATGAGAGCGGTTTCATAAAGGAGATTGCGGGTTCGCTGCCTGAGACGATCTATGTCTCGGACATGGACGAACAACGATTCAGTTACCGGAATCGTGATTTTCTGTCCCAGTTGGGATATCCGTCTTCGTTGCAGGGCCTAGGCTTATTGACTCTCCGCGATGTGATCCACGCCAGCGATCAGGCTGCATACGACGATCATCGTCGCTTATTGCGCGAAGACCGGTCCGGTGAGGTCTTTGAGGTCGTCTGCCGAATGCAGACTACTTCCGGTGAGTGGCGTTGGTATCGCCTGAGAAACGAGGTGTTTCGGCGAGATTCGACGGGACAGGCGGTCGATATCGTTGGTACGATCCATGACGTCACTGACCAGAAGACGCGAGAGATACAACTCAGTGAGGCTGTTGAGCAGCTTCAGGAGGTTGAGTTCCGTCTCATCGAACGGCAGGCGAGACTGGAGGAGTTGAACCGTCAGTTGGCAGCGCTTGCAACCACGGACGGACTTACGGGGCTCTATAACTATCGGGCGTTTCACGAGAAGCTCAGCGAGGAGATTCGGCGCGCGCGACGCTACGACGATGCCCTGTCTATTGTAGTTGCCGACATAGACGATTTCAAAGCCTATAACGACGAGTTCGGTCACGTAGACGGCGACGAACGGCTGCGCCAGTTCGCCGAGATGCTGCGTCGCGAATGCCGCGAGGCGGATTATGTGGCGCGAACCGGCGGTGAGGAGTTCTCCTTCATCCTCACGAATACGAACGCGGAGGAAGCCGGATGCTTCGCGCAACGCCTTGTAACAGCCCTGAGTTCCGAAACCTCCTCCAAGCCGATCACCGCGAGTTTCGGATGTGCCCAGCTTTCTTCGGCGGATCGCACTAAAGATGACTTGGTCCGCAGAGCTGATGAGAGCATGTACCAAGCCAAGCGGAACGGCAAGAATCGGGTTGTTGTGGCCAAATCTCGCGCCTCAAGCAAGCCACTTGGTTGACGGGGCTATCGATGATGGGAGCCTGTTGAATCTACTGGCTCGGCAGATTGGGTAAAAGCAGCACATGCTGTCTCCATTTTCGGCATTCCTCATCCTCCAAACGCAAGGTGACCTAGTTCGCGAGGTGCGACCCGATCTGATGAAAGAGGTCGTCGGCCACCTTTCGGCAATGCCGAACCGAAACACAAACAATGCGACTCTGACCCAAGCCGCCGAATATATCGCTGACATCTATCGAAGGATTCCGGGCCTGCAAGTCGAGATCATGAAGTACGAGGCGCCGAAAAGTTCGCGGGTGCCGGAAGCAAAAGAGGTCGTTCAGGTCTTGGCGACGTTGCCCGGGGAAACCGATCGTCGCATCGTTATTGGCGGGCATTTCGACTCCATCAATATGCAGGATCGGTCACTTGATGCAATCGCACCTGGCGCAAATGACGACCTTAGCGGGATGTCTCAGGCGATCGAGGTCGCTCGCGTTATGGCCAAGATCAAGTGGAGGAACACGCTGGTCTTTGTAGCTTTCAGCGGCGAGGAGCAGGGATTGTTCGGTTCGCGCGCTCTGGCCAGAAGGGCCAAGGTCGAAGGCTGGAAGATCGACGCCGTGC
Organism: Fimbriimonas sp.; assembly: GCA_031292555.1. Lineage (GTDB taxonomy): Bacteria > Armatimonadota > Fimbriimonadia > Fimbriimonadales > Fimbriimonadaceae > Fimbriimonas. The sequence goes on from JARLGV010000026.1 coordinate 29,344, forward strand.
TAAGCAGCGACATAGTGGGGAACAGTGCGAGTTTGAACGGCCAGACGGATAAGCACCACGTTAGGGTCTTCAGCGAAGACGCGCCGATTGCCGGATCTCGCGGACTCGGATCGACCGACAACAGTCGTGAACTGGCTCGATTCATTGAGTGGAACGCGCGCGGAAAGCTCCGAGGCTTCGAGCCCAAACTCGTCTTCCGGCGAGATCGATATCAGCGCGGCGGCGATCACACGTCGTTCAATCAGGAGGGGTTCTCGGCGGTGCGCTTTACCGAGGTGTATGAGGAGTTCACACGGCAGCACACCAAAGACGATCTAGTGAAGTTCGTGGACTTCAACTACGTGGAGAACGTGGCACGCCTCAATTTGATCACGGCAGCCAGCTTGGCGAATGCCGACCCGGCTCCGACGCAGGTAAGGCTCGATCCCCGTCAAGCACATGATACGATCGTGCGCTGGCGGCCTGTTGCGGGAGTTACCTATCGGATCTATTGGAGAGATTCGACAAGCCCGGTTTGGCAGCACTCGATGGATGTGGACGCCAAACTCGGTGAAGCCAAAATCTCAAAGGTCAACAAGGACGACACGACTTTCGGTATCGGGGCGGTCGGCGGCGTACCTGTGGCGCTGGAATAGGCGACACGTCTACTTGAGAATGGAAACTGCCTTGTCGACTACTGGATCCGGAGCGCCCGGTACGTGGATTGCTGGATCCGTGACGATGACATCCGGTGTCACTCCGAGACCTTCAAGTCGAACGCCGTTGATAGTGACATAGTCCGAAGTCGGGTACTGCAAATAGAAGCCGCTCGATGCTTCGACGTAGAGAGACACCAACACGGCTCCTGCCGATTTCGTGCCGACAATCTTCGCACCCATGACGTCGCGCAGTCCCTGGGCGAGGATTTCCGAAGCGCTTCCTGACTGGGCGTCGATGAGTACCGCGACCTTGCCCTGATAGACAGGCACGGTGGGAGGCATCGGGCGCAATCGCGCTTTCGTCCATCGTTCGATCGAAAAGAGGTCGGACGTCGGCTTCTTGTTTGCTGCCACATAGGCATCGAAGATGTTTCGATCGATGAAGACTCCAACTGGCTTGTCCATTGGTACCAGATATCCCAGGAGGTGCCTCAAATTGCCTATTTCGCCTCCGCCGTTCTCCCTCAAGTCCAGGATTAGGTTCTCGCTGGTTTGAGCTTCCCTCATGAACCCGGCAACGCGCTCCTTGTCGTAGGTGAACCCAAAGCTGCTGATTTCGATGAGGGCAGTCTTCTTGTCGATCCATCTCATCTGTTCCTGGCGGACTGCCGAGAACTTCCGCCGGGTCAGAATATAGTCTTCGGTCGCTTGACTGGCGTGTTTGACCGTGAGAGTTATGTCGGTACCGTCGGGCCCAGACATCGCTTCGGCCGTCTTCGCAGGCTTCCCATCCACCTTTACGACGATATCTCCTGGCACAATGCCTCCCCTGGCAGCAGGGGCATCGTCGACTGTTCTCGTAACAAGCAGTCCGTCCGCCACCGGGTGCGTATTGATGCCGATCCCCACCATCGACCCCGTAAGCCTGACGTCGGCAATTCGCGGGGCGTTGAGTACCGTGTGGCTGGCGCCGAACTTCTTGAGGGCAATGTTCACTGCCTTCTGAAACTCGTCGTCGGTATTGGCCGCATCGATTTGCGGTCGTTCGGCCTTCAGAAAGTCTGGCCATCGGTCGAAATCCACGCCCGGCACGAAAGCGCTCTTCGAAAGAATATCGGTGACCTGATCGAGAATCTCCTGCTTGAGAGCAGGGTTGTTGTCGATCGTCTGGCCGGATGCCGCTTGGAATGCAGCGGCGATCGCGAGCAAGATGAGTACAAGAATGCGTCGGCAGGACATGGTCTGATTAGGTAGTTACGAGAGGCGGTAAGCCCCCATCGAGATTGTATCGAACTCCTGCGTTCGCCCGCCCTTCACCGCGACCCTTTCGACATTTGGGTGAAATAGAAGCATGCCTTCTCGATGGCGGGGTCCTTGGAATCACGTGGTGCTACGGAGGCATCGGGAGCATCAATGTCGGGCACAACGCCGGCGCCTTCGAGTCGCACCCCTTTGATCGTGATATAGTCTTCGATCGGAATCTGGATGGCGAAGTCATTCGTGGCGGGCACGATCGTCGATGCCAATACGGCTCCCGCCGTCTTGGAGCCGATAACGGGGGCTCCCAAGACGTCGTGAAGGGCAGATGCCCCAATCTCCGAAGCGCTACCAGAGAATCGGTTGACCAACACTGCTACATTGCCAGCAAAGAAGGGACGGTCGTCGCGAAAAATCGGAACGAACTTATCATTGGACCACTGGGCAATTGCGGCCAGGTCGGTGGATTTGCCTCCTGTATCTTGGACGTACCTAGCGACCGTGGATCGATCGATGAAACAGCCCAAGGGCCGCCCCTTTGGGATGAGCATGCCTAACAGGTGCTGTAGATTAGACACGGCTCCCCCACCGTTGCCCCTCAAATCGAGAATCAGGTTCTTGGCATCTTGGGCCTCGTCGACGAGTTCCTCGACGAGGTTGCGATCGTATCCCGTGTCGAAAGCATAAATCCTCAGACAGGCCGTATCCTTGTCGATCCAGCTCAGTTCAGGCGGCCAAACCGTTTTGTAGCTCTGCCGCGTAAGTTTGTACTCGGCTGCCTTACCGTCCGGATGGAGGACCTTGACCGATACATCGGTTCCCTCATCGCCCTTCAGGCCACGTAGCCCGTCAATCGGCTTGCCGTCGATCGCGACGATAACGTCACCCTGACTGATGCCCGCTTTGGCAGCCGGAGCGTCTCGATAAACCCTCGAAACCAAGAGGCCCTCGGGTACGACTCGGGCCCCAATACCGATGCCAACCGTCTTGCCGGTGCGGCGAACTTGGTCGATGTGGGGAGTCATCAACAGCACATGGCTTGCCCCGAATTTGTGCAACGCTTGATTGACTGCGGTCTGGAATTCCTCTTCCGATTTGGCGGCATCGATGTCCGCCTTCTCCTCCTTCAGGAACTCGGGCCACTTGCCGAAGTCGACGCCGGGCACGAATGCGCGCCGGCTAATGATGGCTCCTATCCGGCCGAGGACTTCGGCTTTGACTTTTCCATCGATCGGCGCCTGCGCCTGGAGCAAGCACGCAAGCGTCAAAGCCAAAAGGGAACCGGTCAGTCGCAGGTGGTTAAAGCGGCAAACCAAACCCATACTTCTTACTTTACGGAGAATCCGGCGCCAAGCGATGCATTCTTAGGATTTTCCAATCGTCCAAATGCTTATCAAGCAACCAGAATCGCCGTTGCCCAATCGAATAGCTCGATTTCGGAGCTATTCCTCAGTGACTTCGACGCGGATCCCAATCTGAGCGATGATGCCGGCGGCTGCATTGCATTCCTCCTGTTCGCCGTGATGAACTACAGACTTACCGAGATTATCGACTTCCCACGTCTCGATGTTCGCCTCATTCTCATCGCACCCAGTGGCCGCCATTAGGATAAAGACAACCTCGTCCCATGTGTTGTAATCGTTGTTGAAGACCGTAACTATCCAGTTACCGCCTCCCGATGTATGGCCGTCGTCTATCTGTGGCCGTTCGATGATGCCGGGGGCTGCCATCAGTCGATCCACTCCTTGGTTACCTCAGTTTTCACGCCGATCTCCGCGATGATCGACGCCGCCCGGCGACATTCGTCTTGTTCGCCGAAGTGGACTGATGCCTTCCCAAAGACATGGGCTTCCCAGGTCTCAATAGATGCCTCTTCGAAGCCGCATTGCGTGGCTACGATCAGTATGGCGATCACTTCGTCAAGCGAATTGGTGTCGTTATTGTAAATAACGACCATCCATCGCCCGGATCCCAGGCTTGCCTCTGTTTGCTGTGGTTCCTGTACGACTTGACTCATAAGGATCTGTGCCGAATGGGATACCGTCGTTGTACCACGCCGCCTATCCCATAGGGTTGACCTTCTCATCGACTACCAATTCAAAAGTGCATTGTGACCGAGCCGCAGATCACAGGGTTCATACTAGAGTGATTAGGCCCGTTTCCGTGTACGCCATCCATGCCAAAATGCAAGCAATATTACAGTTAACCAGGCGATTGCAGAGGCAGGCAATGCGGTCATGAATCCGGGTGCCACATAGTTCAGCTCCACCACGTGCTCGCCCTCCGGGAGGCCGATTTCAAGCCATGTTGAACCGGAGACGGGTGCATGGTGTCCATCGACCTTGGCCAGCCACCCTGGCATGTTCCGATCTCGAACCGTCAGATTCCCGGGGCCCTTGGCTAGAATTGTAAGACCCGAGGGGTTCTCTTTTGTGATCATAGCCGGCCCATTCGGCGTCGAAGCGCGTCCGGGGCCGCCGATTCGGTACTTGAACACGCCACCATCCTCTACCGGATTGTTGGCCAACGGCAGCGGCTTGGACGACCAGACCTCAGTCACGCCGGCATCGGCAAGTTTCTTCAGATCGGCCGAGGGCTTGACGTACATGATGTTTCCGTTAGCGGGAGGCGCCGGGTCTTTGCCGTCGATATCTCGAAGCATGGCAACCGTGTCCCGATGAAGAAGTGAATCGTAGCCGTCGAGACTGTGAATCCGGTTGAGAGCCGCCAGGTTGGGAGGCAGGGTTGCATGCTGTGCGGAGTAGATGTCCCAGGCATCGTTGATTGGAGCGATCCTCTCCGACCCGAGGTTTGCCTCGACCTTCAGGTCAGGTTTGCCGGTCTGAACAAGTGTGGTGGCGAAAAAGGCGATAGCCGAGACGACTGGAATGGCCAGGATGATCGCCTTGGACCGCAGCGATCCCTCTTTCACGAAGAGCCACAATGCGAGCCCCGAGAGCAGCAGGACACCCAAGCCGCCCGGAATAGCCGATGTCAGGGCCTGCCCCTTAAGGGCATCGATCACCTGTTCGCCGATCTTGGGCGGAACGGTGTAGTTGCCCAGCGTGAAAAGGCACACCAATGCGATGGCGGAGAAGCAGATTCCCGAGTATTGTAGGCGCTTGGTGGAAAGGCAACGGGGAAGGCGGCCGACCGCCAAGCCGGCCCCGACGCAACTACCCATGACAAACAAGCACTCCGCGCGCCCAGGTGATCCCGTCGACGACCAACCGGGCACTCCGTAATAGAGCAGTTGGTTCAAAGGCGTGCCAAGCGCAAGCAGGAGACCAAGCCCCCCGATACCGAGGAGGCCCACTGCCGGTTCCCAGGCGTCGAGAGACACAAGAAGGAACGATAGGAGCAATACGACGAAGAATCCCAGCCCAAGGGCGGACTCGGCATAGTTGGCGCCCGGTTTGAGCAGGGCAGGGTAGTAAGTGGAGACGGGAAGGGTCTCGGAGGCAAGTTCCCGTGGGTTGCCCTGGATGGTGGGAAGGAGGACTTTAGCCAATTCGTAGGGCTGAACCGCGCTGCCGATGTACGCCTGATAGCCGGCGTCACTGGGACTGTTTCGCCGGTGCGAGAACTGACTGTATTTCAGAACCGGGAGAAGCTGGGGACCTGCCATGATTGCCCCGATGCCAAGGGCGGCGAAGCATAGGGCCAACCGGCCAACGGCTGCCTTTGGCTTCAGCGGAGTCTCGGCCGTTCGGCTGCGGCCAGCGGAAAGCGCCAGCCATGCCGCAAAAAGCACCGCCGCCATCATGCCGTAGGCGACGAACTGAAGGTGACCGGCCAAGATCATCATCGAAGCGCTGGCGGCAGCGAGGAGCCAGTTTTGGGTGGTCGAGCCCTTGCCGACGCCACATACTCCCGCAATGAATGCGAGCAGCCACGGTAACCACGAAAGCGTTTCGATGACGCTGGGCAAGCCCGTCCAAGCCACCATAAACGTGCTTAGCGCGAAACTGGCTCCGGCAACACAACCGCCGACGCGGCCGGAGCCAAGGCGCGTGGAGAGGAAGTAGATTCCAAGTCCCGCCCAGAACAGGTGGAACCAGGCCAGGAGCGTCATCGCGGTTGCCGTGGGCACATGAAGCAGTCCCATCAGCATGTGAAGCGGATAGAGGGCTCCCGACTGCGAATTCGCCAGCAAGGGAGTACCGGCGAGTTGGTAGGCGTTCCAGAACGGAATATGTCCGTCGCCCCATGCGCCGAATACAAGATCCCGCCAGACGTAGAACTGAAGAACTCCGTCAGCCTGAAGGATGTCCCATGGCTGTGCAGGCTTGGGACCGTTCCAGGGCGCCATTTGGCGAATCTGCTCGAACGGTCCGATTGCTTCCCCCATGAGGAGCGCCCGGTAGAGCGGAATTGCGGAGACGATCGCTAGAAAAAGAACCGGCCAGAATCGACGAAAGACACGTGGCATCGGAACGTCGCTAAGGGTTTTCATGGTTCCTTGCCGGCTCACTCAACGCCATCGTCATTCGAAAGCGACGCGCCGCGACGTATCACACCCTCAACAGTATGTGATCTGCTGCAGAGCTTTCTCGTGAGCAGGGTTCACGGACAGAATGAACCGGAAATTGCCGCATGCTTCGTCATACATGCCGAGCATCATCTGCGTCATCGCCAAGTCGTAACGAACATCCAGGTTGGTCGGGTACTTGGTGCTTAGGGTGGCAAGCGTGGCAAGGGATCCGTCAAAGTCACCCTCAAAGCCCTGGATCAGTCCCATCTGATGGAGGGCATTGACGTGAGTCGGCTCTACTGAAAGAACCTTCTGTAATTCTTGCCGCGCCTCAGCGTATCTCCCGTCGCAACGCAACTGGAAACCACGCTGATATGCCTGATCGATGTCCGTAGTCATAGCCACCGTCGAGGAAAAATTATAGCACGACACACGGAAGCAAGATATCTCATCTCGATCCTATTGTTGAAGCACAAACCGGATATTTTGCTGTGATTTTGACTACGCCGGACCCGGTTCCAGCCTTGGCGGCGGGATCTGTGTCTTTGCTTGTTTCTCAGACTCCCTTGCGTCCTTGGCAGATTCGGACGGCTGGTCCTGTTGGATGACTCGAGGCGGCAGTTCTTCTCCCGCCATAACTGCAAGGAATTCCTCGCGGCTAAGGGTCTCCCTCTCCAAAAGGCCCTGCACAACGGCGTCGAGTTTCTCGCGGTGGGTCGACAAGATTTCAATCGCTCGAGAATGGCAACGGTCGACGATGGCGCGGACCTCTTCGTCGATCATCTTGGCCACTTCTTCGGAGTAGTTTCGCTCGTCGTTGTAGTCGCGTCCGAGGAACGGATTGTGGCTGCGGCGGCCGAGTGCCAGAGTGCCGAGACGCTCGCTCATGCCGTACTCGCAAACCATGGCTCGGGCGATCCTCGTGACCCTTTCAAGATCGTTGCTGGCGCCAGTGGTCGTTTGATTGTAAACGAGTTCCTCCGCGACACGCCCGCCTAGAAGGGCAGTGATGTCGTCGTTCAATTCGTCGTTCGACACCAGATACTTGTCAGTAATCGGCAGTTGCCAGGTCGAACCAAGCGACATTCCTCGCGGCAGAATCGTTACCTTGTGAACCGGGTCCGCATGTTCCAGTAATTCCCCGACGACCGCGTGCCCCGCCTCGTGGAATGCGATCGTCTCTCGCTCCTTGGGGTCGATAACTCGGCTTCGGCGTTGGGGACCGGCGATCGTTCGATCAAGCGCCTCCTCCAGATCGATTTGCTGGATCTTGTTGAAACCACGGCGAGCCGTGAGCAGTGCGCTCTCATTCAGCATGTTGGCGAGGTCGGCGCCCGTAAACCCGGGCGTGCTCTTGGCGATGATGTCCAAGTCAATGTCGCTGTCGAACGGCTTGTTCTTGGAGTGAATTTTGAGAATCGCAAGTCTGCCAGTGGCATCGGGGGCGTCGACGACGATCTGTCGGTCGAAGCGGCCCGGGCGGAGTAGGGCAGGATCCAGAACGTCGGGGCGGTTGGTTGCTGCGATCAGGATGACTCCCGAGTTAGGATCGAATCCGTCCATCTCTACGAGCAGTTGGTTCAATGTTTGCTCGCGCTCGTCGTGACCGCCTCCAAGTCCGGCGCCGCGCTGGCGCCCGACTGCGTCAATCTCGTCGACGAATATAAGTGAGGGCCGGTGAGCCTTTGCCGTCTCAAAGAGGTCGCGTACACGGGCGGCGCCGACGCCGACGAACATCTCAACAAAGTCCGAACCGCTGATGTGGAAAAATGGCACGCCCGCTTCGCCGGCGATTGCACGGGCAAGGTAGGTCTTTCCAACGCCGGGAGGGCCGGTCAATAGGATGCCCTTCGGGATCTTGGCGCCCAGATTCGTGTACTTCTTTGTGTTCTTCAGAAAGTCGACGATCTCGAACAGCTCTTGCTTGGCTTCGTCGATACCGGCCACATCGTCAAACGTGACCTTGGACCCGCTCTCACCGACTCGCTTGGCTTTGCTTCGACCGAAGCTAAGAGCCTGATTGCCGCCCATTTGGGCCGGTCGAATGACCAGGAACCACAGGATAACCAAGAAGGTAATCGGGACAATCGCGACTCCAAGCAGGCTGAGGAGAGTCGTCATCACCGACGGGTGATCGATCTGCCACGAGACTTTGTTGTCATCAAGAGCATTTACAAGGGAAATGGCGGCTGCGCTTTCCTGACTCGGGACAGTCGCAATGAAGTCGGCGCCCTTCTCATGGGTGCTAATGAATTTGCCGGTTAGCGTAGTGCCTTGCCAGTTAGCTTCCGCAATCACCTTGGATCGGATGGCGTCCATTAACTCGCTGTTTCGCAATGTAACTGGCTTCGAACCCATGAAGTTCCCATTGCTCGAAAGCGTGCTCATGAGGCCCACCATCAGGGCCAATGCAAGCAGAATAACCACTAGGGTTCTTGTAGATTTACTCAAAACTTCTCCGAGGGAAGGCGTCCTTGTACTTACGCTACGCCTGGGCCATAGCGCTCGTTCCGTCTATTATGCCAGCCCTATGGCCCGATGGGTCCAAATCGCATTCGAATTACCCTGCCAGTGCCGGTTATTCGACGGGCCCTTTCGTCCAGGCAAACGCCGGGAGCCCAGATAGGTCCGACCAAGTCGCACACGATCGGTAGCCGGTTCCGCGCCGCCTGCGTTAGCTTCGCATCAGACATGACGTCAACCAGTTTCCTACGACCCGAAAATCCGAACGGTTGCATAGAGTCGCCCGGGTTCAGGTTCCGGAAGTATAGAGTGCCTCGGATGTTCTCGATTGGAATCGACGCATCGAGGCATGCCCGCGTAGAAGTGGATGACCCATCGTCATCCTCGAACGCCGTGAATTGCCACCCAAGTTCGTCGCTTATCGTTTCTCCTGGAACGACCAAGGTGTATCGAAATGGCCTGGCCGGCTCGAGCCGTCGTGCATCGATTTGGCGGGAGCTCCATTCGATCACGACTTCGCCTCCCTCCGCGCTGACCGAACCAGGAACTGCCGAAAGAACCCCCTGATAGGCGATCTGGGTCTGATCGTAATCCAGCGATGCCCCAAGGGCCTCGCATGCTAGACGCAGACCGCGCCTGGCCAGCACGGCGGGCAAATGCACGATAGTCGTCCGGTCGAAACGTATTTCTAGGTGGTCCGTCAGGAACTTGAGGTCGCCGTTGAGCGGTGACTCGCTTTGTTCCAATGCGGCGGCCGCCATTCCGTTAAGGAAGCGGTCTTCTTCGCCGGCGATCTCGGAAAGCCGCAAGATCGAGTTGTCGACGTTCGAGTTGATGTGCCGCATCTCCGAAATGAGTCGGTGTCTGACTCGCGCTCGGGAGAACTGAATGTCTGAATTCGATGGATCGTCGTGCGTCCAAAATCCGTGTTCGGCACAATAGGCACGCGTTTCCTCGCGACTGAATGGAAGCATGGGCCGAACGATATTGTCTCGCTTCTCAGGGATTCCCGCCAGCCCACTCAGGCCGGAGCCCCGAATGACGTTGAGCAGGACCGTCTCGACTTGGTCAGTACTCGTATGGGCGGTCGCGACGAGACCGCAATTTAGGCGATAGGCTGCTTCTCGGAAGAACCCGTAGCGTGCACGCCTTCCCGCCTCTTCCAAACCGATGCCCATGTCCGAAGACATGCGAGGTACGTCGGCCCTTCCGCCGGCAAATGGCACGTCGAGCGAATCGGCGAACTCCTGACAACGGCTCATTTCTTCGTCCGCTTCCGGTCGCTGACCGTGGTGCAGGTGGCCGGCAACGACGTCGAATCCGCACCGATGAAGGAGGTGGACGAGAGCCGTGCTGTCCGCGCCCCCGCTGTAGCCGACCAGGACGCGCGTTCCATCCGGAATCAGCGACGAATCCGCGAGGTGGCGGCGGAACCGTTCGAACATATCGAAGATACTACCGGCTGCTCGCCTCACCAGATCGGGACCGGTCACTTCGATGCGAAGTGACTGTTATCATAAAAGGGCACGCCGATTGCCTGGGCGTAACGGATACCGGCCTGCAGCAACGGCTGTGCGCCGATATTGAGGGGTTGTCCGGGAACGATCTGGCGGGTGTCGGTCTGCAGCACCATGAAGGGTTCGGCGGGGGAATTGCCGGCATCCGGCCGCACCTTCCAGTGGAGCACCAAGTGATACGAAACTCCGCCAGCCATCAGCCTGGAGTTCGGTTCGGAAATGAGGACAAGTGCGTCCAGCGATGTTACAGGTCCAACCGTGACCTGCGGAAAGAGGCCGGGTCCCTGGCGGCGCTTGTAGAATCGTTCCTTCAAGTCAAAGGTTATGCTCGTCAACGATAAGGCGGCCGCGATGCCCGCCAAAACCACGAGCGCCCCGATGCCGACCCACCAAGCAGGAAAGACCGGTCCCTCAACTCCCACCGCTGGGGTGAGAACTCCGTAAACGAACATGCAGGACCCTGTGATCAGGCATCCCCGCACGAGGGCGTGATAGAGGGTGGGAGCCGAAAACACCAGGCGTCGGTTCTCGCCTTGAAACCGTCCGAACAGCGGCGTTTCAAGCATGTAACTCAGTTTATCGCGTCGTCTCAATCAGATTGCCGACTAGCCAACGCGACTGCAACCGAGGATTCGGTTACAGTCCAGCGTGGCTCGGTCAGTTGCTCTTTGTCGGCTTCTCGAGAGCAAGCCGCAGAACCTGCTCGGCATGCTTAACGAAGTGAGCCTTCAATCGCTCGCGAATCTCCGGCGGCACATCCTCCAGATAGTCCTTCTCGTTCTGATCGGGCATGATCAAGGTGTTCACGCCGGCACGATTGGCGGCCAACACCTTTTCCTTGATTCCTCCGACCGGAAGCACCTGTCCACTCAACGTGATCTCGCCGGTCATCGCGAGCCGCGGCTTGACCTTGCGGTTCGTCAGCAGTGAAGTCAGGGCAGTCAGCATCGTCACGCCCGCACTTGGCCCGTCCTTCGGAACCGAACCCGCCGGCACATGGACATGAATCTCCATCTTGTCGTAGAAATCGGGATTGATGTTCAGCGTGTCGGCGTGGCTGCGCACATAGCTGAGAGCCGCGGTGACCGATTCCTTCATCACGTCGCCCAGTTGTCCCGTCACGATCAGGCCCTTGTGGCCGGGCATTTTGGCCGTTTCGATGAACAGCACCTCGCCGCCGACGGGCGTCCAAGCCAGGCCGACCGCCGTTCCTGGCGTCATCTCGCGCGAAACGACTTCGTCCTGAATGAATCGCGGGGCGCCAAGCACCGATTCCACGAATTTCGGCGTCACCGTGACCTTGCCTTTATGACCTTCCGCGAACATTCTGGTTGCCCGGCGTGTCACACTGCCGATCTCACGCTCCAAATTGCGGACTCCCGCTTCACGAGTATAGAAACGCACCAGGCGTTGGATGCTCTCGCGTTTGAATCCGATCTGCGACGGTTTGAGCCCGTGCTCGTCCACCTGCTTGGGTGTCAAGTGCCTCTCCGCGATCTCGATTTTCTCTTCCTCGGTATAGCCTCCGAGCTCGATGATCTCCATTCGGTCGCGCAACGCGGGCGGAATCGTGTCTAGCCGGTTTGCCGTCGTGATAAAGAACACCTTGCTCAAGTCGAACGGTACGTCGAGGTAGTGGTCGCGGAACGTGCTGTTTTGCTCGGGATCCAGCACCTCGAGGAGTGCCGACGAGGGGTCACCCCGGAAATCGCTTCCCAGTTTGTCGATCTCATCGAGAACAAAGACCGGATTGTTCGTCTCCGCCCGCCTTAGGCCCTGAATGATTTGACCGGGCAGGGCGCCGATGTAGGTTCGGCGGTGACCCCGAATCTCGGCTTCGTCGCGCATGCCTCCAAGGGAAATCCTTCCGTATTTTCGGCCCATCGCCTGAGCAATCGACTTGCCCAGCGACGTCTTGCCTACGCCAGGAGGGCCGGCGAAGCATAGTATCGGCTGGCGGATCTTCCCATCGGCTTTGACGATCCGAACTGCCAGGAACTCGATGATCCGCTCCTTGATCTTGTCGAGGCCGAAGTGATCGTGATCTAGGACTTCCTTCACGTGAGCAAGATCGAGATTGTCGTCGGTCGACTTACCCCACGGCATCGAGATCATCCAATCGATGTAGGTGCGTGCAACCGTGTACTCGGGAGCACCCGGATTCATTCGGCGGAGCCGATCATACTCGCGATTCGCTTCCTTGAGGGCTTCTGCACTCATCTGCGACTCGTCCATCTTCTGTCGCAGTTCGTCGAGTTCTTCGGTTCGATCGTCGACCTCTCCCAGCTCCCGCTGAATCGCCTTCAATTGCTCGCGCAGGTAGTACTCTCTCTGCGACTTGCTCAGCTCGGTATTGACTTCGCTCTGCACTTTGCTTGTGAGTTCGAGGACGCGTACCTCCTTCGAGAGCATCTCCAAGAGGGCCCTCAGGCGCTCCTGGATTTCGGCGGTTTCGAGGATCTTCTGCTTGTCTTCCACGCTCAGCGTCATGTGGGCAGCGACCAAGTCCGTCATCACGTTAGTTTCCTGAACCGCTTGGGTTAAGGTCCTCAACTCATCCGGAAGTTGCGGCGACAGGCGGATCGCCTGTTCGAAAAGTGCAGCGACCGATCGCCGCAACGCCTCGACCTCTTCCGATTTCTCCAGCGGAGACGTTATCTCGTCGAGAACTTCGATCTTGGCCCGTAGATAGGGGGCTTCATGAATTCGCTCGACGATTCGGAAGCGCGACACTCCCTGTACGATGAGCCGGACTGCGTCGGGCATCTTGACAAGTGTGCGAATGATCACGGCGCAGCCGTAATCGTACACATCGTCGAATCCTGGGTTCTCGTCCTGAGGCTGCCTTTGGGCGACGACGCCGATTACTCGGTTGTTGCCCACTATGCTCTCGTCGATCAGTTGGACGCCTGCCTCTCTAGCAACGCTGAGAGGGGCGATCAGCATCGGATAGATGACGCTGTCGCGAAGGGGCAGAATGTTCAATTCGGACGGAATATCCGGCCTGGACTCCTCATCGGAGCTCTCTTGCACTTGCGGTTCACCCGTTTCGATGTCGAGTGTTTCGTCTTCAATGGGTAATTTAACTTCTGCCATTAGTTACTCTGAAAGAGTCACCGATTCGGTGACGATAAAGCGATCCAATTTGGGGATCGTGACCAACAAAAAGCCGTTTCGATACTGCGCGCGTATGTTTGAAGCGTCTATCGGCGTTTCCGGAAGCCTGACCTCGCGCTGGAATTCGCCGTAAAAGACCTCTAGCTGGTGAATGCCAGTGCGTAACTCGTCCGAATAGTCTTCTTCGTCGCGATGTCCGCGAAGCAATAGGGAATGCCGGTCCGGTAGATACAGCAGTTGGATCTCCTCCCCCCGTACACCGGCGATCTCCGCCTTAAGCAAGAATTGGCGATCGTGCTCGATCAGGTCGATTCTTGGTTCCCATGCCCTGCCGCTTGCGACCTTGGGCCGTCCATTCGCAAGTTCCTCGCTTATGCGGTGGAGCTCACTTCCGACCTGCCAAAACCACTCCTCGACCTCACGTCGTGCCATGCCTGATTCTACTCGGGGCCTAGCCTATTGGGTAGCTGTGTCTGGCCGGGAGCCCCAGATGAGGCACCGTTTATGCCAACCCAGACAGGCCGCGCTTCGAGAGTGTGGCTGCCAATGCTCCCACCAATACGCATATTCCGCCAAGTTGCATCGAGAGTGCCACTCCATGGGAGGGCAGCGTGTGAACGACGCCCTGCCAAGTGAAGTTGTGATTCGTGCGTGTTCTGTTTGCGAGCCATCCGAAAAACAGTACGCCGAATGGAGAGAACCCATTAAGAGCCCAGATGTGCATGGCGAGTACGCGACCGCGCAATCGCTCTGGCGACATCAACTGGAAAAGTGCATTGGTCGTGTTCAGCTGTGCCACCGCTGCGGCTCCCAGGCAGGAGAGGACGGGAAACGCGAAGATCGGCACGCGCGCGACACTTAGCAGAATCAAACCGATCCCGATGACCCACATCGATCCCCTAATGATATTGGCCTTGCGATGGCTTTCCGAGTATTGGGTCACAAGAAGTAGGCCGATGAATGCGCCTACACCGACCGCAGTGAAGGCACTGCCAAGAGATCGTTTTGCGTCTTCCTGGCCCGCGATGCCAAGTATCTGATGCACAAAAGCGGGAAGCAGCGGCATGTATGCCAACCCGAATCCGGCAGTGACCGTTTCTAGAATGAACAGGGTCCGCAACCGGCGGTCATGCATCGTGTAAAGGTATCCCTCCGTTATCAAGTCGCGAATCGGCTGGGGAGAACGGGGCCTGGAGGTCAGGTCGGCTTTGATGGCCATGGCCGCCCAGATCAAGGCGATAAAGCTTATTCCGTTCAGAAGGTAACAGGTCGCAACTCCAAAATGTGCCAGCAGCAGACCGCCCAAGGCTGGCCCGAATATGCGTGCGACATTGAAAGTCATCGCATTGACCGGTACGGCCGCCGCCAAATCGTCGGCCGGAACGACGCGGCTGACTACCGACTGCCGTGTCGGCATCTCGACACATGACACGAGACCGAGTAGAAACGCGACGGTTACGATTTGCCAATACTGAACAAACCGGTATTGGGTGGCGATCGCGAGATACAGCGCGCCGATCGCAAAGATTGCTTGGGTGACGATCAGGACGGTTCGCTTGTTGAACGCGTCGGCCAAGGTTCCGGCGACGAATCCAAATATAAATACCGGTACGCTGGAGCAAAACGATACAAAACCGAGTTTGGATTCGTCACCTGTCAATTGATAGACAAAATAACCTTGCGCAACGTTTTGAACCCAACTTCCAGTGAAGCTCAAAAACGCGCCAATCCACAGGAGCCGAAAATCGCTATAGCTGAGGACACGATACAGGTTTGACTTTGCCAGCCGGTCTGAGAGGGTCTTGCGAGAGTCGCGATCGGGCGGCTGCGGCTTGACCATGTTTGCAAGTATGGCCGTTTGTTTAAGCCTAATAAGGTATTCTTTCTCGCGCCGGGGAGCTTAATAAGATTTGGGCGGGTCGCAACCATTAAAAGTATTGCAAATGTGTTCTAGCAGCGCGACCTCGGGCGCAGAAAGGCACGTATTCTCACTGTCTCAGGGTTTGAAGCGTCGCGGGCACCACGTACAGGTGCTGACTCCCGGACCCGGTTGGCTGTCGGATATTCTCAACACAGAGGGGATTCCGGTTCACACCAGCTTCATGAAAGGGAGCGGATGGTGGAGAACGATGGGCTATCTGATCCACGAGGTGCGTCGCAGCAAGATCGACGTCGTGCACACTCACCTGACGCGTTCGGCGTATATCGGGCACGCGCTTGGTTTATTGACCAACGTGCCGATCATCACGAGCGTTCACATCGCGAATAACGATCAGATCTACCGTCGCTTGGCTCGCAAACGGAACAAACTCGTTGCCGTCAGCAACTTTGTTCGCGGCATGCTGCACGGCCGCGGGATTCCCGAGCGATTTATCGAGACGGTGTACAACGGCACCGATTTTGTCGACTTCGAATTGACCCGACCCGAGGCCGTCCTAGACGAACTGGGCATTCCGCGCCAGCGGCGGTTGGTCGGTCTAGTCGGGAAGGTATGCCGAGACAAAGGGCAGCTTGAACTGATCACCGCCATGCGGAGCATCCACAGCCAACATCCCGAGGCTCACCTCGTATTCGTCGGCAAGGTAGAGGAAGAATTTCGCCCAGAGATCGACCAGGCGATTCTCGATGCAGGACTGATAGACCGGGTGACAATGACGGGCGTGCGAAACGATATCCACCGCATGCTCGACGCATTCACCCTAAGCACTTTGCCCTCGCACATGGAGACGTTCGGCGTTGCGGCGATCGAAGCGATGGCACGAGGAAAGGCAGTCGTCGCCACCCGAGTCGGGGCCCTTCCTGAAGTAGTGCGACACAAGCAGACGGGGCTCCTCGTCGATTTGCGGCCGAACGAGATCGCCGACGCCGTTAGCTACCTGCTATCCAACAACGACGAACGGGAGCAGATGGGCCGTATGGGACGCCATATCGTCGAGCAGAAATTTACGCTTCAGGAGATGGCGGCGCGATTCGAGGGCGTCTACGAGCGGTCAGTCCGAGGTTAAGCTCTAGGGTTTCAGGTTAATCGGCCCGAGCCCATCCGTCATAATTCAAACCATGCAGGAGCGCCCAAGTTGGGATGCGTATTTCATGCAAATCGCGCATCTGGTAAAAACACGTGCCACTTGTCCTCGCCGGGCGGTAGGTGCGGTGATCGTGCGCGACAAGCGGATATTGGCGACTGGGTATAACGGCGCACCGCGAGGACTCTCGCATTGTCCAGAAGGGGGCGGCGAGCACGATTGGCCGTTGGGGTGTCTACGGGCCGGGCACTGCATCCGAGCCTTGCATGCCGAACAGAACGCCCTCCTCCAGGCGGCCATGATGGGTATCGCATGTGCCGATAGCACAATGTATGTGACCTGCCAGCCGTGTAACAACTGTGCGAAGATGATCATCAACGCCGGGATAGTGCGCGTTATTTACGAAGGCGACTATCCGGACGACTTTTCCAAGGAACTGTTCCGGGAATCGAAGATGGACGTGCTACGGTACCGCGAGGATCGTCTGGAAATGGTGGATTTGGGCTTATGATGCAGAACCTGACGATGATGGTGGGCGAAAGGCTCATCAGTGGGTTTCGAGCGCCACTTTGTACGGCGTTCATTGCTGTCCTCGTCACGTACTTTCTCACGCCCTATGTGAGGCGGGTAGCTATCCAGAAGGGTGCTGTCGACGATCCAAAGGTCGACGACCGTCGGGTCCACACTGAACCGATTCCCCGTTGGGGCGGACTGGCGATCTATGCCGGCATCGTTTTCGCGGTCGGACTCGTCATGCCGTTTGCCTATCCCAACGGACGGTCGTTTCCCGCCTATCTCACGGCGATGCTGGTGGTCGCGGGATTCCTCGTCGTCGTTGGCGCGCTCGACGACCTGTATCAATACAAGGCGAAGATCCAGGCACTGCTGCTCCTGCTGTCCGGCGTTGCCGTTCAGTTCTATTACAGCCAGTCGGGGCGGGTGCAGATCAACACGTTCGGTATTCCGATTCACGGACCGGCATCCTATATCGCCCTTGGCGCCTTGGCGGTTCCCATCACCGCCATCTATATCTTCGTGGTCACCAAGACCATGGATACGATCGACGGCGTCGATGGCCTTTGCGCCGGCATAGCCACGATCTCGGCAGGAACGCTCGTTGTGATCGCCGTCTATTCCGGTCAACCCCGCGTCGCGATTGTGGCGGCGGCGATTGCCGGTTCTGCCCTCGGATTTCTTCGCCACAACTACAATCCGGCCAAGATCTTTATGGGCACTGGCGGAGCGTACGTGCTCGGCTTCTTGATGGCTTGCCTTAGTATTGTGGGAGCGCTCAAGACGGCTGCGGCCGTTTCTTTGCTCCTCCCGCTTCTCGTCTTTGGAGTACCGATCGCGGACGCATTTATCGTGATCACCCGTCGTCTCTTGAGCGGCCAGCCGATTACTCAAGCTGACAAGCGGCACTTGCACCACACGCTGCTTGGCAAGGGGCTCTCGCAGAGACAGACCGTTTTGGTGCTTTATGTGGCGGCTGCCGTTCTATGTGCCGTCGCGTTGTTTGTCGTTCGCAGAAATCATGTCTAAACCTATTATCTTTTGTGTCATCGGGACCCGGCCCGAGGCGATCAAGGTCGCCCCGGTCATGCTCGAGTTTCAGAAATTTGCCGACGTATGCCGACCCATGTTGATCTCGACCGGTCAGCACAAGGAGATCCTCTATCGCTCGCTCGAAACGTTCGGTCTGACGCCGGATGTCGATCTTGAGATCATGCAGCATGGCTCTACGCTCGCTCAGGTCACGTCTCGAGCCTTGGAGGGTCTGGATGGACTCGTTGCGAAATACCAGCCGGCATGCATACTGGGACAGGGCGACACAACCACCGCAATGGTGGCCGCGATGGACGCGTTCTATCGCAACGTTCTATTTGGACACATTGAGGCCGGCCTAAGGACCGACTCGGTTCGCAATCCGTTCCCGGAGGAGTACAACCGGCGCGTTTGCGCGGTGACCGCCGATCTTCACTTCTCGCCCACCGAATGGAGCCGGGATAACCTGCTGCGAGAGAATCGGGACCCCAAGACGATCTTCGTGACCGGAAATACCGGGATCGACGCGGTCCTGCTTGCCGCCCAACAGAAGGATCAGCCCTGGTATCCGGACTTCAATGGCCGTGTAATCCTGATGACTACCCATCGCCGCGAGAACTGGGGAGAACCGCAGCGCCAAATCGCAACCGCAGCCAGGCGGTTGGTCGAGGCGTACCCCGACACACTGCTGATCACGGCAATGCACCCGAACCCGATGGTACGGGACGTGATCGTTCCGATCCTCGGGGGCCACGATCGAATCCAGCTGATCGAGCCACCCGAGTACGGCCTTTTCGTGAAGTTGATTCAGCGCAGCAACATGATCCTGAGCGATTCGGGCGGAGTGCAGGAAGAAGCTCCCGCCTTCGGCATCCCGGTGCTCGTAATGAGAGATACGACCGAGAGACCCGAGGGCGTCACTGCCGGCACCGCCAAGCTGGTCGGGACCAACGAAGAGAAGATCTTCGAAGAGGGGAACAAGCTGCTGGGAGACCCGGGCGCCTACAAGGCGATGGCGAACGCAGTCAGCCCCTACGGCGACGGACGTGCGTCGGAACGAATCCGATATCTTGTTCTGAAGTCGCTCGGTATCCAAACGACGGAGGTGCCGATGTGGGATTGATGACCGCCATTTTGCTCGGAGTTGTGCAGGGACTGACGGAATATCTGCCAGTCAGCAGCGATGCTCACGTTCGTTTGACGATGGTCGCTCTTGGAATGAGCGACGTGGGCGGCGCTGCCTATACGGCGATGATCCATTTCGGAACAATCTTGGCCGTCCTGCTTTATTTTTGGAAGGACATCGTGGCTGCGTTGCGCGGCTGGTTCAAGAGCCTGGGTGGGAGCGGCAACAAGAACTCGCCAGAAGCGCGGTTGGGATGGGCGGTCGTTCTCGGCACTATTCCAGTCGTCGTCGCTGCGCTTGTCCTCAAAAAGCCGGTGGAGACGACATTTCGGTCGATCTATTACATCGCGTTCGCGTTCATCGGTATGGGCATCGTGATGCTTTGCATGGATCGATTCGGGAAGAACAACCGAAAGTCGAGTTCGATCACAATCGTTGATGGCCTGATCGTTGGAGCCTGGCAGATCTTCGCCCTGATCCCCGGAATGAGCCGCAGCGGAAGTACGATCGCGGGCGCCCAGTCTCGCGGTTTCGACCGGGAGTCGGCCGCCAAGCTATCGTTTCTGATCGCGATTCCAACGATCACTGGCGCCGGCTTGTTCGAGGCTTACCATTCGCGACATGAGCTTGCCCACGGCATGATGATGCCGGTGGTGGTCGGCAATATCGTTTCGTTCGTCGTGGGATATGCGGCAATCGCCTTCCTCATGCAATTCCTCAAGAAGTACGGAGTTGGCGTGTTCGTGGCTTACCGGATCGTTCTGGGAATCGTTCTAATCGCCATGATGCAATCCGGGCACTTGAGTCCGACCGCGGGTGCAGACGACGATACAGCCAAGCCGGCGGCTACCGCAATGCTCTCCAGATAGATCTGTATGTTCTTCAAGCGCTCCTCAAAGCCTGCCGTCCCGCCGGAGTGGATCGTGGTGGGTTTGGGGAACCCCGGTGGCGAGTACCGTGGAACCCGCCACAATGTCGGGTTCGAGGTTATCGACCTCTTGGTGGAGCGACACAAGATCAAGCTCGATCGGAGCAAGCACTCAGCGCGTTACGGGATTGGGACGATCGAAGACGTCGCCGTTCTGCTGATCAAGCCTCTGACATATATGAACCTCAGCGGACGTGCGGTCGCTCCGTTTGCACGCGATTTCAACCTGAAGCCCGACCGAATCTTGGTGCTTGCGGACGATCTGGATTTGCGATTGGGACGTTTGCGACTCAAGCCTGGCGGGAGCGCAGGCGGACATAACGGCCACAAAAGCCTTATCGCATCGCTTGGCACCAGTGAGTACCCGCGCCTGAAGATCGGCATTGGATCTACCTCGGGCGAGACGATCGATCACGTGCTCGGCGCCTTCGATCGCGACGAGAGGCCAGTGATCGATATCGCCATCCAACGATCCGCGGACGGTGTCGAGGCTGTTGTCGGCCGCGGACTCGCCGCCGGTATGAACCTCGTCAACACCGGATGACTCGCGACTAGGCGATCCGTCGTTCCGCGGGTTCGAGCGGTGGCAACTGACTTCCGGGAGTGTCCAGATAGAAGTAGGATGTCGACGACCAATCGTCGATTCGGAAGAAGTTCACCCAGCCGTCAGGAAAATCTGCGTCAGAAAGCGATGGCGGGTTCGGCATGTCGAGAAGATGGAGGGTCTTGCCATCGAGTCCTACGGTTACCGGCTTCAAAATGGCCCCTTCGCGCACCAGGTCCCGCACATGATTCGTCCGTCCTCCTCCCATTTGCTGGATGCTCGCCATGAAGTCTTCGTGGAAGTAGATGGGGTCGGGGACATGGAACCGATAGAAGCAGAACTGATTGGACGATTCGTCCGCCACTGTGCATCCCTGGTATGGGCTCGAATAGACACCCATGCCCCACCCGTCGCCGATGTAGTCTTCTGCGCCGGTACCGTGGATGGTTGGGTGTACCGTGTCCCCATCGATGAACATGCGGACCTCACCCTCCTCGATTCCGGTGCCTGGATAGATGGGGCTGCGATTGACACCGAAGGATACGCCGACGAAACGGCCTTTGCCGTGGACCCTTGGTAGAAATACGAAGTCGTCGCCGATTTTGGATTCTCTTTGTCGTGTCCAATGGGCATGAAAGTACAGTGCAGATTCCGGGAGTTCGTCCGTCGCCAGGTAATCGATGTCGAAGAAGTACTGGGCCGTCTTGTCCGGGTGTTCGTTGATGACCTCGATGCGCGCACCTTTGCGAAAAGGCATCTGAAAGTAGGCGTTGAACGATCTCCCGCGTGGATTCAGCAGCAATGACGAGTGGATCGGAACGCATCGCCCCAAGCCGGCTCCGAAGAAATCGCCGAAAGGAACGTCGATCGCCGGAGCAACCTCTCCATCCCAGAATGCCTGGAGCCGAATGGACCGGAGCATGGCGGGCGACCGATCGGCAAACGTGAACCACATCCGATTGACGATACCGGCGCCATCCACGTCGAGGAGGGTGCGGCGGCCGCCCGGCGCTAGGTATTCAAACGCCGCTCCCTTGGCCCCGCGGTTGACCTTTCCGCCCCCTCCCTTGACTCCATTAAGGTTTTCGAAGCTGCTGACGCGCGCGAACGTTCGTTCAGGAACGATGAAAAGGTTGTCGTTAGGCCACATGGTTGGCCGATTATACGACGGCCTAGCTAGCGCAAAAGGAGAGCAGGGGCTCGTTCGCTGAAAGTGTGCTGCGTTGAGAGTAGATGCAGGGGACCTGGCGCACGATCCCATACCGGCTGTTCCCGATTCATATATGCGTAATACACGATTGCGCCGTCCCGGCTTCGTGCCCATCGGGACTCGCCGTTGCCAGTGAAGAGGAGGACATACATTCCAGGGGGCACGAGCACATCGTCGCTGAAGGCATGGGCGGCATAAGTCAGGTCGCCGTCTTCCAGCGCCGCCTCACTGACCACAAGGTGGCCCCTGAGATTGAGGCGCAAAGAACCCTGATTCTGTAGCAGGACGAATTCCTGCCTCGCCGATTCGCTTCTTTGAAGGCCTACTATACGGATCACGAAAAGCTGTCCCTCCGACACCCTTCTGCACACTGAGGACGAATCACAGATCGGAAACGGCGTTCGTTTATTCGCCCAGCAGAACTATTTCAGAAACTTCCTGTAGATCGTACAATCGTCTTTCGTAGAAGTGAAGAGCAAACCGCAAAGATTCCTCTTTACACCGCAAAAACTCATTGCCGGCAGCCCGGTAACGATACCAGGGCCAGTTCATGCGTATTGAATCCCGGTTTTCGGATGAGTAGGCTTCGCTCACTTCGCAAAGGCACCGCTCCAACGAGCATAGGCCGTAGAGATACGGCACCGATAGCCGTAGCGGACGTTCGGAAAGCTCGCTGACGACGACAGGCATTCGTGAATCAGTCGGGAAGGGTAGCCGGTCGAGGAGGTCAAAGCGGACGTGGTCCTCGACAAGGCGAGGCCAGGACCGCATGGCGCCAACAACGCAACATTCATCTTCGTCGTTGGCGACTTGCAGCAAGTGATACGTGGCAGCGACGCCGACCAATCCGTATCGAAGCCCAAGGGCGGCAAGATAGCCTGGCTTCCGAAACCGGCTCTTGCGAGGGATCCGGTACTCGACGCATCTCAGGGCCTGCAGATACTCGATATCGGTCCGAAATTCGATCGGCTTCATGGTCTCACAGGGTATATCGGTCGGTTCCGTTACTTTCCCTGCGGTCCATTCGCGGCATCTTGAAGAAATCGTGCCAGATTGCGATTGACTCTGCGGAGGACTTCGATCGCCGATCCAAGGTGAGCGGCGTCGATCCCCTCAACCATTTTGGACTCTGCGACGTTCACCTCTTTCACGATCGATTGCATGGCCTTTCGACCCTTCGAAGTCAGCTTGAGGATCTTGCGTCTGGCATCGCCGGCATCGGCATGTTGCTCCACCAGGGCCCGAGAGCAGGCTGCTTTGACCGACTCCGACAGGGAAGGGGGCGTAATCCCGAGCCGACGAGCAACTTCGACTTGAGTCGACCTGCCTCCGCTCGCATAGATCGCACTTAGCAACTCGAAGGTGCCCAAGCTGATGTCGGCCTGCTTGAGCTTTGGCTCCATGGCAGAGGTCAGCAGTTCCGATAGAAGTCCAGCCTGACCCGCCAAAGAGTCCTTCATCTCATCCATGCTCATAGATGATGAGGGTACCTAACGAAATGCCAAAATCGGATGCAGGCGCCTACCAGCGCTGGTGAACGTTCTTGGCAAGTCGCGTTTCGTAAAGGCCCTTTAGGGCCGCCTGGGTGCCGCCGTCTAGGTCGGGCAATTCGGAGACGTTGAAGTTCTGCTCGGCTTGCGATACAGTTTTCGCTCCCGGAATTGCGCAAGTAACTCCGTCGAAGGACAATATCCACTTCAACGCAAACTGGCCCATCGTCATGCCCGCCGGGACGAGGGGGCGAATCGATTCGACGGCGGCAAGCCCCTCATCGAACGGTACGCCGCTGAAGGTCTCTCCCTTGTCGAATGCGGCGCCTTCGCGGTTGAATGCGCGATGGTCATCCGCTTCGAACTTCGAGGAGGCGGTCATTTTTCCGGTGAGCATGCCGCTGCTAAGTGGTAGGCGTGCCAAGATGCCCACCCTCTTCGCCTTCGCTTGCGTCAGCGCCAGTTCGGCCGGGCGTTGCCGGAAAATGTTGAATATGATCTGGATCGACTGAAGGTTTGGGTACTCCATCGCTTTGAGAGCTTCCTCAACCCGTGCGACGCTTGCGCCATAGCCAAGAAGCTTGCCCTTTGCCACCATGGCTTCGAGCGCTTCGAACGTCTCAGGCATGTAATAGACGTCGGTAGGTGGACAGTGCAGTTGGAGCAGGTCGATCGCATCGACGCCTAGATTCTCGAGCGACCGGTCGACAAATGCTTCAAGGTTCTTCGCGTTATATCCTGCCGCCTCATGGGGATCCAGGCGCCTTCCAGCCTTCGACGCGACGTAAATTGTCTCGCTACGTTCGGAGCGAAGTCGCCGGATGAGCCGTTCGCTGCGCCCATCGCCGTAAACATCGGCCGTATCGAAGAAATTGACTCCCAAATCTACGGCCCTGTGCATTGCTTTGAGGGACTCACTGTCCTCAACTTGGCCCCAAGAGCCGCCCACCGCCCATGCGCCAAAGCTCACTTCGCTGACTTTCCAACCGGTTTTCCCCAACTCTCGATACTTCATACTAGCAATGCTACCTATCCGCTTAAAGATGAGTGATAAGGCTAGAGTTATCCACATAGCAATGTGGAAAAAATCCTAAAATAATCGTTGGCATTCCCAAAACAGAGGTGTATATTAACTATGCAAGCCGCTGGAGTGAAACGGACTCCAGCCTCCGACGAAAGAAGGAGATCGGGAGCCACTTCTCCCGGGGGGCGCAACGCAGAGACGCGGAGGACTTCCGCGACGGAGCCGCAAGGAACCGGAAGAGCAGGACCAAGACCGCTCTGACGAAGCAAATAAAGCCAACCGCGACCTGCTAGGGAATCTTGGACCAGTGACTTAGCAGAGTAGCGCCGGGGAGCCAAGTGTG
Organism: Fimbriimonas sp.; assembly: GCA_031292555.1. GTDB lineage: Bacteria > Armatimonadota > Fimbriimonadia > Fimbriimonadales > Fimbriimonadaceae > Fimbriimonas. The sequence continues at coordinate 54,043 of JARLGV010000026.1, forward strand.
TCTTCGGTGGCATCGGGAGGTTTAGGTTCTTTGCTCCCTTGGCCGGGGTGATGACGATTGGAACGGCCGAGCGTAGGGAAATGAGGGTGTACATCAGCCTTTCCCGCTCAGAGAACCATTCGGAAACGTGGAGCTAGGTCGATGCCGCAAGGTTTAGGGCTAGCGCCACGAGTCCGAAGCTCAAAACGGTTTCATCTTAATCGATAGTCCGTTAGGGCAACGATATGCGCGTCGTGATCCGGGGTAACTCGACTTGCGACGCGCTTTTCGTGTTATAAGTGTCCCACCTAACGCGTTACCCCATGGAGCGGGGAATCGATTTCGCCCAAGTCTGGTGGGCTGCAGTCCGCCGGACCGCATGAGTAGCCGCCGGAGGATGATTGGCCAGCCACGTAGTAGGAAGCCCCACAAGCGGAGAGGCCCCGCAACACAACGAGGTTTGGTCCCAAGATGTGCATGGTGGACGGGTGGCCAACGCCTTCACCGGGCTTTCACGTAAGCAACAAAGTGTTTAGCGCAATGACAGCACGCTTGGTCGGAGAGGCGTGTGGCGGGCTGAAGCGCTCAGATTTGGGCGGAATGAATTCCGTGCTCCTTGGAGGGACGTCGGATAAGATGGACTGATGAATCCGATCGTCTTTGTCGCCGTTTCGCTGGCGCTTGCTTCCGGTCCGGATCACAGGACCACCTTGCCGCACGAACCGATCGTCGCACCTCCGCATTCGCTGAGTTTCGATGGTTTCTACAAGAAATGCGCCTATTTCCGAGGCTTGGCGATCATCGGCTCGGACAAGGTGGACGACAAGGCGTTCCACAAGATCATCGACGCGTTCTCCAAGATGTTGGCGAAGGTTCCGGTGTCAACCACCGACAAACTGATCGAGGCGGGAAGTCACTACTCGATCATCGCAGCAACCGAAGGGCAAACCGATCTCCCGGAGTATTGGGATCTCAAGAACGACCCGAAGACCGACTGGAACAAGCGGGCCCGCGGACTTGGGGGCCTCGTCACAAGCGGCGGGGAAGAGAACATACTCGAGTTTCCAACCGATCGCTATAAAGGGGAGTGCATCTACATTCACGAGTTTGCCCACACCCTCTCGAACTACGCATTCGTGAAGTCAGATCCTCACTTCGACGCCGATTGGACCGCTGTTTATAGGCAGGCAATGGCGGAGGGGCTCTGGAAGAACACCTACAGCGCCACGAACCGCGACGAGTATTGGGCAGAGGGAGTGCAGATGTACTTCGATTGTGCGCGCCGCGCCACTCCGGCTAATGGTGTGCACAACGAGGTAGGGAACCGAGTCGAACTTGAGAAATACGATCCTCGCCTGTATGCGCTGATCGACCGAGAGTTTGGCCACAACCCTTGGCGGTACGAAGGCTCGTATAGCACGACCGGCAAATAGGGAGTCGGACCGCCCCACTCTTCCATGCCCGTGTATTTGCCTGGGAGTAAGCAGATATACTTCTGCATTATGTTTGCTGCGCTAGCCGTTGCATGGATCATGGGAGTTAGGGTGGCCTCAGGCGACGCGTACCATGTTGAACGCGATCTGGCGCAGCGGGTCAAGGGCGTCCTGGCAAAGACCATTACGGTTTCCGACGCCTCAAGCGGCTTCCTAAAGGTCCTGGCGTTCGTCCCTCCAAACACGGAGACGCAGAGAGTTGTGTCCTATCGGGTTCGCTGCCGTGAGTTCCCGAATGCCGAGACGTTCGATGCCGGGGACAAGATCGCCAAAGACAAGTCCTACACAGGCGTCCGCGTGCCCTTGAGCTCGGCAACTCTCGGGACTCCGATGCACTTCGATGTCACCTATGTCGTTGATCTGTACAAAACGGCACTTCGCTCCGGCCCAACCGGCAGTGGTAAAAAAGCCAGTCAGCCGAGCGAGTTCGACTCACAGGCCAGCAAGACTGTCGATTTTGAGTCTTCCGCATTCAAGAAGTTCTTGGATGACCACGATCTTAAGAGGCGCCCAGATGAAAGCAACGCCTACTTCGCCTACCGTGCGTTCCACATCCTGAGCACTGACCTAGCCGCACGAGTCGACACCAAGGCGCCAGGAGTGGATCCTTCAAACTGGCAGGCATCTTTCCTGAGCCAGCGATCGTGCCGGAACGGAGGATGCGGATTCTGCTCGATTCAGCTTGTCGGCATCCTGCGCGCAAACGGAATTCCCGCGCGTCTCTTGGTGGGAAGGTGGGCGCTCAACACAGAAGGTGACTATGGGCAGTTTCACGTTCGGACCGATTTCTTCGACCCCTCCATCGGTTGGATCCCCGTCGACCCGACATTCGGCATGATGGCAGTCCAGCACGGCGACAATCCGGATGTGAATTTTGGCGGAACCGATGGCAACTTCATTACTTTCCATCTGAATTCCGAGGTCTCACCGGAAGGCTGCAACTTCTATATGCCGATTCATCAATTCGAAGTGGTTGCGTACGACGGCACAGAGCGTTGCACGCCGCAGATCACCGAGACGTGGACGGTGACCAAGCAATAGGTGAGGATAGGTGCAGACGGGCACTCGGAAGGCGTATAACTGAATGTGCTGAAGTCGGGCCAAACTCGACAGCGACGACTAGAAATGACCACTAACGCGGCCTTGGGGCCCGAAACGACGATCTGCCGAACCTCCACTTGGGCGCGCATTCTGACCTGTGTAACGATCGCCATCGTCTGGGGCCATTCGGGTGGTTATACCGGCGATCAACACAGCATCGGTTCCAACTACTGGAAGGCATATCGCACGAGCCGCCCACTGCTGGCCGAAGCAGCTTCGAGTGGCCAAAAGCCTCCGGCTAGTGCAGACCTTCGGTCGAACTTCGACCGATTTGGCATGGACGTATGCAGTCAGGATGGTCCTTGGTGCTGGGCATACACTACATTGGGTGTGCTCGAATATGAAGCGGCGGCTCGCCTGGGCCAACGCGGCAACCTCTCCGCGGGATACCTGGCATGGGCGGCGCAGGCAACGGATCGGCAAGGATCCGGAGGATCGAACTTCGGGCGTGCCGACCGGGCACTCGAAAGCTTCGGCGCCGTGCCCTTCAAAGTCGGCGGCGATCCACCCTCTGGCGGGAGTCTAGCGAATCCTCCCACTCGTGCGATCGCGATCGGACAGCTGTTTGGAGGTATCGAATTTCATTGGATTCGCTTCTGGAATCGCGGCCCCCTCACGGAGAAGCAGATGCTGGATATCAAGCTTGAAATCGCGGGCGGGCACCCGGTGGCGGTTGGCATGTTGTGGCCCAACCGAACTGAGTTCATGCCGGGATCGACCCTCCTGAAGCTGCCAGAGCCAGGTGACGTCTCGGATGGCCATTGTGTGGTCTTGGTCGGGTACAGGGACGATACGGCGTTTCCTGGTGGGGGTGCGTTCCTCTTTCGAAACTCGTGGGGTAAGTCATGGGGCGACAACGGGTATGCATGGATGCCGTATCGCCTGCTCAGCGAATGTATCAACGACGCTTACGCGATATCCGATGTCAGTGCGGAATCGCCGGCGCCTCTCAATGAGAGCGAGTCAGCCTTCGCGGAAGATCTTGAGCTTGGATCGGTCAAAAATGGAACGCTCGAAAGGCAGGATATGTCACCGTTCGGCGCGGCATGGGGAGGGCGCCGACAACTCTACTTCCAAGCCCGCGAGAAAGGGGCATCGTTCGTCGTGAATACGACGGTTCGGAAGAGCGGGAGATATCGAGTTCGGATCGCCATTACCCGAGCCGAGAACTACGGACGATTCAGCGTCGTCCTCCCCGACGGCTCCAAATCGTCGATCATCCATGGAGAGGGTCCCGGCGTCAGCCTTTCTCAGCCGATCGACCTGGGAGTCCATGATCTCTCCAAAGGAACGCATCCCATTCGTTTCGTGGTTGAAGGTGCTTCGGTTGCGGGGAATGGCATGGGACTCGGCCTGCATTGCATCGAACTCTCCGCCATCCCGTAGGTTCACTTCGAACTGTCCAGATTCGATAGCCCTGGGCCCCGGACCTATACCAGTTTGCGTTCACGTCGGAGTTGCTCATACTGGCGCCGAAACGGATGGGACCCATGCGGGTCATCACCGAGTAGGTCGCATAGGGGATTCGCCCTTGAGGCAAGACCATCTCGTGGGAGTTGAAGCTCATCGGTACGATGTCGTGGATCTAGCAATCCACTCGCTGCCGGCCAAGTTTGTCGCGCCAGCGGATATGCTCGCCGTCTATCTCGATTCGATCGTTCGCGAACGCCAAGATGCAGTAGGCCAACACGATTCCAGTGCCGACGATCCGCTCGCCCTGCCTTACCTGAACCTCCATGACTTCGCCCATCGACGATCAGTATTGGGGGAGACCGATCGGTACGACACGAGGCGCCGGTTCTGCCTCGAACCTTGTCACCCTCGAGCCAGGCGAAGAGGCGAAGAGGCAAGGGTGTCGGAGTAGTGGAGAGACCGCCAAGGCAACACGTTAACTGGACTGAGCCGGCATTGCTCCGTCACTCCGTTTCTCCACTACTCCATCACTCCACTACTCCGGGACCCACGCCCCGCTCCCCGCGACCCTAGAACCCAATCACTTCTGGCGAGCCGACGATCGCTTTAACCTCACAGGGCACGATTGTCTCGACGCCGTTCCTTGTCAGGCGGAGGGACTCGACGGCCAATTCGCCTTCGACCATCTTGATGGTCAGGCTCGACGGACCCAACTCAATCGTGCCGAAGCCGGTTGCGGTGGAGAAGAAGGAAACGAACAGGCTCGATTCCACCTTCGGGCCGAACCAGAGGGTCTTCGAGGCGGCGGAGTACCGGAAGCCGGACACCGCGCCGAGCAACGCGTAGCTGGCCATCGCTCTCGCGTAGTAGTTGCCGCACTCGTATTCGTTGAACGGATTGCGGACGTGGCCGTCATAGCGGCTGCGAACCGCATCGACGACCTTCAAACCCTCCTCGACCAAGCCCAACTCGATCATGTGCGACGCGACCTGGTACTCGATTCCCGTCCAGACCTCGTCCGAGTACACGAACGGAAGCGTCGGCTTCCCGCCTTTAGGCCAGGAGCAGAGCAGGAGTCCCGCCTCGTGGCCGAGGGCATAGCCTGGGCGCTGCAGGCAGGCGTGATCGAACAGATCCTCCTTGAAGTTGTACTTGAAGACCGAGCGCAGATGAGCCCTCACGTTCTCCATGTCAAGCGGCGTCTCGACGCCGTAGATCTTCGTCATCCAGGCTCCAATGACGCCGTCCGAGATGCAACCGATCCCGTATTGATATTTCGGACCTTCCGCTTTGAGGAGAGCGGACATCTCGTCGATGCTCCCGTCGGTCGGCAATTTTGCCAACATGTCGGCAAACGAGGTGTCTCGCAGCCCTTCCCACTGGACGCGCTGCTCGTAGTACTCGCCGTTGAACAGCTCGCCGTCGAGATACCGGGCCGATCGCTCGGCGATCTCCGAATAGAAGGCCGCATCCTCCTTGAAGCCGAGCTCTGTCGCCATCTCCGCCAGCGCACAGAGTGCGCCGAGGTAGATCGACGAGCACATCCCGTCCGGACCCCAGAACTCGATGTCGTAGGTGTTATGGTGCGGCTCGAAGAGCGCGCCCTTTCGCTTGGGGTCCCAGGTGACGATCGCGTAGTCCAAGGCACGCTTGGCGCTGGGGAACATCTGGGCAAGCCACTCTCGGTCGCCGCTGATCTGCCATTCGCGATGCACTTTGAGGATGCCGCCGAACTGGCCGTCCGAAGCGGCGTGAAAGTCGTGGCTCGTTGGGCCGTCCGGAATCGCCGATCGGAAGTTGACGTGTCCCCGGTCGTCCATCGAACAGAGATACTCCTGCTCCCGCAGCGTGCGCTCCAGAGAAGGGAACAGGTGAGGGATGCTCTGCGCGTAGTTCCACACGTGGGTACACGAGCCGTGGCAGCAGCCGGCATGACAGAAGCAGCCTTCCCAGCACCAAAGGCGACCGTTGGATTGCCGAAGAACCGTCGGCGACTTCACGATGGCGAGGTTCGAAACGATCGCGTCTTGCACCGATGCGGGGAATGTCGAGGCAAAGAGCGCGGCCTGAAAGGCGCGCGTGCGCCGGTAGAGCTCATCCAGGTTGGCGAGAACGTAGGTGGCGACATCTCCGGCGTCAGACCACAGCGAGCTGTAGTACGGGTGCCAGATCTGATCTTTGTTGTCTCCGGTTCCGGCGATCGCGATGTCGCAATTGGGGAAGTACCAAGCAAGCACGATCGGAATCGTTACGGTCTCGCCCGGATTCAGAGACAGGGAAACCATCACCGACCCGCCGTTCTGGCCCTCTAGCCCCTTTTCGCTGAGCGATCCATCGTTTGGCGCAAAGGCGCCGGTGGAAACCTCTCTCCAAAGGGCGGAGATGGAATCGAACCAACCGCCCCGGAACCACATCCCCTTGAGGACCGGGTTGGGGGCGGCGGTGACAAGGGCGGTGCTCCCGAATCGGGAGGAAGCTTCGTCCTCGGTATTCGAGAAACTAACGCCGTGGCCGGGAACCAGGCGATTTCGAGTGCCGCGATCGCCCTCCTTGCCTCGTGCCAGATGCGATACGTGATAGGAGAAATCGAACTCGACCGCTTTGCCGGTCGGGTTGGAAAACGTGTAGTTGAGGATTGCGCACGGGATGCCGGAGTTCTTGTCGTCAAGCGGCACGAATGGGCTCCATCCCTCCACCTGCACCGTTAGCGGCACCTCGTCGTCGGCCAGAGTCACGATGCCGAATGGGTATTGGGAAGCGAACTCGCACGATTCGAAGCGCGGCAGACCCTCGTGTCCGCCCTTCCGATAGCCTTGCCCCTGAATGCCTTGATCGTAGATCTTCTCCGGCGGCAGAGGGCCTTCGACCAGCTTGGTCACCGAGTCTTCTCCCTTTATGTGGAGCAGGGCAAATGCCGCCTCCGTTCCATGGTGGCTATCGGGGATCGCCGTTGTTGCCGGGCTTCCCCAGATCGAGTAGTCCTGGATCCCGCCCGAGCCGGTTAGGCATAGGCAGCCAGCCCCGACACCACCCATCGGCATCGAAATCTGCAGGAGGTCGGGTCCGGTGAATTTTCGGGGCCATGATGGCGAGGGTTTGGGTGTAGGTTCAGGTGCCATGGTGTCGATGTGAGCATAGCCCAGCGCCGACGGGCATTGACGCAAGTGGGAGGCATGATTTTCGATAAAGCTCGGGGTGCCGGCATTCGGGCAATTGCCCTGCGGTAGAGTTTGAGACGGTCCGGATCGGTTAACGCGTTTTCAACCGGCGGTGGGCTCGACGAGGAGTGAGGAATTGGAGCGAGTTAGGGTTGGCCTTATCGGATGCGGCGTGATTTCGGGGATCTATCTGGAGAACATGACTCGTTTCGAGGCGCTCGAAGTCGTGGCGCTCGCGGATATCGACGTCGTGCGTGCGATTCAGTCGGCGACAAAGTACGGCGTGCCGAAGGGGTGCTCCGTTGCCGAACTGCTGGCTGACCCCACGATCGAAATCGTCGTCAATCTCACGGTGCCGGTCGTCCATGCCGAGGTCAATGACGCGATCCTGAATGCCGGCAAGCACGTCTATGCGGAAAAGCCGCTCGGAATTACTAGGGACGAGGCAAGCCGCACGATAGAGTTGGCCCGTTCGAAGGGGCTTCTCGTCGGCTGCGCACCGGACACGTTCCTGGGCGCTTCCATGCAGTCGTGCCGAAAGCTGATCGACGACGGTGCGATCGGGACCCCGATCGGCGCCCACTCGTTCATGCTTGGGCATGGCCCGGAACATTGGGTGCCCCAACCCCACGCCTACTACAAGAAGGGAACCGGGCCGCTGCTCGACATGGCGCCCTACTACATCAGCGCATTCGTGAACATCCTGGGCCCGGTGCGCCGAGTGTCCGGTTCCGCGCGCATCTCTTTCCCCGAGCGGGTTATTCCGAGCGGGCCGCGCAAGGGCGAAGTGATCACCGTCGAAACGCCGACTCACGTCGTCGGCGTGCTGGATTTCGAATGCGGCGCAGTGGTTCACCTCACGACGAGTTCGGACGTCTGGGCGAGCAAGCTTCCCGACATCGAGATCTACGGATCGGAAGGTACGTTGATCATGCCGGACCCCAACCAGTTCTCGGGCCCGATCGAGTTTCGCGGCCGCGACGGAGCTTGGCACGCCAAGCCTCTGACCCACCGGTTCGATGCGAACAGCCGCGGGGTGGGCGTTCTCGATATGGCCTATGCGATACGGAACGGCCGGCCCCATCGGGCGTCCGGCGACCTGGCCTACCACGCGGTGGAGGTCATGGAGTCGATATTGGCCGCTTCGGAGCAGGGCCGCTCCATCGAGATCGAGAGTCGTCCCGAGCGGCCGGCCCCAATGAGCCCGACCGGACTCATTGAATAAGTGAAGGCCCGGTCAGGCGCCTTGATTCTTACCAGGTAAACGCGTAAACTCAAAGCGAGCTTCCGCTCAAAGCTGAGGGAGGGAATGTTGATCAAGCTTGGCGCTTCCATCCGGCCGGTTGCCGGTTTCGTCGCTGCTTTCGTTTTTGCCGGTGTGGCTGCAGGCGGTCCGCCTCCCCTGAAAGTCATCGGCACTCGGATCGTCGACGCCAACGGACGGACGGTGCTGTTGCGTGGCGTAAACGCGGCGAGTATGGAATGGAGCGCGACCGGCGAGGACGGTCACATCCTCAAGACGGTCAACGAGGCGATCCACAACTGGCACGTCAACATCATTCGCGTTCCGCTCGCTCAAGATCGGTGGTTCGGCGTTTCACCTGAGCAGCACGACAAAGGGGTCGCCTATCGCGCCCTCGTGCGGCAGGTGGTGGATACCGTCACGTCGCAGAACTGCTACATCTTGCTCGACCTGCATTGGAACGACTGCGGCATCTGGGGGAATCAGATCGGGCAGCACGTTATGCCCGACATGAACAGCGTGACGTTCTGGCGCGACCTTTCCAGGGATTACCGAAACGAGCCGGGAGTGCTGTTCGACCTCTATAACGAGCCGCACGACGTTCCATGGGACGTCTGGCTGCACGGCGGGATGGTGACCGATCGAGGTCCGATGCGCGGGCGGCCGCTCAAGTACCAGACGCCCGGCATGCAGGGCCTCCTCGACGCGATCCGCAGCGTGGGTGCGAACAACGTCGTTGTCTGTGGAGGGCTGGATTGGGCTTACGATATGTCCGGCATTCTCGCCAACCGGGAGCTGAAGGACCCGTATGGCGACGGCGTGATCTATGCCAACCACACCTATCCGATCAAGGGCGACACGATGAAAAAGTGGATGGCGAAGATGGACCTCGCGATCAAGAAACTGCCGATCATCGTCAGTGAGTTCGGCGCCCAAGGCACGCGCGGCAATCCGGGAGATAGGGGGCAGACGGCCGTCCAGTGGAACACGCTGACGCTGGAATACATCTACAAGCATCACCTGAACTACACGGCATGGGACTTGCACCCGGCGGCCGGCCCGACGCTGGTGTCCAATTGGCAGTACAAGCCGACTCCAACCTTCGGCGAAATCGTGAAGAGCGCGCTTACAACGGGGAAGCCTCCTGTGTTGGCTGCGGCAAAGCCCTAGACCCGGCCGACTTCGACGCTTTGGTCAACCATGGGATCGGTCGTTTCGTCGGTGAGGCCGATTCCCTGATGAATGTGTATCCACAGAGCAGGCTGGCGTATTGTTCCGTACGAAGCTGGGTGCCCTCCGGTCTCAAACCGTTAGCGAACAGGAAGACTGGTAAGTTGGTGCGGAGTGGACGGTCGTCTCGATTGTCGACGGAGGCTCTCATTGGGCCGGGGATTTCGAGTATGTCGGGCCATTGTCGGCTAAGGTGAATCCTCCAAGCGACGGCAATTCGGGCGCTTCAGGAATTGGCGGCCAAGCTCCCTGCATCGGGCCAAGACAGGGAGTTTGCGGAGTCAAAGATGCGATCCCTCCTGACCACCCTAAAGGAGTGGGATGCAATTCACCGCCACTGAGGCGCTTGCCCATGCACCTCCCCTAACTGGAGGGCACAAGACACTCTAGCGTCTGTTCGGCATGGCGGGGCGCACATCGGACGGAACCGTGGCCAATACCGCACGGCCATTTACTCCCGGTTGGGCATAATCGACGAACCCAGGCCTTCGACCAAGTCGTCACCTAAATCTTCTTGAGGTAGGTATCCGCAGTCAAAAAGTCGGAGACTTCGACCCCCGGAGGGGTCTTTGGAGAATAGCCAGGGGTCGCACAATCAGGTAGATCCAACTTCGATCTCGGCAAGAGAAGTGGGTAAGGACAAGTCTAGGACCCAAATTCCGTATGGCATTGGATCATGGACCGCCTCCAGCGAGAAGTCCTCAGGCTGAAGCACTGAGCCACTCTATCGATTCCAGCGCTTCCATTGACGTTACGATAAGAAAGTTCAGTACCATGCGCGGGCTCGGTGGCGAATCGACCGCCGAAGGGGCAGACAATACGGGAGATTCCAGCGCGACGACGACCAGTTATCTAGGGATCGTATTGTGGCTTGTCGAACGTGACGATAGATGACCTGACTACCGCCCGGCCAGGAACCTCGGGCAAAATCACGCTGGAGGCGCACCAACCGATTCGTAGCAGCAAATATTGGGTGTCGACCAGCTCACGGGCGATACTCCGGAAGGCGGTCACTTCCCTTTGCCTGCGTTTATCTTTCGCAGCAGTGAGGACATAAGCCAGAAGACGCATGCAGCGGTGAAACAGGGTATGAGGAGCGGCTCGCACCACTGAGGGATCTGGTCTTTTCCGGGACGGTCGGAGTTGTACCCTTCGATATATATGCCTAAGGCATACATTAGAAACCAGGCTATAAAGAGGACTCTCGATACCAATCTCAACATAGGCTCGTCGAATGAAGGCGCTTTGCCGGTGCAACCGTTATGATGCGACTAGACCCGGACGACATCGACGCCTTGCGCGACGATAGAATCGGTCGCCTCGTCTGAGAGACCGATGTCGGTGATGAGCATGTTCACCGCCGTGATGGGGGCCACCCTGGCGAGGGTCCGGGTCTGGTACTTGGACGAATCGGCAAGAACGATCACTTGCCGGGCGGCTCGGATCATCGCGTTCTTGACCCGGGCGACTTCGACGGAGACGTCTACGATGCCGAGCTCGGGACAGAACGAGTGGACGCCCAAGAAGACCTTGTCGCCCAATAGGTCGGAGATGTCGCGCTCCGCGATTTGGCCGACCGTGCTGATCGTTTCAGGAGTGAGCGAACCCCCCGCCATGATCACGTGGATGCCGGGGACCGAAGCGAGGAGCGCGGCAGTATTGACGGCGGTGGTGACGATGGTGAGCGGCACGCAGGTTCCGAGCAGCTTGGCGAACTCGAGAACCGTGCTGCCGGCATCCAGGAACAGTGCGTCTCCCGGCTGAACGTACTCGATCGCCTTGCGCGCGATCCGCTCCTTTTCCGCCTGACGGTTGCGTACGCGCTCCGAAAAGGCGGTGGATTGGCTGGTGTCCACCTTAGCCACCGCGCCGCCCCGAAATCTCACGAGCGAACCTTGGCGGGCCAGTCGCTCCAGATCGGTCCGAATCGTGACTTCGGAAACCGCGAATCGACGGCTCAGTTCGCCTACTTTGACCGATCCGCTCATCGCCAGCAGCTTGAGGATTTCACGCTGTCGATCCTCGAGGATGGCGGCGTTACTGGAATCGGCAAGAGTCGGAGAGGGTTTTTGATTCACTTTCGATTTCGAAACCATCGGTGCAAAATGCCCCTCCAAGAGGGCCATTCGGGTCGGGTATTCGCTCAGCCTATTCTACATCAGGCTCGAAAACAAGCCTCGATCACTTTCGAAAGCTTTCGGTATATACTCGGGCTCAGGCCGGGCGACCGGAACGAAATATGGGTCTAGGAAAGCAAGTCCGTCTCAACCGAATCTTCTCACATTCCTCCGGACGACTTTGTTCGGTTGCCGTCGATCACTTCGTCGGGTATGCAGAGAGCCTTCCTCCCGGACTGGCGAACCTCCCCAAGCTTCTGGCCGAACTGGTCCCCGAGAGGCCGGACGCGGTCACGATGCAGAAGGGCACCGCCCTTACTTGCTGGGCTCCCTTTGCCGGGCAGACCGCGATGATCATGCAGTCCGCGTGCTTCACCACCGACGAGCGGATCCTCGAAATGCTGACCAGTCCGGAAGACTGCATCCTCCACGGCGCGGACGCGCTGGCCATTGCGATCGGCGTGAGGGGCCCCAACGAAGGGAAGTTCATCAAGCACCTTGCCGAGGGTGTATCGGCGGCCGCCAAATACGACCTGCCGGTGATCGCCCACATCTACCCTCGCGTGTTCGACCAGAACGGCGTCCGTATCGTCCACGACGCCGATAACATCGCATGGGCGACCCGGGTCGGCATCGAGTGCGGCGCCGACGTGATCAAAGTCGGCTATACCGGCGACGTGGCATCGTTCCGCCAGATCGTGGAAAGCTGCCCGGTTCCTGTGGTAGCGGCGGGCGGACCGAAGGCGGAGACGCTGCTCGACGCGTTGAACATCATGCAGCAAGTGGTTGCGAGCGGCGCGAGAGGCGCCACGATCGGACGAAACATCTGGGGACACGCCAATGTTCGGGCTGCCCTTAGGGCCTTTAAAGCGGTCATTCACGACACGGTGCCGCCGGTGGAAGCGGCGGCCGCGGCGGGAGCCTGATCCGGAGAGACCGCTATGTCATTCGACGTCCTTGGAATCGGGTGCGTCGCGGTCGACGATCTGCTGTACGTCGACGCCTATCCTCTGGCGGATGCCAAGCTCAGAATTCGGCGGGCTGAACGGCACTTCGGCGGACTCACCGGAACCGCTCTGGTGGCGGCCGCAAAACTCGGCGCCAAATGCGGCTTTGCCGGACTTCTCGGAATCGACGAGCTCTCGCGCAGCGTGGAGCAGAACTTCCTAGATCACGGCATCGATACCACGAACGTAGTACGGCGCGAGGACGCCCAACCCATCCACTCGGTCATCATCGTGGCCGAAGAGGGGAACACGCGGAACGTGTTTTACGAGTACTCCGCCCCGATCGGAGCGGATCCGGCCGGTCCGAGCGAGGAGTGTATTCGCGACGCTCAAGTGCTCTTCCTAGATCACATCGGCGTGCCCGGCAACATCCGAGCGGCGGCGATCGCGCGGGAGGCGGGGATTCCGGTCGTGGCGGATCTGGAGGAAGTCCACGATCCCAAGTTTCCCGATCTACTCGAACTGATCGATCACGTCGTGATCTCGGAGCGGTTCGCGCTGACCTACACCAACTGCAAGACCGCTGGAGAAGCGGCGGCTGCCCTATGGCATCCGGATCGAGACACGGTGGCGGTCACCTGCGGGGATCGTGGAGTGTGGTTCGTGTCCTCGATCCATCCCGAGCCCACTCACCTTCCCGCCTTTCCCGTCAATGTGGTGGACACGACCGGATGTGGCGATGTGTTTCACGGCGCCTATGCCGTTTCATTGGCGTATGGCGACGGGGTTGAGGAGCGGCTTCGCTTCGCATCCGCGGCGGCCGCTCTCAAGGCGACGCGGCCGGGTGGACAAACGGGCGCGCCCAACCTGCGAGAACTCACTGCGTTTTTGTCCAAAAATGCCTTCACCGGATACGAAAGGGAGGACCTATGAAGTTCGCCGGAAAAATCGAAGAAGCGCTGGCCGAAGTCCCCGTACTCGACGTACACACCCACCTGGTGGGGGGAAAGCTCGGGGCACGCGGACTGCACGACATTCTGCTCTACCACATGGTGGTCAGCGATCTCTATTGCGCCGGATGCCCGAGCGGAAAGCGGTTGACCGAGTACCCGGGATGGCCGACCAAGGAGGAAGCCCATGCCCGAATCGAGGAGGCGCTGCCATACCTGGACGCGATTCGGAACACGAGCAGTATGTGGGGCGTTCGCCTGATCCTCGCCAATCTGTACGATTGGAGCGAGCCGATCACGCGCGATAACTGGCGCGCGCTGGACGATCGGGTGAGAGAACGAGCCGACGACCGGCCCTGGCACCATGCGGTCCTCGACCAACTCAACGTCCGCCGAACGTGCGCCGAGTATGCGAGGCGCGGCGCCGGCGAGGACGACGATCGGCTCCAGTATTCGCTGGAGTGGGGGATGTTCACCCGCTGTCAGTGGGGCGAATTCGACACCGCCCTATACGATTTGGAGCGCACCTGGGGCCGACCCCCCGAGAGTCCATGTGCGATCGGAACTCATCGCCCGCCGACGGACCGGACGGTCAAAACGGTTGAGGACGTGCACGAAGCGATCAAGCACTACGTCAGCGTGATTCCGTATCACGAGGTGATCTCGACCGCTACCCACTATTCGACCGACATCGACTACGACGTTCCGACCGAAGGGGAGATGCGGGACGCCATGGTTCGCCGCGCCAATGCCGGACCGCGCGAAAGGGATATCTATGCGGCGTACATCAGCGAAGCGTTTCTGACCGAACTCGAGAAGCACGGCCACGAGATCGTGTTTCAGTTCAGCCTGGGCGCGGAACCGCTGCCGTTCGAGACGGGAAGCCGTCTCAATCAGCACACGATCAAGCAGCTAGGGGAGATGATCGGGCGGCATCCGAACCTGAAATTCCAGTGCACGGTCGCGTGCCAGCACGCGAATCAGGCGTTGTGTACGCTCGCGCGCGAGTTGCCGAACTTCAGCCTGTCGGGCTATTGGTGGCACAACTTCTTCCCCCAAACAATCCGCCACATCATGTCCGAACGGCTCGACATGCTGTCGGTGAACAAGCAGATGGGGTTCTTCTCCGACGCCTATGTGGTGGAGTGGGTGTACGCCAAGTTGGCAATTGTCCGCGCACAACTCGCCCGAGTTCTAGCCGACAAAGTCGACCAGGGGCAATACAGCGTGGACGACGCGCTCAGTATCGCCCGATCGATCCTCTATCAGAGCCCGCAGGACCTGCTTGGGATGAAGCCCAAGGAGATTCGCTGAGTAGCCGATGATCGCCATCGCATGCATCGCAGCCTGGGCGGCCCTTAGCCAAACCGAGGTGTTCCCACCGGAACGGCGCGTTCTGATGCCGCTCGACTACCACGGAGCCCGCGTCACCGGGGGAATGCTTCGACGGCTGCTGGATGAGGCGAAGGACGATTACCTGCGCATCCCCAATGACGACCTGCTCATGGGATTCCGCAAGCGAGCCGGCTTGCCGGCGCCCGGTCACGAATTGGGCGGCTGGTACTCCAACGACGTCTTCCACGTGTTCGGTCAGATCCTGTCCGGACTTTCGCGGATGTATGCAGCCACCGGCGACCCCCAATGCAAGGCGAAGGCGGACGCGCTTCTCGATGAGTGGACGAGGTGCATCGCCAAGGACGGCTACTTCTACTACACGAACCATCCGAACGCTCCGCACTACACGTACGAGAAGATGGTAGGCGGCTTGGTGGACATGGCGGTCTATGCGGGCCGACGGGACGCCATGCTGTCGTTGGCGAGGATCACCCGTTGGGCGGAGAGGAATCTCGATCGGAAGAACGTGTATTCGTACAACGCGGGGGATGGGCCGACCGAGTGGTACACGCTGTCGGAGAACCTGTACCGCGCCTACCTGGTGACCGGCGACGTGCATTACCGCGACTTCGCGAAGGTGTGGGAATACACGGACTATTGGAAGCTGTACGCAAACAAGCAGAGCCTGTTTGACAAGCGTCCTGACGGCGGTCAGACCGGGCGCTACCACGCCTACAGCCACGTGAATACGCTGAGCGGCGCCGCCCTCGCCTACCGGGTCCGAGGCGATTCTTGGTATTTGGATACGATTCGCAATGCCTACGACTATCTGCAAGCGAACGAGTGTTTCGCCACCGGCGGGTTTGGGCCGGATGAATCGTTGGTCCCGAAACAGCGGCTTGAGCAGATGCTGCGCGATACGACCGCGACTTTCGAGACCCAGTGCGGAACATGGGCGGTATTCAAGCTTTGCAAGAGCCTCATCTCCCTCACCGGCGACGCCCGGTTCGGCGATTGGGTGGAGCAGACCGCCTACAACGGGATCGGGGCATCTATTCCGATGGCGCCCAACGGCAGCGTGTTCTACTATTCGAACTACAACCCGTACGGCGCAGTGAAGACGAACGTCGGGGATGGATGGACCTGCTGCACGGGAACCCGCCCGATGGCGATTGCCGACGTCTGCGATCTCATCTACTTCCAAGCGAAAGACGGCATCGACGTGAACCTATTCGTGCCCTCGACCGCTCAGTTCCAGATGGACGGTCGTAACGTTTCGATTCGGCAGGATACGCGATTCCCAGAGGCGTCCGACACAACGTTTACGGTTCACGTCAACAAGCCGAAGGAGTTCTCCCTTCGGTTTCGGCGTCCCGGCTGGCTGGCCGGACCGGCGACCGTGAAAGTATCGGGCCGCAACGGCCGGCCCACTGTGCTCATTGAGGACTCCGAGCACTGGCTGGTTCTCAGACGAAAGTGGCACGATGGTGACCAAGTGGTGCTGAACTTGCCGATGAACTTCCGTTCGGTTCCGCTCTATCCAGGCAAGCCAAGTCCGACCGCCATCGCGATTGGGCCGACGGTGCTTGCGTTCCGAGGCGACGATTCTCCGGCCAATCTTCTCGACTATCGGCACTTGGCCTCGAATTTCGTGACGTCTCCCGGAGAGGCATTGACCTATCACCTTAGGCGTGACGCAACCGTGCTTGTGCGGCCGTTCTACGCCTACAAGGACGGCGAGAACTACTTCTTGTATCTCGATTCGGAGGCGCCTGGCCACGTGCCTCATCAACGGTTTCATACCGACGGTCCTTGGAACGACGGAGGCAAGCACTCCTTCTGCAACAAGCCAGGTTCCTGGTGCGAGGCGGTCTTTTCGGGCACGAGTATTCGCCTCCTCGGCTACCTTTATGAGGATGCCGGCAGGGCGGAGGTGACGATCGACGGCAAAGTTGTCGGCAAGATCGACGAGTTCAATCCCAAGCGGGACATCCCGATGCATTGGGACTTCACCAGGCTTGGCGCCGGCAAACATACGCTCCGGGTGAAGGTGCTCAACGAAAAGACCTCGGCATCAACCAACCTTTACATCAACGTGGCAGGGCTCGCGCCGGTAAAGTGAGCACGAGGACGAAAGCCACTCTCGTGAAAGACGAACTATGAACCTCTACGACAAACCGCGCGGCGTGAAGACACGCTGGATTAGCTTTGAGAACACGACTCTCGCCAGGGGGAAGGCGGGACTGGAGAACAAGACCGCCAAGGGGCATGCCTTCGACAACATCCGCGCCGGGGAATCCAAAACTCTGTTGGACATCCAGGGCAGCGGCTCCATTCGCCGCATCTGGCTTACGATCAACGAGCGGAATCCCGAGATGCTGCGCGGACTTCGTTTGGAGATGTTTTGGGATGGAGCGGAGCGTCCCGCGGTATCGGCGCCTCTCGGCGATTTCTTCGGCGTGAGCTTGGGACGGCGGGTCGCGTTCGAGTGCGCCCTATTTTCGGATGCCGAGGGGAGAAGCTTCAACTGCTTCATTCCGATGCCGTTTCGCACCTCGGCGAGGGTGACGCTGACGAACGACACGGCTGAGCCGCTGCCTCTGCTCTTTTACGATATCGATCTGCTCATCGGAGAGAACCACTCGCCGGACACGCTCTACTTCCACACCCATTGGCGCCGGGAGAGACCCAATCGGCTCGGCTGGGACTTCGATATTCTCCCGAAGGTGCCCGGCGCCGGCCGGTTCCTTGGAAGCAATATCGGGGTCATAACGAATCCGGGTTACGAGGGCTCGTGGTTCGGCGAAGGCGAAGTGAAAGGCTGGTTCGGCCACGACGAGTTTCCGACGCTGTGCGGTACGGGAACCGAAGACTATATCGGCACTGGTTGGGGGCAGGGGAAGTTCATTCAGCGCACACAGGGCTGTCATGTCGCCGACGAGGCGAACGGCCATTGGGCGTTCTACCGCTACCATATCGACGATCCGGTCTACTTCGAGGACGGCTGCCGCATCGCGATCCAGACGATCGGCGGGGCAGGGAAGGAGAAGACGATCAAGATGATGGAGGCTGGCATGCCGATCATCCCGGTGTCGCTTCATCCGCTGACGGAGCGCGGCTTCATCCCCCTTCTGGACCTCGACCCGCCCCAGGACATACGGGAAGCCCATCTCCCCGAGTGCTGGTGCAACTTCTGGCGCGAAGACGATTGGTCGGCAACCGCCTACTTCTACCTCGACACCCCCAACGGCTGCCTCCCCGACCTAGCCCCAGTAGGAGAGAGGATCGCCGGGCTGGCCACCGAACATGGGACGTCCTGACGGGTTCTGGATTCTGGATTCTGGATTCTGGGTTCGGGGTTCGGGGTTCGAGTAGTAAACAAGGTATGGGCCGGCTCGCCTGACGCGATCCGGTCCGAACCCACCCCAAACCCGACCCCTGACCCCCGCAAACCCCATGATTCTCGCTCTTGACCAAGGAACCACTTCTTCTCGCGCGATCGTTTTTGATCGGCGTGGGAATCCGGTGGCGGTCTCCCAAAAGGAGATCACCCAGTACTACCCGCAGCCGGGTTGGGTCGAGCACGACCCGGAAGAGATCTGGACGACCCAACTGGAAGCGGCCCGGCAGGCGATTCTCATGGCGGGGGCGACGGGGAGGATCGAGGCGATCGGCATCACCAATCAGCGGGAGACGACCGTTCTTTGGGATCGGGAGACCGGGGTTCCAGTTCACCGAGCGATTGTCTGGCAGGACCGCCGAACGGCGGATCTATGCTCCGAACTAAAACGCTCCGGTGTCGAATCGACGATCACGGCCTGCACCGGCCTTCTCATCGACAGCTATTTCACGGCGACAAAACTGGCCTGGCTGCTGGACAACATCCCCGGCCTGCGGGCTCGAGCGGAGTCTGGGCAACTCGCCTTTGGCACGGTCGATAGCTTCCTGGTTTGGCGGTTGACCGGCGGAAAGCGGCATGTCACCGACGTCACCAACGCCGGCCGGACCATGCTGTTCGACATCAACCGGCACGTGTGGTCGCCGGACCTACTCACGCTCTTCGGGATTCCCCCTCAAGTTCTGCCGGCGGTCGTTGGTTCCAGCGAGGTCGTCGGACTCACCGATGGCGACTACTTCGGCGTTGAGATTCCGATCGCCGGCATTGCGGGCGATCAGCAGGCGGCGACATTCGGCCAGGCTTGTTTCCATCCGGGGATGGCGAAAAGCACTTACGGCACTGGCTGCTTCCTACTGATGAACACGGGAACTGAAGCCAGGCGTTCTCGAAATCGCCTACTGACGACGCCTGCCGCGTCTCGAAGGGGCAAAGTATATGCGCTGGAGGGGAGCGTTTTCATCGCCGGAGCAGCGGTCCAATGGCTGCGAGATGAAATGGGACTCATCCGGCATTCGTCGGACGCAGAGGAGGTCGCCACCAGTATAAGCGACACCGCTGGCGTATATGTGGTCCCTGCCTTCGCTGGACTCGGGGCTCCTTACTGGGACTCCTACGCTCGGGGCGCGATTGTCGGTCTTACTCGCGGTACCGGCCGAAGGCACATCGTGCGGGCCACGTTGGAGAGTATCGCCTACCAGTGCCGGGATGTCCTCGACGCGATGACGAGCGACCTGGGTGCCCCTTTGCGGGAGATCCGAGTTGACGGCGGGGCATCGGCCAACAACTTCTTGATGCAGTTTCAGGCGGACATTCTGGGCATTCCGGTCGTGCGACCCAAATGCACCGAGACGACTGCCCTCGGCGCTGCGATGCTCGCCGGGCTAGCGGTCGGATATTGGGCCGGTGAGGATGAGCTAGAGGCCCAGTGGTCCCTGGATCGCACCTTCGCCCCTGCCATCCCAGAGTCGAAGCGATCCGAGCTGTACGAAGGTTGGCGAAACGCAGTCAGCCAAGTTCGCACGAATTGAAGCACATCCAAGCTGGGCTTTCAACGGTCAGCACCTAGTGACTGCCAACCATTGAATCAGGTCCAAGCGTAGGCGTAATCAGGATGATGGTGTCGGTCTTCGAATCGACAGTCGAGTGTTGCGTAAAGAACTGGCCGATCAGGGGGAGCGAGCCGAAGAAGGGGATGCGCGTGCGCATGATCGTGTTGTTCTCCTTTACGAGCCCGCCGATTGCGATCGTCTGACCAGACTTGACACGGATACTGGTGCTTGCCTTTCGAACGTTCGTCGTAGGGTTGCCGGCGACCGATACAACCGCATCGCTCACCTCCGGCTCCAGGTCGAGGGTAATCATGCCGTCGTCTCCGATGAATCCGGTGAACTTTAGGACAACGCCTGTATGGATGAGCTGAATCTGGGCGGTTGGGAACGTAATGTTGCCAGACAGGATCGAGTAATACGTGTCTTGGCCGATGCTGAGCGACGTCTCTCGTCCTTCGAAAGCGGTGACTCGGGGGTTCGCGCGCAGCTTTGCTTTGTTCTGCTGAATGAGCGCCTTTACGGTGGCCACATCCGACGCGGCTGCCGTCGCATAGTTCAGCGTCAGATCGTTCGCCAACGAGAAGTTCTTCCACGACCAACTAAAGCCGAAATCGTCGTTCTTCGTCGCCGACACCTCGGTGACGAGTAGTTCGACGAGGATCTGACGGGCGGGAGAGTCGATTTGCTTGATGTCGGCAAGAATTCGCTTCGAGAGTTCAGGGGGCGCCGTGATCGTTATGGCATTCGTCCTGGCGTCAAGGGCAACATAATCCTTGTAGCTTGGGGAGAGGCTCGACATGATTGTCGCCCCATACTGGTTTTTCGGTCTGTAGACGTGAGCTTCTGCAAACTCATGGAAGAACGGAGCGGACGGGTTGCCCATCGACAACAGGTAGACCCCTTCTTCCCGCTTCTTCCAGTACCCCCCGATCAGAAGCGCCAGCTTGCGGACGACCTCGTCGACCGGTTCGGATGTGAACTGAATCGACACGGTCTGGGCTTTCACCGAATCGTCGGGGATGATCGTCACCTTGGAGGCGATCGATACGTCCGTGATGATGTCGCGGATATCGGTCGCCGAATAGGTATTGGTGATTAGTCTGGCTGGGTCGTCTGTGCTTGCGGGGAGCGATCCACCGTGTCCCAGGTCGGTTTCGGCCAAGCTCGTTTTTTGGCCCACGTTTAGATCCAGTGAGGGGCGGCCGACCTTGGCCGCCTTTCTCGCACTTCCAGATTCGGAGGCCAGGCGCGCAACGAAGCAGAAGGAACCGCATCCGGTCCCCCACGCCATAGTCAGCATTGTTCCCGCCAGGAGTCCGGCGCACAACATACGAAAGTTCCCGACCATTTTGCTTCGACCCGATAAGAACATCAAGGGTGTCTCCTCGGCCGTTGCGCTTGCGGTTGCGGTACCTCAAACGGTGCGTTCAAGCGCGCGAACAGGCTCTCGCCGTACTGATATTGGATCTGGACGGTGTAACTACCCGGTTTGAGGCTGGCCGGAAGTTGCACGAACCCATCGATTTCGCTTCCCGGTAGAACGCCGCCGTCTCCCGCCGGCGGAATCTGAATCTGGCCAACCAAGTCCAGTCCACGTGCCAAGACGGAACCCGAAGGTATGGGTCGGAGGGCGAGGGTGCCGGTGTTTCGCACCACATAGTGCATCCCGACCGGAATTCCTCGGTCAAAGTCGAAAGTGGGGCGATCCAGTTCCAGCCGCGGGGCGCCTCCTTTCAGCGTGGCTCGGATATAGACATCCTCCGGGATGCTGTTCGTCAGATTGGAGGCGTCGACCGACACGCCGTACCAAAGATCGCCACGGGCATCTTGGGGTGCGGTGACCTTGACCACGATCGAGGCGATCCGCTTCGATGGAATTGTCAAGCGGTCAGGGTCAAGACGCACTTGGCTGATGCCGGTTGGCGAGACTTCGAACGCCCCACTTCGCGTTTGGGAAAGGGATCCGCTTCTCAAGCCGAGGACCAGCGATTGGTCCGAAGAGTTGGTTACGTGAAGAACGACAAATCGCGAAGCGCCCGGGGTGAGCCTAACGCTGACCAGGCCCGGGTCCAGGGTGACCGGTGCGAGTTTGAACGTCTCTCCGGGCTTGGCCATCACGATCGATTTCTTTGTGACCCGGAGGCTGGCCGCGATGTCAGAGAACCGTCGAATGCCTGCCTCTCCGTGAGATCGAACGCTATAGACGCCTGGCCCCAAGGCGGGGGCGCTGAACGTAAGGTATCGCTTCGAATGTGGGTACAGGTTCCGATCGCGGTCGGAGAACTGGCCGACTTGGCGCCCTGTCGCGGAGTTCAGCAAGCGAACATCGGACCCTACAACCGTGAAACCGTCGCCTCGGTTCTCGAAGGGCACTCGAATCACGGGATCATCCGGAGGCCCGTCGACAAATGGAGTACCAAGGCGGATCTCGGGCTTCTCCTGCCTGCCCACGAGTAGGATGATCGGCACGTCGTAGGCGGTAGCGATGACGTCGTTTCGCGCCGGGCTCTTTGGCGACACGCTGGCGATGCAGTAATAGCATCCTGACCGGACACTAGGAACATGGAGATTCAGGTCGAAAGTGGCTTCTGAAGACCCACGAAGCTGCTTCGTAATCTCGGTTTGGCGAAACCAGTGGGAACAATCACGCTCGTTTTTCGCATCCGGCTTCGCGATGTATGTCCAGTCGCTATAAACGACCGAGTGAAGCTTGACGAGAACGTTCATCGGACTGGCGCCCAGATTGCTTAGGTCGATCGCCAGCGTGTAGTCGTGGCGAGGTTGAACGGCCGTACGAATCATTACGGGAGAGACAACGATCCCTCCGGGCGCTTGGGCCTTCGAGGTTGCGCTCGCCGACGCGGCAGCTATGAGCAGGATGGTTAGCGTCATCGCACGTTAGTTGATGGTGAAGACGAGTTGGCCGTTCTCGTTGTAAGCGACGTCCCCCTCCGTCGCCGATACGATCTCTGCAACCCGAGTGATCAGAAGCGTCATCACGCCACCCGAATTCGCAACGTCCCTTGCAGTGACGGTCATCACCTTGCCGTTGATTGCGGCATCGACACCGGAGATCTTGTTGCTTATGGCTGAGCCCGGCGAACCCGAGGTTCCAGAATAGATTTGCATCGTGTAAGCGAGCTTTCCTTGACCTGTTACCGGAGTTGATCCGATCTGAAGGGTCGTGAAGTTCTGAGCTGAAACGGTGAACGGCTGGCTGGAAGTGATGTCGACATACGAACTATTGGCCGAACTACTGGTCGCTCCTTCGCCTCGAATGTAGAAGACTGCCCCGAAATTGCCGTTAAGCGAAAAGGTAGTCGCTACTAGTGGCTTTGCCGACACTGGAGGGTGAACGAAGGGTTTAGTATCATCTCGACTGCCCTGATTTGAGGTCGAATTTCGAACAAGCGCCCCTTGCTCGACGTCCGCCATGGCGGCTGGCTCGTAGGCAAATACGCTTCGTGCTCTGGGCAGCGAAGGGACTTGGCTCCGAGTTATGCCGATGAACAAGGCGATCGCAGGCAACAATGTCATCATCGTCGAGAAAACCGGGTGCTCGCGGATGAATGGGCATCTCCGCGAGCTGAAACCGTCAGTTCACTGTGAGGTTGATCTGGCCCGTTGCAGTGTAGGTCGTCGCTCCCAGCGCCAGTTGGTTGAGGGTCAAGGTTCTCGCGACGCGAAGCGTGATGTTGCCGGTTGTCGGTAAATTGGACATGGCACATGCCAGCGTCTGTCCATTGATTGCCGTGTCGGTTTGCGTCGTTGTAGTAGCGAACTGAGTTCCGAATGGGTAACTCGATGCCAAGGAAAGCGTATATGCCACCGAACCGACCGTCGTATCGTTCAACGCTGTAAAGTTCTGTGCGAGGAAAGTGATCGGGCGATTGGTCCTGACCTCGATGTCGTTGTTCTGCGCCGTTGATGTTCCTGAACCGGGACCACGAACGTAGAAGTTCCCACTGAAATTACCGTTCACATAGATGTATGTGCGAACGTTGACGATCGTTTGAACCTGGAAGTTGGCGCCGGTCGTCGTCGCGCTAGTGATCGCGTTGTTGATGGTTGCCGTATTGGCGGTGACCGCCAAACTCCCAGTGTCGGCCGGCGTCTGATCGATTTCAAAGGTTGCCAAGCCGTTGGTTGCGGTCGTGCCGTCATAGGTGAACACGCGTGTATTCAGATCGGACTGTGCAAACGAAGCGGCCGCACATACCAGAAGAGTAAACGTAACAACTAGCTTTTGCATATTTCTCCTTGAAGTAAGAAAACAAATTACCCGTGTAAATAACGGTCCTCAGGAGATTTTACAGGCTCGTCTGACTCTCGTCAAGTCGGATGCTGAAGTTAGGTGCCTAATTGACTGTCAAAATCAGCACTCCGTTTGCGTGATACGAGGTATTACCTAGAGCCAGTTGATTGAGTTTGAGTTTTCGCTGAATTCTTATTGACATGATCCCAGAGTTGGGTAGCTGCGATAGACTGACCGTGCTGGATTGGCCGTTGACCGCATCGTCTACGCCCTTAATATTGCCCGAACCGATGGCGCCGCCCCCAGGGAAGCCCGAGTGCAGTCGGATCGTGTAAGCAATGGTTCCGACCGAAGGGACAACAACGGAGTTGCTTGCGTTCTCGATGGCAGTGAATCCCTCGGCTTCAATTGTCAAGGGACGGTTGGATCGCGTTTCCACCTCGGACTGTTCATTCACGTCGGTTGCCGAACCCGGTCCACGAATGTCGAACGTTGAACTGAACGATCCGTTCACATAGACATAGGTTCGTACAAAGAACATCGTGGTCACGTCGACGGTGGCCCCGGATGCGCTCATCGCTGAAATCCCATTGGAGTTTGCGGAGCCGGAAGACGCCGAACCGGTCGCGACGCCGCCGGTGATCGAAAAGCTCGTGGAGCCGTTGGTCAGCGTGCTGCCGTCATAGAGGAACACCCGGCCGGACAGGTTCGATTGCCCATAAGAAATCTGTGCAGGAGCAAATAAAAGAGCGAGGGTCGCCAGCCGGTAGAACCAAAGGCGGCGACATGCGGGGGCGAAGCGAGTGAGGTGCAGCCCGATCGTCAACTCCACGACGCTCTCATCCTACCTCGGCACCTGTCTGCCGCCGTTGGGCGGGAACCGCTAAACTTAGGACACGACGATGGAATCGGACCTTTGGGATGACAGCAGACTCGTGGATCTGGCGTCGGGCGATCCCGAAACAAAGGCGGCTGCCGAACCTACTTACATCACTTCGCACAGAAGTTCTACCGAGAAGGATGGAGGACGTTTGGCGAGAAGGCGTACCGCGAAGCCGTTCTGCAGTGGAGCGACAAACTGTTCTTGCCTCGTATGGCGCAACGGCTGCAGAAGCTTGGGCGAAAGTCGGAAGTATCCAGCCCGGCAAAGCCTCCAACGTGAAGGGCCTTGCGAGTGGCATTCTCGGCGGCAAGAGAGTGTCTCGGAGTTCGTATCGCCGACCTAAGCCTAACAGAGGACTACTTCGGGACCGGACGAAGCGGTTGTACGATGAAACCGTCTACTCCAAACCACCGGCCTGGCTCGGCTTCCGCCGGCTTGCCGACGCACTTTAGGCGCAGCGTGTGAGGTCCCGCCTCCAGCGACCCCAATTCGAGGGCGATCTCCTGAAGGGGCGTGAAGTCCGGATTGAAGAACGAGATGCGCTCGCCGTACGCCTTGTCGTCGATGTAGAACCGGCCCAGCGCGCCGTCCCAACGCTTGGTGACGAGGACCATGACTTGGTACGTTCCAGTCGATGGAACGGTGAAGGGCAGAACGAGTTCGGAACCGTCTTGGGCGCCCGACCACTCCAACTGCTTGTCGTGATGGAGGCCGTTGATCTTGACGACGGCGGTCTTGCCGGTGGCGGGGGGAGCGATCTTCAGGTCCTCTGCGTCGACGAAGTGACGGTAGTCGAATGGCATCCGATCGGGACCGGCGGGGATCGGCGGAAACGGTGCGTGCGGCTCAATCTGGTACCAGAATCCGACAGACGAGAATTCGTCCGGCCTCTCCACGTCGTTTCGGTCGTCGCCCTTGGGTCCGACGCCGACCCCCATATGCTGGAACTCCACTCTGAGGCCCTTGCGGAAGCTGATCGGATCGGGAATGTGCCACCGGTAGCAGGTCGATCTAGCGCCCGGGAATCCACCTTCGAAGACGGAGCATCCGGCATAGGGTCCGTTCGTCTTGCGCAGGGCCCACGCTTCGCCGAAGTAGTCTTCGAATCCAGTGCCTCGCAGGCTTGGAGTCTGCTCTCCATCGACGAAGAAGTAATCGTTGCCCTCGCCCCACCAACCGTCGGCGGTCGATCGCGTACTGAGCACGGTGCCCACGTAATGGCCGCGACCCTTGATGTCTGCCACAACGTAGTTGCCGGGCCGGCACGGAAACTCCTGACGATACATCGCATGGAAGTACGGCGTGTCCGCGCTCACCTTGCTGTACTCGCCATCGACCTGATAGTAGAAGCCCCACGTGGCGAGCGATCCATCATTGGTGACAGTGACGCGCGCCGACTTGCGGAAAGGCATGATCCAACTGCACGATCGGGCCCGCCCCTCCGCGCTGACCCGGACGGGAATCGAGTTTACGATCTCATCCAGACCATGGCCGACCCCAAAGAAGTCCCCGATCGGACACTGTACGCTCGGGTCCTTCTCGCCGTCCCAATAGATGCGGAGCGTCATCAACCGCGAATAGCCCGGCTCGGAGGGAAGCACCGTCATCCAGATCCGCCGGATGCTTCCCGAGCCTTTGATGTCGGCCAACGTCAGGGTCTTGCCGGGCAGGATCGGCACAAAATCCACGTTCGAATGCTTCCAGTCCGCATTTCCGGACGACCACCGAAAGTTCCGGGCATCGCGAAGCTGGGTGAGCTGGTCCAGGCCCTGCGCGCCTGCATGCTTGGAGATCGAAACGGACAGAACGCCGAGCAGGCAAAGGAGGATTCGAGCGAAGACAGTCATGGCCTAGGTGGATTATGGAACGACCCGCGACTCACGATCGGAATTCTCACCGATTCGCGATGTTAGGCAGGCGCCTTCGCTTGGCCGCCGGCGACCGCTCAAGTTCCAGGTTTGTGCATGAACTGGACGTATCCTATAATACAGATGACATGAGCGTGCGCTTCGTGAAGTCTTCGGCTGTTCGACCAGTTGTGAGCATGTTGCTGGCGATCGTTGCGCTGGGCATTGGTGCGTCATATGTTCGAGTGGCGAAGCTGCCGACCGTCGGCTCCATGCTCAAGGCGGACTCAAAGGAGTTGGCCGGCAGGCGTTGGACGATTCCGGGAGAGCGCGGGTTTTGGGTCTCGTATCCGGTTCGCCCCGAGGGATCGGCTGTTCCCGGTGGCGGCGCCGACATCACATGGCCCGCACGCAAGGGCCTCGTGCCCACCGTCTGCCGACTGACCTGCTTGTTCGACACTTCTTGGGGAAGTCCCCTTTCGACAATCGAGGGCGGCAGTTGGAGGGTCGACCGCAGCAAATACACAATGAGTGGCCGCTTGTACCTCCATTACATGCCGGTTCCGCCAAGGTCCCCCGGTTCGGTCGCCTTTCGGGGGCAGACCTATGCCAAGGTCGGCGCAATGTGCGTGGGCGACTTTACGCGCGTCCGCTGAATTCGTTTATACGATCCTGCCTACAATAGTCGCGAATCTCATGAGGCGGAGTCAGCCTCGTATTGTCGAAGCGTTTGGACAACTGAAGACCGTCCGGGAGTGGTCGGAGGACTCGCGGTACTTTGTGGATCGACGGTGTCTCTATAATCGTTTGCGTTTGGGCTGGTCGATGGAAGATGCCATCACGACACCAAAGTGCGAGACACGGTACGAGGCGTTCGGCGAGATTAGGAGTGCTGGCGAATGGGCCAAGGATCCGCGGTGCTTAGTTTCCCCGCGGCTGCTCTTCACCAGGCTAGGCCAAGGACACGCCAGGGAAGAAGCGATGACACGGCCCCGAGCGAC
Organism: Fimbriimonas sp.; assembly: GCA_031292555.1. Classification (GTDB taxonomy): domain Bacteria; phylum Armatimonadota; class Fimbriimonadia; order Fimbriimonadales; family Fimbriimonadaceae; genus Fimbriimonas. The sequence goes on from JARLGV010000026.1 coordinate 81,942, forward strand.
CGACCCGCCCTTGGTTGAGGCATTCGGCGAATGCAAGAGGTTGTTCGAATGGTCTCGCGATCCACGCTGTAAAATCGCGCGCGGTGCCGTTGAAGGCCGAATTTCGCTGGGATGGACGATGGAAGAGGCGCTGACGGCCCCCGCTGGCGCCAAGCGATCTTCAACGCGGAAACCACCGCGTCCGCCGCGACCCAAGCGCGTCTTCAGATTCTTCGAAGGCTCTGGCGAGCGGAAGACGTTGGTCGACTGGGTTAGGGACCCTCGCTGCGCCGTCAAGAGTACGCAAGCCCTTGGTTATCGGCTCAAGGCAGGCTGGCCCTTTGAGAGAGCTCTGACCCAAGTGGATCGGTTCGAAGCGAAGGTTCTTTAACGGCCAAGGACCACATTTACTGCACTGTGCGGATTCGGGTAGGCCGTTACCCAGACTTTGGGGACAAGCTCGATTTCGGGGACTGAGGCGGGATCCCAAGGGTATTTCCGGTGGCCCAAGAGCAGCACAACCGCCTGCAGAGGCTGCCCGATCATCTCCTTGGTTAGCGGAATGAAATAGGTCGTGTTCCGGTCGGTGGTCGCGACCGGGCACTCCCAAGTGTTCGACGGGAATGACGGAGATCGTCGCGGCGCGCCGGCATAGCCGGCTCCCACGCGCAACGCCGCGTAGGCTTTTTCCACCCCGTGAACCCCCTCGATCGCGATCGCCAAGTAGGAGCCGAGAGGCGCCTCCGTCACTTCGAAGTCGTGCGCCCAAGCCCGAGCGAACGGGGCCATCTCGCTTGACGCGAATAGGTTACTGGCTCTCCAGCCGGTGCGGTCGAGGGCTTTGCCACCCAGATATCCGCGTACGTGCCGGATCCGGTCGGGGCATCGGTTGATCGTGACGTACCGAATCGGCCGGTCGCCGCGAATCTCGGCGGTGATCTGATCGCTGCACCAGAACTGCTGGGGAAGCCATGTGCGGAGGTCCTCGGAAACCGAACCCCAGACTCCTTCCTCCGACTTGAGCGGCTGGAGATCGTAGTCGTCTCCCACTTCCAGCACGAGCCGATCGATATTGGTGGGCCTTCCGAGATCCAGCCGGAAGCTGCCGCCCTGGATGCGCACGTCGCCCCATCTGCGGCTTGTGGAGAACGCGGTTTCGGGGTCGTCGTCGAACAGGTTGCGGTCGGTCAGATATCTGCGCCTAAGAACCGGCTGGCCGAAGAAGGCGTCTCGAGCCGATTGAACCGCACCGATCTCGGTTGGCCCCGATCGTTCGAGTTCTCGGCACTCCAATGCGTTGTTGTCGGCGGCAAAGCACGTGGCCTCGTAGAGGGCTCGGGCGTCTTCCGGCAACGGGACTTCGGCGAGATCGCCGATCTTTCGGTGCCACGGTTCCTTCAGAGGATCGCCCTCGAAGTCGATGGTTGTGGTCTTGCCGTTCGGCAGTGTCACATCGGCAGTCGTCCCGGGCGCACCAAGCAGGCGAACCTGAAGGTCGTGGTCTGGCACGTCACGGATCACATCGTAATCGCAACCGACTACACCGGGCTCATCGACAGGCACGTTCGTGACCAGCAGAAGCAGCGATCGGAACGGGGATACCTCGATCTCGACCGAATCTCCAAAAACATAGTTCCCATAGATCCGCTCGTGGGGGTGATAGCGCCGAACGTGAACCGTAGCGCCGTTGTCCTCGAGCCCGACGGTCGAATCGAGCGGAACGCGGTGAGTGGCCGGTTCCCAGGTCAGGTTGCGAAGCGTCAGGAGACGAGTGGAAGCGTTGCCTCTGGAAACCGCCAACGGCCCGAATGCGGCTTTCGGAAGTTCAATGCCGTCAACCAGGATGTCGCGATACCTGCGGTGAAGATTGAAGATTCGAGCAAGTCGCGGATACTCGTCGTCCCGAAGGAGCCATGGATTCCCGTAAAGCTCGGGCGCGAGAATGAGGCAACGGTTGAAAGCCTGGAGAACGAGATCGTCCTCCCAGTGGTCCAGACAAGACGAAAGGCACACTCCGTGATCTTCGGTCAGCCGCTGCAAACCCGGCACGAGACCCCGTTCCAACGCGACGGCACGGCTATGGGTCGCCGTTTTCCGATTCGCCATGTGGACGTCAATGTAGGTTTCGGCGCCCTCGAACAGGAAAGTGGTCGCATGCGGCAGGCCTTCTCCGAGGTCCAATCGGTGATTCAAAAGAATGAGGTCAGGCGAGTAGCGACGGCATTCCGACATCATCCTGATGAACTTGCCCCGTTTATTCGGACGGAGGTTTCCGCAGACCGCGTCCATTTTGAAGAGGGCGAATCCATGGTCGCGGCATAGACTGACCATCGTCTCGATGCGGGTCTCGGCTTCTTCATCGGTGTCGCCGAAGCCGTCCGGTCCACACCAGATGCCTAAACGGCTGCCCATTCGCCCGGCCAAATGTGCCAGCGGACCAAAACCGCGCGGGAATTGCCGTTTGAACCGCTCCGAGTCAGTCGATCCGTAACAACTGGCTCCGTCGATCGCTCCCGCGTCGAACGCGTAGATGTCGAGTTGCATGCCGTATTCGTCCTTTAGCCACTCGAAGAATGCCAAATTCGCCCTGGTTTGGCCTTCGGTCGCGCCTTCGTTCGTGTTGTTGATCCAGGAGAAGTACTGAGACCGGGAAGGCGTCCGTTCATCGGCGCCGGGAAAGACCCCGCTCGGGCCGGTAGGATCGATGCTCACATTCGGATGTTACCGTCAGAACAGGTCATCGCCCAGGATTGGCGAACATAGGCTGGCCCCATAGTCTAGTACCGATCTCCGACGATGGCGATCTGGGAGAGCGCTTGATCGATCACTTCCAGTTCGTCGGCAGCAAGGGCGATTGCAGCTGCGCCGAGGTTCTCGTCGAGGCGTTCGATCTTCCGGCTATCGGGAATCGGTGAGATCCAAGGCTTCTGGGCGAGGAGCCACGCAAGTGCGGTCCGAGCCGGCGTCGCTTCGTCTCCAAGAGGCGCGTCGATTAATGCTGGGAGAAAGCCTCGACGCCGCCAGCGTCGGCTACCGAGTCGGCCAAGAGGACCCCACCCATTTCAGCCGCGACTACAAGAGGCACTTCGGCGACTCCCCCATGCGAGACGTCGAGAAGCTCCGCTCGTTGGATGCGGCGGATTGACGGAACAGAAACTGGAGTCAATCCAACAAACTCGTGAGTGCGTCAACAGATAATCCGGTATCGCTCAATATCTTTCGACGTGTCCCGGCGGGAAGCTCGCGATGTCTTGGTACGGCAAGTGTCAGGATCGAACCTGACTTGGTGAGAGCCATGTGGCTTCCGCTTAGTCGTTGGAACATACAGCCTGTCAATTCGAGTGCCTTGCGGACATCATCACCACTGACAACCGGAAGCTTGCCCACCTTACGCGGCTACTTCGACGGTAGCGGTCTCTACAACCAACGGCAATTCAAGGTCCCTGCGAACGGACAAACACAATGCCGCGGTATCCCTCATATTGGCAAGGGCGTCTTCCTTTGTTAGGCCGTCGCTTCCGCACCCGAAGATAGCCGGAATCTCGGCAATCCAAACGCCGTCTTCATCCTGATAGAGGCGAGCGTCTAGTTTCATGGTTGTATCTCAGTGAAGTCATAACTTGGCGGGCTTGCTAGTTTACACGAGCAGTTGTCCCGCCGAGGTCCACAATCACAAGCTCGATCCTTGTCCAGATTGTGGGCCGACGCCATGGCACTTACTTGGAATCTGGTTGAACGTGCACGACGTTTGATACATTGTCCCATTCGTCGAAGATCGCCCAGGCGGTTGCCGGTACTGCTCCTCCGCCGAACTCGAACTGGGCGATTACGCCTCCGCTTGGATCGTACAAGTGACGGGCTACCGTCCGGACTGCTTGGCGGCCGACTTCGGGGTTGGGTGAGGTTAGAACGTGCTGCCGGTCGATCTCGCCCCAGAAGGTCAGTTTTCCCTTCGCTTTGGCCGCGACCTCGGCCATGTCCATCGCGAAGAGCTGAGAATTCACTGCGTCGACGCCGATCTCGACGAGGTCACCCATCACGGCCGAGATGCAGCCGTCCGAGTGCATGAACACGAACTTGCCGTTCGCATGTGCCATGTCGCAATACTCCCGGTAAAGCGGCTTGAACATGTCCCGCCATGTCGCTGGCGAAATGAGCAGCCGGTCCTGGGCGCCCGAGTCGTCCATGAAGTTGATCGAATCGACGTCGGTCGTGACCCAGAATTCCAATTCGCGCATATAGAACTCGTGGACCTTTGCCAGCAACCTGGAGAAGCCCTCTTCCGGTTCCGTCACGTCCACGAGCGCGTTCTCGCTGCCGCGCAGGAACTGGCACCGCTCCCACGGTCTTGGACAGCACCCGGAAGTCACGAATCGCTCGGTCGCCGCGCAAGCGGCGTTCACCTGATCGCGTGCGACAATCGGGTCGAGAGGAAGGACCTCGAAGGGAGGTTCCCAAGCGTCGATTGCGGCCAAATCGGGGATCGTCGGCTCCTTCACTTCGCCGTGGACGCCATCCTGGACGTTTACGAACGTGCATCCCCATTCATCGACAAACTCGCCGATTCCGTACTGCGCCCCACGTCGTCGAGGAGACGGCTGATAGACGTCCGGAACTCCGGCGAAGTCGGTCGGAAATCGCTCCCGCAAGGCCTGCAACTCCTCCGGATACCTCCGCTCTGCCCATGGCAATGTCCAAAGATCGCGCGGAATGCGCTCAGGGTGGCGAAACGTCAAACAGTCCCGAACCAAGTCGCGTGAAGTCGCAGGCATCCTGCCTGGATATTACACTCGCGCTTCGGGATTGTTGATAGCGCCTAGCTGCTTTCATGTGGCATGGAAGTCTTTTGTCATTCGCGAGCAGGTCCTACCCGATAGGTCTTGCGCGCCGGATGGCAGTCCAATTCTACGGCAAGACTATCGGATCCTGAACGAGCAAAGAGACCATGCCCTCCTCTGTGACTCCGATCTCGCGACCGAAGTCGGTGATGCACAACTTCGATGAATCATCAGAAGCGAGGTCAACCAAATTGAACTTCGGATTCGCGTGGCAAGCTTGCTGTATGGCCATGAACGTATCGCAATAGGATGTTGCCTCGAGTGCCTTCTGGAGAGCATGTGTCACGTGTTCCCACCTTTCGGCTGGGTCTCCTTCTGTCGCAGTTAGCGTGTCGATACAATGCTGTATCTCTGCTTCATGAGTCCTCTCCAATAGACAGTATATTGTCAGTGTAGCTGGACGTCCACGCGTGTAACTTACGGTGATCTCGCATCTGGATGGTCGGCTCCGCGGCGTGCCCAGATCCGGTGGCGTAAGCAGTATGAGCGCGTATGGGCGCTTCTCAATCTTGGAGGCAACAACTTGGCCGGTCGTCTGGGCGAGCGTAATCTGTGTATCTCGATTGTAGAATCGGGCGGTCACGCCAAGCACCGAATTACCAGGCCGCTCATGCAGCACAATTGGTATCGATGCACCATGAACGGTATCTCCGTCTTTGGGGAAGACTAGGCCAGTGTTGCTATCTCCAATGCCCTTGCCGATACCAGCAGAGTGAACTTGTCGTCGTAACAATGCCCTTTCGGCTGGCGTGTATTGCGATGGGCCTATGTGCCACTCGGTGCCCGGCGGGATCCGATAGTCGACCGACTGCACATAGATGTGAGGCTCATTTGATGTTGAATTGTGGCCCGGGTCCTGAAAGTAGCATCGTATTTTTGCAGTGTTGCCGTTCAAAACCCAAAAACGGTCGTTATTCATCAGTTGACACGAATCACTGCCTTTGCTGAATTTGACTATCCGAGGTGCATGATCGGCCACCCTTTGCAACAGTGCATAACCGTGGATCTCAAATATGCAGCCGAAGGAGTTGGATACATCAGGATCGCACTTGTCGGGATCCTTGTTGGGGTGATAGCCCATCGCGAGCATGCAGCATGAGCAACCGACGATAGAGGCAATGATCGAGCATCTAGGGAGATTCACTATCAGATTCATTCGTCAACAAGAGTCCTCTGGGTTTCACGCGTGTGCGGCCCGACGCCCATTCTTGAGTTCGTAGTCCAGCATTTTCTCTAGCGGGCCGCCAACCAGAACGTCGACTGTGGCGAACAGGACTACAACGATCCATCCGTCCCAATAGATACCGAGGCAGTCCCTTAGGAGAACAGCCAGAAAGAATACGAGGAGCATGAGGAAGATTCGAAGCATGGTTTCTCCTAGAACTACAATTGCGCGGATGAGGGTGTGGTCATGCACCTTGGTTTCTGGCAATGCCTCATAACCCGAACTGGAGTGACTTTCCGTACTTGATGTCGAATCCTCCATCTTGTTGATGGGAGTTTTTGCGGCATCCGTCTGCTGTTTGGGGAATTGTGCCACCTTACTGAGTAAGCGTAGCCCCAAATTGGACAGCAGAATCATAAGTATGTCAATGAGGAGGCTGCCGATCCAATTCAACTCCACAGTAGGCGATGATATAATGGTGTTGACCAGTGCGGCGTGCGTGGCAATGCCGGGAAATAGCGAACCACGCAACGGGATTCCCCATGGATCGGCGCTCCCGACAAAGAAGTCATCGTAACCGCTTTCTGGGCTTCCGTGCGCGGCAATAAAGGCTGAGGAACCCTGTTCGGGAGAAGATTTCGAGCGATGAATCGCTTCTGCGTTGCCGATAAGGATTGCGTATGGCTTCCTCGAACGGCCAAATGTCATCACCGAACGCTGAAGTCCCTCAAGCACCGTGTCTGGCAGTTCAAGGTTCCAGGCGGTTCGCCCTGCGAAATCCGTGAGGCCCTTTGTGGCTCGTGCACGATACACAAGGTCCTCCCAACGTTGAAGTAAGCCGTAATCGACGAATGCAAACTCGCTTTGCCAGTCTGGTGGCAACTGGGTTTCGGCCACGATGTCGTCCCTGAGGCCCGCTTGGACGATACTTGTATCGAGGTTGGCGTTTCCCTTAAGAGATGCCGCAAGTCGAGCGCCAAGTCCGTACATTCGCTTGTCGTTTGGACGCCTCTGGACCCATATAGGCGCCACCAAGGGATGGCCAAACGTATTGAGGAATGCCACATTCCGCGACAGTTGGCGCGAAAGTGCGACCTCGTCGGACCTCCCGCCATTTGGTATGAGGGCTTCGTCCGGGGCGACTCCAAGTCGATCGATGCCAAGTACAACCTCGAAACGACGTTTAGTCGATGCTACATCCCGCATGACATTCACATGCTCAGGATCGATCAGTGTGACTTCACTTGGCGGGGCGGGCTCACCTTTGCCTGGCGCATTCGACAGCAAGGGTTGACCCACTTGAATGGGTCCCATATTGATATCGATTCCAACTGATCTTGGGGGAGGATCGAGTTTCCTATTCAGTTGGTCGAGAAGGCTCTTGATCGCGCACGCCGGTGTCGAAGCAGCCGTACCATTCTGACTGCCTAGGTCGGAGATATCGATTATTCGAATGGGGTAGCTATCAGGTGGGGGATCCTTCCTCGTCCAAGACACTATCGCGGCGTATCCTATGGGCTGAAAATAGTCTGACAGCCAATACCGGCTTACCAAGAACGAAGCGAGGAACATCAGGCATGTTACGTAGAACTTTGCACTGACCGGTTTCCGCTTTCGCCAAGCATGAGCAACATTCAGTTTGACTCGTGCATACATGATTGTCCCCAACTACTTTAGAATAGCGGACATCTTAACCTGAACCTTGCCAGTCAGGGAGTCGTCACGCCTAAAGTACGTTCCGCGAAGGAAGTCGTGCTCGATTGTTCCCAACGAGCATACGCAATAGTCGTCACCTACTTTTATTACTTGTGCCATGCAGATCGTCGTTCGATCGTGGATAACCCGACCGCTTTGAAGTGTTCTCTCGGCCTCCGATGCAATCTCGAACTCATCGTTGAGCTTGATTCGATCCTTCGAACCCAATCCAATGTAGATGGTGTGTGTCTTTAGGTCCACATCATCGACCATCGCGCTGAGTTCCGGCCGTAGTCCGGCGATGCGGCTGACGTAACGATTCGCAACGTCACCAATCGCGGCTTGTTCGGCTGTTTCATTACTATCTCCAACGCGTGAAGTCGAAATCTCGTCCGACTTGATGGTTGCGGTCTCGACGTCTACAAGTCTCATATTCGCCTTGACTTGCGTCGTATAGTCGGTATGAGGATTGGTTCTCATACCGAACAGCCCTTTTCCTCCTGGATAGTAATGACTGGTCGTCGTGACCGATTCAATCGTGACGTAAAGTAGGGCGGTTACCCCGAACTGCCTTCCTTTCTCGGCGACCTTTGTTGCATCGTTGACCGGGGAGTCCGCCGCCAAAAGGGCCTTGATAAGTGCGTCCCGCCTTTCGTTCTCGATTAGGGCGAACCCTCTCGTGTGCGAAAGGCGTACGCCGATCGCCGCTTCCAAGTGCTCGCTCGGTGCCCCGTGGTTTCCTGAAACGATTGCGACTAGCTTGTCTTTGGGAGTCGAGTCATTCTGAGATTGAAGGGCATCCTGGCCAAAGCTAGTGGCGGCAAGCACGCTAAGCGCTGCAAAGTTCAGAGCGTTTTTATGTAATATAAACATGTCAGTGATCCTGAATCGGAGGCATTCGCTTTGTGACGGCAACTTCGAGTTGTGGTTTGATCGATTTAAAGACTACATCAATAAGGCGTTTGATTACCATAGAGACGGCACTATCCTCGGTTTGACCGAATCCCTTCGCGGGGCCGCCGTCGGAGTCGGTCGTATATTCGATGATTGGACTGCCCTGCAAGTCCATCACCTGTACAGTCATGCTCATCGTTGCCGAAGTAAACGAGGCGGACCCTACTGTTTGAGTGCCGCCAGTATATGAAATGTCGCCAGTGATGAGCAAACGGTCCGTGAGATCAGCCGCGATCTTCTGCCCTTCCAATGTGGAAGCCCTTTCAATTACCGTTGCCAGTTCAAGAGAACGGTCATTACCGAATACTGGATAGCCGTTCTCAAGTAATTTTTGCCGGACGAGCGATTCAACGCGCGAAGCAAATACCGGTGCCTCCTTACACTTAAAGCTTACGCCGATACCTCGCTTGAGCTTTTTTAGAAGGTCAATGCTGACTAGAGGTTTCTTTATGACTTCAGCAACCTCGGACGAGATCGACGGAGTAAAGACCTCAATGAACTCTTGGGGAGGGGCAACGATCACCGGATCCTGGAGCATTTGGCCATGTACGCGGCAGAGCTCGTGGACGCGATCTCGTAAGCGCGACTGGAGTGATTCAACGCTCATGCCAGAAACATGCGCGAGCGACGTACTGTCCTCAGATACCAGTTGCGAAAGGGCGAGCGTGAAAATGCTGTATTTGTCTGATGTTTGGTATGCTTGCTGATTTGCGCCACAGGCTGCGAATACTACGATCTCGGGGCCGGCTTGAGATCCGACAGGGCGGACTGTCGACGCAAGACCTTTGCCGCCCGAGTAACAGGAGTCGAGGACAATGAGCGCTCGCTTCGCTTTGCAGTAGTTCTCAAGTTCAGACCGAAGAAACGAGATAGTAATGAAATCACGGTCTGGATTGTAGTCAAGGGGCATTGGACCATCTGGGACAATGCTTGTCTTACCGGATTTTGTCGTCTCCCCGTGGCCAGAAAAGAAGAAGACGAATGTATCGCTGGGGGTGCAGGCGGCAGCTTGCCGATCGAAAGCAGACAGGATAGCGCTCTTTGTCGGCACTATAGTGCCCCCAGAAACGAGCTTTAGATCGTTTTCAGGGTTCAGCTTCAGGAGGTGTTCGAACAGATTGACGTCATTCGGCGGACAGTCGAGGTGCGGATTGGTTTTCGATGATTGGTAGTCGCATCCGACCAAGACGGCATGAACGTCGGCATAGGCTGCCGAGGAGTAAAGAAGGGTAACACTTGCAGCAAGCGCTCGGAGCATAGGCAGGATTATATTACGCTTTTTGTCCGTGCATCACATTGGTAACCATGCGAATCCTTTCCAACAGAACGCATGAATCTGGATGAACGAAAGAGGCTAAATGCTAAGGTGGGTGTTGACGTCGATCAGTGTTCATGGAGGGTGTGGGTTTGGTCTCAACACAGATCGGTCCTTCCCGCGGGGCGAATGAGCTTTTGGTATGTAGTCGGCGATGCATGATAGGAGCGGCAAAAGCGCTTACGCACGTGGTTCAGCGTCGCGCATTGGGTGCCCTTACCCACTAACTCGGTTCCAGGAGTGCCACTTGCCTAATGGACAGACCCGGCCGAATCACTGTCGGCGTACATTGGAAATGACCTGCGACCGCGTCTCACGCGTTTCGAGGATGATCGGCTCGCACGGGGTGCGCCCACGGGACGACCACATATCATGGCATCGTCGAGCCACGTTCCCCCTCGCAATTCTACGGAATTCGGATCGAGTACAAGGACGTCCGTGCCGCAATGAACAATGTCTTGCAGTCTCGGCCGCCGAATGCGAGCTGGATCGGACGCTCGGGGACTCGGATTTCCCGCATCAGCCTGCCGTCGGGCGAATACACGTAGATCTGCCCGGCAGCCAGGTACACGTTGCCCTTGCCGTCGACTGCAATCCCCTCGCCTCCTTGCTCGGAAAATAGCTTGCCATGAGAAAGCGATCCGTCCGCTTCGACCTTCGCAGAGTAAGTACGTAGGTTGTTCTCGCCTGAGAGATAGAAGGTCTCGCCCGGTTTGGCATTCGCCAGCCCGAAAGACCGGATCGCCGCCTGGGCCTTCACTCCCCAACTCAGGTCGCCGTTCAAGAACGCCTGGTCAACCGGCAACGCCGTCGAACCGTCGGGTGACACGAACATCGCTGCCCACCGAACAGGTTTGCCCTGGATCAAATCGCGGTTCAGTTCGAAATCCGTGACGGGCAGGGCGAATGACTTCATCTGTCGCGGCGGCTCAGGCTTGAGAAGCTCAACCTTGCCCGACTCAGGGCGAAAGGCGAACACGGTTCCCGTCCCGGCGTACGACACCACAATCAGGTTTCCCGTGTCATCGAAGAACAAGTTGACGGGCCAAAGCGGATCGTCGCCTAGGAGCGAAATGCCTCCCTTTGCCGCGTCCCAACGGTAGATCCGATGGAAGTGGGAATCGACGAAGGCGAAGTTTCCTCTGCCATCCACTGCGCCGCCGGAGATGTTGTAAAAGCCGCCGGCAAGCATCTTCACATCGCTCAGTGCATGCTTCAGCCTCGTAGGCTGTTCCTCAATTTTAAAGTCGGCGACCTCACGTGTGCGATACTCGGCGCCGGTGCTCGCATCGTAAACGAGGCTGTCGAAGGAAGCCTTGCTGTTACTGTTACAGTGGACGTTTCGGATGGAGATTCCCTTCGAGTTGCCCACCCGGACTGCGTACGGGTAGGGCTGCTCCATGCTAATCACTCGGTACATCACGAGGTTGGCGAGCATCACATCCTCGCACGACTCGATATCGATCGGAAGGGCGAACGGGCCTTCGCCGCGTTCCTCCTCGGTTTGGGGCGAGTAGAAACGCCAGTGGGAGGCGTTGTGTAGTTTCACCTCGTTGCGAACGTGGTGTTCGCTGGAAAGCTCATAAACGCGCCCTTCAGTCGACGTATCTGATACCTCGATTCCGGCGGAGGCAAACGTAGATGCCGTCCAGATGTTTAGGAAGGTCCCGCCGCCGCCGTCGGTGACCAGAAGGCTGGCAAACTGGGAGTCCCAACGGCGCGTCGGATCTGGATCGGCGGTGTGGTTAGCGTTGTAGATCTGGTTCCAGGGGACGCTGCCGTGGCCGCCGAGGAATTTTACGTCGTTGACCATCGATCCCTTGCCCGCCATCCATTTCGCGGCCGTGGCGGCAGGGTTATTCCCGCCGGTATCCAATCCGATTCCGGTGACGATGTTGTCGCCGTCTTTGGGCGCCTCGATGAGAGGTACCGGGTCGCCTGGGAACGGGGCTCCACCCCGCCTGGCTCCTCCTTGGGTTCCCGAGAAGGCGGGAGTGCCGTCTTTGATCAGGATCTGAGTCGTGAACGGGTGGAGGCCGATGATGATGGTATCCGACTTCAAACGGATGGTTCGCGTGACTCGGTAGCGACCTTGGGGCAGATAGATCGTGCGATGTTTGTCGATCGCGCCCTGGAGAATCTCGGAGTTGTCGAACTCGCCGTCCCCCTTGGCACCAAGGTCAACCAAGTTGACCCAGGCGCCCTGGTCGGGCAGCGACCGGATGTCGGTCGGGGGCATTTTGGGAAGATCGGACATCGACTCCGCCTCATAGCGCGTGACGACCTCTCCCGAGTCATGCTCGAAAGAACCACTCGGGCCGTGAAGCAAATCTCGTACGAAATACCTCTCACCCTTTCCGGCCAACATCTGGCCGCTCTCACGAAAGACGGCGAAGGTGGGAACGTTGCGGCACGCTGTTCGCTCGACGTTAATTTGAGTGCGCAGGCTATGCTCTCTGCCGATCACGATTGCCGGTCCAGACACATCCTCCAACCGGGCGTCGCTCATCCAGAGCATCTCCGAATGATTCGGCTCGACTGAGACGGCGCTCGGAACGTGTCGAAAGGTGGGCCGTATCAGCGTGAGGCCGGTCTCGGAGGTTCGAATTGCCGCCTCGCTCTGCCCCTCGAATACGGAGTCCAGAAGGGTGAACTGCCAACCTGGGGAAGGCATTCGGGTGATGATCCCGCTTCTGCCGCCGAAGAACCGGAGGTCGAAAGCCACGTTTCCTGCGTCGTGAATTCCTGCCTTTGCGGTGCCAAGCCGGAAGTCCATATGTGCCAGATAGCAGTGCTGGGCGTAGCGGCTCCGGATTCCGACGGCGCTCGGGTTGCCGTCCGCGATCTCGAGATCGATGTTGTCCATCGCCGAATAGAACGTCCCGGGCGTTGCGTCCCCGTTGAACTCGAGATTCAGCCCCTCTCCACGCGGATGGTCGAGGTTCAGCGATTCGCCGTCGCGAGGCTTTCGCCCTGCGAAAAACACCATGTAGCGCTCGGAATCCTGGTATCTCGGCGTGCGCGGTGCAAGGTACAGCATCGGCCTGGTTGTCCCGCATCCGATTACGCGTACGCCGGGCCAAACCCGGATCGTATCGGTAATCCGATACCGCCCGGACGGTAGGAACACGATCCCGGAGCCGTCGACCCGGTCGATTGCCCCTTGAATGGCAGTTGTGTCGTCTGCGACTCCATCCGCCACCCCCTTGACCCAAACCGCCCTCGGATCCTCAATTTTTCGAGGATAGACCGAAACACTTGACGAAATCTGAAAGGCCGCCGCAGCCATCGCGACTCCCAAAAGGAATACTCCCATGGTCATTAACGTTCGCCGACGAACGATGGCAGTGTATCTGATGAAATACTAGGTCAATCAGGGATCTGGCATCGTATTCCAATTGTCCGGAGGAATGGGTCCATTCCATCGGGCGGCTCATCAACCGGTCCTAATCGGTATTGATCGAGGTTGACAGGGCGTCAGACATACATTGTGCTGCCTTGAGCCCGGTCTGACAGTCGACATTCAGCCCGTGAAGTTAGGCTGTCGGACTCCAGGCGTCAGGCTCCCTAAAGTGAATCTCTTGTCTACTTCAGAGCACCGCAACGGTGCGAGTCCGAACCCGTTTGGGGTGCAATGTAAGGCGATGAGCGTAACTTCCCGAACCGATCCGGCTGGATTCCAGATATTCACGTTGAGCGCGGGCGATCAAGAGGTCTTGGTCTCGGCCTTTGGCGGCCAAATCCTCTCGTGGTCGAAGGGCGGGAAGCCTTGCATTTTCGAAAACCACGAACATGCGATCGTGGACGGGAAGACTCCCTATCGGGGTGGGGCGCCGATCTGCTTTGCGTTCTTTGGGAAGGGAAGTCTCCTGCCTTTGGGAACCACGCTAAGCGGCCAGCACGGGGAAGCACGAGTTACGGTTTGGGACTCGGTGATTGACGAAGCACAGAATGCCGTGGTCCTGACCACACGGCAACCATCGGCGGAGGGATACGGACCAACCGAATTCTCTTGCAAATTGGTCTACGCACTTGCTGAGGACCTCAGCATTCAAGCGACGATACGCAACGTTGGAGAAAAGGAGTCGCCATTCCAGTTCGCCGTCCACACGTACTGGGCAACCGCCGAGCCGTCGGCCGCATCTGTGAAGGGGATGGGAAACCGGTACTTGGACAACCTGCTCGGCTTAACCGAGCAGCGCGAAACAGACAGTTCCGAGCCACATCCTATTCCGTTCGACCGGGTCTACCTCGATGCTGAGAGCGATATGGAACTCCGGCTGAAGGAGCACACCATTGGTATTTCGACTATGGGCTGCACCGGAGCCGTACTCTGGAATCCCGGCAAGGACCACACGGTCAAGGATCTTGGATCGCCCGATTTCATCTGTCTGGAAAGCGGCCTCATCACTCCTTCCAAAACTCTGTTTCCCTCTGAGGAGCACGTGATCCAAGTCACCTATCGCGCCCAACCGATCTAGATCCCGTGGTATTTGCACGTGTGTAGGACTCTCAAATCGCAAGTGGGCTCGGTACATCTGCCAGTGAGGGAACCATGCCAACCTCCTGTAACGCGTTTGCCAAGGTCCACACCGCCGGCATGGCACGAGCCGTCGACTGCTATTTGAATACCCTGTAGTTGCCGGAGGTCTCCCGATTTCCTCGCAAAGGCGATCCGGAGCACGTCGAATAACTAGCCGGCGGCGGGAAAATCGACGTAAACCCCCGTCGGACTGGCATCGCATGAGATGCCGTCCCCTACGCCCAGAAAATCAATTGAGATCGGCTTCAGGACCGACGACGTCGACACCCTCATCGCCGAACTCCGCAACAAGGGTGTCACGATTCTACGGGAGCCATATTCGAGCCCTTCCGGCAACCGAACTGCCTACATCGCCGATCTAGACGGACCTTGGATCTCCGTCTATAGCAAGCTTCCCAAGTGAAGGCCGAGTGGCTCTCAGCACGGGTCAACCTTCGAGTTATGCTGGTTGCCCATTCCGCATCATCTTGACTCCAGACTGTCCGCGCGCCCTAGCCAGTTTTCGCCGAGCCTTCCGGCGCGAACGGCTTCGCGGATGATTGGCGCCGATGCTCGATCTTGGAGGGCTTCCAACGCCTCGGCTGCCCGAGAGACGGTGATGCCTAGCCGCATGCCCAGCGCTTCGCGCAAGATAGGCACGCCTTCGGTTCGGCCGAACTCCGACAAAATGCATGCCGCCTTGATCGCGATGCTTCTTTCGTGTTCGAGGGCTCCGATAAGCGCTGGAACCGCGTCAGGAACGGGATGGATCTGAAGGATGTGGACTGCGAATTCCATCGCCTTCGACGGTGCGTCCAAGAGCACCTGGATCGCGATGGTCGTAAGGACCTCGCTCTCGCCCATAGCCTCCAAAGTATCCATAGCCGCCTTCGCGGTAGAAACGTCCGGATCTCGAATCAACGCACAGAGCTGAGACGCGAATTCGTTCGCGCCAAGTGCTCCGAGTGCCAGTACAGCCCCATGTCGGACTTGAACCTCAGAATCATTCAGGCAGGCTGCAATGTCCGGCACGAATTGCACGGCGCGGAGTTTCACCAAGGCTTGAATTGCGGCGAGCCGAACTTCTGCATCCAGATCGATTAAGCACGGTACCACGTGGTCGGCGGTCTCGGCGCACGCCAGGTTTCCCAACATCGCAATTGCAGCTCGTCGATCCCTCGGCTTCTCGCCGGGTAAGAGCCTGACAATCGAGTGAGCAAACACTTCTTGACTGCCGTTACTAACGGTCGAAGCCTTCGGACCCATCAGTCGGGCACATACATGGGCCGCCAATTCGCCGCCGGCCCACCGCAAGGCGACTCCAAGGCAGTTTGCGCTTTCTCCTGCAATGAACGCAAGGCGGACAAAGTCCGGAAGGACGTCCACCGCATCACGAACGATCGGTGCGATCGACTTGCCGTCGGCCGTTGAAGCGGCGATCTGCTTGAGCATGTCCCCCAAAATGCTGTTGGCGGGATATTCGATGCCCCAGGAAAGGGCGGCATCGAGCGGAACCCCGGCATCGATCATTTCGCCGAGTGTTCTCAGCCAGAAGCTGAGTTCGATCTCCCTCTGCGCCGAACCGACG
This sequence comes from Fimbriimonas sp., assembly GCA_031292555.1. GTDB lineage: Bacteria > Armatimonadota > Fimbriimonadia > Fimbriimonadales > Fimbriimonadaceae > Fimbriimonas. The sequence continues at coordinate 97,998 of JARLGV010000026.1, forward strand.
TCGATCCAGTCGGCAAGAACTTCCGAAGTTCGATCGATAATTCCGCCGACCTCGCCTGCGCGTACAAGCGACATTGTTTCCGGGGTGCGGAGCGCGGGAAGATGGCGTAATGCGTCGCTCATCGACGATCCATCGAGAACGGCTTTCCTGAGCTTTGCGGATGCAATTGTGACTGTTTCCCGGTACTTGCCGTTGCCAAGGGCTTCTAGAATCTGTACGAGGGGAACGCCGCTTGCGGCCATCTTGCCGAATTCGCGGTACCAGCGAGCGAGTTCCAGCCTCCTTTGAAGCTCTTGGTCGAATTCCGTGCGTTCGGGCTTGGATTTGGTTTTCATGTTCACGTCCACCTTCTGGAGGCACTTTCTGGCATCGCGTATGCGGGACTTGACGGCGCTGAGAGAGATGCCGAGAATCTTGCCGACATCGGCCATCGGCTTGTTCTGAAGAAAGTAGAGATCTGCCGCTTGCCTGGTACCTATTGGAAGCGAAAGCAACCCTTCCAGCAGGTCTTCGATATCAGGCACTGACTGGGTACGGATACTCTCAGGCAACTCATCGCTCCGCCCAATGGGGCGTTCTCTCCGCAGGTTCATTAGACACAGGTTCTTGACGATGCCGACCACCCACGAACCGAACAACTCAGGCCGTTTGAGAGTCGACAGGGTCACATAGGCGCGAACCAATGCCTCCTGGGCCAAGTCGTCTGCTGACTCCTGGCTACCGACTAGTTGAGCGGCGGCTCGACATACGTGCCGGCGATGGCGGGAAACCAACTCGTCGAAGGACGAATCGTCCCCGGCCAAGACCCGTTCCACCAGTCTCGCGTCGCGTTCCCCCACTGTATTGTGTCTCCACCTATGATGTTGCCAGCCGAGCTGCAAAGGATAGGTAAACGGTCGGAATCAGCGGAGGGATCGCGAATGGCGTGACCAGGCTCGCCTATGGAAGCTTCGTCGAACCGGGCCACTCAAGGAACTGGGCAGGGTCGGGCACGGCTTTGTGCTGCTCGTCCATGTCCTTGTCCCGCTGAACAGGGAGGACGAAGGTGAATTTGATTCGCCGGTCCACGATTCTCCTGACGACATGGAGCGACAACTGGACCTCGGGCGAGAAGTCCTGATCGCGGTAAGAGAACGTTCCCATTTCGATCTTTGGGACCTCGCGATAGAGGCAGACCTCCAGTTCCGGCTGCACGTAAGCATCGACTCGATCGACGGTCCTTTCGTTGCAAGATCGCAACTCTGGGGCAAGGCCCGCATTCAACGAACTTAGGTCGACTCTCACCGGGATTCGTGAAAGGTTGTTGTAGCCTGGGCCGCTGTACCCGTAGCCGCCGAGCTTGGCAATCCGCAGGATGAGTCCCCGTGCTGTTGTTGCCGTCGCCGGCTCTCCATCCTTGACGAACCAGTCGCGCATTGCAGGGCCCTCTTTTCGCCCGGGGCCGATCGGATGTAGCTTGATCGTGGGAAACGAGGCAGTCTCGTCGATGCTGCGGTAATGGACCAGTTCTCCCTCAAGGCGTAGTCGATTGGGTATTCCGCCTGACTTAAGTGGCGAAAACCCCAGTGGACCGTATCCGCCGGTATCGGGGACATCCGTTGCACCCGCCATCGGTTGCTGCAGTTGTAGCTTCGAGCCGTCCGTGTTGTCGACCTTGAGGGTCTTGAGGCACCAGATCCCCTTCAGCGGCAGCGTTCCCTGAATCCGCACACTCGTCTCGAGGTACTCATACTTGGGCATCGTGAACGCGACGCCCTGGATCACGAACCCGGGTCCTCTTTCGACTTCGTGGTTATGTTTTTGGGTCAGGCACAGGGCTATAGCGAGAAGGGAATTTATCACGTTGTTACTACAGGTACGTGTCGTCGGCCAAGCCGTTTCAACCAGTCCCTGATCTGGCGTGAGAGTGCTTGGGGTTGTCGCGGCAACTCCCCGATTCTCTGGGCACTTACTTGGATATTCTGCTGGAAGCCGTACGGGATCTCGTAGCGCGTAGTCCGCGATCTGATCCAGCACGACCGGTTCAATCGATCTCCTGGAGCGCTCGGTTAACTTCTATCTGACGGGAGACGGCTCGGTAACACCGAATTTGTTTCGAACGGCGGCAACAGACTCAGGCGTCACCGGAAACCGCCATTGCTTGAACAGCGGTATCAAGTTGACGTGGCATTCTTTCGAGAGGAGGGCCACGACCAGATTGACCTTCTCCTCGGGACTGGTTGGCGGCTTGAGGCCGTTGGTGGCGAGGGCTCGATAGTCTCGATACCAGGCCTTGAACGGCTCCCAACCATATGCTTGCTGGATCCTCTGGAACAGGGTGTGGATCTCGTCGGAAGTCATGTCACTCCACTTCTTGTTGGGATTGGCGAGATAGCGATCGCCGAAAAGGAGAAAGAACCGCTCGACAAACTGCCGACCGGTGAGCCGAATATTGCCGTTCTGCGAGGGATAGCCCTCTGGCTCCGAGTGCCAGGTAATGCGAAAAGACTGATCGGGAATACTCTCGAACGCGTAGGCTAGCTTGAAATTGGCCTGCATCTCCGTGGATGCGCTGTCCCAGATGTACCAGTCGCCAAGGACGTCAAAGTTGTGGCCGACCTCGTGGACCCACCCGAATGATAGGAGACCATCGTCGAACTCCTTGAGCGTCTGGGCAACGTAGTCTCCGTTGAGGATCATCTCTTTTCCGGCGTAAGCCCACCACGGATGCGCTGGGCACTCCTTGAACACCATCTTCTGGCCGTTGAAGGGTCGCTCACCCGTCAAATCGATCATCGCCTGGTAGCTCTGATCGATCCACTTGAGTGTCCTGCCAAGACGCTTGAAGGTTTTGAACCGCGACTGCATGACGGCAAGGCCGACCGTCTTGCCGTACACCGTTTTCAGTGGCTCCGGCAACTTTGCTCCGGGCACCGCGACTTGAAATGGAACAATTGACTCCAGCCCGTTCTGAATGACCCGATAAGAGCCAACGAGCAAAGGATCCTGCGGCAGGGCCTCTTGGTACACGTGCATCGGCAGGCTACTGATCTCCTCGGTGGACCAACTCTTGCCGGGCGCAATCGTTTCAGTCAGGTCTCCACCCCAAGGATCTCCGTTCGGCTTGCCCTTGACCTGCCATTGAACCGTCCAGTGGACGAGTTTCGCGGGCGAGGTGGTCTTGTTCGTGACCGTCATTCTGAAACTGCCCCATCCGTCCGGCATCCATCCACCCTTCTGGCCAAGGCTGGTTTCAACAGTGAGCGGCGCATCTTGGGCGAGCGCGACGCCGGTGAACACCGCGATACATACGACTGCCACAAATAGCCGCGTTCCTTTCGAGATCATAGGCCAAATATACTGCGCATCGCCGCCAAATGAGCGACTAGGCTTACCAGGCGAAAGTCTCACCGCGTTTGACTATTCGTCGCAAACAATCTAGCACTTAGGAGTCGACTTGGCTTAAAAGCTAAGGAAAAAATCACGCACTTTCGGGTCGATGTGGGGCCTCACTGCCGTTGCGTTTGCCGAACCGTAGTGCATGAACTCCCTTGCCGCCTGTTCCAACATCGGCCAGAAGGCCGGACTCGGCGCCGATTCCTCGAAATGCCACTCTCGCACCTCGAGCACGCCGTCTCGATTCCAAAACTCGGCCCGTGCCACTAACTCGTCTCCAAACAGCACGGGCAGAACGTAGTAGCCCCACTTACGCTTCTTTAGGGGCGTGTAGATCTCCCAGGTGTAATCGAACCCGAAAACGTGAGCGATCATTTTGCGATCCCACATGAACTGATCGAGCGGGGCGAGGAATATGGCTCTCGGTTCGAGCGACGGTTGGCCAACGAGGGAAAGGAACTCCGGAGTGGCATGCGCTTTGACACCCTCTACTTCCACGGGAACGATTTGACCTCGTTTGGCGAGTTCTGCGATTGCATCGCGACGATCGTAGAGAAGGACCTGATACGACCAGACTTCGGCCGGCGCCGACGGCCGCACGATGCCCATGGCTCGATGTCGCTCCAACACGAGTTCGCGAATCGCATCGTTGCTGTTGAGCAGCGGCTCGTCCCGCAAGTGTTGGGGCACCACGCGTTCGGTGAGATCGTAGAGGTGCTGTCCATTCTTGCGTCCCGAAGTCATGATGAGCCCTGAGTGCCACAGGGCACGCAAGGTTTGCTTGGTAACGCTGGGGCCGAACCAAGAGCCTTTCCATTCCTCTCGACGCCGTTGGAATTTGAAGTCCTTCGGCATCATTGGACCGCGCGCTTCGATCTCCTCGAGTACCGCATCCACCGCGTCCTTGTGGTCTTCGAAGATCTTTTTCTCGAAGGAGCGCCTGCCGATCGTGTGGATATATCGTCGTAAGGGCCAGCCTTCCATAGGCACGAGCGAGGCCATCTTGTCCCAGCCATCGTAGATATGGCGGTCATCGTAGGCTAGTTTCTGCCAGTTGCCGATCCGGTAGCCTCGTACTCGAGCCTGGAGAACCAGGTCGTGATTGCAGCCAACCGGTGCGATCGGGTCGAACTGAATGCTTCGAAGCCGCTCGAACGCGGCTTCCTGAGTTGCGCACGGTTCAAAGTGATGCCGCACAAGGGCGCGCCGGACATCCAACTTTGAAAGCACGATCGGACTTACCAAGTCTCAGTCCGCCACTGGCCCCAAACATTCGGCTCCTCCCATTCCTCGGGCGGCTCCTGCCCGTTGAGGCGGAGTGCCAGGAAGATCAGTCCGACATGCCAGCCGTCGTGCCACACCATATGCTGGAGAAAGAGAACCGCGTTGTCGTATACGACATGGCCTCCCGCCATAGGGCCGCCCCTTTCCAGGCCTGCTTGCACCGCTGATCGAACGGCCTGCGCGCTTGAATTCAGGCATGCTTTGATGGCGCCCAAGTCTGCAAGCGGTGTCCCGTCCTTATCGGCATAAGCGCTAACGAGGTTCTCCGCATGCACGGGAGCGACTTGAGATAGGAAGTACCGCCGCACGCCATGCATATGGGCAAGTTGACTGTCGAGGGGCATTCCGTCGTCGGACGGCTTAACATGTCGATTGGCATCGTCGACTAAAGAGGCGACCGCATCCACGATGCGGCATTGGCGGTCCCACGATTCGAGGAGGGCTTCTACGTGTTCCATGTCGCATTATAGTGCGCAGGTGTCTACTGTTTCAAGGAGCAATGCGGACAATTTTCTGACGAGGGACGAGCTAGGTGGCATATGCGGTTCGGACGTCCTACTCGCTCGTTCGTGCTGAGTATTGAATTCCCTCGTTTGCAGTAGGGAACAGGAGGGTCTACTTGTGAACTGCTGACTCATCAGGGTCTTCTTTGGCAGACCGCTCAAATTGCACTCCGTCGCCGGGGAAGCCAATTTAGGAGGATTATTGAGTATGCCTTGACGCGTATATGTCTTGTGAAGTATAAAAGGCGAGTGGTTTCTGTGTTCGAAGTCATTGCGGAGCCGAATCGCCGGGCGATTCTAGGCCTTCTGGTCACATCGCAACAGTCGGTCGGAAGTATCGAGCGTCAGCTCAAAATGCCGCAGCCGATGGTGTCAAAGCACCTTCGCGTGCTGCGAGAGGCTGGTTTCGTGGAGTCAACCGTGGATGCGCAACGGCGCCTCTACCGGCTAAAACCCGATCCGCTTCAGGAGATCGACGACTGGCTGGCCCAATTCCGTCAGCTCTGGTCCATCCATATCGACGCGCTCGAACGCCACCTCGACAACATGGAGCCAACCGCGTCAACGTAAGAGAACAAGAAGGGGAAGTCAACCGATGTCTGATCGTAGTCAATACTCGCCAGGTCCCGCTGCCGGGGCTGAGGTGCGAAAGGAAGGAGAAACCTGGTCCCTCGTCATCGTCAGAGAGCTTCGTCACGCACCAGAGAAGGTGTGGCTCGCCCTCACGGACCCGGCGCACCTGCGCGACTGGGCGCCATTCGATGCCGACGTGAACATGGGAACCGCCGGCGCCAAAGTGAGACTCACAACGGTGGGCGCACCTGCCGAATATGCATGCGAGTCGATTGTAACGCAAGCAAATGCCCCGGAACTGCTGGAATACAAGTGGGGCGATTTCGATATGCGATGGGAGCTCGAAGCAATTGGCCAAGGCACTCGCCTTACGCTTTGGACCAAGATCGATCGCCGATACGTCGCCATGGGCGCCGCCGGGTGGCACATCTGCTTCGACGTCCTGGATCACCAGCTAGCCGGAACTCCGATCGGTCGAATGGTTGGTCCTGAGACCTTGAAATTCGAAGGCTTTCAGCGGCTCCATAAGGAGTACGCCTCACAGTTTCACGACTCATCGCCCGAACCGTAAATCCGACGGCATGGCGGCACGGCTCATGAGGATATGTCCTTGTTGAGCCTCCATGCCTTTGTCGCATCGTGTATCGTTGCGAGATCGTACAGTTTCACGCAACGGTTGGCAAGACCGCAAGAGCGTGCAAAGGGGAACCGTCATCGTGACGAGTGGTCCCCCGAGGAGGCTCGTAGTCATCAAGAAAGAGATATTGGCAATGATTAAAACAGATTCGAAAGGAGAAACTTGCGTGGTGACTGCCTCGCAGTTGATCGATGAAAAGATCAAAGAGATGAACGATTGGCGCGGCGAGACACTTGCCAAGATCCGGCGGCTTATCATGCAGGCCGACCCGGACGTGGTAGAGGAAATGAAGTGGGCCAAGGCGTCGAACTCGATGTCCGGCGTTCCCGTGTGGTCCCATGCAGGGATCATCTGCACCGGCGAAACGTACAAGAGCGTTGTGAAGACGACCTTCGCCAAGGGCGCTGCCCTGAAAGATCCCTCGGGACTCTTCAACTCGAGCCTCGATGGCAACGTCCGTCGCGCCATCGATTTCCATGAGGGAGCAGCGATCGACGAAGCCGCGCTAGTGGCGCTCGTTCGCGCCGCCGTTACGCTGAACATGTCGTCGGCCAAGCGGACCAAGACGAAGGGCTAGACGAACGTAAGGAGACCGGATCCATGTCCCAGGAGTACATCACTATCCGTGGCGCCCGCGAGAACAACCTGAAGAATGTCTCGTTACGCATTCCGAAGCGCAATATCACGATCTTCACTGGCGTCTCCGGATCGGGCAAATCGTCCATCGTTTTCGACACCGTCGCCGCCGAAGCGCGCCGTCAGTTGAACGAGACCTTCAGCACCTTCGTCCGGAACTTCCTTCCGCGCTACGCCCAACCGGACGCCGACGCGATCGAGAATCTGAGCATGGCGATCGTGGTCGACCAGAAGCACCTAGGAGGCGGATCGAGTTCGACGGTTGGGACGATTACCGATATCTATTCCGTTTTGCGGCTACTGTTCTCGCGGGTCGGTCAGCCATTCGTGGGGCAATCCAACGCGTTTTCGTTCAACGATCCGCAGGGGATGTGTCCGGAGTGCAACGGGATCGGCCGCAAGATCGGCGTGGATCTCGATAAGTTTCTCGATACTTCGAAATCGATAAACACGGGGGCAATCCTATATCCGGAATATGCCGTCGACGGTTGGGGGTGGAACGTCTTGGTCCAGTCGGGGCTGTTCGACTGCGACAAGACACTGGACGAATACAGCCCTGATGAGATGGATCTGCTCCTCCACGCCAAACCGTACAAAGTCAAAATGGACTTTGCCGGCAAAGCGGTCAATTTAACTAGCGAAGGCATCGTCGACAAGTTCAGCCGCAAGTACATTATTGGCGACGTAAAGACGTACTCTGATCGCACCCAGAAGTCGGTTGAGCCCTATATGACCTATGGACCGTGCACCCTCTGCCACGGTGGGCGGCTCAGTCAAGCCGCTCTCGGTTGCCGGATCCACGGATACAACATCGCCCAACTTGCCGAGATGGAGGTCGACGACCTGATTGAGGTGATTCGGGCGATCGACAATCCGGTCGCCGCACCGATGGTTGCCTCCCTGGTCGAGCGGCTACGGCATATGATCGGTATCGGCCTGGAGTACCTGAGCTTGAGCCGGGCAACCGATACGCTGTCGGGAGGCGAATCGCAGCGTATCAAGATGGTCAAGCACTTGAGCAGCAGCCTTGTGGATGTGCTTTACGTGTTCGACGAACCCAGCATCGGAATGCACCCGCGCGATGTGCACCGGCTGAACGAGCTCCTGCAGAAGCTTCGCGATAAGGGCAACACGGTCATCGTGGTCGAACACGACCCGGACGTCATCAAGGTCGCCGACCATGTGGTCGATGTCGGACCCTTCGCGGGAACGCGAGGAGGAACGATCGTCTTCGAGGGGAGCTATGACGAACTCTTGGGCGCTGACACCCTGACGGCTCGCCACATGAAGCAAACGACGTCCGTCAAGCCCAGTTTTCGCGTGCCAACAGGCAAACTGCCCATCGCCAACGCCAAGGCGAACAACCTTCAGAACGTCAGTTTGGATATCCCCACCGGCGTGTTGACGGTCGTGACGGGAGTAGCGGGCTCCGGCAAAAGCTCGCTGATCCACCAGAGCCTTCTTCGACAGCATCCCGATGCCATCGTGATCGACCAGGCGCCGGTTGGAATCTCAAGCCGGTCAAACCCCGCCACCTATACGGGGATTTTGGACGAGGTCCGAAAGGCGTTCGCCAAAGTCAACAACGTGAGTCCGTCCCTATTCAGCTTCAACTCGAAGGGTGCCTGCGAGAACTGTCAGGGTCTTGGTGTAATCTATGTCGAGCTGTCCTACATGGACGAAGTGAAGACTCCGTGTGAGGTCTGCGGCGGCAAGCGCTTCAAAGACGAGGTACTGGATTACAAATTCCACGACAAGTCGATCTCCGATGTCCTGAATATGCCGGTCCGGGATGCCATCGAGTTCTTCCGCGCGAAAGAAGTGGCGAAGGATGTCATGCGAAGACTGCGGGCCCTGAGTGATGTCGGCCTCGACTACCTCACGTTGGGGCAGCCGCTCAGCACTCTGTCCGGAGGGGAATGCCAGCGAATCAAGCTTGCCAGCGAACTGCACAAGAAGGGAAGCGTGTACGTGATGGATGAGCCAACGACCGGGTTGCATATGTCGGACATCGGTCACTTGCTCGCGATCATCGACCGCTTAGTAGATACCGGGAATACGGTCGTCATTATCGAACACAACCTGGCAATCATCAAGAACGCCGACTGGATCATCGACATGGGCCCTGAGGGTGGCCACAAGGGTGGTCGCATCCTGTTCGAAGGGACGCCGGCACAGTTGCTAGACTGCAGCGAGTCGCTGACCAGCGTCTACTTGAGGGGGTGACTTGTCACCTGACCTCGGCCAGGTTTGAACGAAGTCGATGGCTCAAGGGTGGATTGCGTCTGGGGTGGGCGGTTTCGTGGGATGAGCAATCGCGTCCTGCCTCGCTTTCTCGATCGCCGATCGCAGGTTTGGCGGTAATTCGGTTACAGCTTCCTGCTCGGGAGGAAAAAGCGTCTCCGACAGATGGAGGGTCATTGGAACGGCGCCGGGGTTGAGTGTGAAATGAAGCTCGTAGGATCGATGCATGCCGATTTTGAACCGGTCGTACTGTTGGAATATCTCCGCCGGAACGGGACGGCGGGATCGATTGCCTTCGGCGAGGAACCGGCCGAACATGCTTGCGTCCATGGGCATTGGGCTAACGGTCGGGCCATTGGCTGACGACCAGCCAATGAACACCGGGGTTTCAGTGATATTCAGTCTGACCGTCCCACTTGTTATGCCGTCCGGTAACCGGTCGGTCGCTTCCATCGTATCTCCGGCCAGACCCACATACCAATACACTTGCTTGGCAATCTGGTCCCTTGCGTCGGCGCTCAACTGCCTGATATCGACCGTCTCGCCACGTCGGAGCGCCTCTCTCGTTCCTGGCCCCAAACTGGACCAAATGCCAAGGACGAGATCATTCAGCGCATTGGCCATGGCGCTGTAGGGGCCGGTGATCGAGTGGAGCACGATCAGGGTGTCGCCGACCCAACCTAGAAACGGAGTTCGGTGTTTTGCGTGGCCGACCCAGTCGGCCGCTGAATCGACCGACAGACCCCCCATACGAACGCTCTCCCTCAGGAATTCCCTGGCTTTTGCGCGCGATGCCCGATCGAAGTCATTCGGTCCGCGTGGGACGAGCCACCCGTCGTCGGAAGGCACGAAGTCATAAGTGCTTCTTGAGAGAACCTGGCTCGGAGTTACTGCGACGAACTCCCAGAAATCGCTGTTCGTGACATCGCCGACGGTGCCGATCATCTGCTTGTCACGAGCATCGGCAGCCAAAAGGAGGTCTTCTCCGAAATGCCACTGGACCGGCTCGAACTTGACGGGGTCTAGCAGTCGTGGGCGCCATTTCGCCAAGATCGCGAACCGGTCCTTGCCCCGATATTGCCGGGACAGGGCCATCCTGGCCTCTGTTGCTTCTTGCGGGATGACAAGAGGCTTTTCGCCTGCGACCACCTCGTCCGAATTCGTTGGAGGTTCGGAATCGTCGTGCAGGGCCACCAAAGCCATCTCTAGACGTTTTCCAGTCTCTCCAGTGGTTTCGAGAGTTACCGGAATGAAACCGCCTTCGAACTTTTTGACGATCAGCTTTACACGCTTGGCCTCGTCCGTCGGATACTCGAGGCTGAACTCTTGGCGATACTTCCGAAGGATCTCTTGGGCGGCGTCGGAAAAGCCGTGCTGCATTGGCGTCGGTTGCTCGGCCCAAACTTCTCTGTCTCCGTCGGGCATCGCGACCAGTGCCTTTACATCCATTTGGAGGCAGATTCGCGCCAGCGCGCGCCATATCGGCGATCGTTCGGTCTCCATCATCTCCGAGCGATCCGGCCTGCCTACCTCCGTTGCCTCCTTCTTCCAAATCGCGTCGTTCCACGCCAGGAATGCGTCCATTGATTGGCGGTCTAGCTCCTCCGGCTGCTCGGAAAGCTTCTTCCGCACCTGCTGAAGGGCATTTCGCAGATGCTGGTCCATCTGCTTGTCCTGATCTCGCTGGATGCTCTTTACGGCTTGGAGATCCGGCACGAGCCATGTGATGCCATCCGACCGCGTCGACCACTTTGCGGTGAGCGCCTCCGCAACGTGGCGGAGTGTGGCGTCTACCGGCGCCTCCTTCAGTCGAGCCAAAATGACCTCGTCCGCGAGGGAAGGCGCAACCGCCAACCGTCGACCGGAAGCCTTGGCAATCATCTCAATCGCCTTGGGCGCCGGCATCGGCGGAAACGCCATCGTCAGCGTTCGCGCCTGAAATGTTAGGACGAACACTGGCAGAAGAACCATAAAAATGGGACGGATACGAACGCCGAAAAGTGCATTCGCCGCGTTATCGCTTTGCAGGTTTGTCGACGGTTCGAATCACTTTCCACTGACCGCCGATTTTCCTCCAAGAGTCGATGCCGCGTTCCTGGTCGTGGATGGCCTTTCCGTCCTTGCCGACCATTGTCCACTTGGCGTAAAACGTCACTTCGACTGCCTCGCCGTTACCCGTCACCTTCTTCACAGTTTCGCCACCCGAGACCTCCTTCATCTTGAATAGGGGAGCGAACTCGGCAATGGACTCCTTTCGGTTCTTTTGCTTGCCATCCGGCAGGACCCACACATAGTTCTCGGCCATCAGGTCTTGGAAGGACTTGAAGTCGCCAGCAATCACCATCTTCGAGACCTTGTCGTACCGTTTTTGCCACTCGGCGATGGGACCCTTCGATGATGCAAGGGCTGCAATACCGCACAAGCCAAAGGCAGTAATTGTCCTCAGATTTGACATCCGCCAACATTACCACCAAGAAGATTCGTTTCATGCGTGATGCATGTTCGCTTCTTGGCTATGATGAACGCGTAGTCGGAGTGCGATGGGGCATGTTTGGTGCTTCTTGCCGTCTAGGCATCAGCCAAATTGAGGCTGAACTCCGTCATTAATCTGAGATCGATACATGGAACCGCATGCGCTATCGACATATACGGCAAAACTGATCGAGCAACACGGAATTCCGCAAGTGCTGGACGTGGACAACTCGATCGAGGTGTTCAAGCCCATGCTGACCGGCGCCGAGTCGCCCGCGAGCTACTACATCCGGCCGCCGACAGGGATGACGGCAGACGCTCTGATCGGGTGGTTCGAGGACATCCCAGGATTTCGAGAGTTCAAGCTCACCCTCGTTCCGATTTTCGGTCTGGATACGTTTCACCAACCTTTGATTTCGACTGACGATTTTGCCAAGAAGTACTTCCACGATAACCAGTTGCGAATCGTGCGGGTTACCGGCAAATCGAACCATGCGATCGAGGCGATGCATGCGTTTGTCGAGGCGCTCAAGCGGCCATTCGACGCGAGCCTGTTTCCTCACCATGAGGATTTCTCGGTCAGCGGTTACCGAGCCGCCGAGTCGGGAAGGGCGACCGAATTGAAACTCCTGTACAAGCCGGCCGATCACAACAACCTGATGAGGGTCGAGCGCCTGGTGATCGTTCACCTGTATGAGTGCAATCTGGGCCGGGAGATCGGCGTGTCGCGACACGCCACTCGAAGTCAGGCGCCTGAGTTGATCTTGATTTCGACCAGCGAGACTCCTACCGGAGTCGTGTTCCTCGAGGCGTTGGCAAACAGCCTTCCTCACGCGACCCACGAGGAAGTGGTGGAAGTCACCGAGACGGCTCAAAGGTCTTCGGGGCATGCCGTTGCGGAAACCTCCAGTCTCCTTGCCCGTTTCGCTCCGGTAAAGCCTCCGTCAATTACTCTGCCTCCCGACGAACTCAAGAAGCGAGCGCTCGCCAGCTTGGCCGAGGTCATGAAAGTCGGCCGCTTCGCCGACGGCGCCGAGGTCAGCATTCTTCAGCGAGGGTCTGTGATCGAGGTCGAGTTCCCCCGGACGCTAAGCTCTCTTTGGCTAGCCACAAGTTTCAAGGAGAAAGTTCATATCAAAGAAGTGGCCAAAGCCTGTGTCGGCGTGCGAACCGACCCGCAGTTGCGGGAAGGTTGGTCAGTGGTTTACAACTTCGACTCGAAAACCGGAAAGCTCCACATCCGGGCGGTAGACGCAGGTTCGGAACCGCCGACCGACTGGAAAGCGGTATCGCGCTGACAGTATCCGGCGCCATCTCTTGAGAACCGGCGGCAACTCGTTGATCACGAATGGACGTCGATATCAAAGGGGCGATTGACTCCTCGTATATCATCACTTCATAATATTATGAAATAATGGAAGATGTCGTTCGCTTTAGGGCAGGCGAGTTGTTCTCGGCCTTGTCCCACCCAGTACGGCTCCGAATCGTCGAGTTACTTTGTCAGCACGAACTATCGGTCGGAGAAGTGGCAGTACAGACCGGGATAGGGCAGTCGGGGGCTTCCCAACACCTGGCAATATTGGCTCGGGCCGGAATCCTTGTTTCGGAGGCACACGGCACGACGCGGCGATACAGAATCCGCGGACCGAGAATAAAGGTGATACTAACCTTGATTGAGGAGTTCTGCCACACCCATGACCTTTACGGCATACCTGCTGCCGAGTCGGTAGAGATCTCTCAATGAACGAACTGGAACCTGTAGTCGAATCCATTGCTGCAGCCGGAAAGCACGAGGCATCGACCGAGCTTCGCGAGTATTTGTCGAATCGCGACGACCGGCACAGGGTCTTTCCGAAGGCGGCGCTCGTCGGATTTGCTTCTGGAGCGGTGGCCGTTGCATTTCGGGCGCTGCTCGCCCTGTGCGACTTCTCAAGAACAAAACTGGCATTATGGTCGCATTCCATTCAATGGATTGGGTGGCTGGCGCCGGTTACCTACTCCGCCGTTTGTGCAGGTCTGGCGTTCTTTGTCGTCCGAAAATGGGCTCCCGAAGCCGCCGGAAGCGGAATTCCGCATGTAGAAGCCGTTCTCCGCCGCCATCGCAAGTTTCGATGGCGGGCAGTCCTACCAGTCAAGTTCTTCGGTGGCATTTTGGCGATCGGCGGCGGCCTGGGCCTTGGACGTGAGGGGCCGACGGTCCAGATGGGAGGCGCGGTTGGGGCAGGAATTGCCAGGCTCTTAAAGGTGGGAACTCAGGAGCGATTGGTTCTGGTGGCCGCCGGCGCCGGCGCCGGCTTGGCCGCCGCGTTCAACGCTCCACTCGCCGGACTCATCTTTGTGCTCGAGGAGTTGCAGCGCGATTTCAGGCCGATGGTTTTTGGAGCGGCCTTTATTGCAGCTGCCTCCGCAGACGTGGTATCGCGATTGTTTTCTGGGCAGTTGGCGGTCTTTGCCGCGCCGGCCTATCCGGCGCCTGCCCTATCGCACTTGCCCTTGTTTGCATTGCTTGGTGTTGTCACAGGGATTATGGGAGTCGCATTCAACCGCGGATTGGTCTCGTCCCTGGATTTCTTCGCCCGGTTCGCACCTCGCTATCACGTACTGAAGGGAGTGGCGGTGGGAGCAGCCGCTGGCCTGCTTACATACTTCTCACCTCAACTTGTCGGCAGCGGACACTCCCTGGCCGAAGCAGCGCTAAGCGCTAAAATCGCACTTTCCTTTATTCCACTGTTCTTCCTCGGCAGGTTCGTGCTCACATTGGGGAGCTATGGATCGGGTGCGCCTGGCGGGATCTTCTCGCCGTTGCTGGCGCTGGGAGCCCTTCTTGGCCTTGGCGTCGGCGACGTTGCCAGGATGGTTTTGCCGCACGCAGGTGTGTCGCCAGGCGCCTTTGCGGTTGTCGGAATGGCCGCATACTTCAGCGCCATCGTCCGCGCACCGCTCACGGGGATCGTTCTGATCGTCGAAATGACGTCAAGCTACGCACTGAGTCTCCCTCTGCTTGTGGCCTGCTTCTGCGCGTATGGCGCTGCCGAGGCGATGAAGGACCTGCCAATCTATGAGACTCTCCTCCAGAGGGAGCTGGCCAAGGAGCAGAATGAGGCTCTGACCCAGCAAGAAACCGTTGTGTTGGAGCTCGAAGTTGAAGGAGGCTCACCCTTCGACGGCCAGAAGCTGCGAGATGTTGGATTGCCCCCTGGAGTTCTGCTCGTCAGCTGTCGAGATGGATATAGAGAATGGTTGCCCGATGCCGACACGAAGCTGCAGGCTCACATGCGCATCACGGCGGTTGTCTCCATGCACTCCGATGGTGGAATGGAGGCCCTCCGAGAAGGATGCCGCCGATACGATGGAGACTGACGCGCCGCCAGTCGATCACGCGCCCGGGACGAGCTTCCGAAAAAGCAAGAACCACACGGTTAGGCATCCGGCGCCGATTCCGACCGAGTAGGCATAGGAAGCGGTATGAGTCGCCACCCGTTTCCAGGGCTCCCTCGCCCACTTGCCGTGAGGCCTGAGCAAGACATCGCTAGAAACGGCTCCCAACTCCGGGAAGAGGATGTAAGGAACATGGAGGCCGTTAGCCGTCGCCACGATCGAGGCCATAAACAGGACGCTTAGGGACTCAGCGAAAGCCTGTAGTCTGGAGTTGGCTTCGACGCGCATATGTTGGACCGCAAGTATGCCGATTCTTGGGAGTTTTTCTCACCGTCGCTTGGCGAAATGCCAAGCGTTCGACGATAATGGTTCTTTCGATTAGGATCGATTGCCAGACGAAGGGATGTTCAAAAGCAAGATATTTTCGACGTGGTATTTCTTAGCCCTCGCGATCTGGGTTGTGCTGTTCTCAGTATTCAACAGCATTTCGTTCTTCGTGGCTCACTGGTACTACGCCGCCATGATGGTTGGAGGCGCCTTCGTCGCCGGGTTCACGCCTGAGGGGGGCGGTGCGGTTGCCTTTCCAGTGCTGAGCGTCTTCTTACACGTGGACCGGGTGTTGGCCCGCGATTTCAGCATGATGATCCAGAGCATAGGCATGACGAGCGCAAGCATCTTCATCCTCACTCACAAGGACACGGACCCAAGAGACTATAAGCCGTTATTGATCTTTGTTCCCGTCTGCGCGGTTGGGACGCTGCTTGGTTTCATGTTCCTCCAGCACATCCCGGTCCCAATCATCCAGGCGATGTTCCTGTCGTTGAGCGTGACCTTCGTGATCGCCTATTACTTCAGCGATCATCGCGGCTCAGAAACACGGGTCCTAGTTAAGAACAATCTGGATATAGCCTACTTAGGGTTCATCCTTGTGATCGGCGGGATGGTGTCGAGTCTATTCGGCACTGGAGGGGACGTTGTCCTCTATCTACTTCTTGTGTCGCACTTCAATATGACGGCAAAGAAGGCGACGCGCATCAGCATCTTCCTCCAAGCCTCAATCAGCATTCTGGGATACAGCTACCGTGCGTTCGTGGATCACGGCCTGACGAATTACCAGATTCGGACCTGGTTGTGCGCATTTCCCGTCGTACTCTTCATGGCGCCATTCGGCGTCTACATCTTGGCGAAGCTGCATGTTAACTGGATGCTGAGGTTTATCATCGCCCTGAACATCTTCCAGATCGTCTACTTCAATGTGATGGGACCATCTCTGCCAAAGGTGATCGCTTCAGGAATATGCACGACTGTTTTGGGCATCACGTTCTACTTTATGCTAAGGCATGTGTCCAACCGGGCCAAAGCCTCGGAAGGCGCCCTGCCGCAGGCCACTCTGCCGGAAACCGCCTAGTGGGCAGGTCTAGCAGAGGCTGAAGTCGGCTCAATGACCTCAAATCTGAGATTCTTATGGGCCGTCGGCGTTCCGCTTGCGTCCTGGCTCGTTTGTACGAAGTGGAAAATGGGGCAATTAAAAGCAACATGGCGTAGGACGGGCAGCATCCATGCGAATTCTTGATATCCGCGAGTGTTCGATTCCCATATCACGCTATGCGGATGTCCATACTGCACCCTCGTCGCTGACGACAAGTATCGTGGCCGTCGTCACCGATGTGGTGACTGGCGATGGACCGGTAATTGGCTATGGATTTTCGTCATTTGGTCGCTTTGCCCAGGGCGGGCTGATTCGCGAGCGCTTCGCGCCCCGGCTACTCCGGGCTATGCCTTCGACTCTTGCTAACGCGGAAGCCGATAATCTGGACCCGTTCCGCGCCTGGCACGCCATGATGGCGGGAGAAAAGCCCGGCGGACACGGCGAACGATGTGTCGCGGTTGGAACGCTCGACATGGCGATCTGGGATGCTGCCGCCAAGATCGCCCGTCTTCCTCTTTACCGGCTGATGGCTCAACTCCTCAACACCCATCCTAAGGCGGAAGGGGTGCCCACTTACGCGGCGGGAGGGTATCGGTATCCTGCTGACGATGTTCGGCGTCTTTCCGACGAAGTTCGCAGTTTTTTGGACCAAGGCTTCGCCCACGTGAAGATCAAGATCGGCGCGACGGATCTTCGCCAGGACCTGGAGCGGATCGAGGCCGTCTTGAAGTTGCTGCATTCGCCTGATCGCTTGGCCGTCGATGCCATGCATACCTACAATCGCGAGATGGCAATGCAGTCTGCGCACGCCCTTCAAGGCTATGGATTGTGGTGGATCGAGGACTTTCTGGATCCCCTCGACTTCGAGGGGCTCACCCAGTTGGCGGCCGGCTATCCTTGGTCAATTGCCGCCGGTGAGAGCTTGTTTTCCGAA
>JARLGV010000027.1 GCA_031292555.1 Fimbriimonas sp.
CACGGTGAACGACAGATCTTCGACCGCCGTCATGGAACCGAACCGTTTCGTGAGGTTAAGAACCTGAAGCATCTAGGGATACCACGTTACCCCGCTTTGTCGACGGGACAGGGACACGGGACAGGTGGGAAGTGGGGCAGAGTTCCGCTCTGCACGCAATCGTGGACACCGGAGGAGAGAAACGCCGATATCCGCAGGCATTTCCCTCCGCGGTACGCCTTTGCGTCCGCCTCGACTAGTCCGACTCATTGTCGTAACCCATTCCTACGAAGTTCCTAGAACCCCATCGGCAGCGCTCTGAGTCGGGTCCCGGTTGCGCTGAAAATGGCGTTGCCGATCGCAGGAGCGATCGCCAGGATCGGTGACTCTCCCGCGCCGGCAGAGCCCAGGTCGGGTCGATCCAGAAGGATTGTCTCGATTTTGGGTATGTCCGAGTAGCGTGGCACGCGATAGCGTCCGAGGTGCGGGTTGAGGATCTGGCCGTTGGCGAACTCGATTGCCTCGAAGAGCGCTCCGCCGATACCCATGATGACGGCGCCCTCAACCTGGTTCTTGAGGAGATCCGGATTGAGGATCTTGCCGCACTCGAATGCGTTAACTATCCGTAATAGCTGAATCTCTTTGGTCTGACTGTCGATGGAAAGTTCGACCACCGTGGCGATCGATCCCCCCTTCTCCTGACCGCAAGCGATGCCAAATCCGTGACCGGCAGCCGGCTTCTCCTTGCCCCACCCAAACCGATCGGCGGCCGCTTGCAGCACGGTACGGAGGTGCGAATCGGCCGGTAGGTTCTTCATCCGGAAATCGAGTGGGTCCATGCCTACTTCGTGGGCCAACTCGTCCATATGGCTTTCGCGAGCGAAGTTGTTGAACGTCGCGCCCAGGCACCGATAGGAGCCTTGTCGAAGCGGGGATTCGGTTCGATGGGCGTCGGTCCTTGGAGACGGGACCGCATAGGGAGTCTCAATCCCGGGACTTCCCGAGTTGTAGTTGTCGAACTCCCAAACAACGACCTTGCCGTCCGGATTTACCGCACTGGCAATCTCGTCGACGCCGGCGGGCCGGAAATAGGCCCAGGTGAACTCCTCCACGCGCGTCCAAACGAGTTTGATCGGCTTTCCGAGAGCTTTCGCGATCTTTGCTGCCTCGACGGCTGCATCGCCGGAGTGCTTGCCTCCGTACCCGGAACCTGTATCGGGTACAAGAACACGGACCTGCTTTTCTGGAATTCCTAGTGCGGTCGCGACTTCCGGACGTACGCCGAACGGGCGTTGGGTGCCAGTGTAAACCGTCATCTTTACGCCGTCCCACTCGGCAAGTGCGGCCCTTGGCTCTAGCGGTACATGAGCGATGTAAGGGGCGGTGTAGGTCGCAGTTAGTGCCTTCGCTCCGTCGGGCGTCTTCGAGGACGCGATCTTATCGTCACCGCGTAGCAATTTAAAGATTTCCTTGGACGAAGGGCCAGGCTTCTCGTTCCACTGGGATTTGATCGCGGCGAGCGCTTTCTCGGCGAGCCGCCGGGTTGGCGCGGCAACTGCGACGAAGTCTCCGTCGTGAACGACGCGGACGCCGGCAAGCGTCTCCGCTTGGCTGGTATCCAGGGACTTGAGAGTAGCCCCGAATGACGGCGCCCGGAGCACCTTTGCGTAGAGCATTCCCGGTCGCTTCAGGTCGGATGTGTACTCATGCTTGCCGGTTACGAAGTCGCGAATTCCGACTTTTTGGGTCGGATGGCCGAGAGCGGTCCAATCCTTGTTGGGAGTGAGGGGGACATGTTCGCTGATCGGCTCGTCGAATGGCTGCCCCTTGGCGATCTCGCCATAGCTTGCCGAGTGAATGCCGGATGTGATCTTGCCGGCGGAGAGGTGGATCTTGGTTCGGTCGACCCCCCATTTCTTGGCCGCTAGGTCAGTTAGCTTCTCTCTGGCTGCCGCCGCTGCGCGACGGATCTGGGGAATCATGGTCGGCGTCGTGCGGCTGCCGAATGTGCCCATGTCGTAAGGAACGAGGTCGGTGTCTCCCATCACGACCTCAACCGAGCCGAGAGGCGCCCTCAATTCTTCGACTACGGCCTGCGTCACCGACGTGCGGGCATTCTGTCCTACTTCGACCTTGCCTGTAAGCACCGTGATCTTGTTGTCCGGGCCGATGTGGACCCATGCTCCGATCTTCTGCGGGAGGGTCTGACCGCGCTGGCTCATCGCCCAGGCAAATGCATCTGGAACGGACGCCAGAACGAGTATGCCGCCTCCTAGCACTTTAAGGAGGCTTCGCCGACTCATCTCGACGTCAGCGGTCTGTAATTCGGGATCGAAGCTCATTTCACTCCTCGAATCGTGCGCGATGCCCGTTTGATCGCCGCCATCATCCGGGGGTAGCTGCCGCACCGGCAGATATTCCCCGACATGCGCATTAGGATTTCTTCGTCGTTCGGGTTTGGGTTTCGGTTGAGCATGCCGACTGCCGCCATGATCATGCCGGAGACGCAGTACCCGCACTGCATCGCCCCCTCGTCGATGAACGCCTGCTGAACCGCGTGGAGGTGCCCGTTCTTCTCAATGCCCTCGATCGTCACGATCTTCGAATCGGCCGCGTCGGACAGCTGCGTGACGCAGGAATGGATCGGAAATCCGTTCATAAGGACCGTGCATGCTCCGCACTGCGACTCTCCGCAGCCGTACTTCGTGCCGGTCAGGCCGAGGTCGTCTCGGAGAATCTCCAAGAGGCTGGTCTCGGGTTCTGCATCGATCTTGTGCTTTATGCCGTTGACTTCAATCTCAACACTCATGGTTCACCTGGTACACCCATTATTGCCCCAATCGCGCGGTTCGCTATCCTTCGATTGACTTGCGGACCGCTCGGCCGAGCTTAGGTGGCCCTGGATCGTTTCGGGCTAACATGGGGCATGTGCGCTTCCAAGTCATTGCGAAGCTCTTCGTTCTCGTCCTGAAGGTCCGAGACTCGCTCCTGGAGCCGTGTGTTCACCTTGGCCAGATCGTCGTTCGTCTTCTTGTGGTCGTTCACGCGCGTTCTGAGCCTTTCTTTCTCCTTGCGGATTTCGTCGGCTTGCTTGAGGGCCTGGTTCTTGGCGTCCTGAGCCGAAATGAGTCGCTGCCGCAACTCCTCGTTCTCCGATTCCAGAGCCGCCACGAGGCGTCGTTGGGCCTCGTTAACTACCAGGATATAGGGGAATCTCCGACACCGTATCACGCGCAGCATATTGTTTCGCTCGAATAGATCCTACCGGACATTCGGGTTCGTCACGCGGTCGTAGCGGTCCGCGAACCGCGCCTTAACGACCTTGGACAAGGCAGGTGCGCCAGCCCTGATAGTCCCGAATCTCTTCGTCTCCGATGTTCCTTGTTCGCGTCCCGAACGTTTCAAACCCTTTCGAGAGAAACGCCGGGACGTGCATGCGGCACCTACTGGGACCTGCGGTCGATTCCGGCATGAAACTACCACTCCACTCCTCCAGCCGCTCCGTTAGGGCTCGATCGCCTTCAGCTTGTGCTTGGCCAGGACGGCGTTGAACGCGGGCAGGTCCTTCTTGAGCAGGTTTTGCCAGGCGGTCTGAGCCGTTTTCAAGTCGGCCAGGATCGAATGACTGGCCTTCTGGGTAGGTGCGTTTGGCGCCATGTCGCCCGAATCGAGCGTGTTGAGCTCGCCTGTGACTGCACTGACCACTCGGGCGAACGTGGGCGCTTGGGGCGCACCGCCGCCTCGGCCAAAGCCGCCACCGAACCCGCGGCGGCCACCTCCGGCTCCGCCGACCGACGTAAGCTTGGCAATGAACGCTTCGCTGGCGGCCGCCAGATCCTCGGCGGCATCGTCGCCAACCAGATCGGTCACCGCGTTCTTCAGCTTATCCACCGCCTTGTATCCGAGCCAAGCCTCTTCGGCGCATCGGTACAGCTTGCTCTGCAGCTCGCCTTGAGCATGGAGATCCGACGATTTGGCCGGACTGCGCGGATCGTTCTTCACCGTTAGGGGCTGGCTATGGGCCCTTCCGTCCACGCTCAGGCGAACCGTGTATACACCGGGCAGCGCCAATGGTCCCTGGGGCGAAGGAGGCGTTAAGCCGGGGTTGGCGTTGATCTCGTAGGAATGCCCGAATGCAGGAGGGTTGTCGTAGCGGAGGTCCCAGTTGATGCGGTTCAGCCCCACGTCCATCGGCATGGGTTTTGGTTGGGCGATCCAGAAGTCGGGCACAGGAGGCGGGCCTTCGTGCGACGCTGGGATCGGGGCGCTCGACATATGGCGGACCACATGACCGGCGGAATCGAGGATATCCAGGGTCAGATCTCCCGATGGCTTGGCTCCGAGCGTGTAGTAGAGGATTGCGCCTTCAGGCGGATTCAACGCGTGAGGTACCTCGGGCGGGAAAGGCGTATCGCCGTTCGTGTTGCGGCGCACTCGGATTGCTTCCGACGGCTTATACAAATGGACGGCCTCCTGTAAGTCGCTTGACGCCAACTGTCGCAACGGAGCGATGTCGTCGAGTACCCAGAAGCCCCGGCCGTAGGTTCCAACCACTAGGTCGTTCCCCTTGACCACCATGTCCCGGTAGGACGTATTGGGAAGGTTCAGGGCCAGCGATTGCCAATGGTCTCCATTGTCGAACGACACGTAGACGAAGCTTTCGGTGCCGGCGAACAGGAGCCCGGCGCGTTTCGTATCGCTTCGGATGACTCGGGAGAAACTTCCGCTGGGTAGGTCGGTGGGCAGACCGTCGACGATCTTGGTCCAGGTTTGGCCGAAATCGGTTGTCCGATAGAAGTACGGATTGTAGTCTCCGGTCGTGTGATAGTCGATCGCCGCATAGGCGGTAGCGGGATCCTCGTGCGACGCCTCGATGCAGGAGATGTCGGCCCGCGTCGGGTTTGGCAGGTGCGGGATCGTGACGTCGTCCCAAGTGGTCCCGTGATTCTTAGTGAGTTTGATCAGGCCGTTATTCGTGCCGACCCAGATAAGGCCGCCATCGACGCTCGAAGGCGAGAACGATTCGATCGACCCGCCGTTGGTGCCAGGCGCTTGCTCGTCAAGCTGATCCGGATCGGTCTCGTCGTCTTGATCGTCCTCCTCGACGTTTCCGCCGACCGCCTTGGCGGCGCCCGCTTTTGCATCGCCTGCTTTCGTGGCGGGAGTCGTCGACTTGGCGGCGGGCTTCGGCGGGGCGGGGTTGTCGTCAGGCGGCTTGACGCCTTTGGGATAGCCGAGGTCCGGACTCAACTTCTTCCAGTGCATCCCTCCATCGGTCGTGGCCATAAGGAACTGGAACCCGACCATCATCTCGCGCGGGTTGGTCGGCGAATAGACAATCGGCTGGTTGCCGACCTGCCTTAAGCGGAGTCCGGCGTCTGCGTTCGGACTGACGTTGATCCACTGGCCGCTCGGATAGGTGATCTTGACGATGCCGCGGCCTGGTCCGCCGGAATAGATGACTTTCGGGTTGAGAGGGTCGGCGACGATCGATCCAAACTCGTAGCCGGGCGTCGGAAGCCAGTCCAGCGGCGTGATCTCGCCAAGGTCGCCACGGCTCCGGGTGGCGATCGCTCCGCTATCCTGCTGAGTGGCGTACACCCAATACGGGTAGGAGTTGTCGACTGAGATGTGATAGACCTGGGCGGTCGGCTGGTTGTACCAGGAACTCCACGTCAAGCCTCCGTCGAGGGAGACCGTCGCGCCCTGGTCGGTCCCCAGGAACAACCGCTTGCCGTCGGTGGGATCGATCCACATCTGCTGAGGATCGTCTCCGCCTGGTGCGCCCTTGAAACCGGTGAAGGTCTTTCCGCCGTCGTGCGAGATATAGCTCGACGTGTTGATGACGTACACCGTGTCTGGATCCTCCGAGTTCACGTAGACGCCGCAGTTGTAGCCCCCCTGGCCGTTGCGGACTCGTTGGTCGGTCGCATCCATCTGACGCCATGATGCCCCTCCGTCATCGGAGCGATACAGGCCCGAGTTCTGAACCAGGAACATCCGCTGACCACGGGTATGCATGGCGATCGCTACGCAGGTACGGCCCGATAGGGCGGGAAGTCCGCCGCCGGTAAGCTTCTTCCAGGTAAGTCCTTCGTCGGTGGACTTGTAGAGGAACGTGTTCGTGTCGGGCGCAGCCCCCCGTCCGCCAAACCCGCCCCCTCCTCCGCCTCTGCCCGCCGCATTGGGAGCATTGTAGTGGCGTACGGTCGTGGCGAGCATAACGCTTGGGTTGTCGAAAGCCCAGGCGATCTTCTGAACGCCCGTTTCGTTTTCGACGTACAGCGTCTTGTTCCACGTTTTGCCGCCGTTAGTGCTACGGAACAGCCCACGCTCTTCTGATTGGCGATGAAGATTGCCCTGGGTGGCGACCAGTACGAGGTCAGGATCGTGAGGATCCACCAGGATTGAGGGGATCTGCTTGGTCTCCTCCAGTCCCAAATGGGTCCAGGACTTTCCGGCGTCGGTCGACTTGTAGACGCCGTTGCCTTCGTTAATGCCGCCGCCGGTCACCATATCGCCCATTCCGACGTAAATCACGTTTGGGTTGGACGGCGCCACCTCGACCGCGCCGACCGAAGATGCATCCTTGATCGAGTCGAAAACCGGCGTCCAGGTCGTGCCCGCGCCGGTAGTTTTCCAGACTCCACCGAGAGGGTAACCGGCATAGAATACGCCCGGATGACCGACCGCTCCGCTTACTGCTGAGACACGGCCGCCGCGAAACGGTCCGATGTTCCGCCAGACGAGGCCAGAGAGGAGGCTGGAGTCGGTCGGTACGCCGCCAAATGCCATCGACATGCAGAGAAAGGCGCCCGCAAGGGCGCCTCGACGCTGGAGTTCGGATCGGATCATGCCGACCTCCTCTCCGTAACTCGGCAAATCGGAAGGGCATGGCGCATGCCCAGGAACGAATGAATTCGTGAGCAATCGTGAATCGGGACCATGCGCCCCATTCTACAGATCCACACAAATCCGTTTGATAGGATTCTCTAACCTTCGGCCCGCTTCCAGGTAGTTAGCGTGCAGTTGCTTCCTGCCGGAGCGTCAAATCCCGAAGGTCTCAAAGCTCCCGGAACGCTCATACAGAACGTCGCCTTGCTCCCCTCCCAACGCATGATCCCCAGTTGAAACGAGCCCTGGTGGGGACCTCCGGTGACCAGATAGTCCACTGCAATCGGGTCCTGCCGAATGTCGATCCGGGTAAGGCCCTGAAGATATACTTGGCCGCCAAAGCGCACGACGGTTTCGATTCCCGTCATCACGCGAGATCCGGTACGAAGGAACGGATCCGGCAAAGCCACTCCGTTTGAAACCACGCTTACCGGAACCCACTGTCCCTGTAGCCGTTCGATCTCGGAGGTGATTTCTCCGAAGCCGTCGGCGAAACCATCCGGTGGCTCGACGGCTTCATCCGGTTGCCAGTGCTTTCCTTCGGCCTCGATTCCGCTTCGGCGAAGTGTCTCGAGGGCCTGGCCACTGCCCGGCTTGGTCTGGAATTCAAGCGGTCTGCCAACTCCGGTTAGGCCGAGACAGATCTTCAATTCTCGTCCATCGAACTCGAAGATCCCGAAAGAGCTTTGCCCACGTTCCGGACCCTCTTCGAAGTGAATATCGATCGTGTGTGGCACTTGCTCCACTTCAATCGTGCAGATGCCCGAGTAGATTGCATCGGGAGAAGCCATTCTAAAGGTTCGCCCGTCGATCGTGAGGGTCGAATTCGCGAACATGGATTCCGGCAGCTTGGAGCCTTCGATTTCGAGCGACGTGAATTGCCAGATTCCCTGAATATCGTTTAGGGTCTTTGTGTGGCGCACAAGCCTCTGCCAACTGGCGAAGCCGTGCTTGCGCGCGACCACCGAATGAGCGTCGCTTAGCGTGAGTCGGGCGCCTGCGATTTCCGACGCGGATTTGCCCGACATCGCGGGCAGGTTCTCGGAGAATTCTCGAGCGGTGTTCTTGTCGCCGGAGCGAAGGGAAGACAAAAGGTCCTTGGCTTGCTTCCGCAGGTGCTCAAGATTGGGACGGTTAGGTAACTGGTTCGACATATTTCCTCCATGCCATCGCCCGAGATCCGCAATCAGGCCGCACAAAGGTGGGTGTCGTCAAACGATATAAAGTAGGTGGGTTGAACCCTTCCCGCGGATCCGGTGGCGCCCAATATGCCGGGACCATTATACAATCGCTTTGCGAAGGAGCAGTGCCCACCGTTGGCCGTTCGTCTGCAGTTTCACTGCGCGATCGCTGGCCGACCGAGTCGAACCGAGATCGTCTTGATCTCAAACGGATGGACGTCGAATACCACCTCGTCTTGCTCGATTTTCAGCTTCTTGCCTTTGTCCTCCAGGAGGTTTGCATCGTGGGCATTGCGTAATTGCGCGTGGAAACGCAGCTTCACTCCCTTTGTAGCGACTCCGTTTGACTCGAATACGCGCACGATCAGTGTGTTGCCGACGCCGGGTTTGAGTGAGGATAGGACGACGTTGGGAGCCGACGTTTCGATAAGTCCCCAGGCCGAGGGCAAGGTTCCCGAGTGCAGTTCGGCTTTCCTAACCAAGAGCGGGTTATTGAACGACTGCCCTTCTTGGACGACACCTGCTTGGGTCCAATCGCCCGTGTGAGGGACGATGGAGTATCGAAACGTGCGTGGTTCGCCGAGTTCGAAACCGCTGTCCGACG
>JARLGV010000028.1 GCA_031292555.1 Fimbriimonas sp.
ATGCAGTCTGCGCACGCCCTTCAAGGCTATGGATTGTGGTGGATCGAGGACTTTCTGGATCCCCTCGACTTCGAGGGGCTCACCCAGTTGGCGGCCGGCTATCCTTGGTCAATTGCCGCCGGTGAGAGCTTGTTTTCCGAAGCTGAGGCAAACCTTTTGGACCTCAATGGCGGACTCGCGCCGACCCGCGATCGACTGCTCTTCGACCCTGTCCACTGTTACGGAGTTCCGGGGTACGTACGCATTGTCAAACATTTGGTTGAGAAGGGATGGCCGGCGTCGGCATTCTGGCCGCACGGGGGACACCTCTTCTCGATCCACGTGGCCAAAGCGCTTGGACTGGGCGGCGTCGAAGTCAATCCGCTGTGCTTCCAACCCTTTGGCGGATTCGCCGACGGCGCGACGCTGCATGGCGGTTTGATCGATGCACCGGAGGACGTCGGCATCGGCTTCGAGCAGAAGTCGGCGTTGTGGCGGCTGCTCACAGAGGAACTCGGTGGAAGCTAACGGCGAATCGAGAGCGAACGTGCTGATCCAGAGCCGCACGAGAGCCTGATCGGCAAGATTGAATATGCCAAGTACTTGGGCTTGAGACGGTTCGGCGCCGGCTATGAGAGCGGGTTGACCACCGGAGACCAACTATTGCTGCGCCGGGAGGCCTGGTTCGTTTCAGCTATGGGTTGGGGAGCGGTGGGAGTGACCTGAAACGTCCATTGGAAGGGGCGCCGGGCTTGCCGTCGATCCTGCCATCGATGTCTCTTCCGTGCCCGCCGACGAACTGGCCGCGTTTCTCGATAAGTGGTTTGACGTCGCTCACTGATCGGATTCCACGAGGCTGGATATGGATCAGGAGCAACCGGTGACGTTCACAGCGGGAGCACTGCGATGCAGCCCAAATCTAAACCCTTGGGTACTTGAGTCGGAGGCGGTTGGGATTGGTTCGCATGGAGGACGAGAATGGAAGTGGAGGTCGACGCACGAGAAATGGAGAACCTCGCCTACTGGATCAAGTCGAAAGGGAAGGCAGGTGATCTTCAAGCCCGGTTGACATGAAACGGCAATGTACTCGATCCTCCAGAACGCCGTGCGATCAGAATTGTGGTTGGCGAGTATTGTCCCTCTCCAGGGATGCGAGGTTGCGCATGGCCTTTCTTCAATTGGCCAACTAGATTCAGCCGGAAGGAGGCGCCCCAAAGAATGGGAGTCAAGTCCAACTTGGGTTCAGGGCAGTAGGTGAAGTGGACGGGAGTTTCTCGTCGACGACGTCGCATTTTAGGACCGCTGGGTTTTCGCAATCGAGACAACAAAATGAACAAAGCAGATATTAGTGGTAAGTGGGCGCTGGTTACCGGCGCGAGCAGAGGAATCGGAAGGCAAGTCAGTCTTGGCCTTGCCGAGTACGGGTGCAACTTGGTTCTACACAGTCGAGACGAAGCTCATACCGCTGCGCTCGCAGCAGAACTGCGGGCCAAGAGAGTGGAGGTTCGCCAAGTTTCGGCTGAGCTGTCAGAACCGGCGCAAGTGGAAGCGATGCTGGACGGTTTGCTTAGCAAGGGGCCAAGTATCGATATCCTCTACAACAATGCTGCCGTCCAGATCGGCTATCGAGAGGATTGGCTGAACGTGCCATCGGAGGACATTCGTGTCAGCTTCGAGGTCAACTGCACGGCGCTGATTCGCATCTGCAATCGGTTGATCCCGGGCATGATCGAGCGCGGATGGGGAAGGATTATCAACGTGACGTCGGGCGTCAGAGACCAACCGCAATTGACCGCGTATGCCGTATCCAAGGCGGCGGTTGACAAATACGTCCTTGATACCGCGGCGCACCTCAAAACAAAGGGCGTGCTGATGAATCTGCTTGATCCGGGCTGGCTACGCACGGATTTGGGTGGGCCGAACGCTCCTGGCGCCGTGGAATCGGTTGTTCCCGGCGCCCTCGTTCCCGCACTCATCGACGACGGCACGGTCGGTCAGCTTTTCCATGCCCAAGACTGGGCAGGTAAGCAACTCTAGACTGTGGCGCGTTTGTAATGCTCGCCGACAGGTTCTTTGCTAACGGGTGGCATCCTCGGACCTGCAAATGATGGAAAATCCCGTTGGATCGATGCTCGGTCTCGACAATGATGGAAGCCCTTGCTTATCTGCAGATCTGTCGCCTTGGATGGCTTTGTCGGGAGGCCGTTCCGGGAAGTAGAACTACTCACCGCCATCCTTAACGCCTCGCCTCATCTGCTCAGGACTCCCACCGAATTCTCAAGCCGTCCGTGAGCAATTCGAGGCGAGGCAGCGACGTTGCTCAAAGCTCGTGTCCGTGTGCAGAATGTTGGCCCAAACTCTCGAACTAGCAACCATAGATCGGGCTTGGCACATTCAGTGGTAGGCTGGCGGAAAAGCCATGATCGAAGGGATTCATATCCTGCTGACGTACGATTGCACGCTTGAGTGCAACCACTGCTTCCTTCACTGCGGACCCCATGCGGGCGGCACCTTTCGGCTTGATCAGATCTGTGCGCTGCTAGATCAAGCCATCGAACTGGGAACTGTCACGTCCGTCTGCTTCGAGGGCGGCGAGCCGGTGGTGTATTACTCATTGCTCCTAGAGTGCGTCCGGCAGGCTAGGATTCGAGACCTAGGGGTCGGCATCGTGACAAACGCGTACTGGGCGACGTCGGTGGAGGACGCCGAACTTGTTCTTCGGCCCCTCCATGAGGCGGGCCTCGATCACGTTACGATGAGCGACGATGCGCTTCACTACGGCGCCGAGGCAGGCAAGCATCGCCTTCGAGTCGAAGAGGCTGCGAATCGGCTGGGCATGACGGTCAGCGTGATCAGCGTCGAGGCGCCAACTGTCATTGGTGCGACGGACGAGTCGCCGGCCAAAGTCTCGGGGAGCGTCATGTTCCGAGGCCGGGCGGCCGAGCGCATGACTGCCGGACTTCCGACACGGCCTTGGGACACGCTATCGAGTTGTCCGCGTGAAAGGCTCGACAGTCCCGGGCGAGTGCATGTGGACTGTTTTGGAAGCGTGCACCTATGTCAGGGCTTGCTCATGGGCAACCTGTGGGAGACGCCGTTGAAGCAGTTGGTCGCGAAGTTCGATCCTCATGCCGATCCCATCGTGGGACCGATCCTACGGGGCGGCCCCGCTGCCCTCGTTCGAGCCCACGATCTGTCGCATTCGGAAGGCTATGTCGACGAGTGCCACCTGTGCTACTCGGCCAGGCAGGAAATGCGGCGCCAGGGGAACCAAGCATCCTTGGGACCCGCCCAAGCCTATGGCATCGCCTAGACTCCGATAGCGATGGAGCCCAAATGGAGTCACGTTTGCTGAGCATTCCGACACGGCGGGCTCGAGTCGTTTCTCACACAACTGGAGATCTTTAGGCAATAAGGTTGAAGGTATCCGATCGCTTCGCTGATGAACCATGCACTACAATCGGGGAACGTCTTCTATGTCACATCCGAGGCTTCATGTCACTTTGGTCCTTCTCACGATTGGCGCGCTAGTGGCCTGCGGTCCGGCCGTATCGGTGACCTCGAAGGGGTCGTCAGCAACTGCCCAGCGAGTCTACCGGCTGCCGGCAGACCGAGCGACGCTGTGGGATCCGGGCATCACCGTCGACGTGGCGACGGGTCGTCCTTTGGGCTCGGATCGGTTACCCGTACGGACGCAGGTCTGGGCCACGATCGATGCGGCGACCTACGGTAACGGCGCCCGAGACGCGACGGCCGGGATCAACTCCGCATTGGCCGCGTGTCCCGCTGGGAACGTGGTCAAGCTATCGGCGGGAACGTTCTTGGTGAACTCGGACATCGTTTCCATCAACAGGACCGGCATCGTGTTGCGCGGCGCCGGCGCCGGAGTGACGCGACTCGTTCGGACGAACGGTGCCAAGATGGGATCCTATCTCCCCGGAGTGGCCATGCCGGTCGTAATCGTCGGTGCGAGCCGTTGGCCGCATCCCGCCAGCAGCACCTCGAAACCCCTTGCGGCGGACGGCGTGAAGGGCACGTACTCCGTGACAATAGCCAACGCCTCGAGCTTTACTACCGGGCAAAAGGTGCTTCTGGATGAGGAGACGAAGGGCGCTTGGAGCGCGTTGCCGACGCGGTCGGGCTCGGCCACTGCGACCCGCATTTGGAAGGGCGACCGGGTGGTCTGGCAGTTTCACAACCCAAGCGAGGGTGAGGATGATCCGGTCGGTCCAGTGGTCGGAGGGGTGCTGACGGGCGGAGGCGCTTCGTGGTTCTGCCGTCAGGATCGACCCGTTTGCGAGGTGAAGGAGATCGCGTCGATCAGCGGCAACGTTCTCACGTTCTCCACGCCGCTCCATATCGGCTACCGGGTGTCGCACGCGGCCCAAGTGACGGGATACGACACGCCATTCATCGAGTACTCGGGAGTGGAAGCGCTGTCCGTACAGGGCGGCAGCGACGGCGAGGTTCGGTTCGAGGCGGCCTCCCGCTGTTGGGCAAAGGAACTCGAGGTCACCGATTGGCTCGGCGAAGGGGTGGCAATGGACAGTTCCTTCCGCGTGGTGTTGCGCGACTCGTACGTCCACGACGGTGCTTGGCCAGAGCCCGGCGGGGGTGGCTATGCGATGAGCCTGGCCGATGGCTCAAGCGAAGCGCTGATCGAGAACAACATCTCAATCGACGTGAACAAGGTGATCGTGTCGCGGTGTTCGGGGGCCGGTTCGGCTGTCGGCTACAACTACATGGACAACGGGTGGATATACGACAGCCCGTCATGGGTAGAGGCCGGCGTGAACGGATCCCATATGGTGGGCTGTCATCACATGCTGTTCGAGGGAAACGAGGCATTCAACGGCGACTCGGACTGCACCCACGGGTCGAGCATCTACCACACGTACTACCGAAACCACCTGAGCGGCAAGCGATTGGGGGGCAGACTGCTTCCGGAGGGGCCCGATGGCGCGAAGACGTTGAGCGACGGTGGAAACCTGCGGTGCGCCGGGTTAGGTTACGGCTCCCGCTGGATGAGCTTCGTAGGCAACGTATTGGGCCTTCGGGCGCAGATGGTTGGCTGGGCTTACGAGGATAATGGGACGATTGGCGGTGCGCAGCCATATAGTGGCGGGAAGGCCGTGTGGCGCCTTGGGTACGACTCGGTCCACTGGGAGCAAAGCGGCGATCCGGACGTGGCGAGCACCATCATTCGTGACGGCAACTACGATTACGTGACCAACACCGTTCAATGGCCCACTCCCGACGGCGGAGCCCGTATTCTGCCTGATTCCCTCTATCTGAAGGCCAAGCCCGCCTTCTTCGGCTCAAAGCGCTGGCCCTGGGTCGACCCGATGGGGCAAACAAAGCTCTACGTCCTGCCCGCGAAAGCGAGGTTCGACGCCGGCACGCCGAACCGAGCGCAGTAGGCGTCGAGCGGCGAGCAAACTGGCCAAAGGCTAGACGTGATCCAGACCGTCGCTGGGTGTGCATGCCATCGACATCGGAGTTACTGCCAGACCCGTAGGAGCGAGCCATGCCAAGGAGCTCTGCGGTCTTTCGGTGAGAGGTCTGGCAGTCGTCAATGTACGACTCAGCGGTCTGGCGGAAGATGCCGGATTGATTGCCAACGACGTCATTGTCGAGATCGCCGACAAACGGAACTAGACCATCCAGTCAACGAGCCCCATATCGCTCGCAACAGTCATCACATTCCTTTAGGCCGTAATGGTCAGAATCTCCGTGTTCACCTTCGTCTTTGCATGCGCATTCGCGAGAATGCGCAGTCACTACGTCCTGTGTAAGTCGAGGTTTGAAGGCAGGACGAGTTTGAGCTTGAGAAGGAGGGTTTCACTGTGGGGTTCCGTAACGGAAAGCCACCTTCTCGCCCCCGAGACGCAGTTTGCGTCCGCTTTCGCGAGAACGCCCAGGTGCTGGAGTTGCTGGGGTTCACCTGTTTCGGGCCCTCCCATCTGCCTTGTGAGGAGTGCTTCGGACACTTAGGATTCTTACATCCTGAGTCCCAGTTAGGACCGCCACATGCTCGCCATCGCCGAAGTCGGCCATCCACTCGCCATCAATGGCATCACTAGAGTCAATGCGTACTCTTCTCTGGAGCTTGCCAGTCTTGGGTTCTACGCAGAGTATCCACCCGCCTTTCGGCAATAACTTCTCGTTTCTGATCAGAGGTATCGCAGTTACAAATACTGTCCCATTGCCATTGATTGAGACCCCTCCTAGAAGATGGAAGCCACTTAGTGCCCTCACCCTGTGCATCGGTCGCCTACTTACCTTGAGCCATAGCTGCGCAAGATCCTCAAACGCTGGACTTGCAATGAGAGCAAAAGTCTTCGATGCCGGATCGAACGCACTTGCGATGTATGTGTGCCAATAAGTGTGCCGTCTTGGCATCTCTGCGAGTACAGTAGGATCGCTCGATACTCCCTGTATCAATATGGTCCGAGGGAAGACCATGCTTATGATGTTGCTGCAACTGACGTTCAGAATTGTGTGGCCGTAGTCCGGAGAGACGGAGCGATCCCAAGCACTGGTCCGTGCGAAGAGAAAGGTTGGGCCGGGCCAGACTACTGGTTCCCTGTTTAGATCCGTGCCGATTAGTTCACCTTCGGGTGGTACTTGCGAATACTCTGAGACCCGTCCACCAAGATCGATCGACATGATCCGGTTACCGCACTGCGCGTACACAATTCCCTTGCGCCCAGAAACCATCCTCTCGCATCTATCTGGCAGTGTACAAGAATGTTGTTGATGGTCTTGGGCGACCGCAACTGAGGAGAGAAGTAAAAAGGCACATATTTCAAGTGCAATTCGCATATTATTCAAAAGATGAAGCCAAACCCTAAGCCGCAAGAATCCGCATTCGTAAGTGTGTTGATACTCAGGCCTTGACAGATACACTGACCGATGGCGTACACACTGTCGTTCTTAGGGAAGCTATTGCTATTGTGTGCAGGAGCACCGAATATGCCAGCACAATGCGCTAACTTGTGATAGAAAGCCTGCCTGCACATCCATTCTATCTTGTTCGTTGCATTGCGACCTGTAGCGGGATCGCAGAACTGAATCACACACGTGCAGCCTAGCTGCTGCAAATCATGGCTGCAAGGATTTGGCTGTGGGGTGCATTTCAGTTCGTTGGCTGGCGGATTCAGTTGCCCAGTAATGGACGTGACTGTGCCCTCCGTGGCAGTCCCGCTGCAGGGAAGAGGGCACCCCTTTGGGTAGTTAGCAGGGCGCCCGGGTCCCATCACACAAACCGCTGGTGCTGGTGGCCCTACCTGTGGGTTTGGTTCGCATGCATGACGCATAAAATTGAGATACTGCAGCGCCAATGCAGCCGAAAAGCCCTTCCCCTGCATACATTGCACGACTTTACGTTCGCATTGTGAGCCTGGACCACACTTATTGAGAAGATTCGGA
>JARLGV010000029.1 GCA_031292555.1 Fimbriimonas sp.
CAGTGAAGTACGGCGTGAAGAACATCAAGCGAATTGGCTCGATCACATATACCGACCACCAACCCAACGACTTCTGGGCCGAACAAGGCTACGACTGGTTCGCCGGCCTGTAGCTGACAAGACTCGCGGTCGGCAGGACAGAAGGAACTGCCGGGAGGCTTTATCGCTTTCTCGGCTCTTCGCGTTCTCGCTTCATCGCTTGGCACGGGGCGCCTATCGGAGGACCAGTTGCGTGGTCCAGGTCTCCCCGCCGCCCTCCGCGTGCGGCAAGCGCTACGCAATCCACGCAAAGGTCGCACAAATCATGCCGAAGGCGACGGAGACCAAGGTGCATGATCCAATGCGCTAGGTCTCCGATAGGCTAGCGAGTTCCCCAATCCAAGGCTCAAACCGCTGCCAGCGCCCGATCGATGTTTGATACATAGGCTGCCTAACCTGCCATAGGCTCGGCGTAGTTACGCCGCGTTGGTTGTCTTCGGGCCGTAGGCAAGACGCCTTCCACGAAAGACCGCAATACTCAAGGATTGTACGAATCACCGGCTCTGGCGTCGTCACTAGATTCTCGTACTGAACCTC
Organism: Fimbriimonas sp.; assembly: GCA_031292555.1. Taxonomy (GTDB): domain Bacteria; phylum Armatimonadota; class Fimbriimonadia; order Fimbriimonadales; family Fimbriimonadaceae; genus Fimbriimonas. The sequence goes on from JARLGV010000029.1 coordinate 577, forward strand.
CAAGATTGAGCCCGACGGCTCACTTTGTCGCCAGTGTTCCATATGCGACAGATATCTCTGGTAATTAAGCACAATGTGCGCCTTCTTGTGAGCCCAGCGAATACGAACCGGGTTTTGGGTTGCATAGATAGAGACACAGGTATCGATAGGATGTCGCCTTACATGAATGATACGTGCTTGTGGTAAAGCCGCGCGAATCAACCCAATGTACATGTAGTTGTTTGGCATCTTATCAACCACGAACCGTTTGCCCTCGGAGAATGAACTGAGGCGGTTAATGTAACCTTCTGCGAGTTCCTTGACGCGGCTAAAGTCGACTCTGCCCGTCTCCGGATCACACGCCCTGCGAAAGTTCTGGGGCCAGTATCGCTGCTCCCCGGCGCCCGAGACCTCGAGATGGCTTGAAAGGATCTGTTCCATCAAGGAGGTTCCCGAACGCATCATACCAACAACGAAGATTGGGGTCAGGCTATCCTCAAATGCAGGTTCGCGCTGGCAAGATATGGCTGAGAATTTTGAGCGGATGAAATCGTAGTTTTCGCGGTGCTTCGCTGGGTCAAATGGAAGGTCCCCGAACTTGCTCGTGTACGCAGCCTCGTTCGCCAAGTCGTAGTGGCGAAAGGCCTCTTTGAAGTCGCCAAGGTCTTCTAGGCTCTTGCCAAGGGCATAGTGAAGCAACTCCAGCTCACTGGGATCGAGGGTCTGATCGGCAGCTAGATCCACCATTGTCCCAAGAAGGTCCTGATCTTGGACGCTCATCCGCCGGCACCTCGATCTCACAAAGTAAGCGAGCCCTTGACGTGGTTCCATGTCCGCAGATTGCTTGCACCTCGTTTCGGCTGCTTCCATTTGGCCAAGTGCCTGGAGCACAGCACCATGAATAGCGACTGCACAACTATCGCTTCGATCAATTTCAGTTGCAGACAAAGCTTCCAGCTCCGCTTCGTGCGTGCGACCGTCAAGGATTAGGGCCTGAGCCAACAACCTGCGTCCGACACTATTGTGCGCATCAAGAGAGATAGCTATCTGAGCCTGTTCCGCGGCCTGGTCTGGTTTGGCGTCAAGCAAGTACGCGGAGGCCAGATACTCGCGGAAGCTAAGGTCTTTTGGCTTAAGCTCGACGGCTCGGACCAATGCGGCAATTGCGAGATGCAGTCTGCCACTACCCTGTAAGGCCAAACCCAGCGAAGCGTGAAAATCTGCATTATCGTTGTCTAGTTCAGCGGCCTTTTGGAGAACGGATACCGCACCGGTAAATAGGCGGGCCTCTAGGAGGCAGGTGCCGTATGTGTATTGCGCCAATCCATCACTTGGTAATTGCGCGGCGACCTTCGCTGCGGCATTCGCTGCATCGATCGCTTTTCCTTGTCTTCGAAGGGCGACGGAGAGCAGGCGGTACAACTCGGCTGAGTCAGGCTTCTGGCGAAGAACAATCTCAAGTTGCCTTGCAGCAGCGCTGACCGTGACGCGATCGAATCCGATTAGCAGATGCAGTAACTGCGCACGCACCGACCATGGTCGAGACCTTCGTAGCCGTGCGCTCAGGCGCGTCGCCTCGTCAAGTCTGCCGATAACTCTAGCCCGATAAACTCGGCGAACCCTGTGCTGCCATTCGGATCCCATGAATGCCAATACCTGTGTGCTGGTGATTAATTCCCTAAGCATGCTTGCGGTGTACATCCGATACCGCTCAGCTTCCCGTTCACGATGTGAAGTTATGCCACTCCATAAGAGAGACGCCAACGTTTGGCTCGTCCGCGACGAAGCCACCAAACCCCTCGAAACGTACCGCTCAATAGATCGGCGAGCATACGGAGAACGCAACGGATCCTACGAGGCATCCAAATACGCCTTTTATCCGTATGCTCGACAATAGCAAAGGCAACCCTATCGAAACGAGAGATTGCGCGGCCGGCTAGTTGCAGACCTCCGTGCTTGAGGGGAAGTAAGTTGGAGATAAGTTGCAGAGCGAGTTGTCCGCGTAGGTCGTGGTACAGGTGATGGTGTTTGTGTTTGTGCAGCCTGTGCCCAACGCCACACATCTTTTCTTGGTCGTCGACGTGCGAATGACGTATTGGCCGTTCTTAGGGACCGTGATGCACGTTGGTGTTCCGCAGACGTTGTTTGCGCTGCAGTGCTGGTAGAAGTCGCAAGCGGCTTGGCCAGCGATGTTACCGGCCTCGTCCTCAGCAAGGACTACTTTGGGAGCCGCAAATCCACTGGCTCCAACTACCAAGGCCGCCATGCCGATCGGCACAGCGGCCATTCCGACTATTGTCTTTTTGTTCATTGCTCCTCCGATGTTGATCCCCGCGATGAAGCATCGCGAAGGATATCTGACTGACTACTTGCCGCAAGCTTAGGCTGACGCCGGCCTCCGACGATGTGAAAAACGGCTGGTACACCTCGAATGCTTAGCGATTGCGCTAGCATTCCGTCGTCTGCTACTACTGCATCCGCCCATTCGGGAATCGTTCGTATCGCGTCCTTTACGCAGGAGGTCACTCCCGTTTCCTGGGCGAGTTTCAATAGCTCCGCATCGCTGAATTTCGAATGGCTCATCACACGTTCTGTAAAAAGCCGACCCTGCCGTGGTGAATAGGCGTCTACGCACTCACAAATGGCGGCGATTCGCTCGCTTTCTTCGGACGTCTCCGAGAGGAGACGCCACCGAATCGTGACTAGGCGTCTCGCAGGCTGGCTCAAGCCGGCCCAAAGATCGTGGCAGTGAGGACACAGCGGATCTGCGAAGAGAACATACGAAGTGCTTGTTGGGTCACCGGACCGCGCATGGAACTGGTAACTGCCCAGATCCACGCCGACTGCGCGAGCGGCGGCGAAACAGGCTAAGCAGCAATATGCGGCGCCGACCAGACACGTCGTCATTGCCCTTCTGAACCAGGAAGCCAAGAACAATCCTACATAGCAAGTTTGTAACGCCACACAATAGGGGCACCATTCTCGCATGACTATGAGCGCTAGAACGGCTCCGACCACGACGGCAAACGAGAGGGCTGTTAAGGACCTGAATGCCCACGGTCTGCCGGAGAAGTAAGCCACCGGCAATGCAATCAGATTGATCAGTGACAGAACCGCCGGTATGCCGTGGGACGACTCTGAAATAACTGAGCAGCCAGCGGCGCACCCCATGTGCGTAAAGCTGCCTACAACCAGCCCAATGCTGAGAAGAAGCGCGACAAGCCAAAGTGCGGCTAAAACGTACTTCATGGCACTTAGAAGAGGACGTCGGCCTCCGTTGGCTTGCTATTGGGCTCGGCGACACTTATCCGAACCAGACCGGCATTTAGTCCTTGTGGAGATGAAAGCGTGAGTTCCTCGCCGGATCGGCTTATTGAGACGCTTGGGTTGCTACAAGAGACGATGACTTTGGAAAGATCGTGTGCGTTGATGATCTTAAGCGTTGCAGTCAGTCGACCTCCAGTCTCGGTCGCAACCGTCGAAGCCGGGTACGTTCGCAGCGTACTCTGTGTTACTTCAGCAAAGACAGGTAGGGAGAAGGGCACCATTTTACCGTTCTCGTCGGTCACCTGAAGTTTCACCTCACCAAGCGGCCCCTCAGGGCCGACCTTGTCAAGCCGAACCATGACCGATTGGACATTTCCTTCGGCCGTAACTCCAGACGGCGCGGATACGACCTTCACGGGGGAAGTCATGCTCGAAAAGGGCACTTTTATCTCGGTTGTCTCGCCTCGTTTTGAGCGACACTCCAGCATATCGAGGTACGGCGACGGGAGGACGTTGTAATCGATCTCGTAGTCCTCGTCGCCCGAAATGCCGCCAACCGTCTTCTTTAGCACGAACCGCTGTGCGCAGGGTCCCCGCTGCCCGACGGCGAAGGTTCTCAGCGTCATCGTCTCAACGGCTCCCGGGGGAAGAATGTTATTTCCGGCGAGGTGGACACTCACCCCACAAGCCTGATCAAAGCCGGACAGCTTCAGAAGCTTTCGGGAGTCATTCCGGACCGGTACATTCCACACGATGTCTTGGTAAGGATGAACATCACCGGCATTGTACTTATGCAAGTGACTTGTCGTGCCTCCCGATGCTTTGCCTGCGAAAAGCATGGCGGCCGAGGCCAAGAGGATGATCCCAAAGGCGGTCCACAAGAGCCACTTCATCTATTCGCCTCCTATCAGGGCGTAGCCAGTCCACTTCTGCGCTAAATCAGTTGCAGCGCCGGTGGTCACAACGAACGGAGGGTCGACAACAGTCGCGACTCGACCTTTTAGCGAAACCAGAACCACGAAGTGGCTGTCCCGCACCGAAAGTATTGCCGGCGTCGAAATATCCCGCAGCCTGGTCGCCTTCACCGCACGCATCCGGTGCCCGTATTTCGCCGCTACTGTTTCGATTTGCTTCATCGTCACTCCGTATTCAATGGTTGGGAAGCTTTTGCGAACGGTCGAGTCATTCACGTTTGCGCCGGCCAGGCGTAAGTAGTAGAACAGCGAATCCGGCCCGCAGGAGGTCGAAAAGAAGTGACCTTTCGGGTCGAGGGCCTTGGACGATTTGGCTGACGCCAAGACCTTTGCCGCAGTGTCTTCGTTGATGGGACTTTCCTTGCCAACGTACGTCTCAACCCCGAGCGCTTCGTCTACAAATGGAGTGCCCTGCGCCAGCGCAAATCGCTGTGGACGACGGGTTAAGGGCGTGAGCGAAATCAGGGTATAGCGGCCCGATCTATCCCCTAGGTTGCTTACGTCAACGTAGCCTTTCAGCCGCTGCGCATCGAGGTGGCTTAGATCAATCTGAACCCACGCGTGATACTTGCCGTTCTTGTTGTCATGGGTCTTGATAAGCAGTGGGGCGTGATGTGCCTCGTCCCAAGTGAGACTGACATACACAGGGATGCCATCTTGGTTCAGAGCAAAATCGGATGCGACCAGCGTAGTGCCGCTACGCCGTACGGTCAGGTGTGGGTCACGGGCCGCCGCTTCAGCTAGACTGTAACCGCCGATTGCGACACCCATAGGCAGCAGGCTCGTATCTTCTATCGAAGCCTTGTCTCCGAGGATCCTTGTCCTCCACTCCGACCCCCTTGATCGGAGCCACTCGTCGCCGTTGCCGTTAGCCTCGACCCGCCTCCAAGACTCACCATCTTGGTACACCACTTTAGTCTCGATCCCAGTTGGAGTGAGTTGATCTACCCGAGAAAGGTCCGGCGCCAGGGTCACTCTATAGCGACCGCCTTGAGATCCGAGAACCATCTGGATGTTCTCGAACCTCGAGGGCCAGATCCTCATCTCGGCAAGCAAACGTTCCCGCAAGGCCGATGAAGCCTGCCCCGTGCCGCTCTGGCGACCTGCCGCACCGGCGACCGCTACCGCCAAGCTTAGAATAAGCCAGAAGCGCGCCAGCCTAAGGGTTGGACGAGATATTGCGCGCGAACCAATCAATCTCAGGAATTCAGTCATACCGTTGCTTCCTCTCGTTTCCGCTCCGTACTTGCCCCGAATCGTGCCAAGAGACGTTCTCGTATTGCCTGGATCGGGATTGTTCTGTCGCCCTCAGGACAACGAAATACTTCGATCGAGTCGTACCACGGGCTGCGATTGCCGTCTTTACCCCAGCGCCAATCTCCGTATCGGGGCGTAATGAGCCAACACTCCTTGCCGATAGCGCCTGCCAGGTGTGCGATACAGGTATCGACACTAACGACCAAGTCCACTCTTTCGAGTATCGCGGCAGTTACGGCAAGATCCGTTCCTCGCAGCCGCGGACATTCAAATGGGGCCTCTCCCGACACTTGAATCAGGACAAATGGCGCTGCGCCTTCGAACCGCCGAGCTTCCTCAATTGTTAAGGAGCGGTCTTCATCTTCCGAGTAGTCCGGATTGCCCTGCCAGCAAAATGCAACCCTCGCCCCGTCCAACTCTAAATCAAGGGCGGGCGGCCTAAGATAGGGAGATCCTTCGACTTCCGTGACACCGAGAACATGCGGAAGACTTAGCAGGGATATGTAAGCATCGAATGGCACGGGAACAGATCGATCCGAAGTTGGAGCCCAGATTTTGTCGGCCATGTTCTCGAAAACGCCGAGCAACTGTGGCGACACCTCCAACAAAACTGTTCCGCCGGCGCGTTTGGCAGCTTCAGAAATGTAGCGAGCGAACTGAATCTGATCGCCAAGCCCTTGTTCGCCATGGATTAGGAGTGAACCGACCCTTTCGCCTCTCCACATTCGTCCGGGCGCAGATCGGAGAGAGCGGCGGCTCGCAAGGTAGCCGTACTCATAGTCTTCAAAGCCCTGCTTGAAATTGAAAAGCGTTAAGTTGGCAAAAGCCCGCATCCACCGCTCGCGTATGGAGTCCGGAGCCCGCCAGAGAACTTCATCCAAGGCTGCCTTGGCCTCCTCAATTCTTCCTGCCTTCATCAGTCCCTGAGAAAGAACATTTTGGGCATCAAGATCGTACGGGTCGAGTGCTAGCGCGCGGCGGGCGTGCAAGAGACTTTCTTCGTACCGCCGAACGGCAAGGAGGGCATTGGCCATCGCACCGTGGTTCTCCGAAGAATACGGATCATGCATTACGAGTGCAGTGGCGAGTTGAAGGGCTTCGTCCTTTTTCCCGGTTTGGATCGCGCTAACAACGTCACGAAATGTGGCGTCCCGTGCCGGCTCTGCAACTGGCTCCACGAGGATCGGGGCCTCGCCTCCGGCATCTTCACAGCCGTTGGTGTCGCGGAAGCTACCCTTCATCGAGTTGCACTCCCAGCAGACGCTGTAGATCTGCGACTGAGATAACCGTCGGGCTATGCGGCCCGGAGAGCAACAATAGAGTCGGCGTCCGGTTCACGCCGAGTTGGTGGGCGAGAGATAAGTCACGTCTCACGATAGCCTCCGCAGAGGCTTCCGCCGCAGGCGTCAGCTCTTCAGTCCGTAGGTCCCGAGCAAGGTTGTCGATACCTTCGAGACCGCTGTCGCCTAAGTCGCAACCCGCCGTCAAGAACTCAAGCCCTCGCCCAGCAACCGTAGCTTTCGCCAATGCTAAGGACGCCTCAAAGGCTCCTGCATGGGACGGCATGGGGTACATCCGCACCACCAACCGAAACGCGCCGCTTTTCGCTGATCGCACGAGAAATGGCAGTACGCCACGGCATGCTGCGCACTCCAAATCCGTGAATGCGACGACTACTTTGTCGCTCGATTTAGCGCCAACCGTCAGACTGTCAGCAGGCGCAAGGTCCGTTAACGTAAGCCTGGCGAGGACTTCAGCCTTCAGGCCATGCACTACTGAACTGCTGCGCAGTCCTACGGCGCCTACCGCTATCGACGTACCAAGCAGGCACGCCATCACACTGAGAGGCCAGCGACGCATCTTCCCAATCTCTGGCACGGCCCAAGTACGACCGTCCGTAAGTAGAAAAATCAGGGCCAACGCGATGGACACCACGTTCGACGAAATGCACCAGACACAGTGCGCATGCAATCGAATGGCAGCAAGTATCGTCAACACGCTTGATGCCGCCGCAACCCCCACGCAGAGCCACGTAATGGGAGCAATCCCGAATACCTTTCGCTTAATGATCCAAGCGACAGACGCGGCGCATACACTGAGGTAAAAGCCAAAGCCACAGAAGGCCACGGGAATGCCCATTGGGGCCGCAAGCTTGCTGGCAGCAACAAGCCCGCAATCATCCGATGCGCCGCAGTAAAGCGATGCACCGTAGACGTGGGCAACCGAAAGCATCGCCGTTAAGAACAGCCCCAGGCAACTACACAAGAGGACCAACCACACTACCACTGGCCCGCCTCCGCCGAAGCGGGAAACTAGCTGACTCTTCGCTACCATTGGTCTTCTGGCTGGTCAAGTAGTACCGGTCAAGTACCGCTAGCCTACGGCCGTTGTGGCCGTACAGCTAGTGACAGTGTTAGGATTCACAGCCTGTGCTCGACCGGCAAGTAGAGCTCCGGCACCCAACGATAGTAGCAAGGTCGCAATCAGGACTCGAAGTTTTTGCATATCCAATTCTCCTAGATAGTCTCTTTAAGGCATCTCTAGCCCAGTACTAAATCGTACCATAGGAAGTGCGGCAGTGCCAACAAGTTTTTTTTGTCCTCCTCAGGCTGCTTGGAAGACTCAGTTTATTGGTGCAGAGCGTTGGCTCCTCTTGGTTCCCAAAGTCGCCATAACCAAGGAGCAAAAGACTGTGATGCAAGCCCTAGGATATGTTCCACAGCCCTCTGCTCGACGGATTTCCGGCCGACGCCATCGTCAGCATGAAGTCAGAACCGGAAGCCGTGCTCTACACGAGCGACGCCAACCGGAGGAGGCAACTGAACGGCTGCGCACCAACCGAACTTGGGAAAGCGATGTTCGAGCTGCGGCAGGGCGGGAAGGACCGCGGCCAGATATTCCAACACTACCGGGCGGTTAACCGGCCGACGGTGCGGATCAACTTCTCGTTCACGAGGTGTTGCTGGACCGAGCGGACGCTCAGCGCTGCCGACGAACCTGAGGGCGAAACCAAGTTCGCCGGGCTGCCGACGTCGATGCGTCAGGCCATCGAGCGCGAGATGGTCTCGCTCCAGCACGTGACCGCGAGTTCGAGGGATGGCATGCAAGCGGCTCCGCCCCCAGACGCTCTTGTGCTATGACGTGAACGGCGAACCGTTTGCGATTGAGCACGGCGCCCCCATTCGCCTCGTCATCCCAGTGAAGTACGGCGTGAAGAACATCGAGCGAATTGGCTCGATTACCTATACCGACCACCAACCCAACGACTTCTGGGCCGAACAAGGCTACGACTGGTTCGCCGGCCTATAGCTGAACGGGACTCTCGGTCGACAGGACAGAAGGAGCTGCCCGTAGGCTCTTTCGATTCCTCGACTTGTTGCCTTCTCACTTCAGCGCTTGGCGCGAAGCACCTATCGAACGATCAGTTGCACCGTCCTGGTCACCCCGCCGGCCACCGCGGTAAGAGTTGCATTGACAGTTCCCGAGACCGGTTGCGTCGTAATCGAGATGGTCGCCGAGGAACTGCCGGGCGGGATTGTGACGGTCGACGTAACGACCACCGCAGGTCGATTGCTATTTAGCCTAACCACCACTCCATTGGGACCGGCTGGCCCATTGAGCGTGACGGTCGCTGTCGAAGCGCCGCCGCCTGTGACCGTGGAGGGATTCACGGTGATCGACATCAATGCTGCCGGCAAAACGGTTACGGTCACGCTACGAGATGTCTTGCCGCTTGAGGCAGTCATCGTCACCTTTTGCTTCGTATCGACGGCTGCTGTCCGAATGACGACGGTTGCCGTGTTGTGACCGGACAACACCAGTGCGCCTCCCGGTACGACAACACCAGGCTGACTGGAGTTGAGGAGGACGTAATCGCCAAGCATTCCGGCCGGGCTGGAGATGCGAACCGTTCCCGAAAGCGGACTTCCACCGGTCGTCGACGACGGTTGCACTCCAAATGCCTGCAGGTCAGGCGCAAACACGGTCAGGTTCGTTGACAAGGAATAGGGCCCACTCGATGCCGTGATCGGAATCGTCACATTGGCGCCCGTCCAGCCGCTGCTCACCGTGAATGTGGCGGACCGCAACCCGGCCGGGACGGTGACAGTGGTGGAAACGGTTATGTCGGTTCCTGCCTGCAACCCAATCGATACGCCGCCCTTGGGCGCCGGATGGGATAGGGTCACCGTGCCCTTTGTCGTTCCAATTTCGCGAATCGCAGATGGGCTCAGGCTCAGGCTTTGTATCGACGCCGACGTTGGCGATTGGATCGTGCTGACACCCAATCCTCCGGCTGCGATCCCGTACGCGATGGCGGCGCCGTCCGGAGAAAGCGCGAATTCCCCCGCGAATCCCACATCGAAATAGCCAAGTGGTTTCGACTTAATCGCGTCGAACAGAACCAGCACGGGAGAACCGGCAGTCGCCGTCGCAAAGAGCGTCTTGCCGTCCGGCGCATAGCCGACGTCCAAGACGTTCGTTGTCTCACTGGGCATAGGAAGCGTCGTGATCAGATTACGGGTCGGAACGTTCCATAGCTCGACGATTCCCACTTGCGGATACCCGAGCGTGAAGACATATCCGCCGGCTGCCAGAGTCTTACCATCAGGCGAGAAAGAGATGCCTTGGACCCCGCTCTCACTTGTCTTCAATGTTGTTTTGAGTTCGCCGGTCGAAACGTTCCAAAGCTCCAGCAAGCCGTTATAGGGTGCGTTAGCCGATGCGACGTACAAGCTTCCGCTGTCCGCCAGAGTCGTACCATCCGGGGAGAAGGAAAGCCCCGTAAATCCGAATGTAGCGGATGAGTGGAGAGTCTCCCGAAGACTCCCGGTTCCAAGGTCCCAGACTTCAATCAGGGCGTTACCGTTGGCGTCCAGGCCGCCGTCAGCGATGAGCTTCCCGTCAGGCGAGAATGCGACCCGCCCGTTGTTTTCCACGTCGGTAACCAGGGAGACGATCAATGACCGGGCTCCAACACTCCAGACTTCGAGCACTCCGGAGAATGTCGCCGTGCTGAGGCTGTGGTATGTTCCCGCGATCGCAAGGCTCTTTCCATCGGGTGAGAAGGCGTTTGAGGATCGAGAGGTCGCATGGGTAGGCATCGTGAACCGCAGTAAGCCGGTGGCGGCGTCCCAGAGGTTAAACGCCTGTTCTGAACCGGCAGTGTAGTCGAGTACTCCGCCGGCGACCAGTTTGCCGTCGGGCGAAAATACCGGTGCGCCGATTCCGGTGGAAGGCCCTTGGTTGGTTTGGCCGGTGATCGTCGTCGTGCTGGAATTCGATGCCAGGTCCAAAGCCGTAATGAACCCTGCGTCGGGCTCGTATGCGCCTCCTTGACCAGTGCCAACCCAAGAGTAGTCGACCCCGCCGCTTACCAGCTTGCTGCCATCGGGCGAGAATGCAACGCCATCAAGAGCCCACCCGTCGTCGTTTTGGGGTGCGCCGGGAATGTAGTTTGGAAGCTCCCATATCTCCTTGCGCCCCTTGCCGATGTAGGTGTTCTGGAAGGGCGTGTAGTCGGCGCCAACATCCGCCAGCGTCTTGCCGTCTGGGGAGATGGCTACCGTGTTGATCACGCTACCAATGCCTGACGCGAGTGCCTTGACGAGAACTCCTGTAGTCCCGTCGACTATCTGAAGCAACGGCCCGGTTTTCCCTAGTCCTCCAAGGGCGATCGTCTTACCGTCCGGCGCCAGCGCAAGCGACGCAACATAGTTGGAGTTGGCCGGAACTACCTTCTTCTGAAGGACGCCGGAGGACATGTTCCACCATTCCAGAGTTCCATTCGTTCCGTCGCCCCCGCCCGCGATTAGGAGTTTTCCGTCACCCGTGAAGGCAACCGAATTCACAGACACGGCTGTGGTTCCCAGCGTCATCAGGCGCTTCGAAGAAGCGATTTGCCACACTTCCAACACGCCAGCGCTCTTGAGCGTGATCTTGCTGAACGTCGAACCGCCGATGGCAAGGGCGGTTCCGTCGGGAGTGAATGCGACAGTGCCGACGGACGTGCCGTCAGCAGCAAAGGTCTGGACCAATGCTCCGGTGGTGACATTCCACACCTCCAAGACGGCGGAGGTGGATGAATTGCCACCGACCGCGAGCCACTTGCCATCCGGAGAAAAGGCCACCGAACCGATGCCCACCGCGGAAGTCGCAAACCCTCGGTAAGGCAATCCGGTCGAGGCCGAATACACGCACACTCCGCCTGCGCCTCCTACCGCCAAGAGCGAGCCATCCTTGGAAAACGCAACCGACTCAACGGTGAAGACCGGTTCGAACGCCCATTTCACAGGAAGTGGAGACTGGGCGAAAGCGATCTGCAGGAGACCAAACAGGAACATACAGGCGACGGTCACGACACGGGCTCCTGAGATTGAGCTAAAAGTGTTTGGATTCTTCAAATGGAACATTCGGTGATTTCTCAGACGGGATTTCCAGCTTAACATGTTCGCCCGTCAGAATCCCGATTTCGATCCCTCGACCATTCTATGCGTTCGGCCAAACGACGAAGTCGATCTCGACGGCTTGGTTGCCGGACGTCCGGAGGCATTTCTCCGCCACCGGGCGCTCTCTTTCGAGAGCGCCTTCGAATCCAACTCCGCTGCAATCGTCAAGCGGATTGCCGTCGATCAAGTTCGACCAGCGATAGGCCGCGCCACCGGCGGCGCGGAAAGTATCGTCAGCGTCCCTGGCCAAGTACGCCAACCATGGGAAGAAGGCGACGTCCCTCATGGCGTGCTGCATCGGCACGCCTACCGGTCGGAGATCGTCGGTGAAACGCGACGATTCTTGGTCTACACTCCGCCCGGCTACTAATCCTCTCGGGGCGGCTACCCGGTTCTCTATCTGCTACACGGAGTGACGGAGACGTGCGAATCATGGGTCCGTGCCGGCAGGGCCGATACGATCCTCGATAATCTGATCATCCAAGGACTCGCGAAGAGAATGCTTGTGGTTATGCCCGAGGGTTACGGTTTCCCCGACGTCGCCGACCGGATGGCCGACCAATTCGATCTCGCCAAGCAGCGGTCGATCATGGACTCAATGGGGCAGATCCTCATCAATGAAATCGTCCCCCAAGTCGAGCGCTCGTATCGAGTGATCCGAAGCCTGAAGGCTCGGGCCATCGCCGGATGCTCGATGGGCGGCGCCCAATCCCTCTACTTCGGGCTCCATCACCCGGAAATCTTCGGAACGGTTGCGTCCTTCAGCGGAGCCTTCATCATGTATAGCGGCGGCACCGCCAAGTGGTTTCCCGAGGTCCTGCACATCCCGAATCAGAAACTACTGCTCGCGTGCGGCACGGAGGATTTCCTTCTCGGAAGTAACCGAGTCACAACCAAGTGGCTGGAGACCCATGGCGCCAAGCCGGAAGTCAGAGAGACGCCCGGCGGTCACACCTGGCAAGTTTGGCGTCGAGAACTGGCGCATCTTGCTCCGAGCCTGTTTCGTTAGGTGCTCGCCTTGCGAAGTGCGCTCAATGATGGGCCGCCAGTGAGACTATTTGTTGCCATCAGACATTGGCGGACGGCTCGAGTGCCCGCCAATTGCCAAATCAATCAGACGCTGCTCCGTCATGTCGACCCCAGATGCCTCGCCGACGATGCGGCCCTCGTGCATCACGAGGATGCGGTCGCACAGTCCAATGAGTTCGGGCATTTCGGACGACACCACGATCACTCCCCGGCCTTGATCGGCGAACTCCCTAAGGATTCGGTGAATTTCGCTCTTTGCCCCTACATCGACGCCGCGCGTCGGTTCGTCGACGATCAAAACCTTGGGTTCCGTCGCGAGCCAACGGGCGAGCAGCGTCTTCTGCTGATTCCCTCCCGACAGGCTCGAAACGACCTGGTCGACGCTTTGTGAGCGAATGCCCAAGCGCCGGCATGCCTTGGATGCCAGATCGTGGGTTCGTTCGCTGACAACCACGCCAGAACGGCTGCAGCGGTCCAGATTCGCGCTCGCCAGGTTGTCCTCGATCGACCGATCGAGGAAAAGACCGAGCGTCTTGCGATCCTCCGGCACGTAAGCCAGGCCCGATGCGATCGCGCGCGATACGGACCACCTTCCCGAGGATGAGTCTGCTATAGTCGTACCCTCCAGTTGCAGCCGCCCCGAATCCATCCGGTCAACGCCGAAAATGAGGCGCATCGCCTCGGTCCGCCCCGATCCGATCAGCCCGGCAAGCCCGAGAATCTCGTTACGATGGAGCGTGAACGAGATCTTGTGTTCGGCGCCGGGACGGCCGACGCTATCCACTTTCAACAGAGGATCGCCCACCGACACCGGCTTGGCCGGAAACAGGTCGCTCAGATCCCGCCCGACCATCGCGTCGATGACCGCCTTTGGCGAGATATCGCCGATTCTCCACGTACCGACATGCCCCCCGTCCCGAAGCACCGATACGCGGTCCGCGATCGCAAAGACCTCTGCCATGCGGTGTGAGGTGTACACGACCGAGATCCCTCGCTCTGCGAGACGACGCACCGTATTCAAGACCAATTCGGTTTCGTGCGCTTCCAGACTGGAGGTCGGCTCGTCGAACAGGACGACCTTTGGGCTGGCGGCCAGTGCTTTGAGAACTTCGACCACCTGCCGATGCCCCGCTCCAAGCTCAGAGACCGGCGTGTCCGGCCCCATATTCAGGTCGAACTCCTTCATCGACGCGGAAACGGTGTCGAACAGCTGCTTCCACCGAACGAATCCGGCGGTCACCGGCTCGCGCCCCGCAAGCACATTTTCGGCGATCGAAAGGTCGCGGGCCAAGCTCAATTCCTGATGGACCATGGCGACCCCGGCGTTAAGTGCGGCGGTCGGATTCCTTGGATGGAACGGCTGACCGAATAGCCGCATCGCTCCGTCGTCCGGTTGATGGACGCCGGCCGCAATCTTCATCAGCGTGCTCTTTCCCGCCCCGTTCTCGCCGACCAGCGCGTGGATTTCGCCTGGGAGAAGCTCAAAATCCACGCCATGAAGCACGTCGACGCCGTCGAATCGCTTTCCGATGCCGGACATTTGGAGCGTGGGTTCCGCCATCGTCGAACACCTACCGTGCGAAGTAGCTCACGGTGTCCTTTGTGATCGTGAAACAACCGGTATCCACGTTGGGAGGCAACGGGTTGACGCCGACCTTCTTCCAGTCGTTGATAAGGTGGATGTCGTTGTTCCGGAGGTTGTACAGCAGTTGGAGCGCGATGTAGGTCATGGAATATGTCCGCTGTGCGATCGATGCTTGGATAAGTCCCTCCTTGATGAAGTTGAGGGTTGCTTCGTCTCGATCCATCGCCACGATCTTCACCTGCCCTGCCCTCTTGGCCTCCTTGACGGCGACCGCCGCCCCTTGTCCCCCGATCGCCGCCACGCAGCCGAAGCCGACGAGGTTCGGATGGGCTTGGAGAATCGCGCGGCATTGCTGCTGGGCGATCGTCGAGGAACCTTGGTCGTTTCCAACTGCAACGACTTTAATGTCCGGATAGCTCTCAAACGCCTTTCGATATCCGGCGACCCGCTGATTTAGATTGTCGGCGCCCGGAATCGTGACAAGCGCCACCTCTCCCTTTCCGCCGATGAGCTTCGCTAGCTGCTTGCCCCCTTCGACTCCCGCGTTGAAGTTGCCGGTGCCGATGAAAGAGTAGCGGCGGCTGGAAGGGGCGTCCGCATCTGCGCACACAACTGGAATTCCGGCGTCGATCGCCTCGTTGATGGCCGGCGTCAGTGAATCCGCCATCGGCACGGCAATGATCCCGTCGACCTTGCGCGCGATCGCCTTTCGGATGTAGTCCATCTGGGCGTTCACGTCGACGGTAGACGGACCCTCGAAATCGCAGTCGACGCCAAGTTCCCGGGCCTTGTCGTTCAGACCGTTCTTGGAGTCGATCCAATACGGCCCCCACGTCGCGGCCGCGATCATCACGTAGGTTTGCCTCCTACCGGAGTGGGCCATGGAGGTACTCGCCGAGCTTGCCCCGCTTGGGGCGAACCGGATGAGCAGAAGCACGACAACGGCCACTGCCAAGACGACGTTGAATAGGCGTTCCATCTTTTTGTTCTTTGTGCGTGTCAGTGCAGGGAGAAGCCCGCGCCCCCAGTTCGAACCGGCGCGATCCACGATCGCAGCGAGGATCAACACCGCGCCGACCGCGATCTGCTGCGCTTCGGGCGGCACTCGCTCGAACACAAGTCCGGTCGCGATCACTTGCATCAGCATCAGGCCCAGGAACGAACCGAGAATCGTGCCGCGACCGCCCGACAAGCTTGCTCCGCCAACGATTACCGCCGCGATCACGCGCAGTTCGGCGCCGATCCCTTCGTTCGGGTCCAGGGCATTCCCCTTTGCCGTCACCAAGATTCCGGCCATGGCCGCCAACACTCCGATCAGCACGAAGGAGAACAGCTTGACGTTGTCAACCTTGATGCCGGTCAGGACGGCCGCCTCTTCGTTGCTGCCGATGAAGTAGACCTGCCGCAGGTAGCGTAGCTTCCGAAGAAGAAAGTCGGCCAGGACGGTCGCGACGACCAAGTACAGAATCGGCAAGGGTATTCCAAACAGCTTGCCCCAAGCGATCTGCATGTAGGTGTCCGGAAAGCCGGTCGGATAGCTGCTCTTGGTGGAGACCAGTACGATGCCCCGCAGCATGCTCATCGTGCCAAGCGTCGTGATGAACGGGTTGATCTTGAGCTTGGTCACGAGCACGCCGTTGACGAAGCCCACTACCGCTCCGGTCGCCAGACCGGCCAAAACCGCAACCGGCACCGGCGCCTTACCCACCAACAGCATCCCGGTGACGAGACCGGAGAGTGCCATGGTCGAGCCGACCGAGAGGTCGAAGCAGCCGGCAACGATCACGATCGTCATGCCGATGACGATCAGTCCGTCGACCGATGCCCCGAGCAAGATCGTCATCGCGGTCTCGCCGGTTCGAAAGTCGGCATTCAGGTAGCTGAAGACGCCATAGCAGATCAGAACCGACACGAGAATCGTCAGTTCACGCAGTCTCAGCCGTCTGCGCCCCGGCCGGGCGCCATCGCCCCCCGAATCCAAGATTGGCACCTTCACTATCGAGATACCCCTTCGTTCCCGATCACAAAATCAACGGAGACTACGGATTTCTATCCGGTCGCCGAATATTCCTCCACCGCGCGCAACAACGCTTCGATGTTCTCCCATGGCACTTCCGGCTCCAAAACGTGGGTGGGGCTTGGGAAATAGCCGGTCGGGCCGAGGATGTCGATGGTCCGATGGACGGTCTCAACCACTTTGGCAGGCGACGCGAACGGCATCGTCGTCTGGGTTCCGATCCCGCCCCAAAACATCAGGTGCTTCCCGAACTCGCGCTTGACCGCCGCGAGGTCCAGGCATTCCGGCTGCACCGGGTTCAAGATGTCGATTCCGGCTGCGATCAGATCCGGGATGACGTCCCAGCAGTCGCCATCGGTGTGGTAGGAGACCAAGATGTCGGGCCGCACCTTGCGTGCCGCCGCCACAACTGCCGCGTGCCCCGGCCAGAACCACTCCTTATACATCGATCGGCTCATCAGAAGTCCACGCTGCGTGCCCAGGTCGTCGCCGATCTTGATTAGGTCCACGCCCGCTTCTGCATACCTTTCCGCCTGGAAGCATCGGGTCTCCACGATCCGATCGAGCAAGTAACGGGCAAACGGCTGGTTGAACATCACGTCCATGAACAGGTTGTCCATTCCGCGCATGTGCCAGGCGATCTCAAATACCGTCCACTCCATGAACCCGACCACAAACAGCCCACGTTCATGATAGGCGGCGACCTCGCCCTTGAGGTGCTCCCAACGTGCCGGAGGCGAGTAGTCGGGGAACGGATAGCGCTTCAGATCGTCGACCGATTCCAGCCCCAGCATCGGGTGCTCGATGTGGATGAAATGGAACGCGTTCCCGGGTGTCGAACCGACTCCCCACTCGCCGACTTCCCAGCCCGCTGGATTCCATAGCGGCGGGACGCCGTCCGGGTAGAAGACGCTGAAATCGGGAATTGAACTGGGCTGTGCGATGTAGACTTCGCGCACATCGAGACCGAAATACTCATAGGGATCTTCGCTACCCGTGCGTCGTTTCAACTCCTCGAGAAGCGGGGGCGTAAGCTTGACCTCCTTGGGCAGACGATCCGGCATTCGGCGTTGAAAAACCGCCTGAGTCCGTTCTCGAGGCGTCATGAGTTCGGTCACGTTCACTTACCGCGAAGCCTATCACGGTCGCGGTTGAACCGGAAGGGGCGACTGGTCGACAAGTTGGATAACACCTGACCAAGATCGTCGGGCTAGCTTCTTACGGCTGAGCGAGGGGCTATTCCTCATGGGTTTCGCGGCTGTCCAGTCGATGTTCGAGGACCGCAACGTCGGCGAGATCGACATCACGGCCCGCCGCACGCTTTGTCGCAATAAGGTCGTTCAAGCCGATGACCTCGATAGGGGTCCCGCAATAGGTTAGGGTTTCCCTGTTCTTCCATGCATGCTCGAAGTCTGCACCGGGAGTGCTCGTTTGCACATCGATTCGCAGCCGATCTCGGAATATCGTTTTTTCCTGCGAGATCACTTCCTCCGGCGTTGTGAGGAGAGCTGTTCCTAGATTTGCTTCTTCAAAGGCGGCGAGCAGGTCCTTAGCATTCACGACAGTTGCGTCGATGAGCATGTCTAGGTCGAAGGTGGCTCGAGGGACGCCATGAATGACCGCGGCAATGCCACCGATCACAACGTACCTAACCCCGTGGGAGTTCAAGCACCCGAACACGTCCTGGTATCGGTTTAGCATCTTTCGACTCCAGAATCGAAGGGTTAAGCCCGACGATGAGGTCGGTCATGTCGACGAATACATCCATCCGGTCCGCAAACGAAAGCGACTGGAACCACTCCGACTTGGCCGCCATCGATTCCTCCTTCCGGTCATGACTAATCGATGGTTTCATAGATATCTGTCGGAACTTGGAGAGTCGGGCTTGGCCAAATCAAACCTAAGTGCACCGTTGCGTGGTCACTCAACACGCCACGCGACGTTCCCAATGCTTCATCTGAACTTGGCTTGTGGTAGGGCCCATTCGAACCTGGTTTATATGGAACGGCTTCGCCACCTGACATTGAGACGACGGGTCGCGCCCATCCATGATCGCTGGACATCTGGGCCTCCGCATGAAATTGGCGACGGTCGGTGGACGCCTGCAACGAGCTTGATAATAGCCGGCTGCGCCTGAGTTTGGTGCAGTCAAACCAACGGGCAACTTCTTACGGCAAAGTTGCTAAACTCACCTTGGATCAGGGGCTCAGTGTCAATAACCTACTGCGCCGGAGGCCGCTGTTTGTCGATAGTGAATATCATGTTGGACCCCAATGGAGAGATCAGTACCGCTCAAATGGCCGCTTACGTTCTAACCCCCGGGCTCTCTCTTGCCGTGTACGCGGCATCTCAAGTCGGGCATGAACTGCGAACGATCAGCATCGCAATCTTCTGTCTTCTCGCAATCGCCGCCGCCGTTTCTGTGCGCAGACTCGCGTCGCTCCGGAACCTGCAACTGGCCTACGTCACGATTGCCTTTTTGCGTCGGTGTGCCTTCTGGGTTCACTATCGGATCGAATCGCTGGGCCGATCGAGGTTCCTCTCATGATCCTGTTACTCGCTGAGCAAACCGCAGCCGTGTTTGCCGTCCTGTTTAAACCAAAGACCAGGTCAGTCGCCGTCCCCATGCTGTTGCTCGTGGGCATGTCAGTGGGCATGACTCGATCTTCCCTATATGGTCATTTCGGCAGAAACCACTTGGGTCGAAATGGCGTCACCCATGCCGCGCCTTTCCATCCGCCCACAGAAGCCCATGGTCGATAGGAGAAATGCAACGGTTCTGGCGTGGTGAGGCCCCGGGGCTACTCGCCGAAACGCACCGGCGTGAACTTGTCGGGCATGTGGGTGTCGTAGACGCCGTGCGGGGTAGCGCACCAGGCGGCTTGGACCTCCTCGCTGCCGATCGCGAGTTTCTGGAATCGGCCAAGAAAGAGCTTCCAGACGTCTCCCGGCTTCGGCGGGAGGCTTCGGCCGTCGGCGAGGGGCTTCATGCCGGACCACGGAAAGACCAACATCGTGGACCAGCCCTTGCTCGGGGCTGAACGATCGTTCAACGTCCCGTCGATATGGACCGCCGTTTGTAAACCGGGTAGATCCCAATCCAGGAAGGCCCAACGAATTCCGCGCGGATGAGTGCCCTTCCAGAAATGATCCTCGGTGCGATCGAAGTTGCCTCCGAACGTGTATGCCGCGCGCTCGTGCAGGTCGAACTCCGGCAGGTCGAAGCGACTATCCTTCTTGTAGGCGTCACGCCAGATGAAGAACACCTCGTACACGGTGTTCAGAGCGTTGATCTCAAACTCGTAGTAGCAGTCTCCGCCGTCAATGAACACTTCGACGTCGTTCTCTCGGAAGATCAGGGAGTCCCGCTCGGTTTGGTGCGCGGCCGGATACGGCTCCTCGACCCAGAAGCCGATGTACAGATTCTCGTCGTCGTACAGCAGCGCGCACCGCGTGTCGAAGATCGCTGGCTCGCCCGTCGCCATATCCACAAACCGGTTCGACTTGGCGACCGTCTGCCAGACCCGATCGGAAAGGGATCCGTCGAGTGACGGCTTCGTATGGACGCGATGGGCAGTGAGTTCTGACATAGTCTGTTCCTTCCTTGGGGCTAATGCGAACGGGTCAATTTGATCATTACCACGCCATGGCGCGGCACGGTAGCCGTAAACGAATGCTTGAACCGGCCCAGCTCCTTCTGCCGCCATAGATCCCGCACGCTGAAGCGCCCTTGAATGCCAAGGTCCTTCCACGTAACGGTCACCGGCCCTTCGTCCTCGGCGCGGTTGAAGAGACCGACCGCGATGCCGCCATCTTCCAGCGGTCGAGCCCAGGCTTCGGTTTCGCCGCTCTTCACCACACGACGTGCCGCCTTGACGAGCGCATCCTGATCGACCGCGATCACCTCGTCGTTTGTCAGCAGGTTCAGCGTGAATGCATCGAGCGTAATGATGTCCCCGCCCAGGATCAGCGGCGCGGCCACCAGGCTCCAGAACGACACCTGGGAGTACTGCTCGTTTGGCGTCATCAGGGTGCGACGCGCCTTGCCTCCCGGTCCGGCCAGATTGCCAAAGATCAAATAGTCCGGATCGTTGTAGGCGCCAGGATGGGCGAAACGCTCCAGATGCTTGGTGGCGTACAGATCGAATCCGTCCTGATACATCGTCGCGCCAGTTCCAAGGTCGCCGGCGGTACGCCAACTGTGTCCGCCGACCTGCTTGCCCCACTTCCACACGTCATCCATTCCGTATTGGCAAAGGTTCAACACGATGTCCCGCTTCTGCATCTTAAGCAGCGAACCCATGAGCCAGTACGGTTTCTGGTAGCCGGCATCTCCCGGCGCGGTGGCCTGATAGCTGCACCAGTCGTACTTCAGGAGATCGAAACCCCAGTCGGCAAACGTTTCGGCGTCGATCGGCTCGTGCCCGAACGCGCCCTCATATCCGGCGCAAGTCGTTTTGCCGGGCGAAGTGTAGATCCCTGCCCGCAAGCCCTTCGAGTGGATGTAGGCGGTCAACGCCTTCATCTCCGGGAATTTCGCGCTGGGCAGCATCCGCCCGTTATTGTCTCGGGTCGGACCACCGACGACCGGATCTTTGCTCCCCGGAACGCGCGCCCAACAGTCGTCGATGTCGACGTATTGGTAGCCATGCTGGATCATCCCGTTCCGAACCATCGCATCGGCGGAACTCCGCATGATCTTGTCGTCGACCTTGTCGAGCCAGATATACCAACTGTTCCAGCCCATTTGCGGAGTTAGCGCGATCTCATCGCCACTCACGATTCGAATCGTGCGGTTTGCCGAACCCTTCCGGTTCTTCGCTGTGAACCGAACGGAATAGGTTCCCCGTTTGGGCGCGGTTCCTTCCACAATGCCAGTCAATGGATCGATGTTCAAGCCGGAAGGCAAGCCATGGGCGGTTACCTTCATCGGCCGAAGGCCGGTCACGGGCACGGTATAGAGAAAAGGATGACCGGGCCGGACGCCGACAACGCTGGGGCTGTTGATTCGCGGCTTGGGCGACGGTGGCGGGGTCAGGATCACCGCCCTTTCGACGGGCGGTACGACGGACAGCGGAGCCTTGCCCGTGAATTCGATCTTTGCATCGGCCCAGTCGGCGTGGTCGTAGTCGACGCCATCGCCTGCATCGTCGACGTACAAGTTAACGGTCTTGACGCCGGCCAGCGGCACATCGGCCTCGACCGCATCCTGCTTCCAAGACAGGCGTGGGCTCTTCCACAGTTCCTTGCCGTCGCCGATCACATGGAACACGATGCTTGCCCGCTCGGACTTCGCGTTATCGTCGACGCCGCAAAAGGCGTGGAACCGCGTGCTTTGTCCGAAGAGCCGGATGCGGAACGTGCTGATCGCATGGGTTCCGAGTCCATGTTCGAATGAACGTCCATTAATGGCTAGCGGGGTATCGGTGACCGACCGGTCCCTCATTGCATGGCCCCAGCCCTGATGGATATAGGAAAGGTTCAAATCCGCAATCGATGCAGAAGTGGATTGAGTGGCGAGCAGCAGGAGACTCAGGATGTTCACGGTATCTGCGCCAGGTTACCCAGCGCCGATGAATGTATCAGAGGTTGGGACCCACCCCTTGTCTTGAGTCGCGCGATACGCGGGCTTAACGGGATGTCGAATGCCCTTGCCGTCCAGGAAGGACGCGTTCCCCGGGCGATAGGTCAGAGTCGGCCGAGGCCGGCCTGGCTGGCGTTCGGTCGGATGCGAATCGGTATAAAGCGTCTGCCGATCGATCCCCGTTCCCGAGACGTCGTAATTGGCCGAGAGCGCATTCGAACGCCCCAACACCGTCGTCAGATCCGCGCCGCCCTCGGCGCCTACCAAGATCGGGTGCGCCTGGCCCGGGTTATCGATGACATTGTTGAAGAGCCGAGCCGAAGACGTCGGCGAGGTCAACAGAACGATGGGCGACATGAAGTCGGTCGTGATCTCATTGTTGATGAGGAAGATCGTTCCGTCGCGACGGCCGCGTTCCTGTCCAAAATGAATCACGGTTCGATTTCCGGTTGAATCCGGGCTCTTGCGGATGATGTTCCCGAGCAGCAGCACATTCGAGTTGGATCGCTCCGTGTCCCACGCCTCGACAAAATCCAACTCGCGGTTCGACGAGCCATAGATCGAGCAGTACTGCACGACGCAGTAGTGAGCCCGGCACTTCAGGTTATGCCCGGTCAACGAGTCATGAATACGGCAGAACTGAACCGTCGCGTTCGTCCCGCCGAGATATAGGTTGTGGTTGTAACCCGGGTCGGCGAAGCTGCCGTTCTTGAAGATGTCGCAGTTGTCGATCAGTTGGTTCGCCCCGGCCGTCGCATCGCCCGGAACCCCGTTCGACATGATCCCCATATCATTGTCGTGGATCGCGCAGTTTCGAATCGTGCAATCTTGGGCGGCGTTGATGCGGACCCCTGCTCCGTTGTGCGATCCGTTGTGGGCGCCGGATAGGTCGAAGTTCTCGATCGTCACATGATCGGCTCCGCCGTTGACCTGGAAGATCGCCCGTGGAGTGCGACCCTCGCCGCTGTAAACGAAGCCGTCCCCCTCCAGCTTGATTCGAGATTCGCCTACGATATGGAGTCCTTGGAGCGTCACATAGACGGCGACCTTCTTGTAGCCGCCGGACTTGGGATAGACGCGAATCGTGTCCCCATTGTGTGCAGCGCGGACCGCATCCTCGATGGTCGCGAACGGCTTGCCATCGCCGACCGTAAGCGTTTGAACCTGAGCGGCAAGAAATAGGGCGACCAAGACCATCGTTCAACCGGCGAATGCGCTGGGTGCACTCTACCCTTTCACACCGGGCGCACGAAAAGACCGGCAGACGGGCAAATCCTGTCGGCCGGCCCCGTGATGGTACGCGTGCCTAGCTGAGGCCCTTGGACGCGAAATAGTTGAAGCTCTCGCGGACGGCTTCAATAGGGTCGCCGGGCGATTCGTCGAGTTCGATCGATCCGAACTCCACGCCGATTTCCGCGCACTTGGCGAGGATCGGATCCCAATCGAGGATTCCTTGGCCGGCCGGACGCCACTGCGGCGTCTTCGTCGGATCGTAGTCCTTCAAGTGAACCTGCGTCGTACGGTCCGAGAACCGCTGGATGTAATCCACCGGGTCGGCTCCGCCGATATGCACCCACGCCAAGTCGAGCTGAGCCTTGAGGATATCGGGGCTCGTAGCGCCGTAAAGGCCGTTCAATCCGTCGGATTTGAACTCGAAAGCATGGTTGTGATAGGCCAATTGAAGGCCGTGATTCTTGAGCATCAGGCCGATCGGCTGGAGAACGCGTCCAAAGGCGTCCCAACCGTCCTTGTAATGCTCCTCCGAAATCCAGGGCACGACGACGGTTTGAACACCCATTGTCTTGCACTTTTCGACAACGTCGTCGAAGTCGTCTCGGATCTGATCGAACCCGATGTGAGCGGCACTGAACGTTAGACCGCGATCCTCGAGCAACTTCTTCCAATCGCTTGCCGACACTCCATAGTCGCCGGCGAACTCAACATATTTCAGTCCGATGTCGCGCACCTTATCGAGCGTGCCGTGAAGGTCTTTGGCGAGAGCGTCTCGCACGGTGTAGAGCTGTAAGGAGATACGCATCATCCTCGATTATGGAAGAACCGCCTAGTTGATCGGCCCGGTAATTGCCGTTTTTAGCCCTTCCCCTTTTGGCTCGTCCGTTCGGTGGCCCAATGGTCGTCCGGTACATCGGGGAAAGAATCGGCGGCTTGGTTCCCGGTTCCCGCTTCTTGCGATCCGGACGAGGTCACCGGGGCAGTCGATGTATCCCGACCGCTGCTCACCGGGGCTGAATCTTGGCCCGCCTTCGCCGGCCACTCGTTAGTCAACACATAGTCGATCCATTCGTCAGTCGAGCCGGCCCTGGACTGCCATTCGGCCGACAGGGTTTCCGCGAGACGTGCCCGAGGCACATCGGCCATGAAGGTCACTCGGTCGTTCTTCGTGGATCGGATCGTGACGGTGGTCGCATCGGGCGACTGCTCGAGCGCGGTCTTTGCTAAAATCGCGCCGACCTTGCGTTCGTCCTCGTCTGCCGCACAGCTATAGGTCAGAGTGGCGTTTTTGGTGCGGGGATCGACCAATACGCTGATCAGGTGCGAACCCATCGGGCTCTTTTGGGACACGCTTTGGAAAAGCGATCTGTCCTCCGATGCGGCGCCCGGAGGCGAAGGTGATTCAGTCGAATTCGGGGGCGACGAAGTCGTGGCAACCGATGGCGACGTCGAGGCAATCACGTTGGAAGCCGCTTGGCCGGCGATCATATCCTGAGTAGCTCGAATTGGAGTCGTGATCACCGACTTAGGTCCGCCCCCTAAACGCCCGTGGCGCGCGGCATACACGAACCCAAGTAAGACCACAACCAGGGCGCCTCCCACCATCACCCATCGAGTCAGTCCGGATCGCTCTCGCTCCGGCAGGCCCAAGTGCTCGATCGACGATATGTGATCGCGCTCCTTGATCTGCTCGCGCACGTCGTCAAGCTTCTGCTTGCATGCCGTGGACGAAGGATCCAAATCCAGCGCCAGTTCGTACCACTGGGCGGATTGCTCCAACTGCCCTTGGTCCGAATAGATATCGCCCAAGAGCATGTGTGCGGCGATGCTGTTCGGAAAACGCTTGAGCACGCTTAGGCAAAGATCCTCAGCCTGTTTGTAGTCAGCCCGCATCCGAAACAGGTTTGCTCGCGCCAACTCGGCGTCAAATGCCGTGCTCATCGGTTCAACCTCTCGGACGCCGGCGAGTTGAGCGCTGGGCAGGGATGCCCCGCACGCTGGACATGTCGAAAGATCACGATCGACGTCCGCCCAACACAGTCCGCATACACGTGTCTTTCGCTCACTTGCCGGTGCTCCCGAATCCGCCATGTCCACGCTGAGTTTCATCAAGCTCATCAACCACCTTTAGCATTGCGTGAGCGACCGGACAAAGCACAAGTTGTCCGATGCGCTCACCATGGTTGAATTGGACTGTCTTGTCGCCGAGATTGATCAAAATGACCCGGATTTCCCCCCGATAGTCTGAGTCGATAGTCCCGGGCGAGTTCACCATAGAAATACCGTGGCGATGGGCGAGGCCGGAACGGGGCCGAACCTGGGCTTCGTAGCCAGGAGGAACTGCGATCCGCACGCCTGTACTGACCATCCGTCGCTCCAATGGCTGCAATTCGAAACTCTCTGAGCAGCACAGGTCCATGCCCGCCGCTCCGGCAGTCTGATATTTGGGAAGGGTGGCGCCTTCGCCTAGGGTCACCGGGACTTCGATCTTGTCGGACACATCCATAACTTACACCGATTCGACGGCGTTACGAGGCACTGACGACCGACTCAATAACCTTTGCCGCGTAGATGTCATCCGTTCCGCCCTTATCTGTCCCCGATAAACGCCTAAAATGGATTGCATTCGCGAAAAGGTCATACGCATGAGGTTCGAACCGCTTGGCGATTCCGCTTGGATACTGCGTGACCTTTCTGCGCCGGCTTACCGGGTGGCAGAGGCGATTCGATCGCGCAACTTCCCAGGAGTGATCGAAGCGGTCGCAAGTTACGAGACGGTAGGTATCTACTGCGAACCCGAGCAGTTCGACGTCAGTTGGCTGGGACAGCTCGACCTCGAGCACGAACCGGTGGAATTACGGTCACACACGATTCCCGTCTGCTATGAGATGGGCGAAGACCTGGAATTCGTTGCCCAAACGCTCAACCACTCCACCCAGACCATTATTGACCTTCACGGATCGAAACTCTATCAGTGCTTCGCCGTCGGTTTTTGCCCTGGATTTCCGTATCTTGGCTACCTGCCCGATGCTCTATGCGGCATCCAAAGACGATCCTCCCCGCGGGTTCGCGTTCCACCCGGTTCGGTCGCTCTGACGGGCCGGCAAACCGGCATCTACCCGCTTGAGCGGCCCGGCGGGTGGGCAATAGTGGGAAGAACACCCCTTTGCCTCGTGGACGTCGAAAGCGCATACTTTCCGATTAAGGCGGGCGATGAGATCCGCTTTGTGCCGATATCGGTCGGCGAATTCGAAGCGTTGCTAGGAAGCCGACTATGAAGGTGTCGCAGATCGTTGGGAAGAAGACGATTGATCTGAACGTCGATATCGGCGAGGGCTTTCCATTCGATCGCGATCTTCTGTCCTTCGCCAGTTCGGCGAATATCTGTTGCGGCGCCCATGCCGGATCGTCGGAATTGACCCTTCAAACGGTCGAGCTATGCCGCCAGCAGCGCGTACGCATCGGTGTTCACCCTGGCTATCCCGATCGGGGATCGATGGGCCGGTCTCCCATGCAGTCAGGCCAGGAACGCGAGTATTTGAAGAGCATCTTCGACCAAGTCAAGCGCTTCCTCGAGATCGTCCGCCCCGAGTACCTGAAGCCGCACGGCGCCTTCTACGGCGACACCGCGATCCTGCTGCCCGACAATTGGCGAACCGCTGTAAAGCAGACCCCGCCGCCTGCATCTGCCTACGAAGCGAGCGGGCTCTATTTAGCCCAATTCTCCGGCGTGCAGTCGCTCGTGCTGCTCCTTCGCATCCACCGTTTGCCGTTAATGGGTCTCCACGCAACCGCGCACCGGGAGATTGCGGCACGCGCCGGTACCCAAATGGTCAAGGAAGGATTCGGAGATCGGGGCTACCTTTCGAACGGCACTCTGATTCCCCGCGGACACCCCGGCGCGATGCTCTCCGACCGAGACGCCATTCGAGAGCAAGTACTCCGCCTCGCTCCGCACGTCGATTCCATCTGCCTTCATGGCGACACGCCGAATTGCGTCGAATATGCGGAGATGGTGTTTCAGACGCTCGTCGATGCCGGATACGGTGTCGGCGCTTGAGCCTGGAACTCACACGCCGGTTCGGAATTGCTGAGCGCAAGGGGGCTCCAACTCCTGGTCATCGCCAGTTTGGCGTTCCGACGGGTGGCGCATTCGATCGCGAGTCACTGGCCACCGCCAATGCGCTTGTTGGAAACGATCCGAACCAAGAGGCATGGGAGTTGGGAATGGCCCAAGCCCGATTCCGTGCAACTGAGACCGGAGTCGTTTCGATCGTGGGAGCAACTGCGATCGTAATGACCGACCTTGAGTCTTTCGAATGCGGCGTCGCCTTCTCTATTCGTGGTGGACAGGAATTCACAGTAGAAGCTCCGTCCATAGGCGCCCGTGTGTACATCGCATGGAGTCGGATCGAGAAACCGCCCACCTGGCGGGTTCGACTGCACGATTCGCCGACCAGCGTGACAAACCGTGGCTCGCTTCGGGTCGTAGCGGGGCCCCAGTCAGACCGATTCCCCGCAGATGCCCTAGTCACCTCGTTCGGCGTGAGCCAAACCGCCGATCGAGTCGGCATCAGGCTCGATCGATCGATCGGCGCCCATTCGGTCGAGCTGCCGAGTGAGCCGCAGTGTGTCGGAACGATCCAAATCTCTCGGGACGGCATTCCAATCCTGATCGGGCCCGATGGACCGACGATCGGCGGTTATCCGAAGATCGGCGTGGTCATCTCGTCCGACATCGACCGAGTCGGACAGCTTCGGCCGACCGACGTCGTCCGATTCCAACCTTGCACGCTGACCGAAGCAGCCGAAATCAACCGTAATGCTCGTGAAGGGGCCGAAAGGGCACTTGGACTACTGCGACTTGCCTTAACCTAGCGACTTGCGTTATAGGTCGCCCGGCGCTCCGCCGCAATCGCCATCGAAGGCAAGCGCTCGGCTTCCCGGCGGAAGATTTCGTGCAAGTAGCGACCGGTGTGGCTGTCCGGATGGCAGGCAACCTCTTCCGGCGTGCCACATGCCACGATGGTCCCTCCGCCGTTTCCACCTTCTGGCCCCATATCGATCAAGTAGTCGGCCGTCTTGATGACGTCGAGGTTGTGCTCGATGACCAACACCGTGTTCCCCTGCTCCACAAGCCGGTGCAGCACGGTAAGCAGCTTCTTGACGTCTTCGAAATGCAGACCAGTCGTTGGCTCGTCGAGGATGTAGATCGTGTTGCCGGTCGACCGCTTCGAGAGTTCCGCCGCGAGTTTGATGCGCTGCGCTTCGCCACCGGACAGCGTCGTCGCCGGCTGCCCCATCCGGATGTACTCAAGGCCGACTTGCTGCAAAGTCTCGAGCTTACGGTAGATCTTCGGGATCGACTTGAAGTACTCGCACGCCTCTTCGATCGTCATATCCAAGACCTCGGAGATGTTCTTGCCCTTGTACTTGACCTCCAGCGTCTCGCGGTTGTAGCGCTTTCCTTTGCACACTTCGCACGGCACATAGACGTCGGGCAGGAAGACCATTTCGATCTTGAGCACGCCGTCTCCTTTGCACGCCTCGCAGCGCCCCCCTTTGACGTTGAAACTGAACCGGCCGTTCTTGTAGCCACGAATCTTGGCGTCCTGAGTCAGTGCGAAGAGTTCCCGGATCATGTCGAACGTGCCCGTATAGGTCGCGGGATTGGATCGAGGCGTTCGTCCGATCGGCGATTGGTCGATGTCGATCACCTTGTCAAAGTGGTCCAGCCCCGAGACGCCGTCGTGCGGCTCCCAGACCGTCCGCGTACCATACACCTCGAACATAAGCCGAGGGAACAAGGTGTCCTGAATCAATGTCGACTTACCCGAGCCGGAGACACCGGTGACGCACACAAACAGTCCCAGCGGGATATCGACATCTATATTCCTGAGGTTGTTGCCCCGCGCGTTGTGAATCTTGATCCACTTCGGCGAGAGAGTGACCGTGGTCGGTTTCGCACCCTTCTTGAGTTTCCTCGGAGTTTCGGTGACCACGACCATGTCGTGTTTGCTCGCCGGCGCCCGGCGGTGCTCGGGTATCTCGATCCGCCGCTCCCCGGTAAGGTAGAGAGCGGTCACCGCATCGCTCTTGAGGAACTCCTCAACAGTGCCTTGGGCGACCACATTGCCTCCGTGCTCCCCCGCTCCGGGTCCGAGTTCCAGAAGGTGATCCGCCTCGAGCATCGTCTCCTCGTCGTGTTCGACTACGAGTACGGTGTTCCCGAGATCCCGAAGTCGCTTGAGGGTCTCGATGAGCTTGCGATTGTCCCGTTGGTGGAGTCCGATCGACGGCTCGTCGAGGATGTAAAGGCATCCCATCAGACCCGACCCGATCTGGGTCGCCAATCGGATCCGTTGCGCTTCGCCGCCCGCGAGGGTGCGCGCGTTTCGGTCAAGCGTGAGATATCCGAGCCCGACATCGGTGAGGAAGCGAAGCCTTTCGATGATCTCCTTGACCGCTCGCTCGCCGATCGTCATCTGACGCTTCGAGAGCTTGGCGATCAGGCTGTTGAAGAATACCAGTGCTTCGTCGATCGCCAGGGTCGTAACCAGCGACATGTCGCGGTCGGCGACCTTGACGCTCAGAGACTCCGGCTTGAGACGCTTGCCCTTGCACACCGGGCAAGGCTTCGTCGACATGTACTGGTCAAGGTCAGACTTAACCCACTCGCTCTCCGTGTTCTCATAGCGCTTACGTAGAGCCCCGAGGACTCCGTCCCATTTCGTCTGAAAGCTTCGCTCGCCGCGCGAATACTTCATGCGCACGGTGATCGGCTCCGCTAGTCCGTACCAGACTGCGTGCATTCCCTCTTCAGAGATCGCATGGATCGGCTGCTTGGCGTCGAATCCCATCTTGACGCCGACCGCATCCAGCATCTCGGGCCACCAGTCCTTCACCTCGCCGGACTTGTACACGAACGGCAGGATCGCCCCGTCACGGAGGAGTTTGGAGTGATCTGGTGCAATCAATTCAGGATCGAATTCGGTCTTGGTGCCGAGACCGGTGCATTCTGGACACGCCCCATAGGGAGAATTGAATGAGAACATCCTCGGTTCCAACTCCGGAAGCGAGTATCCGCAGACCGCGCACGAATAGCTCTCCGAGAACAGAAGATCGACGGCATCGCCAACCTGCTCTTGTTCGCCCTGCTGAGCGGAGAGCTGGCGAACGATCTCAGGTAGTTCGCCTCCCTTCGGGGCCTCGATCGAGAGGGTGACAAGTCCCTTCCCCATCTTCAGAGCCGCCTCGATCGAATCCGTCAGCCTCCGCTCGATGCCTTCCTTCACGATCAGCCGATCCACGACGACCTCAATGGTGTGCTGCTTGTAGCGGTCCATCGGAATGTCGTCGGTAACTTCATAGATCTGGCCATCGACCCTCACTCGGACGTAACCCGCCTTGTTGATATCGGTGAGGACCGATTTGTACTCGCCCTTTCGGCCGCGCACCACCGGCGCCAGCACCTGCAGGCGGGTCGATTCCGGCAGCGATTTCGCGATGTCGACGATCTGATCCGTCGACTGCCGTTCGATCGGGCCATGCCCGTTGATGCAGTACGGCGTGCCGACTCGGGCATAGAGGATGCGGAGATAGTCGTAGATCTCGGTGACGGTTCCCACCGTCGAACGGGGGTTCTTGCTCGCGCTCTTCTGGTCGATAGATACGGCGGGAGAAAGACCGTCGATGTGATCCACGTCCGGTTTGTCCATCTGCCCGAGGAACTGCCGGGCATACGCGCTGAGCGACTCGACGTACCTTCGCTGACCTTCCGCATAGATCGTGTCGAACGCTAACGATGACTTTCCGGAACCGGAAAGGCCCGTGATAACGACCAACCGATCACGGGGAATCTCCACCGTGATGTTCTTGAGATTGTTCTCTCTCGCTCCGACGACGACGATTTTGTCTTGCGGCATGGCTAGGTTTTAGGGCGAAACTTAGTAGACAGAGCTTTACTTATTGTGCACCGACAAATCATCGCCACTCAATACGCGTACGAGATTTTTGCGAATTTGTTCTCCTGCTTCGTGGGAGGATCGGCATGGAGGAGGCACACAAAGTCGCATTGAAACGAACCATTCGTCTTACCCTCCTGTCGTATAATATATGCCTATTGGGAGGTATCGTGCGATACAAAGGTGAGTTGGATGGAATCGTGTTGGGCGTGTTGCAGGCAGGACCGGCGCACGGCTACGAAATCGTCAAGCGTGTCCACCTGATCAGCGAAGGTGCGCTCTCCGTCGGGGAGGCGAAGCTTTACCCGTGCCTGCACAAACTGGAGGACGAGGGGTGCGTTTCGGCGGAGTGGTTTCCGCAGGAAGGCAAACCATCGCGAAAAGTCTATTCCCTGACGTCGAAAGGCGCCGGTCTGCTTGCGGAGAAGCGCAAGGCATGGGAAAGGTTCGCCGACGGAGTTGGTTCGGTCCTGAACGCCGGCGAGGTGTTCCATGGCTGAACGGATGGACCGCTATCTTGATGAGCTTCGTTCGGGATTGGAGAGGGACTGCGGAAAGAGAGCTGCCCGGCCTATCCTTGTCGAAGTGCGATCCCACTTGAGCGACGGTGTCGAAGAACTGCTGAGCCAGGGCCTCTCCCGAGAAGACGCGGAAGAAAGGGCGTTGACCCGATTCGGACATGTGGACGCCGTGCGTAAATGGTACGCCGAACAGCACGGGCGTCCCTCGATCTGGCGAGCCTCGCTTTGGCCCTTGACGACGCTTGCCGCCATCCTCCTCCTCGAATTGTTCCGCACTCCAATCGTGCTGCGGACGTTCCTGATTCCCCACAGCATTTTTGTGCTGGCCGGAATAGTCATCGCGGTTCCCACGATCGCCTGCTACTGCTCACGCCGGTTTACGTCCGGCGTGATCCTGCTGGCATCCGGCGCACTTTTCACGCTCCTGCTTGGTTCTTTTTGCCTGTTCTCGATCCCCATCAGTGAGGAAGTCGATGGGGGACTCATCGCTCGTTGGTCGATTCGCGACCACATACAGGACGCCAAGAAGGACATCGCGTACCAAAAGTGGGAATTGGCTAGATTGGACGAGGGCAGACGGCTGTTCGCCAACCCTCGCGAGCCCAAGGGGGGATTGGGAACGTTCAAGGACAGCAGGGGATATGTCACCTGGATCTACTTGCAGACCCAAGATCCGCGCTTCCGAGAAACCGAGAGCGTCTTGGGAACGAGAGGGATCTTCGCGACCTACCAGGAGGCACGAAGCGTCTGGCTTAGTGAGTCACTGGTGACCGACAGGGTGACCGGTGCACGAGAGCCGTTCTACGTTTGGGATGTGCGTGAGCCGATCTACCGGGAACAGCGCTTTCTGCGCGATGTGGGTCTTGCCGCAGCGCTTCCTCTCGGGGCAAAGATCCGCTATTTCGCAGTCGACGCCCAATACCTACCCACATTCGTGGCCCAGTTGGGCGTCACCGCCGACCTGTTTGGCGGCCTCATACGGATCGTTGTCCTGGCATGGCGAAGGCGTCGGAGGCCCGAACCTTTGGTCCGGTAGCATTTGCCTAAAAACCTCCAAGGATTGTTTTCGGTATTCGCGGGATCAAATAAAGTGAAGCGGCGGTCAATAGAGAACCGCACTGAAGATTAATGGTGGCTGCAGACTACTGGGCCGGCCATCAAGTGGGAAGGAGTCCCAAGAGAATGAATAACTTTTTGCGTGCAAGCACAACTCGAATCCTGTACGGCGTGTCGGCGATCGTTGGCGCAAGCCTGCTGGGAACCGGATCAGCCTTGGCCGCCGACAACTCTGTCCCGCTGACGCCGTCGCTGGTTGCTCCGGTTCAGCGGACGCATTCCAATACGGACCAAGACGCCGACGCTCGAAAGCGTCTCCCGTGGTTCGCCACCGCGAGCATTTACTTCCCGACTTTCAACGTCGGCGGCATTAGTTCCGACACCGGCTTCGAAGGCGCGATCGGCTACATCTTCCCGGTGGATTCCGGCGATGTGCGGGTTAGCGCGCGAGGACAGTCGTACGGCGTGAGCGGAGGCGGCGCAAGTGCGACGGTCTCGATCAGCGCGATCACGTTCGAATACCTGTTCCGCTTCGAAGGCTTCTCCGTCGGCCCCGGCATCAGCTTCGGCTCTGCCCAAGTCTCGAACGACTTTGGAACGGTCAACACCGATACCCAAGCGATCTTCTCAGTCGCCGCCGACTACGACATCAACCGCCGCTGGTTCGCCGAAGCCCGCTGGCAAACCGCCAGCGAAGACGGCTACCGAGCATTCTCAGTGGGCCTCGGCTATCGGTTCTAGGGCAAACCAGTGAGGTCCGATTCCCCTTTGGCCGCGGCCAAAGGGGAACCTCCAGCTAGAACGTAGCCTTGACGCCGAAGTTCAGGGTGGTAGCGTGGACGTAGCCGTCGGACGGAACCGCGCCGGTGCCGAAGGCGACCGTTAGGCGCATGGGGATCGGGATTCGCTTCTGCAGCCGCAGCTTTACAAGCGGAATTTGCAATTCGATGTCGGCTCGGCTGTCGAACCGCCTCGTCTCCACGCCCGGGGCCGATCCGCGGTCGGGGAAGTACCACAAGTTCCCGCCTAAGTGAAGGGAGTAGTCCGAGTTGATGTCCGGCACATCCTTCGAAGAACCGAGGAAGATTGGCTCCCACAGGATATTGGCTGAAC
>JARLGV010000030.1 GCA_031292555.1 Fimbriimonas sp.
AGCATCCAAGCTACGGCAACGAATCCGGTGAGCCAGTAGAGGGCCTTTTCTTCGAGCAGGGGGCGAAGGCGGTCGAAGTGACGCTGGATCAGGACGCCGAGGACGAATTCCCATAGGAACGGTGCTACGGTGAACCCGACCAGCTTGTTGAGCGGGTGCAGCTGTAGCCCGATCGAGGCAAGGGAGAGCACGACCAACAACGCGTCGATCGATCGGAGCTTGCGGCCGATCAGGTAGATCGCTGGTAGGACAGCGTAAAACTCTAGCTCGACGGGGATCGTCCAGAGGCTGCCATTCGGCGTCCCCACGCCATACGTGCGGAAAACTCCCGGCGTCCATGGCTGTCCGATCGTAAGTTGACCGACGATCCAAAGCACCGGCGGCTTGATCGAGGCCAAGACCGCCATCAGCATGATCGAGACGAGCAGGCAGACCCACATCGCCGGAAAGATCCTAAGGGCTCGCCTCAGTGCGTAGTGCTTCAGATCGGGCGATCGCTCCCAACTCGCCGAGATCAGGAACCCTGAGATCACGAAGAAGATCGGGACGCCGGGGAAGAAACCGACCAACTGATTCAGCCACGGCGCCATCGGCATATGGAGATGCGTACTCACGTGATATGCCATCACCTGAACCGCCGCCAGCAGCCGAATCAGGTTGAAGTTGTTGCGGCGATCCACGGTTTGGACAGTTTAGCCGTTAGCCATGTTGGGCTCCCAAGGTAGCGGCACTATTCGTTTCGCACCTCCTGGTTGGGAGGCGACCGGTAGCGCCGAAGGCGCGGATCCATAGCAGCTTTGGGCAAAGCCCAGGGGAACGGGGGCGATCAATCCCCGCCGGGCCAAAGGGCCGCGCCATTCAGGAGTTTAGGCCGATTGCGGGGCGATATCGTTGAGTGTCGATGTCGCAGGAAACGGCCGAGACCTTCGGAAAGACCCCATAGACGCTCTAGAACGATATCGTTCGGTCGAGCTCTACACGACCTCGGGTAGCGGCACGGAACCGCAACCCGAGGCCATGGTACGCAATCCCTCCAGGATTGGGCTGGTCGGTCACCCCAGTCCCATGGTAGCCCTTTGG
This sequence comes from Fimbriimonas sp., assembly GCA_031292555.1. Taxonomy (GTDB): domain Bacteria; phylum Armatimonadota; class Fimbriimonadia; order Fimbriimonadales; family Fimbriimonadaceae; genus Fimbriimonas. The sequence continues at coordinate 1,081 of JARLGV010000030.1, forward strand.
GCAACCATGGGCTAGCGTACAGAATCCCTACGGGATAGCCGGAGCCGGCTTTCGCCCTCGGCCTCTTGTCGTCGCTACCCTAGTCGGTCGCCCCAGTCCCATGGTAGCCCTTTGGGCAACCATGGGCTAGCGTACAGAATCCCTACGGGATAGCCGGAGCGGGCTTTCGACCTCGGCCTCTTGTCGTCGCTACCCTAGCCCCAGTCCCGTGGTAGCCCTTTGGGCAACCATGGGATCGGGTAGGCGGGTCGCCCCGCCCCCCACACCACCCTGCATGCGGGTCCGCACAGGGCGGTTCACAAGGATGCGAGCCGGCGTTTGTGGTCCAGTAGCGAGGTTAACCCAGCCTTGGTGATTTGTGAGTTATTGATGCAGCGTTCGACGCATCGGTGACCGGCCGCGCGCCAGGCGCTTCGGGTCCACATGGTCTTGCGTGCCTGCTCCTCAGGGATTCCGGCGCGGATCAGGTGTGTATACCGCCGGTAAGGCGTTTTCCACTGAACCCAAAGCCATTGCCGTACCCGACGACGAACCCACCAATCCAGTTTTTCAAGCTGTTCCTTGCCAGTCGCAACGCGTGCGTAGTAGCCCGCCCAGCCCGTCATGTAACGGTTGAGGTCGTCGATGAAATTCCTCGACGGAATGCGACGCACCCGAGAGCTTCGTTTTCGAATCTCGTCCTTGAAACGCTTTAGCGATTTGTCCGAGATCGTTATGAAAGCTCCTTTGGCGTATCGACAGATCGTGAATCCCAGAAACTTGCGCTCCGACACTTGGGCGGATGCGCTTTTCAAGCGGTTCACCTTTAGCCGAAGCTTCACCTCCAAAAAGTTGGTTGCCGTTTCCAGAACACGGGCCGCCGCACGTTGGGAGCCGACGTAGATGTTGCAGTCGTCCGCGTACCGCACAAAGTGCAGGCCGCGCCGCTCCAATTCCTTGTCGAAGTCATCCAAGAGAGCATTGGCCAATAGGGGAGATAACGGTCCGCCCTGCGGCGTCCCCTCCTCCGTATCCATAACCACTCCGTTGAGCATGACCCCCGAATTTAGAAACCGACGGATCAGCTTCAGCACACGCTTGTCTGAAATCCGCAGCGCCAATCGGGACATGAGAACGTCATGGTTCACCCGGTCGAAGAATCGTTCCAGATCCAGGTCCACCACCCAGTCCAACCCGGACGCCACATACTCTCTAGCCTTCTTCACCGCATCATGAGCGGATCGGTTTGGCCGGAAGCCATAGCTCGAATCGGAAAACAAGGCTTCGTACCTCGGTTCCAAAACAATGAGCAGCATCTGCTGCACAACCCGGTCCACCACCGTCGGGACGCCGAGATCGCGCTCGCCGCCGCCAGGTTTTGGGATCGTCACACGTCTCACCGGTCTCGGGATGTAATCCCCGCAGACCAGAACACGACAAACCTTCTCGCCGTGAGAGCGCCAGAAGGCGTCCAAATCGCGAACGGTCATCCCGTCCACCCCAGGAGAACCTCCGTTTGCCTTCACGCGCGAGATCGCTTCGGACACCACATCCGGCCTTACGGCGACGGTCATGAGGTCCTCCTCGGCAGACCCTCCAACTTTGTGAACCTCCGCCGACATCGCCGGATCTTCGAACAGGTTGCCCTGAGCGAACGGATCTAGGCGGTTTCGAGAGCGACTCACCTGGGGATCTTCTCCTTGTGTTCGGCCCTTCCTCCAACTGTGCGAAGTACTATGGCCTCTGCTGACTTCCCAGGCAAGCCTGGGATCTCCAGGAATAAGCGGGCGTGCTTTCGATGCGCAAACGCTGGATCTACACAAAGCCGGGTGTTCGGAAAAGAGATTTCAGCGTAATAGGGCGCCTCATCTTCCGCCATGTGCCTCATATCCAGTTTCTGTTCGTCGTCTCGCATCTGTGACTCTGGCTTCCTTCAGACCATCCCTTGCGGGAAAGCCCTTGCCTTTGCTACCGGCCCCTTTTCCAAGGCCGTAGGGGACTTGCACCCCCGAGCAACGCCGCGTGTCCTGCGTACCTAATTGGACTTCCGACTTCGTCGGCGGTTTGCGGAAGCCCCCTCGCCCCGGCCCTCTCCCCCGTCGCTTCGCTGGGGGCGAGGGAGCCCTTCGGCGACCCGCAGGTGCCAATTCTATTCTGCACCCTATCCGCCTGCCCCGTGTCCCGTGAGATTGTCCCGTGGCCCCATGGGTTCCTCTCGCTGCCACGGAGGCAGCGGCTACGGGGGCTTCCGCTGTTTCGGTTCTGTCCCCTCCCCGGCCTGTCCCGTGTCCCTTTTCCCGTGACCTACCGGGGCAGTTTGCCCTTTTTCTCGATGACGGGGGCGATCTCTTCGGCGAAGGTGACGATGTCCGTACAAATGAAGTCGGCTCCCGCGGCCATGAACTCCTGACGATGCCGCCCGGCGCAACAGCCTCCCACTCCGATGGCGAAGCAATTCTCCTTGCACCTCGTTTCGCCTAGCGAACGAATGAGGCTTAGGCCGCTTTCCAATCCGTCTTCCGCCTTGCAGCTTAGGAGGACCATGTTTGGCCGGTGCTGAGCGACTTGGCTTAGGAAGCAAGACTGGGGAACGTTGGCGCCAAGGAAAAGGGTCTTCCATCCGCGAACTCGTAGGTAGTCGGAGACCATCCGAAGGCCAATGGTGTGCCAGGAATTCGGACCGCAGCCAAGTACGGCAACCTTGTCAGTCTGTTTGGAAGTAGCGAAAACCTGAACGATCCGCGCCATCATTCGCTCGGTGATCGCGCTTGCCATGTGCTCCTGGGCGGCGTCGATTGTCTGCTCGCCGTACCAGGCGCCCACATTGCGCATAACGGGCACGATCAACTTCTGATAGATGTCGACGATGGAGGCGTTCGCAGCGAAGAGCTTGTCAAGGGTTTCGGAGCACGTGGTTTCATCGCCCTGCACTGCGGCGTTGCCATAGAGAACGACCGCTTCCTCGAATGAGATGTCCGTTGACTTGATTCGTCGTGCCAGAGCCGCCGCGATAACGGTTTCGACTTCTGGGTTCGCGATGGAGTAATAGACCTCGCGCCCGTTCTTGGTGGCTCTAAGAATGCCCTTGCCTCGCATTCGCGCCAAGTGGCTGGAGACGTTCGGCTGCTTCATTGCCGTGGCAGCCACGATCTCGCTGACGTTCCGAGGGCCATGCAGCAGCTCCGCCAAAATCTGGCGTCGCGATGTTTCCGCTAGCTCCTCGTAGACGTGTATCATTGGCGGTTCCTAGAAGTAATACGTTGCATCGATAGAATTCGTCTGAGAGTCGCCAAGTAAACTCACTCCCCTGGTAACGAGGCCAGCAATTCTCAACGTAAGAGAGGTCGCATTCATGTTCATAGATGTTCACCCCGAAGAGGTCGCCTTCCTCAATCGAGTGAAGGATTTCGTGTCCCAAGAAGTCCTTCCCCATACCCGCGAATGGGAACGCAACGCCGCATTCCCCGACGAAATATGGCCCAGGTTGGGCGAATTGGGACTCCTTGGACTCACCCTTTCGAAGAATAAAGGGGGCAGTGGTTCGTCCTGCCACCTGTACTGCCATGCCATCAAAGAAGTCGCTAAGGGCGATCCCGCGTTGGCCATGAACTTGTCGGCGATCAATGCGCTTTGCGTCGCACACTTCGAGCATTTCTCGAGCGACGAGCAGCGGGAAAGGTACGCCCAAGGAGTCGTCAGCGGCCAGATCAAGATGGCCTGGGCTCTCACCGAGCCGGATGCCGGATCGGATGCCCGGCGAGTGAAGACGGTTGCCACGCCGATCGAAGGGAAGGCCGGGTTCTATCACCTCAACGGGCAGAAGATGTTCATCACCAACGGCGGAAAGGCGGACCTTATCGTCGTGGTCGCCCGAACTTCCGAAAAGGAACTGTCTGCTTTTCTAATGGAAACAGACCAGCCCGGCTTCCAGATTGAAAAGCGGATCACGACCGTTGGGGTCAGCGCGTCCAACACCGTGCAATTCTCCCTGAAAGACGCGATTGGCTGGCATACTCCTTGCACGTTTGAGGAAGCGATCGGCCTGCTCTATCGCGGGCGGCTTGGCATCGCCGGAATGGCCGTCGGCATCGCCGAAAAGGCGTTTGAACTGACTTGCGACTATTCAAAGCAGCGAGAACAGTTCAATCGGCGGTTGGCCGATATGCAATCGGTTCAGAACATGATCGCCGACAGCGCGATGGAAATCGAGGCTTCGAACCTCCTCTTGGACAACGGGGCCCGCCGGTTCGATCTCGGGCTACCGATCATCAAAGAGTCCTCTTTTGCCAAGCTCTACGCAAGTGAAACGGCCAATCGAGTAACGAATCGGGCGATTCAAATCCACGGAGGGCGTGGAATGACGCAGGAATTCCTCGTAGAGAAGCTTTGGCGCGATGCAAAGCTTACCGAGATCGGCGAGGGCTGCTCCGAAATCCAGCGGATGGTGATCGCGAAACAAGTGCTACGATAATCGGCGCCGCTCGGCGCGTCTACATTGATTGAGGTGACTTCTTGACCGTTCTTCCTTCGTTAATCGCACTTCTGAGCATCGTCAGTCCCCAGGCGGCCGATGCCCCTGTCTCCCTTGGTCGCGTGTTCGCTAAGTACGAGAAGTTGGCTTACGAAGTTCGGTCGAGCCTAAGCGCCCAGTCCCGAATGCGGGGGCTCGAAACCTGGATTCCTGAAGACTTCGACATGAACTACGATTTCACAACGTTTGTCGAAGATATGAAGGCGGACGGAATCGCCGTGTTGCACTACCAGCGCCCGGTGGTGCACCAGATCATTGGCGAGACATTCAATTCTCCTCCCAAGGAAAGCGACGAGAAGTTGAACCTGAACGTACGCCTCACAGTCTCGCCAATCAACGAGATCCTTGAGGCTAAGGATCTGAACGAAAAGCCTTCGAAGGCGCCGAAGAAGCCGGACGGCGACTTTCTACGGAACTTCGGTCAGCCCAGGCAGGAGTCGCTGGCCGGTGTCCTGACCCAGTTCATCTCCGAAGTCTTCAGATTGTCGCTGTTTGCCGGTTCGTTCGATTCTGCGCTGGATTTTGCTCCAAAGACGCCTTTCACACCGGTCAAGGTCGGAGAGACTTGGAAAAGGACAGTCGGCTACTCCCCCCAGAAACTGCAAGGGAAAGGGAACAAGCAGGCGGTTCAACGCTTGGATTACACCTACACTTACAAGGGAACTGTCGAAAACAACGGCAAGCAGTTTTATCGCGTTGAGGCTGCGCTGGATCTCAAGACGGATCTCGCCGACTTCGTGAACCAACTCGTCGAAATGAAACCGGACGACACCGGTCTCAAGAAGGTCCCCCTCACCATGAAGTCGAAGATCCTCTTCGACCTAGACATGAAGACTCACCACACGGTCCTCGCTCAGGCAACCACCGAATCCGGATTCGCCATCTTTGTGACTCAATACCCTGACGACGCGGTTCAGGAAGAGAAGATCAAGGCGCACACAACTATGCGTCTCGTCGGCGACCGTGTCATTCCACCGACCAAGAAATAGAAGCACGGACCCCGGCCGGCTATCGAGTCAGATTCGGGTCGTTGGCGGCGTTTTTCCAGAGGGTTTCTAGATCGTAGAACTGGCGTTGCTCCTCTTTCATCACGTGGAAGATGACGTCGCCATAGTCTTGGAGGACCCAACCGCTGCGTTCGCCTTCGATCCGAAGCGGCTTGACTTTGACGAGGGCGAGCTTTTCTGCGACTCTTTCAGCGATCGAATCGATATGACGGTCGCTCGTGCCGCTGCACACGATGAAGTACTCAGCGACCGATGTCTTTTGACGGACATCGAGCGTTTCGATCTGCTCGGCCTTCATATCGTCGGCGGCTTCGGTGATTTTGGAGACTTTTTCTTCTGCTGTCATGCGTTCTGGTAAAGCCTGTTGGCTTGGATATATTGTAGGACTTCGGCGCTCATCCAGGGGCTGACGTTTTGCCCGCGGTGCATCCGATCGCGAATGTCGGTCGAGGAGATTTCCATTGGTGGCATCTCCAAAATGTCGACCTTACCTCTGAACTCCTCAGGCAAACGGGCGAGCACGTCGTGCACGATATGGGGAGGTCGGACCGCCACGGCAATGCGGCAGAGCTTCATGAGCCGGCTTGGACTCTTCCAGCCCCCAATACCGCGAAGCGCGTCGACACCCATCAGAAACCAATATTCCGCCGGCCGAACCATCTGCAGTTCGGCCAAAGTGTCCACCGCATAGCTGGGTCCGCCACGAGTGATTTCCATATCGCTGTAACTCATGCCTGGCTGAGTCTGGATTAGTCGATCGATCATGCCCAGACGATGCTTTGCCGGTGCTTGGATCTTTCCTGACTTCATCGGGTTCCGATTTGCTGGGAGAAAGATCACTTCATCCAGTTGAAGTTCACGCATCGCAAACTGGGCAAGGGATAGATGCCCGTTATGGGGTGGATCAAAAGTGCCGCCAAGAATTCCTATCTTCATTGTTCGTCCGTAAAAGCGAATGAGACCTCGCCGATGCTGACGTTATCGCCTTCGCGGGCTCCATGGCTGCGGAGCTTTTCGATCACGCCGATCCGCTCAAGCCTTCGGTGAAGGTACCTGACCGCCTCGTCGTTCTCTAGGTCGGTCATCGCCACAAGTCGTTCAATCCTACGTCCGGTCACCCTGAAGCCGTCCTCGCTCGATTCGACGTCGAAGGCGAGGTCGAAGGTCGACTTGAGAGCAGGCAGCAGCATCGGAGCATCGTCTGCCGGCTTAGTGGACGCGAGCGTCTCGGCAATTTCGCGAAGTAGTTCGGGAAGGCCTTGGCCGGTGAATCCAGAGATCGGGAACATCGGCTTGCCGATCGCCTCAAATCTCTCCCGCAGCGCATTGAATTCTCCAGAGGGAATGACGTCGACCTTGTTCAGAGCGATGATCCGCGGCCGGGCCCATACTTCCTCGGAATAGAGACGGATCTCGTCTTCGATCGTCAAGTAGTTCGCCACCGGATCCGAATCGTCGGGTGGATGACAGTCGACGACGTGAACCAACACTCGGTTCCGCTCGACATGCTTCAGGAACTGGTGACCAAGTCCCACACCAAAGCTCGCTCCATGAATGAGCCCAGGCATATCCGCTACGACAAATGTGTCATCCATGTAGCGGACGACACCAAGGTTGGGAATGATCGTTGTGAAAGCGTAGTCGGCGATCTTTGGCTTTGCCGCACTGATACGGGAGATCAAGGTGCTCTTGCCTGCGTTGGGAAGGCCGATCAGGCCAACATCGGCAAGCAGTTTCAACTCCAGTTTGGCGATGATCCTTTCGCCGGGAGCCCCCTTCTGAGCGAAGTTCGGAGCCTGCCGGACGCTGCTCGTGTAGTGAGAGTTGCCAAAGCCGCCCTTTCCGCCCTGACACAGGACGTAGCGCATGCCGTTAGTGGCCATGTCGACGACTACTTCATCGGTAGCTGTGTTCGTCACGACCGTACCAACCGGAACTTTGACCTCGATGTTCTTTGCATCGCGTCCTCGTTTGTTGCCAACGCCGTGGCCGCCGTCCTCTGCTTCGAGGTGCTGCTGCAACTTGAGATCGTAGAGCGTGCGCCGGTTCCGGTCCGCAACAAGGATCAGGTCTCCGCCTCGACCGCCATCCGCTCCGTTTGGGCCGCCGCGAGGAACATGCTTCTCTCGGTGAAAGCTAACCGCCCCGGATCCACCGCGGCCAGAGCTAAACGTTACAACCGCTTCGTCCAGGAACATAGACAACAGTTTACCTTCTCTCGTATATTCGAGAAGGAAACGAGCTTGACGATGGCCGGCGAACGGCAATGAGCCAGGCTCAAGTTAGCAGGAAAGTAAGTGGCGACAATCGACGCAGAAGGATCGAATCGAATGGCGATGGAGCCCATTCTTCGTTTGGAGGAGTGGTTCCGATCACGCGGCTGGGCGCCTTTCGAGTTTCAAAAGGAGGTTTGGCAGGCGTACCTGAATGGGGAAAGCGGCCTGATACACTCCGCAACAGGAACGGGCAAGACTCTGGGAGCCTGGTTGGGTCCTCTCGCCGAGTGGATGCGTGAGAACCCTGACGAGAACTCAGGCGATCATGCGAAAAAGCGGGCCGACGCTCCCGGTCTCCGCGTCCTCTGGATAACGCCGCTGCGTGCACTCGCCGCCGATACCGAGCTTTCCCTCAAACTCCCTCTCGAGGCGCTGGGCATCTACTGGACTGTCGAAATACGCACTGGGGATACGAGCCAATCGCTTCGCAAAAGGCAGGCCGAGCAATTACCGACTGCACTCATAACCACGCCGGAAAGCCTCATTTTGATGCTTATGCGCAAGGATTCGGACGAATTGCTCCGGGATTTGCGTTGCATTGTCGTTGATGAGTGGCATGAACTACTATCAACAAAGCGAGGTGTTCAAACCGAGCTGGCGCTGGCAAGAGTCCGGCGGATCAAGCCGGGTGTGAAGACGTGGGGTGTCTCGGCAACACTCGGGAACCTCGAGGGCGCAACCGAATCGCTGCTTGGGGCGGGGGTTCGAGGAACGACCGTGCTCGGTCATATGGCTAAGGAAATCGTCATCGATTCGGTACTGCCCAAGAACATCACTCGGTTTCCATGGTCCGGACACTTCGGAACATCGATGATCCCCGCGGTCGTGGAAGCAATCGACGGCAGCGGAACCTGCCTCATTTTCACGAATACGCGATCCCAAACGGAGATCTGGCATCAACAGATCCTGGCAAGGCGTCCCGAGTGGCGGGATCAAGTCGGTATTCACCACGGATCGCTCGACCGGGAGACCCGCGACAAGGTTGAGAACGACATCAAAACAGGGAAGTTGCGGGCGGTTGTCTGCACCTCCAGTCTCGACTTGGGCGTCGACTTCTCACCGGTTGACCGAGTGCTCCAGGTAGGCAGCCCCAAAGGTGTCGCGAGACTTCTACAACGGGCCGGGCGCAGCGGCCACCGTCCAGGCGTACCAAGCCGGGTCACCTGCGTTCCCACCCACGCGTTTGAACTTGTGGATATCGCTTCGGCCCGCGAAGCTGCCCTCGACGGCCGCATTGAAAGGCGCGAAAACCTATCCAAACCACTCGATGTCCTGTCCCAACACCTCGTGAGCATCGCAGTCGGGCCAGGCTTCCGGCCGCAAGAACTTCTCGAAGAGGTACGCACTACCGTCGCGTACCAAGACCTCACCGATGAGGAGTGGGAGTGGGTGCTCGATTTCGTAGTTCGGGGAGGCGAGACCCTCCGGGCTTACCCCGCATTCCGCCGGGTTGTAATGGGGGTGGACGGCGTGTACCGGGTTGAAGATCGGGACATCGCTCAGCGCCATCGCCTCACGGTTGGGACCATCATGAGCGACATGGCGATGTCGGTGCAGCTCGTGCACGGCGCCCGACTGGGGACGGTGGAGGAGTCCTTTCTGTCGAGACTCAGCCCGGGTGACCGCTTTATGTTTGCCGGACGGATCGTCGAATTCGTTCAGATCCGAGATATGACCGCCTGGGTTCGAAAGGCTACGAACCGGAGCGGCGTGGTACCTCGTTGGGCAGGCGGGCGGGTTCCGCTTACTACCGAACTGTCTCATGCGATTCGCCAGGAACTCGAACACGTCAAGTACGGTGACCTGCGTTCCCCCGAAATGCACTCGCTTGAGCCCATTCTCGTCTTGCAGGCCAAATGGTCGGCGATACCGGCTGAGGATGAATTGCTCATCGAGCGGGTCGAAACCTCGGAAGGACACCATCTCTTTTTCTATCCGTTTGAGGGACGTCTGGTTCACGAGGGACTTGCCGCCCTGTTTGCCTACCGGATCTCCCAACGTCAGCGCATCACATTCAGCATCGCTTGCAACGACTACGGCCTTGAACTGCTTGCGCCCAAGCAGGCTTGGCTTGAGGACGCAATCGAAGATGGACTGTTTAGCGACCAGAATTTGGCGTCCGATATAGTTGAGAGCTTGAACGCCAGCGAGATGGCAAAGCGGCAGTTTCGGGAAGTCGCCCGGATTGCAGGCCTCGTATTCCAGGGCTATCCGTGGATGACGAAGTCGGCCAAACAGGTTCAGGCAACAAGCGGCCTGTTCTTCGACGTTTTCGCACGCTACGACCCCAAGAACATGTTATTGCAGCAAGCAGAGAGGGAAGTGCTCGAGCGACAATTGGAGCAAAGTCGGATGGGCGTGGCGTTGCGCCGCCTGCAGCAGGCCAAGTTACTGATCACCGAGCCGCCCAAGCCCACGCCGATGGCCTTCCCAATTCTGGTCGACCGCCTGAGAGGCACGATTACAAGCGAGCACATCAACGATCGGATCGAGAAGATGAGTCTTCGGTTGGAAAAGGAGGCCGACCTAACATAATAGTCCGTGCCCGAATCTATCGAGGTCCTCATCGCCGGCGAACGTATGTTCGCACTAGGCGAGAAGGCGTTGCTTTGGCCCGAACGATCGACGCTATTCGTCGCGGACGTTCATCTAGGTAAGGACTCGGCAATGATCGCGTCCTCGATCCCGGTGCCGCTAGGCGCCACCACCGAATCCTTGTGTCGCTTGAGCAGATTGATCGAGCAGACCGGGGTGAGTTCACTTGTCTTGCTGGGAGACCTGTGGCACGCGAAGGCGGGCCGATCCGATCAAGTCTACGGCGAGTTCGTCGTATGGACTCGAATGCACGCGGGAGTCAAAATGACTCTGGTCGAAGGCAACCACGATATCAAAGCTGGTCCCCTTACGGCTGAAACAAGAATCGAAGAGGTTTCGGAACCCTTTCGGATGTCGCCTTTTGTGCTCTGTCATGTCCCGCAGGTCAGTGACGACGGCTACGTTCTTGCGGGGCACATTCACCCTGGCGTGGTTCTCGAAGGGTTCGGGCGCCAATCGATCAAATTGCCTTGTTTCTGGTTCGGCAATCGGATGTGCGTCTTGCCTGCATTCGGCGAGTTCACCGGTTGCGCGAGAGTCGCTCCGGTGGAAGGCGACCGAGTTTTGGTTGTCGCCAACGGCCAGGTACTGCCCGTGCAAACCGTCGTCGCCGAGCCGTAACTGGCGCCGTGCAGCAGGATTTTGGAAGCGGTTTTGCCAAACCTACATGAATTGCCCTGCCAAGGGTTCATTTCCAACGACAGGCAGGTAACGTTCGATTGAGATGGCTATACCGATTGCATTACAGCTTTACTCGGTGCGCGACGACTGCGCACACGACTTTTTCGGCACGATCGCCAAGGTTTCGGCGATGGGGTACGCCGGCGTCGAATTCGCAGGCTACCATGGCGCCGAAGCCAAGGATATCCGGAAGGTTCTAGACGACCACGGACTGAAGGTCGCCGGCACCCACGCCGGCTTCGACACGCTTCAAGATGACCGGCTCGAGCCGACGATCGAGTTTCACAAGGTGTTGGGCTGCACGAACCTGGTGGTTCCGTGGCTCCCCGAAGCGACACGAGCTACTCCGGATGCCTGCAAGGCGACGGCCGACAAGCTCAATGTTGTCGCGGAGAAACTGAAAGCACACGGGATGCGGACCGGCTTCCATTGCCATCAAGGGGACATGTCGGCCCTGGATGGCGGCAAGAGCGCATGGGACCTGTTGGGTGAATGCACTGTTCCCGAGTTCATCATGCAGTACGACACTGCCAACGGCATGTCGGGTGGCGCGGATCCAGTACAGCCTATTCTCGATTGGCCTGGACGAGGGATCACCGTCCATCTGAAGGAGTGGTCAGGCGTCCATGGGGCCAAAGTGATCGGCGAAGGCAATATTCCGTGGGCCAAGGTGTTTGAAGCGTGCGAAACGGTTGCCGGTACTCAGTGGTACATCGTCGAGCATGAGTCCTATGAAGGCATGACCCCTCTCGAAGCAGTCGATGCCTGCCTCAAGAACCTCCGTGGAATGGGCAAATAGCCTCCCTCAATAACAAAAAACCGGCTCACGCTTTGTGCGCGAGCCGGTTGAGACGATAAGGGCAGATCAATGACGCGGTTCGAGAACCCGCTCCATTCCGGTGGTTGCCAGAATATCGAGCCTTATCAACGCGTCGTGGCTATCCACATCGGTCGCCACATCGTGCACACCGTATAGCTTTCCGTTGATAACTATTCTCTGTCCGCGATTGGGCAGGGCGTCGAGCTTCCCTTTAAACAGAAGCGTCCCCGTTCGATCGAAATAGTAGGCATCGAAATTATCCTTAAACAGGGTATTTTGTGGTTCCATCCTCGTTCCTTCGGCGCGAGATGCGTAAAAACACGTCCCATCGGCGCGACGTTTGTCACTAAACTATAGCAGGCATTCTGATGAAATCTTGCCTCTACGCTCGATTTACGTCGGGGGGACTTGGGAGGATTCGGGATCAGGCACTGACAGGATTTGTGTAACCCGAAACCTGGTATTGCCCCCTCCTCGTGGCACACTGGGGAATACAAATGATGATGACTATCTACCGCTCCCGATTTTACAGGATGGCCTTCACGCTGATTGAGCTGCTTGTCGTTGTTCTGATTTTAGGGGTACTCACCGCGATCGCCTTGCCGTCATATTTGAGTTCCGTCCAGACGTCCCGCAGAGGCGCGGCTAATACCAACGCTCGCGCCTTGGCATCAGCCGTTGAGGCAAAGGCGATTCAATTGGGCTCATACGACACGACGCTCGCAGACTATGCCACGGACTTGGGCGGTTCGATTCCCAACAATCCGTGCACTGGAACAACCACAGGCTATTCGATCACGACGACGGCAAGTTCGGCAAGCGTTCTGGCTTCGACCGGCACCAATTGCGGCGCTTGGACGCCGATTACGTTTGCGCTGCTAACGCCTTAGCATCGAACTTATCGATTCCCACAAATAGGAGGCTGAGCAAAACAGAGAGCGAGTTTGAACTTCCATTTGTTTGTCTCGCGTGTCGAAACACGGGCAAGTCCTCATCGTCATATAGTTCATGAACAAGAAGGGAGTCGCAGATGCCTGATCTACTAAAGTTCCCCATGTCCGCTCAGTTCATGGATGGGGAAACAACCAAGATTTTGTTCGAGCACTGGGTGGGATCGTATCCTTACCCTGGAACCAAGGTCGAAAGCGGTGGAGTGCTATACCGAATCGACCGTGTCGGAATGTCGTCCACCTATAACCGGATGGTCGTGGTCATGTTGCCAGACAAGGGCACTCCTCAGATCGACGAGGATGTTTTGGAGAAAGCAATGATTAAGATTCTCCAAAGTTCAGTTGTCTAGACCGCCTTCCATGCTTTGGTCGGCGGAGGAAGGACAAAGCGGGGCATGCGCAAGCGATGAGGCGCGGCCCCGCTCTTTTGTGCGCGAGCCTTGGGGCATTCTTAGTCCTATGATAAGATTCTGGAGGAATTTAACCGGGTAAGTCCCAAATAGCCTCAACAGGTGTAGACTCAAATCGTGGAGAAAGCGTTTACCTTCAACGAACTTCAGAGGCCTGAAGACTGGAGTTCGGTAAGGAGCATCTACGGGGACACCGTTGTCTTCAGCCCAGACCTGTACGACGTTTGGAAGGGAGCCCATTTCATGGGCATGGCCCTGACCGAGTCGAACGATGACGCCACCGGAGCCACGCCGCCCCGTTGGGTCGTGAGACGATTCGATTTTTCTGAAGCCTGAGGCTGCTTACGATAGGTTCGATGATCCGGCATCCCTAATGTACGATGGTCGGAGCGAGTGAGAATGTGCCTTGCTTCATCAGTCTTCCATGCCAGCGGGAGACGAAGAAGTCGAGACGACTGGCACGCCGGATTGCGGCTCTCAACTCGTCCGAAATAGGCCGAATGCCGAAACAGAGCAGAACGTGGGCCAAGCTAACAGTAAGCTCTGCCTTTTCAATAGTAAGAATGCGGTAAGAATGGGCACTGGGCCGATCGCCCTGACTTGTACGCCAAGAGGGAAGGGGGCTATTCTAGATAACCATGCTTGCCCATCGAGTGTCCTTGGCGAAGGCTGTTTTCCTGTTGATTGCGGGGGCACTCACGAGCCTCTCCCTGGGACAGGTGGTTTCCTCCGTAACGGTCACGCCTACATCCGTTGTTGGCGGGTTTACCGCGACCGGAACGGTGAAACTGACCAAGGCGGCGCCGAGTGGTGGCATTCTGGTCCCGCTTTCATCAAGCGCCTCCTACGTGAGCTTGCCGCTAACTGCTTCGATAGTGGCCGGAGCAAAATCTGGGACATTCACGGTGACGACTTCGCCGGTCACCGCAACGAAGTCGGCGACGATCAAGGCTACGATTGGAGGAGTCAGCAAGAGTGCTTCGATCTCCGTGAAAGCGGCATCCCTTCAGTCGGTTGCGATGCTTCCGCCGACAATCTCGAGCGGAGACAGTTCCATTGGGTCGGTGAGTCTAAGCGGCGGAGCGCCCAGCGGGGGCCTCGTCGTTTTGCTGAAGTCCTCGAGCCCGAAGGCAAAGCTCCCAGCATCGGTTACGGTTCCAGCCGGCTTTGCCTCGGCTAGTTTCGTCGTGAGTACACAGTCGATCCTTCAGAAGTCGACCGCGGTCGTCACCGCCAAACTTGGTTCGGCTGCCAAGACGGTTACCCTTACGATCGATCCAGCGGTAATCGGTGATCTATTCCTATCGCCTGGCGCCGTTCTGGGCGGTAATGTGTCGACTGCGACGGTCAGCTTGAACGGTATGGCGCCACAGGGTGGATTCGCCGTTTCGCTCTCTACCAGTAACACCGCTATTACCAACGTGCCGAAAATGGTCGTGATTCCGGCTGGATCGAACTCAGCAAGCGTCACTGTCACCACGTCCTCGGTTGTCGGCGACTCGTCGGCCGTTATTGCTGCATCGGGCGCGGGAGGAGGAGCCTCTGCGAGTCTCTCCATCCTGGGCGCATCCATCACCGCGATTAGCACGACACCGTCAAGCATTGTCGGCGGCGGAACCGCGAGGGGAACGTTGACTCTTTCCACGCCCGCGCCGGTAGGAGGAAGCGTCGTCAGCTTGACGAGCAGTTCCTCCAATGCTCGGGTGCCGAATTCGGTAACGGTCGCTGCCGGGTTTTTGTCCGGCACATTTCCCATCACGACGGTTGCTGTTCCCGCAAATACGTCCACGACGATTACGGCGATGATTGGGAATCATTCACTGGCAATCAGCCTCGCGATCACGAAATCAGTCGTTCTCGCCGATTCGGGGTGGCCAAAGTTTCACGGCAACGCCCAAAACACAGGACAGGCAACCGGCTCAGGAGCATTGGGCAACAAGAAGTGGAGCGTCAATACGGCCTGGGTTATCGGATCCTCGTCTCCCGCACTCGCTGCGGACGGGACGGTCTATTGCGGCTCCTGGGACTCGAACGTCTATGCCATCTCCTCGAGTGGTATTGTCCAATGGACCTATCCCACCGGCAACCCGATCTTCTGCGATCCGACGGTTGGGGCGGATGGCACGATCTACATAAGTTCGACCGACAACTTCCTCTATGCGCTCAATCCGAACGGAACGCTAAAGTGGAAGTTCGAGTCGGGTGGGTTTGGGAACTCGGCCCCTGCGATCGCGCCCGATGGAACTATCTATGTCGGATCGTACGACAACAACCTATACGCTTTGAACCCCGACGGAAGCCAGAAATGGACCTATAACATCGGAAACGCGAGCGATTCGGGCCCGGCAATCGGCGCGGACGGCACCATTTACGTCGGTTCCGATGACGATGTTCTCTATGCGATCAGCCCCTATGGCCACCTGAATTGGGCGTTTGTGACGGGCAATGTGATTACTGCCTCGCCTGCAATCGGCCCGGACGGCACAATCTACATCACTTCGCAGGATCATTACCTCTATGCCCTCGATTCCGGAGGCAACATCAAGTGGGTGTACGGCACGGGGGATCAGATTTGGTCGTCGCCCGCCGTGGGCTCCGATGGAACGGTCTTCTTTGGGTCCCGCGACGGTTACCTTTATGCGGTCAAGCCAAACGGAAGTCTCAAATGGAAGTTCGCGACCGGCGCGGAGATCCGCAATGCAAGCCCTTCGCTTGGGGGAGACGGCGTGATCTACATCGGCTCGCGCGACAATTTCCTGTACGCAGTCAACTCGGATGGCAGCTTGAAGTGGAAGTTCGCGACCGGGAGTTGGATCGACTCGAGTCCCGCGATCGGGAAGGATGGCACGGTCTACATCGGCTCGAACGATCACCAGATATACGCGATCCATTAGCCCTCAGAATGACAGTCTGGGTCCTTCATCCGGGCGGGCGGATTCTTTGGTGAGTCGGCTCGCCAACAAGTTCAGTTTTTCCACACGAGAAAGGCGCCACTGAGCAGGATGATCGCGCCATAGCCGATCGCCATACCGCAGGGAACCGTCAACTGGTCCAGACCGAACACCTTGAGGAGACAGCCCGACAACAGGCCAGCCTCGATCATGGCGGGGCCGACAACGATGACTTTGGAACGATTGCTAAGCCGTTGGAACATCATTTTGGCATTCGCCACGAGGTATGACTTCAGAAGAAGGGTTCTTCGCGGAAGCAGGAAGGTCTCGCTCAAGTTTGTCCAACAGCTTGGCGGAGTCTGCCAGCAGGCCTTGACAGGTCTCGATTCGATTCCGCATTTCAGTACGGTTGATGCTTCCCGGCGAGAGCGTGACGACCTCGGCGAATTTCAGGAGTTCGGACGCTTCCGTTCGAAGTTTGACCGCCCAGTCCTTCAAGTAATAATCGAAATCCACCTTCACGTTTTGCGTCTCCATGGGCCAGGTGGCCGCAAGTTCTATTATGGAGTCGGTGAGCGGCAGGGAAGGCCTAGCTGCTCGCTATCAGTTCGTAGACAGCCAGCCTCTCAATCGTCACATACCGGTCATCGATCAGGCGGTCCAATTTGGCTCGCCCAATGTCAGTGCAAGGTTGGGCGGCATAATCGCTCCACGCACTCTCACATCGTCCAGATTCTAGCGAGAGATAGTTTAAGGTATTAACTTGCAAATAGATAAGAGTGGGGAATCGGTGAGGCTTCAGTTACGACGGCTCTTTTGGAAAGCTAAGCATCAACTGTGCGTCGCACAGGGAGGCGAATTCCGGGCAGCACGCAACCAGTTCGATCCGTTTTTCCTTGTCCCTCGGCGACAGCTCCGCTTTCACGAACTGAACGTGGCCTCCGGTTGGGCATTTGAGATCGGAGCATATCTTCTGCACGTAACGGTTATAGGCCTGCATTTCCCCATCGTCGCCCGAGTTGTGTGTTGCCATTCCGTTTCCTCCGATCTATTTCGCAGCCCCATGCTACCTATCCCTAGAAAATAAAGCGCGGATGATCGTTGCGACGTTTTTGTTCCTGCCCAGCCTCTAGTATCGCTAGCGACTGTCAGACTCGGAGCCGGCAGTTCGCCTTGCCTCCAACCCTTCCGGGAACGACTCCGGGAAGTCCTCATCAGCAACCGACGTCCCACCCGATTTCATCTCTCATCACCGCAGTGCGGCCCCCTCCGGAGTCAAGGGAAGCGGTGAACGAAACTAGACGACTTCATAATAATGATTATCAGAAAGATATTCGATCCGGTTTTGATGCTGGGGTGGGGTCATAGATGAACCTGGGACGGGTGCCCTATTTCCGCTGGTAGACGCGCACGTAGTCGATGAGATATTGCTGCGGGAAAGATCTGTCGTCGATCCCGTTTCGGCCGGCCCAGGCGCCTCCGACAGCAAGGTTGATCAACAAGTACATCGGACTGTCGAACGTCCAGTGTGCTGGACCCTGATATGGAAACGTGAAGAACTTCTTGTCGTCTACGGAAAACTCGAGGCTCCTCGGCGTCCAATCCAATGCGTAGACGTGAAATCCCTCGGTCGGGTCCGACACGTCTAGGGTCTTCCCATTGCTCACGTGTCCGGTCCCATCGACGCCAATCTGGTGAACCGTGCTGTAAATCCTCTGCGGCTCGTAGGCGATGTGCTCCATGACGTCAATCTCGCCGCACCGGGGCCAACCTACGATTGATCGGTCCACGCCCATCATCCAGATCGCCGGCCAACTTCCCATTCCTCCCGGCAGTTTGGCTCTGACCTCGAGGCGGCCGTACTGAAACTGGAACTTACCATCTGTTATCAGGCTCGCCGAGGTGTACTTCGAGCCCTTGAAGTCTTCCTTCCGTGCCTCGATCACGAGGTTGCCATTCTCGACCCGGGCATTCTCCAGCCGGTTTGAAGTGTAGTATTGGGGCTCCTTGTTGCGTATGAGGCCAACTTCATAACTCCACTTCTTTGGATCGGGGTGGCCCCGGTAGTTGAATTCATCCGACCAGACCAGCTTCAGTGGTTGATCGCTTATTGCAATATAGTGCATACATACGGCAAGGCAAGTCGCCAGCATGTATCCATTGTGTCAGGTTGCCGACTATCCCGACTCATTTCATGGAACTGAGGTATCCAGTTGTGGAACCACGGTTCCACGATATATATTGCCGTCGAAAAGGGATCAAAAACCGACTGCCGTGACGGTCTGGGTCCTAAGCGTAGTGCTCGACGGGGTGGAGCTCAAACTCGGGGGCTCGGTGCTCAAGTTCGTTAAGGGCATCGTCGCACCGCCCAATGAGCCGATGAGAGCGGAAGCTTGGGCGCCGGGTCCAGAACACGAAGGCAGCCACCGCTCCGCCGATAAAGGCGATGGTGGCGATCGACTTCACAACTGAGAGGGTAGATTCACTCTTCTTCATATGACCAGCAACTATTACAGACGACGATATCGTCGGCAAGGTTTTCAAATCTTGATAAAGTTTGGATGCAAATAGGACCATTCCATCGAGCATTCTTAAGAGCGTGAGCGACGGCGTAATTGACGAGGCATCTGCCGCCGCCCCCGCCAAGCAGCGGGACGCCCTCTTTGACGTAGCGAAAGGTATCGGAATCCTGCTGGTACTTGGACACCATTCGTTCAGCAATTCGGCCCGGCTCTACACCACGCCATTCACTCCCGCTTGGTGGGTGCTAAGCATGGCGAACCGGGTTCTGAGCTTCTCGGTGCCGGTCTTTCTCCTAATCAGCGCGATCCTATCCGCACGTAGCCTGATTAAGAACCCCGCGGTGGGCCTGTTCTACAAACGCCGGTTCCCGGGGCTTCTGTGGCCGTACTTGATGTGGACTTTGATCTACTGGGTCGGGCGCATGATTCAAGACCCGGCCGCCCGCAAATCGGCGACCACGAGGTTACTGGGGCACACTATTCACGGCCCGGCTATGCTGCTGCACTTCCGCGAACGCCTGAACGAGATCCTCTGGGGGAAGGCGTTCTTCCACATGTACTTCCTTGTTGTCCTGATCGGTCTGCTTCTGCTCTTGCCGTTGGCCGTGAAGTACGTTCGCTGGCGAAAGCCGGGATTCTGGGAGGCCGTCCTTACCGCTTTCGTCGTGCAAGCATTGATCATGATAGTGCAGCACAAGACTGCGTGGGTGAAGTATCCGGGCAGCAATGTGCTCTGGTACATGGGCTCGTTACTACCCGGAGCATGGATCGGAGTCAATTGGGATCTCTTCCGCGAGAAGTTTGGCGGCCTTACAAGGCCGTTGCTTGCGATCATTCTCGTCATGGGCACATCGTTCCTCGGTCAGGAAGTACTGCAGATGTTGGGGACCGAGGCCGATAACTATCTGTACAACGGTTCGCTTACCGTTTACGCAAGCTGCCTATCGGTCGCTATGCTCATCCTGGCTATGAAGCTCACTCCGATCGGGCGGTGGCGGAAACTACTCGAACCCCTCGGGAAGAACTCGCTTCAGATCTACTTGATGCATCCTGGGATCATGCAGGTGCTAGAGCGTCCCCGGGTGGCCAGCCTGCTGAATGAGACCTATCTGGGCCCTTTACTGTCCCCAGCGTTGATGCTTGGGATCACGTTCGGGCTGATTTGGCTGATGCGCGTTGCAAAAGTGGAAAGGTTCGTATTCGGCCGCACCTTCTAGGTAGCCCCGCTTGGCGGCTGCAAACCGACAACCCTTGCAGCCAGTGCTCCGTAACGGTATGACGAGGTACCTTACAGATTCCGATGCTTGATTCTCTTACCCGCCGGCTTGCCGGCATTCTGTCCGGCCTTCGGGGCAAGGCGCGGTTGACGGAAGACGACGTAAACGAGATGCTGCGCGAGGTTCGCGTGGCACTCCTCGAAGCAGACGTCAATTTCGCGGTCGCCAAGAGCTTTATTGCGAAGGTCAAG
Organism: Fimbriimonas sp.; assembly: GCA_031292555.1. GTDB lineage: Bacteria > Armatimonadota > Fimbriimonadia > Fimbriimonadales > Fimbriimonadaceae > Fimbriimonas. Next base: position 21,211 of record JARLGV010000030.1, read on the forward strand.
GAGAAGGCGGTTGGGGAAGACATCTACGGCAGCCTGACCGCCGATCAGACGATTATCAAGGTCGTTCGGGACGAGTTGACCGAGATTCTCGGCACTTCCCCACCGCGTTTCAACTACAGCCCTTCCCCGCCCACCGTCATACTCATGTGCGGCCTTCAGGGTTCGGGAAAGACGACGACTACCGCAAAGCTCGCCAAGTGGCTCACTGCCCAAGGAAAGAAACCGATGCTTGCGGCTTGCGACGTCCAACGGCCCGCCGCAGTCAAGCAACTCGAGGTGTTGGGTGAGTCGGTTGACGTTCCCGTTTTCGCCAAGCTCGACGGCAGTTCGCCGGTGCAGATTGCGAAAGAGGCATACGCCCGGTGCAAGCACCTCCTTCTGGACGTCCTGATCATCGATACTGCCGGACGCCTTCAGATCGACGAGTCCTTGATGAAGGAGCTTCATCAGATTCACGAATCGACGCACCCGAGCGAGGTATTCCTCGTACTCGATTCCACTACCGGTCAGGAAGCGGTTCACGTGGCGGAGGCTTTTCACAAGCAGGTTCCGCTCACCGGCGTAATCTTCACCAAGCTCGATGGCGACACGCGTGGCGGTGCGGTTCTCAGTGTTCGGGCGTCAACCGGCGTGCCGGTCCGGTTCATCGGACTTGGTGAGCAAGTCGATGCCCTCGACACCTTCTATCCTGACCGGATGGCCCAACGAATCATCGGAATGGGCGACATCATGGGCATTATCGAGAAGGCCGAGATGGCCATCGATCAGGATGAGGCCGAAGACATCCAGAACAAGATGGCCCGGGGCAACCTGGACTTCAACGACATGCTCCAGACCTTTCGGATGATGAAGAAGATGGGTCCGATGAAGAATCTGCTTAAAATGGTCCCCGGATTGTCGGCGGCGGTCCCTGAAGAGGCTCTCGATGCAATAAACGAGAAGGATACAGGCCGAATTGAAGCAATCATCCTGAGCATGACTCCAAAAGAGCGGTCAAATCCGGATATAATCAACGGTTCGCGAAGAAAGCGTATCGCTGCGGGCGCCGGGACTACCGTCGAAGAGGTCAATAACCTTTTGAAGCAGTTCTACGGTAGCCGCCGAGGCATGAAGCAGATGATGCAGATGCAGAAGAGGATGAGCAAGCGCGGGCGTCGATAGGAAGGAATTTAAGAGTTTATGGTAAAGATCCGTCTAAGGAGAATCGGCACGAAAGGCCGACCGTTCTACCGTGTGGTAGTTGCCGAGAGTGCCGCAGGCCGTAACGGAAATTTCGTCGAGAACCTGGGCATTTACGACCCGGTTGCCCAGCCAAAGAAGATTGAAATCAACGAAGAGCGGGCAATGCACTGGCTTTTGCTGGGTGCTCAGCCTTCGGAGACCACCGCATACTTGCTCAACAAGCTCGGTATCCTGCCCAAGTTCTTGGAGCAGCGCCCCAACCAGAAGAAGAATTACTCCTTCCTCGACAAGCGGACGGCGGCAATTTCGGTAACCTCCACAACGAGTACCGCTGAGACTGTCTAATGAGCTATCGACCGTTTGTAGAAACCCTCGTCAAGTCCGTCGTTGAGAATCCGGACGCCATCGAGATCGATGAAGAGCACGAAATGGGAACCCGGACATTTTACGTTCGCGTGTCACCCGACGATGTAGGCAAAATCATCGGCAAGAGCGGCCGGGTGGTGAGCGCCATTCGCTGCGTGGTCAGTGCGGTGGCTGCGAAATCGCGCGAGAAAGCGTTCGTCAAGATCGTTACCGATTGACCTCCTTGGAGATCGTTTGAAGCGGCGGCGGGTACCCATATCCGACGCCGCTTTTCTGTCAACCGGCGGGCTACTTGGTGATCCTTCCGAACATGCGGAGGATCGAGATAACGTCGCTGAAGTTGGAGATCTTCGTCATCAAGTGACTCAGGTGCTCTGTGTCTTTGACGTCCACGGTTACGTCGATCTCGGCAGTGTGGTTTTGGATCGTTTTGACCTTCAACGCGGAGACGTTCGTCTTCGATTCGCCCAAGATCGTAGAGATATCCATCAGCAAGCCCGTCCGGTTGACAGACATAATCTTGAGTCCAACCGCATAAACGTTTCCATCCGGCGGCCAGGTGTAGGGAATCAGTCGCTCGGGCTCCGCGGTCGCGTAAGCAAGGGCGTTCGGACAAACCTTCCGGTGGATCATGATCCCACGGCCGCGGGTGACATAACCTACGACCTCGTCTCCAGGAATCGCGCTGCAGCACTTGGCGCGGTTGACCATCACATTGTCGATGCCGCTCGTGACAAGGGTGAGTTTGCCCTCTTTCGTCTTCGTGACCTCGATCCGGTCGGCAGTGTGGGTTTCCACAACCGTTCCCCGCAGCTTGTTGACGATCGTTCGGACCGAAAGCTGCCCGAGTCCAATCTTCGCCAAGACGTCGGTGGCGTTTTCCGCTGAGTCCATCGTGTCCGCGATCTTCTGAAGGTGGTCCTCCCCCATGAAGTGCTTCGGATCCAGGCCGAAGTAACGGAACTCCTTTTCCAAGGCCTCGCGACCGCGCTGCGCGTCTTCGAACTTCGTGAGCTTCCGGAAGTAACCGCGGAGCTTGCTCCGGGTATGAGCGGACTTAACAAATTCAAGCCAGTCCATGCTTGGCGTCGCATTCGACCGGTTGATCAATTCGATCACGTCGCCGTTGTTCAGCTTTGTGCTTAACGGCGCCATGTGACCGTTGATCCGTGCGCCGACCAAGGTCATTCCCAACTGCGTGTGGACACGGAACGCGAAGTCGACCGGAGTCGAGTCCTTCGGGAGATCGATGACGTCCCCTTTCGGCGTAAATACGAACGTCTGCTCCGAAAAGAGGTCGGTGGAAACAGTACGCAGGAAATCGCTTGAGAGCCGCTGGTCGGAGTTCCAATCGAATAGCTGCTCCCGCAAGACGCCCAGCCGCCTCGTCTCGTCCAACGCCATCTTCCCCTCTTTGTAGGTCCAATGCGCGGCCACCCCGAATTCGGCGATCTCGTGCATTGCTACCGTGCGAATCTGGATCTCGATCGGAGAGCCGCTTCCGCCGATCACCTTTGTATGCAGCGATTGGTAACCGTTCGGCTTAGGTTTGGCAATATAGTCGTAAAAGAGGGACGGGATCGGCATGTACGTTTCGTGGACGATCCCGAGGGCCACATAGCAGTCGGTAACCGTTTCCACGATGATTCGAAGCGCCAGCAAGTCATAGATCTGTTCGAAACCCACGTTCTGCTTGACCATCTTGTTGAAGATTGAATAGAGATGCTTGGGTCTGCCGCGGATGTCGACCATCTTCGCACCTCTTTCTTCGAATTTCGTCTTGATCGCCAGGATAGCCTCGTCCAGCTCCCGGCTCCGCTGAGGGTGGGTGGTCGCAACGCGTTCGCTGATGTCTTTGAACTCGACGGGATGCAGGACCTGGAACGCAAGGTCCTCAAGCTGCCATTTCATTTGCCAGATTCCGAGCCGGGCGGCAAGCGGGGCATAGATGTCGAGCGTCTCGTTGGCGATTCTCGTTTGCTTGGGCGGCGGGAGCGAACCCAGCGTCTGCATATTGTGCAGGCGGTCGGCCAGTTTGATGACCATGACCCGAAAGTCCTTCGCCATCGCAAGGAGCATCTTCCGAAGGGTCTCGGCGGTGCGGGTGTTCTCCGCGATCACCTGCTGGCGGCGGGTCATCTCCCCCTGAGGGGCCGAACGAAGTTTGGTGACACCCTCCACCATCGCCAGGACGTCCTCGCCAAACTCCTTCGAGATCGTCTCTGGCTTGACATCGGGACAGTCTTCGAGTACATCGTGCAAGAGGGCGGCGATGATGGTATCGTCGTCCATCCGCATGTCGACGACTATGCGCGCAACCGCAAGGGGATGATGGATATAGGCTTCACCCGATTGCCGATACTGCCCGGCATGCCACTGCTCGGCCCGAAAGAAGGCATACCGTATTCGCCGGACGTTGGCGTCGTCACGCTGAGCTCGTAGGATCTGCAGCATGGCGTGCAGATCCTCCGGCTCTTCCCAATCGTGACTGATGTCGTACGCCGCTGTCATATTTCGAGGCTCACGTGAGCGAGTAAGTGAATAGTCGCCTTAACAAATAGAATACGTCGCAATCGCCAAGACCGAAGTTGGCGGCCGCTATATTGTCAAAAGTTCCAATACCGGGCCTACAGCGTCGTTGACGAACCCTGTTTCCTCAATATTTCCCGCACCTCAACTGCCTGTTCGGGCGTGTCCACCGCAAGCTCGCTTCCCTGTCCGAGTGACATCTTGATCTTCACTCCATGCTCGAGAAACCTCAACTGCTCCAGACTTTCCGTCGTTTCCAAGGGCGATTGAGGCCACTCCGAAAACGCCCGGACGACTTCGCGTCCGTATGCATAGATGCCGACATGCTTCTTAGCTTCGATCCCGGTCGCATTTCGTTGGAACGGGAGTCCGAAGCGACTGAAATAGAGGGCATAGCCGTTCAGATCGGTGACAACTTTGACGACAGCCGGGTTGTGCAGTTCGCCATCTGGACAGGGACTGTATACGCTCGCCATTTCCGTCGAGGGGTCGTCGAGAATGGGCTTCGCACAGGCGGCGATCGTCTCTGGGCGAATAAGGGGTTCGTCACCTTGAAGGTTGACGTAGAAGTCCGCTTCGACCGTGTGCGACACTTCCGCAATCCGGTCCGTGCCGGTGGGATGCGCGGGGCTGGTTAGGATTGCCTCCGCTCCAAACTGCCGGCAGGCCTCAACTATCTCTGCATCGGGAGTTGCGACGACGATTCGATCGGTGATTCCCGCCTTCATGGCGGCCTCCACAACCCATTGAAGCATCGGCTTACCGAGAAGGTCGCAAAGGGGCTTACCCGGAAACCGGGTGCTGCCCATCCGGGCAGGAATGACGATGCAGCAGCGCATCTAGCAAACGTACCCGGTCAGCAATGCGTCTAGCTCAGGGGTTCGCGATCCACTTTGCGTGCCCGTCGCTGAATACGACGGCTCGCCCACCGGGTCCGTCGATGTATCCCAAGATTGTTTCCGCTGGACTCTCGATCGAACTGGCGTTTCCACCTCCGAACGTGTAGTTGAATCCGTCGAAGAGGTTTGGGTCCTTCGAATACTGAGTAAGGCCCGCCTGCCAGTTGCCCTTGTTCGATGGAAAGTTGTCGTTGTTGTCGTTGCAACTCATAAGGATGGCAAGGCCCACTTGCTTTGCCTGCCCGAGAAGCTTAGTGCGCAAGGCGGCATATCTTGCCTTACGATAGGCGTCGAGGGGAACTTTCGTGAGACGCCTCACCATCGCGTTCTCTTGACTCACGTAAGCCACCGCGCCTTCCTTTGGAGCCATTTCGCCTCGATTGCCGTCTGTCGTCACCACTCCGAACGCCGCTTCATCCAGAGGGTGCGTGGCCTTTAAGATAACGACAGGGGCGTTTACTCCTACCTTGTCAATGGCTGCTTTCGCGGTCATCGAGTCCACGAATATGGTCGGTGGTGGCGGCGCTTGGTTGCGGAATTCGGCCGGCTCATCAACAGCATGGACGGTATCGGAGCTGCGATCGACTGCAAACCATGACTGCTTCGGAGCTTGACTGGGCTTTCCCCTCACCGTGGTCATCAAATATGGCTGGCCCGCCTGCGACCAAAACATGACGGCGTTGCTTGACGGCGCCGTGATCGGTTGAGAAAGTACGCCTTCAATCCCAAAAAACCGTATCGTCGGCGGCAGCGCCAAGTATTGGCCGGCGGCATTTCGTTTCGGAAGCTTGTGGACGATCAGGGCAGTGACCGGTTTGGTTGGCGAATAGCTCAGTTGGCAGTACTCGTCCGGGGCCAAGGCGGCAATGCGTTTCACGTCTCCCGAGTTAGAAATCAGGAACACCGTGGTGGTGGGCTCGGCGCCCTCGACCGACATCGCGGCCTCCACAACGAGCGATGAGGAACCCGCGACCCAATTCACGTCAGCCAGAGTGCCCTGCGTCGGCTTTAGCGCGAACACCATCGTGGGTTTGCGCGTCTTCGTCCCCCACGTGTAGATCTGCTGTTGAACGTCTTCGAGCATCGAAGCCGAAGGCTTGCCTGATGTGTTGAGGGCAAATTCCTCTTCATGGGGAATATATGTGCGAAGCACTGCCAAACGTTCCCCGTCCTGGGACCAAACCAACCGCTCTACATGGGCCCCGCAGACGAACTCAGGGGTCATCAGAAAATAGGCGTCTTGGGTGGAAGCAACGAAGTCCTTTTGCGGATCAGATTGCGCGAACGCGACACTTAGGGCGGCCGCTGCCACGGCCATTGGGATCAATCGCTTGTTCATATTGTTGTCTCGCGGACCGCAACGCCGGTGGCGGAGTCTCAGACCTCATTCACTATCATTATGGATTTGGAATCCAACGAACATGGCCGTCCGCATAGGCAACCGCTCGGCCACCAGGCCCCTCGATGTAGCCCATGATCGTGTTTGCCGGATCGGCGATATTCCCCATATTTCCGCCGCCGAACGTGTAGTTGAAGCCATCCGTCAAACTGGTGTCCCTCAGATAGGGCTCCAATTGGCTCTGCCAATTCCCCTGGTTGCTCAGGCCGTTATCGTCATAGTCGCCGGCGTACATGATCAGCCCCAAGGCAACTTGCTTTGCCTGGTTGATCAGTTTGGTACGGATCGCCGCCAGCCGTGCATTTTTGTACGCTTCAAGTGGAACCTTAACCATCTCTCGAACCATCACAGAGCCCTGAGTCTCGTACGAAACCGCGTTTAGCTTCGGCGAAAGTGTTCCATCTGAGCCATCTGTAGAGACAATCGCCGGTTCGGCATCCTTGGCTTCAAACGCTTCGAGGATCACCGTCGGCGCATTGACGCCGACCTTCTTCACGGACATCTTCGGGCGTAGGCTTTCAGCGACGATTTCGGGACTCAGTTCTTCATGCCTTACCTCTGCCGAGTCCGGCGGTGTCGTCGAAGACTCGAACTTCCTGGTAGACCGGTTGTACATGTACCAGAGTCGTTTGGATCGCTTGGTGACTGGATCGCGCGTGAATCCAAGGGCATAGATCTGGCCGTTCTTGCTCCAGAATAGGCTGTCGTTCGCACCAGGCATACTCACTGACGGCCCGAGTCCGCCGGTTGAGTTTACAAATCGGATCGTGCCGATGTCCTCGGCAGAACTTCGGACCGGCGATGGCGTATCTGCGATCTGTGCCTCGGACCTTTGGTTCTGAAGCGGATACTCGATATACGCCGCCTCGGGGCGGTACGGTGAAACCGAGACTTCGTAGCGGACCAATTGAGATATCGGGGCAAGGGGAACGACTGTTCCGTTCGTTTGAATGCGGAACAAAGATGTACGCTGCCGGTTCGGATCGTTTGGCGTCACTAACGTGGCGACCACGAGTAACTGAGAGGAACCGGTCAGCCACTGCATCTCGTTGATCGAGCCCTGGGATTCCTTGACGGCAAAAACCGTCGTCGTCTTGTGTGTCACCGCGCTCCATACGACGATTTGATCGAGGGATTCCGGAAGAGACCGGACGTCATCGTGCTGGAGGAGGATGTCCTTAACCAAATCTGGCCCGATCTGCATTTCTTTGCGCATAACCGCCAAATGCTCGCCGTCGACGGACCAATCCATCTGCATCACCTTCGGACCGCATACGAATGTGGCAGGGAAAATGAGGTAAGCGACCTTGTCGGTGGCTACGAAATCCCGTTGAGGATCCATCTGCCCTATGCCCATATCGGAAACGGGCGGCGGGCCGGAAACCGCCACGGCGCTTGCTGGAGGTGGTGGCCCTTGCGACCAGGCTAAGCACGCCAAGGCTGGCAAGCCAAATGCAACGAGGCAGCGAACGTTTCTCACAATCAATAGACCACCTGAACCCGACGGTTCATTCGATCAATTTGGCGAATCGGCAATCCAGAGTGTCTCGTACTCCTCCGGATCGGATGCCAAACCCAACGAGATCGGCTCCTCGAAGATCTCCGTCCACCGTTCTTCCAACTCTGACTCATCACGGAGAATTCGATCGAAGCTCTCGTTGTAGAATGGGCTGAATCGTTCGCCGGACTTCTTGAGAATGAGCTTTCCTGCCTTTGTCTTGGCCCGCTCCACGATCTGTGACAACTCGTAAGGCAACCCGTTGGCGTCCTCGCAGACTCTGAAAACCAGATCGGTCTTTTCGGGCAAAACGCTCACGATCAAGAGCTGCCAGCGCTTGCCGTCCGGTTTTAGAAGTTCGCGGAGAAGGAGCGACCTTTCCCAGACTTCCAAATGGCGCCTCGAACGAAATGTTACGTAATACGTTACGTCGCTTGCCCGCCAATGCGGCAGCCTACCCCTCCAGATGCTGAAGTTCTTGAACGGCATGGTCGCGACCCTTGATCAATCCTGAATTCTGTCACACCCGCTGCAGCGTGAGCTAGGAAATGGCAGCGTCGCCCCGCTCTCCGGTCCGAATTCGAATAGCATCGACAATCTCGCTTACGAAGATCTTGCCATCCCCAATTTCTCCGGTCTGAGATGCCCGAAGGATCGCGTCGATCCCCTCTTCAAGGTCATCGTCCTTTACGATTACTTCGACGTGCATTTTCGGAAGGAGATTGACCGCATAGGTGCTGCCTCGATATTTGTCGGTCCGGCCCAATTGCCTGCCATACCCTCTCACCTGACCGCAGCTTAGTCCGACGATGCCGGCATTCTCCAGCGCTTGCTTGACTTCTTCCAGCTTGTTGACTCGAATATACGCTTCGATACGTTTCATGCGCACCATTGCGCCGGTTCGACCGACACATGTTAAGCCTACCTGTGGCAGTCGTCTCGCCGCGCACCGAACGGAGCGATAGTCCGTCTCTATCGATGGGTGTCTCATCGGCTCGGGCTTTGGGCGGTACGGGTTTGCTACGTCGGGGCGGCGGTATTGGCCGTCCTTGCGGTCGCGTCTTTTTCTAGACTCCTCATCCTGCAGCCTGGTTGGGGTCTCTTATTCGCCGGAGCGCTGTTGGGCATTGCCGGCACCCGGGCCAAGTCGGCAATCGACGCTTCCACTGAGGCGGCAGCCGAACGGCTATCCAAAGTAGAGATGCTCAAGGCCCAACTCGAAGAGCAGCGCAATGCGGTCGATGATATGGCAGACGGACTTGAGATCGCGATCTTCATCTGCGATGCCAAGGGGACGATTCACTACGCCAACAAACGCGCGATCGAGCTGTTTCGGTTTGATCGGCCGGTGGGACGGACGGTGCTGGCCGTCACTCTGAGCAACGACCTCGAACAACTCGTCGTTTCGGCAGGTAGAAGCCGATCTGCACAGAATGCCGAAATTAGCTTCACCTATCCAAACGAGAAGGTGGGTCTGGCGAAGACCTGGCCAACCGTCGAGGGAGGAGATCGCGTTTTCCTGTCGATCTACGAAATCACCGACCTAAAACGACTTGAGCGGATCCGCCAGGACTTCGTGTCGAACGTATCACACGAGTTACGCACTCCCTTGACGATTATCCGTTCTATGGCGGAGACCCTGCTTGACGACTTGGCCGACCCAAGTGATCGGTCAGGAAACTACCTGTCCAAGATTATTGCGGAGGTCGATCGATTGACCTTGATATCGCAGGATCTCCTAATCTTGAGCGCCGCGGAATCCAACCCCGTTCGAAAGCAGATCTGCGATATTGGCGAGGTCTATCGAAGCACCGTGTCGCAGTTGGAAGCAAAGGCACATGAGAAAGGCCTGGACATATCGTTCGATGGCCCCGTCACCTGTTTGATCGAGGCGAATGCGTCGCAGATGACCCAAGTTGCCCTGAACCTCGTCGACAATGCCCTGAAATACACGACACACGGAAGGATTTCCGTTACGGTTCGCCGCGACGATTCTCAGGTCAGGATAGATGTAGCCGACACTGGCATAGGTATTCCAAGCGACCAAGTCAATCGCATCTTCGAACGGTTCTATCGAGTCGACCGGGCGAGGAGCCGTTCGACTGGTGGTACTGGCCTGGGCTTGAGCATCGTGAAGCACATCACCGAAGCCCACGGGGGGGCTGTAACCGTAGAAAGCGCTCTGAATCACGGTTCGACATTCACGGTCCAGTTGCCGATTGGCAACCTCACTCTGCCCTTAGTGGAATAACTCGCGGCTCGCTCTCGTTGCCAATTCGATCAACCGAGGTGACTGAGATTGCGGTCGGTTCAGTTCCAGGGTCCAAGCCGAGAACAATCCGATCTCGTGATGTGACTCTAGGCATCAGCCATCGATCCGTCTTGACGCGAAGCGTGAAGAACCTGACCGTGTGCTTATCTCCTGGCTTCATCGAAACAACCCACTTTCCATCGTTGTTCTTGGCAACCTCCACACTGGGAAGCGAGGGCATTCCCGATCCGAGCCAGGGCGATGCCGGCACCAGTGCCCTCTCCGCGTACAATCCTTTGGTAAGGGATCCGACGATATCCTGCTTGTTGTCCAAGAATGCCTTCATGCTGAAGTGAACTACGCCGGTGCTTCCCGGGCGCGATCGGGTTAGCTCGATCTCGTCCAGTATCTCTTGAAGACTCCATGTCTTACCCTCGTCCCCGCCGACTCGGCTCGTGTACAGGCCAGGCCATATGTGGCGCTTCTTTGTGTTCTGGCTGATCCACCAATCGAGCAGTACCGGAAAACTCTGCGCCTTTTGGGCAATTGGCCAATAGAGCTGAGGCGAGAAGTAGTCGCACCATCCCTCATTCAGCCACTTTTTGCAATCGGCATAGAGTTCGGCGTACTGATCGATTCCGGCCTTGATCGAATCGGGAATGCCGGGCCGATAGATTCCAAATGGGCTGATTCCGAACTTGACCCACGGCTTTTCGGCTTTGATCGTGGTGTACAGGCTGTGAACGAATCGATCAACGTTATCCCTGCGCCAGTCGGCTCGATCCAGCTTTCCGCCGTGATCTTTGTAGCGATTGTAGCTGGGGTCATCTGGGAAGTCCTTTCCGCCCTCCGGATAGGGATAGAAATAGTCGTCGATATGGACTCCGTCGATGTCATAACGATGCACCACGTCTCGAATCACGTCCAACGTGTGGCGCTGAACAAATGGTTCGCCAGGGTCCATCCAAAGGTACTTTCCATATTTCCTGACGACTTCCGGGTGCGTTCTGGAAATATGGCGGTCTGCCATCGGACCCTTCTGAATCGGGTGCCCCGCACGATAGGGATTGAACCAACAGTGAAGCTCCAACCCCCTCGCGTGCGCCTCATCTACGGCAAAGGCCAACGGATCGAATGGGGGCATCGGGCCCTTCCCCTGAAGCCCGGTTAGGTATTCCGACCAAGGCTCCAGTTTCGACGGATACATTGCGTCGGCCGAGGGGCGGACTTGAAACACTATCGCATTCAGCCGCAGTTGAACCGCCGTATCAAGAATGCGGAGCATCTCGGTTCGCTGTTGGTCAGGCGTAAGGGTCTGCTTGCTGGGCCAGTCGATATTGGCGACAGTTGCCACCCATGCCGCCCGGAACTCCCGAGGCATCGCAGGCGGAATCAAGTCAACTTGCGGCGGTGTCCAAAGCATCGCGGGTAGAAGGCACAAGAGCGGGAGCATCGGTATATGATAACAGGCCCCAAAAAACGGCCGCCTGACGCCTTAGTCGATCTTCGCGACGGTGGCCCATGCGTTCACCCGGGTCCGCCCAGCCAAACCAGCTATTCGTTCTTGTCGTAAAGGTGGTAGGATGCTGCCCGTGACCCAGAAGCATGTATTTGACATTGGCCGTTTCGAGGCCAATCTGGCCGGTGTCATGCTGCCGATGGGATTGCGCCTCGAGAAAGTGATCCTCTCAGGCGGCAACCTTAAGGTCGTCGGCAACCCGTTTTCCGCCGAGCTTGACGAACCTGGCCGACTCGAAGTCAACGTCTCGGAGGCCGATCTCGCGGATTTCCTCAACCGAATGTCGCCAGCAGGCCTCAAGAACGTCAGTGTCGAGGCCAAGAACGGCCTCTTGCATATACGCGCGACCAAAACAGTATTAATCGAGGTCAAGGCGAATGTGACTTGTTCCCTGCGCATCGTCGAAGGAACGAAGCTCTTTGTCGACATTCAGACCGTTGACGTCATGGGAGTTGGCACCAAGCAGTTGATGCAGACTCAAATCGACAAGATAAACCCAGTGATCGACACGCTCGACTTTCCGGTCCCTTCCCGGTTGGAAGAGGTTGAGATTGTCAATGGAATGATAAGAGTCCGGGGACGCGTTTCGCCTCCTGCGTCTTAGCCGGTTCTGCCGTGGTAGAATTTTCAGGCCCCGACGTGCCGCCGTGGCGAAATTGGTAGACGCGCCAGATTTAGGTTCTGGTGCTGAGAGGCGTCTCGGTTCGAGTCCGAGCGGCGGCACCAAACTCAGTTCCTAGTCTCGTTCGTCGATCGCATCGGCACGATACTGATCGATCCATCCACTTCGAGCACTGCTAAACGTGCCTGAGTGGGAACAACGAGCCCGTGCGACCGGAGCGCAGCCTCCAATTCCTCTTGCGAGACCCGTTCCCGACGCATCCGGTCCTCGAGGATGTGCCCATCGGAAACTATGATCGTTGGCGTCCCGAACATAAGGTGTTGAGCCTTGGGAGCCCTAAGGACTAGGCGCGAGACCAGCCATCCCACAAAAAGCAAGGTGGAGGCGCAAACGATGCCGACCGCCAGGTCACCCTTGCCGGTCGTCATAGCGTTCTGGACCGCATTGGCGACCGCCATCACCGTCACTAGGTCGTATAGGTTGAATTGCGCCACCTGACGCTTACCAAGAAGGCGATAAAGAAGGAAGAGGTACACGACGACGACGAAAGTCTTCCCCGCGAAGACCGAAAGCTCGAACCAAACCCCGTTCACGGCAGCCTCAGCGCCTTAAAGTGCCTTTTCGTTCTGAGAGTTTCGGTGTCCATCGGCACAACGCTGATGGAACCGTCGACTTCCAGCACGCACATCCGCGCCTGGTCGAACCGCGTCAGTCCATGTTCACGAAGTGCGGTCATCAATTGATCCCGGGTGATTCCCTCGCGCCGCATTCTTGCCTCCACCGGTATGCCGTCGTGGAGAATTAGCATAGGTTGGCCCACCATCGCTCTTTCAACGCGCTTGGATCGTCTGAGAAGGACGTTGAACAGGCGGTTCACGACAAGAAGGGTCGTAGCCGAGATGAGCCCTCCGATCAACGAGTTATCGTTGTTCATCATGGCGTTCTGCACGGAGTTGCCAAGAACGACGATCAACACCAAGTCAAAGATATTCATCTGACCCAGTTCCCGCTTGCCCAGAAGCCGCAACCCCGCAATCAGGAAGAGGTAGATGGCGAACGTCTTTGCCGCTATAATCAGCGAGCCGCTGAGATTCGGGTGGTCGAAAACTTGACGGGTCCATTCGGCCATATTGGTTTCTCGCTGTGCCCATTTAGGGCGTATTTCTAACGATGAACGTCCAGATCCAATCGATGCTGATCGTTGCCGGTAATACGGTGTGCATCTACCTGTTTTTGGTGGTCGCCATGCGCATTCTCGGACGACGGCAACTCGAGCAGTTGACCGCCCTGGATCTTCTTATAGTGATCTTACTCGGCAGCGCCGTCGAGACGGCAATGGTACACGGCAGCACCCTCCTCCGGGCCGGGTTCGTGTCTGCGACCACTCTCTTTATCGCGAACCGGTTGGTCACGCTCATCATCACCAGGTCCAAACGAGTGCAGAGGCTCTGCGGATCCGGTCCAATACTGCTCGTCCACAACGGAGCGTTTGTGGAGGAACACTTGAAACGGATCGGACTCACCGAGGAAGATGTCCTGCAAGCTTTGCGTGCGCGTGAACACGACTCTCTCACCGACGTTCGGTTCGCGGTGCTAGAACCAGACGGTGAGATCAATGTCGTGGGGATTCGAGGCGTCTAGGCATGTAACGCCCGGCGGCGTCGACGCGCCAGTTGGAACCGCGACCGCCGAGAGTGATTGCCCCATATCCGCGGCTCGTAAATCGGATATCGGCACTTGATGGAATTACGGCTCGACAAGCACTTTTCCGTTCGAGTCGCCACGTGCGCATTTCTCCCGTTTAGCAAGCGAGCTTGGCAAACCAATCCCGCGCAAACCGGCAGGAAGGTCAAAATGATAAGGCAACGTTTTTGGCTTCGATTCATATCTGAAATAGAGAGAAGGAGATTTAACTAGCGACACTAAACGTTTACCGAAGACACTCTCCCGTTGCCAGTAAGCGAGGATAAACGCAGATTTGAGTCTGCGGCTCAGCGTCCAAGGCAGCTTTTGGCGCGTACGCTCTGTTTAATAGGGTCAATTTCCATTAAGCCGCAACTCACAGCTATCTCAAGAATGCCCCGAGGCAACAAGCGATTCGGCAAGACAAGTAACAGGTTAACTCGAAATTGTTAACAGCTAGTGGGGATTCTTGGTAGTGTTACCGCAATTCTCGCCAAGTGATTTGCTGCGTAAGTCGCCCTCGGCAATTGGGGAACAAACGACGGCAAACAATTCGTTAGGCTTCGCTTGCCAAAGCGGCTCTTTCTTCCTCTTGCAGACTCCCGACCAAGCAAGGCAAACTTCCCTGCCTAGAATGCAGGTCGAGTGAGGGTGGCTTAGGTTCAATTGAAGTAAGAGAACTCTCACCCAATCCTCATCTCATTTTTAAGTTCAACCCTCAAAATCCCTGGGTGTAGGAAGCAAGAAAGGAATTCATCGGCGATGCTCCGGAATGTTTCCAAATAGGAGGCGGGTAACAGGAATAATAATGAACCAAGTGGGTGCTCTGAGCCGTATATCTTCAGAGACTCCTGCGAATCGAAGAAGCCAGAGAAGCATATCTATGCCCCCGACTCTCAAGGTCAATCAAGAGATAAGTTCGGCTCTCGCTGTTCCTTTCCCGAAAATCGCATGCCAGTCAACGCACCTCAAATGAACATGTCACCGGTCATTCTCAATTCAGCCGCGCGCATGGTGGACGGATTCGAATACGTCGACCTTTCCGAGGCAAAACCCGATCCAGCGGCAATGGAGTTCGCTCCGGGCGAGTTCGCCATGAAGTACAACGTGCTTCCGCTGGTACTTGATGGGGAAACGCTGGTTGTCGCCATGAGTGCGCCGGAAGCGCTTCAGGCCGTCGACGACTTGGGAATCCTCATTAATCGGCCGGTGCGCGCCGTCCTTGCCGACAAGGCGTTGATCGAAGAGCGCATCAAGGACTTCTTCCTCGAGCGAATTCTCGCCAACATGGTGCCCGACGACAGTGCGGTCGCCGACCTAGATGACACGACGGACTTGGCCGACCTCACCAAGATGGCGGGAGATACTGCCGTCGTCCAGATGGTCAATGCCATCTTCGCCCAAGCGGTGCGCGACGGCGCAAGCGACATTCACATTGAACCGTATGAGCGAGATGTCAAGATTCGCTGTCGTGTAGACGGCATGTTGAGCGACTTGATGAGGCCGCCCAAGCGGATGCATGCCGCTCTCATTTCACGCATCAAGATTCTGGGCGAGATGAACATCGCCGAGCGGCGACTTCCCCAAGACGGCCGCATCCGATTGACAATCGCGAACCGTCAAATCGACGTTCGCGTCTCGATCGTCCCTACCGTCTACGGCGAGCGCGCCGTCATGCGTATCTTGGACAAGGGCACTGCGATGCTCGGACTAACCGAGCTCGGCATGCAGGCGGACGTCCTTGAGAAGTTCCGTAAGCTGATTTCCCTTCCTCATGGCATCATTCTCGCGACGGGACCTACCGGTTCGGGTAAGTCGACCTCCCTCTATGCATCCTTGCAGGAGATCTGGTCCCCGACGACAAACATCCTAACGATTGAGGATCCCGTCGAATATCAGGTGCCGGGAATCAGTCAGATTCAGGTTCGCGCCAATATCGGATTGAGCTTTGCCAACGGACTGCGGTCCATCGTCCGGCAGGACCCTGACGTCATCATGGTCGGCGAAATTCGAGACCATGAAACGGCTGAGATCGCCATCCACGCCGCCCTTACCGGTCACCTCGTCTTCTCCACGCTCCACACAAACGACGCGGCTGGCGCTGTCACCCGATTGCTCGACTTGGGTGTCGAACCGTATCTGGTCGCCTCGTCGCTCATTGGCTGTATCGCCCAGCGCTTGGTTCGCCGCGTGTGCTCAAACTGCGCCGTTCCAGACACGCCCTCTCAAGAGGTTCTACGCGCCATCGGCATTACCGAATACGAGATCTCTCAGCGTGGAGGAGCTACATTCATGCGCGGCAAAGGTTGCGATAAGTGCCAGAACACGGGCTACAAGGGTCGGCAAGGCCTTTACGAATTGCTGGTCATCGACGAACCGATACGCCGAATGACAGTAGAACGAGCCTCGGCAGGCGTCATGAAGGCTCACGCAATCCAGGCACAGAGCATGCGAACCTTGCTCGGCGACGGGCGGAATATGGTGATCGCCGGTCGAACGACTCCGGAAGAAGTGTTGCGCGTGTCGCAGCGAGAGGATTTCTAGCCGAGGAGGCAGAGTAACGTGACGACATACGCCTACACAGCTCTCGACCCTGCGGGTAAGAAACGCTCCGGTTTCATTGACGCCGCCACCAAGGATTCTGCGATCGCTACGATCGCAGCCGAAGGACGCTTTGTTGTGGAGATCCGCGAACACGCGGTGCAGCAAAGCACGGGAGCCCACGACGTCGGCAAGCGTCGAGGCAAGGCGAGCCGAGGAGACTTGGCTCTTTTCAGCCGCCGGCTTGCCGATCTCGCACTTGCGGGCTTGCCTCTCGACCGAGTGCTTCAAGTCGTCGCCGAACAATCGGAAAGCCAAATGCTCGCCGATGTCGCGGAAAAGGCACTGGAAGAGGTAAGAGGAGGAAAGCCGGTCAGCGAAGCGCTCGCCATGCACCCCAAGCTCTTCCCCCAGGTCTTTTGCCAGACGCTGCGAGCGGGCGAGGCGAGCGGCCAGTTTGGCGAGGTAGCTCAACGGTTGGCCGACTTTCAGGAACGCGAAGTTACGCGCCGAAGCCAGATTGTTTCTGCGTTGATCTACCCTGCAATCTTGGCGACCACCGCGGTTGGCGTCGTAGTCTTCCTACTTACATTCGTCGTTCCGAAACTGTCGGGTGTTTTTCACGATCTTGGGAACGATCTTCCCGGCTCCACGAAGCTCTTGCTCGCCAGCACGGACTTCATTCAGAAGCAGTACGTGGGGATCATCGTTGCCATCGTTGCCGTCATCGCCGGCTACCGGGTGTGGGCCGCCACCGAGCAGGGAGCCCTTCAGCGCGATACGATGTTCCTGAAGGCGCCGATTATCGGGCCCGTTGTTTCAAAGGCGACCGTTTCGCGATTTGCGCGCGTTCTTGGAACGCTTCTGTATGGTGGCGTGCCGATCCTTGAGGCGTTGCACCTGTCAGGTCTTGCGGCCGGCAATCGGCTTTTCCGCCAGAGTGCCGACATGGTGACCCATGATGTTCGCGAGGGAAGGCCGATCGCCGAAGCCATGCGAGACGCCGGCGCGTTTCCTCCCGTTCTGACTCACATGGTCGCGATCGGTGAAGAAACCGGCGATCTCCCGAAGATGCTGGGAAGGGTGTCGGATAGCCTCGACTTCGAGGTCGACAACGGTATGAGACGTCTAACCGCAATGGTTGAACCGATCATCGTATTAGCTATGGGAACCTTCGTTGGTTTTGTCGTTTTGTCAGTTTTGCTGCCAATCTTCCAAGCTGAGAACTTGGTGAAGTAGCTGAGCAATTGAGTGAATTGGGTGTGACGGTAAGAGTTGCCACTAACAAGAGCGATCTATGTCGGAGAACCCCACTGGAGGAATATGAACAGGAAAATTAGAGCGTTTACGTTGATCGAGTTAATGGTCGTCATTTTGATTCTGGCCATTCTCGCTGCGTTGATCGTGCCGAACGTGTTGGGAAGAACCGGACAAGCGAAGGTCTCGAAAGCCACCGCCGATCTCGCCACTCTGTCCAACGCGATCGACCAGTTCCGACTCGACTGCGATCGTTATCCGACGACGCAGGAGGGATTGGACGCCTTGCTCAACGCGCCGAGCGGCGCCACCGGTTGGAGGGGCCCATACCTGAAGCAGGCGATCCCGAACGACCCTTGGGGCGCCCCTTATCAGTATTCGTGCCCCGGCCCTGGAGGCGGTGGGTACCAAGTCGAGTCGTATGGCGGGGACGGACAGCCGGGAGGCACGGGTGATAACGCTGACCTTGTCAACGGTTCCGAAACCTAAGACTCGGGGCTTCACGCTCATCGAGATGATGGTGGTCATCGTCGTGGTCGCGCTTCTGGCGATCGTGGTGGCCCCTTACCTCGTCTCGATGCGCGACGGCCAAGAGAAGCGGGCGTTCTACACGAGTGTCGCCGACCTTGCCGGGCAGGGCCGGGAAATGGCAATCACCAACGACGCCACCATGTACCTCCAAGTCGATTCGAGTTCAAACGCAGTGGTGCTGAAGCAGGAAGTGAATACTACGACCTACCAGAATACGACCGATAACACCGCGACCGGTAGCGATACCATCGTGGTGAACGGTCACACCCAAAGCACGCGCACGAATACGAACGTCGGAACCGCTTCGGGGGACCGGAGTCAAGACAAAATCGTCAAGACCTGTCCCCTGAGTTCCGGCATCCGCTTCGGAAACTTTGAGCTTGCCGGATCGTCATCCGACGCGGGCAGTTTTAGCCTGCACTTCTACCCTGACGGAACATCCGACGGCGGTGGAATGGAATTGGTCGAAGGTCGAGGCACCAAGTCGATCGTGATTTCCGCGCGAGGAGCAGTCAAGATGCAGGACGGCACGCTGCCCGACTCGTCGACCCAACAATGGCAAGCAGGGGACTATGTACACCGTGCCTAAGGCGAACCGAACTCGCTTCGGCTTCACTCTCATTGAGGCGATCGCATCGATCGGCTTACTGACGGTTGGAATCGTGGCAGTCCTCGGTGCGTTGGGTTCGGTCAGCCGAACCGAATCGCGGGCTCGGCAGATCTCGGTCATGACTTCCCTTGCCCAGCACAAATACGACGAGTTGGTGGCTACAACGCTCAACCTGAACTCGTCTCAGTCCGGAGATTTCCGCGATCAGAACAACACAGACTACACGTGGAGTGCCAGTGTCGATCAGACCGGCGTAACAAACCTCGTTTGCGTGACGGTGACGGTCAACCCCACTGCGGACTCCAGTAACTCAGCTCCTATCGGCCGGGTAAGCGGGCTGCTATATCAGCCCCCGACGACCTCGACAACTACATCGGGCACCACGACGGGAGGCGGATAGTATCATGCGACACGCCCGTGCGTTCACCCTTCTTGAGCTTCTGGTCAGCGTCGGAATCATGGCGGCGATCACGGTTGGATGCGTGGAAGCTCTTTCGGTTTCGCTTGGATTCAATGAGCACTTGAGATCGGGACGAACTACTGAACAAAACAGGATGCTGTTTGAGGATCGTATGACCGATCTGATCCAGCACATCTATATCGACCCCGTCAATGCCACGAGCGCGACCACTTTCTTCGTTGGGCAGACGGGAATGGGGATGCCGCTAGGTCAAACCGTTCAACCGGGCGAAACCATTAGCGCCACGCCGACTCCAACCGGAACGACAACCGGTGGACAAGTTGCGTCACCGGTATCAAGCGGCTCCTCGGGAGGAGATGCAGACACGCTGATGTTTACGGCGATCGGACGCAAGCCGTCCGCTTCCGCCCTCGCGTCGACCGATGACTTCGAAACGAATAATCAGAATTTCGGCCCCCAAGGCGGAGTCTCCGAATTCAGTGTGAGTTTGACGCCTGTCGGCGACCCCCAGGGCCAAACGGGACTGATTCTGAGGCGCCAAACGCCGGCCGATCAGGACGCGACTCAAGGTGGGTACGAGTCCATGCTCGAACCGGACGTCACTCATATCTCCTACGAGTTCTTTGACGGCACCAACTGGGATTCAACGTGGGACACATTCCAGCAGACTGGCACGCGCCGTCTGCCGAACGCTGTCCGAGTCACCTACGGGTTGACCGGCGAAGCGAACGATCGCGTGTTCATCGTCGGGATTCCGTTATCCGATGTAACTCCGGCCAATCCGGCGACCCAAACGGGAGGCAGCTAATGCATAAAGAAAGAGGAACATCCTTTGTGTTCGTGCTGGCAAGCCTTGCCGCGATTATGGGTGTCTTGGCGGCCGTCGCTTCAACTTCGCGGCTCGACGTGAAAGCGACATCAAACAGGGTCGAACTGATCAAGGCACGCATGGCTTGCTTCAGTGCGATTCAGCGATATTTGTGCACGGTCGCTTCAGACTATTCTGGCACTCCCACGACGACGACGTCGACGTCAGGTTCAACGACTGCCCAGCAGACCGGCGCCACGACCCTTCAGGACGACTGGGCTCAGTTGGGCTCGAACGGCGACGAGAGGGTCGTTGTCGGAGACTCGTGGTTCCGCATGCAGGTCGTCGACGCTTCGTCGTTCCTCAACTCGTCGACGCTCACGACCGCCTGGCTGAACAATCTGCCGCTTTCGCAGCAGCAAATCGACGCATACAGTGACTACACTTCGGCGGGCGAGACGCCTTTACCGGATGGCGGAAAAGATCAGTACTACAACGCGCTTCAGGTTCCCTATAACGCCAAGCTTGCGCCGCTTGACACCCTAGACGAACTCTTAAACGTTCGCTACTTTACTGCTCAGTCCATATATTTACCTCAAACGAACGTGGTTTCGACCGTTTCGTTTGTGGCAGGTGCGAGCGGTCAGCAGCCGGCACTGAGCGATCTTCTGACCACCTATTCCTATTCACCCAACGTTCGACCAGGAACTCTGGGGCAGCAGCAAGCTCGAATCAATGTAAATACGGCGACTCAGGCTCAGCTGCGGACGCTTGGGCTCTCCACCCAAACCCAAACTCGTCTCTTGGCTAATCGAGCCTGGGCGAATCTGGGAGCGATCCTTCGCACGATCGTAAACGTGCAGGATCAACGAGTCATTTTGGACAACTTAACGACTACTACCGCGACTCGCACGGCTGGTTTGATCAATCTGAATACGGCATCACAGAATGTACTATCGACCGTTCCGAACTTAACGCCGGACATGGTTCAGGCGATCATTCAGCAGCAACAGACCGGTCTCACCAGCCTTTCTGGCGTCCTGAGCATTTCAGGCTTCACCGGAAATGTTCTCGCATCAACCATCCAGTACTTCACTGTCCAATCCTCGACCTTCATCGTTCGAGTGGTCGGATATAGCGGTTCGACATCTGTCGCCATGGAAGCGACCGTCGACATCACGAACAACACTCCCAAGCTCGTCCGCATTGCGGATGTGCCTTACACGGACGTGATCGGGAGATGGAACTGGAACCAAAACACATCCACTGAAACGGTACTCAAGGAGGCTTCGTGAGCAAGGGCAACCCCAGGACGGCAAACCTAGTCATAGAGTGGTCGCCCAAAGGCATTACTGCCTTCGACGGCGTGACCCGGACGACCAAACAGTTCGATTCTGTACAGGCTGCGGCTAGCAATCTAGGCGCAAAGCCGGTAATCGTAGCGGTTTCGAGACGCGTGGTGTTCATTCGGACAACCCGTGTTCCCGACGCTGCGCTTGCCGACGTCCGGCTTGTTTTGAGCATGCGGCTCGGCGATCTGTTTCCTCTTCCCTCCACCGATCTCGCCTACGACTTCGTCCTAACCGACAACGTCGATTCCGATGGACGGCTGGCGGTGGTCGCCGCCATGTCTGCTCCCGATCTCCGGCGTCTCCATGAGGAGTGCCGAGCAGCCGGTTTCAAGGTCACCCAGGTGATTCCGGTCGCCTTTGGGTCGGTCCTCGTTGCAGAGACACTTGGCAGAACGTCCGGCGCCGTAGTTAACCATGACGACGATGGAATTGGGATCGATATCGTGGAAGGAAGGCATCTGCGGTACAGCCGCGTTACTTCCAACATAGCCAGCCCTGCTGCCGAGGTTGGACGCACATATACTGTCGCTGGTCTACCTTGCGGTGACATGATTGGCGCGGGTGGCTTCAACTTCCCGGATGTCGACATCGTCTCGAAGGACACGAGTCTGGAAGCATTCCTGACATCCAGCCACGAGATGCCCCACGTCAATCTGGAATTGCCAGAATTGGTTGCCCTGCGTGCCAAGCGTGCCCGAGATGGCAGGCAGCGACTCGCGATTCTCTTGTTTGTCGCCGCCCTTGCAATGTGTGGCGTAGGATACAGTTCGTATAGTTCGAAGACGGCCCTTGTCGAGAAGGACAACCAGAAGAACCAGGCCGATCTCAAGAAGGGCAGCACGATTCAGAAGGCGGACGAAACCAAGGCCGCCAGCCTAGCGGACGCACAGGCCACTCTCGATCTTGCATTCAAGTACGGGCAAAGGTATTCCGATGTGGCTACTGTCGTGGCAAACGACGTGCCGTCCGGAGTTTGGCTCGGCGGGTTCAGCGTCGAACGCGGAAAGAGATTGGTGCTCAGGGGCGTGGCATTCAGCAATTCCCAGGTTCACGACTACGTTATAAAGCTCTCATCTGAGCCCCGATTGCGGAGCGTCCGGTTAGAGTTTGCTAACGACGGAGCCATCGACATGAAGCCCGTAGTACAGTTCAGCATATCTGCATTTCCAGTCGGAAATGTCCCGCTTGTGGACCCGAACAAGGTGAAGAGAAAGTGATCAACTTTAAGGACCGAGATGAAAGACCGACCAGTGTGGTCATGGTCGCTTCGCTGGTCGTCATGGCCGGAGCGGCAGCTTTCATCGCATTTGCACCGAAGCCGAGTCCAGTTCTTTCGCCGAGTCAATTACGGTCACAACTCACCAAGACGAAGATCGCGATCAAGACGGCTGAAAAGACAATCGGCACTGCTAAGGTAGTGATCGAAAAGGAGACGTGGCCCGGTACGGCCGAAGAGGTCTTGCCGCTCGCTCTTCAGAAGGTTGCTTCGATCGCGAAGGATCATCACCTCAAGATCATTGGTTTCCACCCCCAGAACGTCATCCTGTCGCCAAACATCTCACAGGTGCCGTTAGTGGTGAACGTAGACGGTTCGTTCACGAGCGTCGTTGAATTCGAGAGAGCCCTCGAGGCGCCAGGCACCAACTTGACCGTAAACCTGATGCAATTGGCGACCGCCGATCAGGAATCGAACAAAGTCACGGCCAGCATCGGAATCGTCGCCTTCCAACCCGTCGTGAACGACACCGCAACGAAGCCGGGAGATAAGCCGGCGGCAGGAGCGAACAAGAATGCCTAAGATCTTTGGAAGAGAAGTTCACCCCATCGTTCTTCTCGGAGTGACCATCGTCGGGGTGTACCTCGTCGCCGGCGCAATGCAAGCTCCCGAAGCAACCGTCGCGCGTACCAAGCCCAAAACCCAAGACAAGAAGACGACGGCGGACATGGACTACACGAAGTCCGACTACACCGCGCAGTTTGCGTCGATGACCGGTACCGCGCCAAAGGACGCCTTCAAGCCGCTTGTCAGCAAGGCTACTTCGGCTGGGAACTTACAGAATCCGAGCATCGATAATTTCACCTATAGCGGGATGGCGCTGCTGAACGGTGAGCCGAATGGACTGTTGGAGAACGGGACAACCGGAGAGGGCGACTTCGTCAAGCCGGGGCAGCACTGGCATCAGCAGTGGCTTGTGATGTCGGTGACACCCGAGCAAATCGATTTACGAAACGACATCGGCGACGATACGATTCTCAAAGTTGGCGCCGCATCAGCAGCAAAAGACAACGCCGCCTCCGCGGTAGCAACGACGAATGGCGCGAACGCTCCGTTCAACCCGGCGATGATCGGTCAGATCGGGTCCGGTGACCTCAGCGTCCAAGCGGATACTGGGAACCCAATGCCACAACAGACCGGGGGCCGGCGGCGAAACCGAGGTGGGCGTGGAGCGCGCGGTGGCGGTCAGCAAGGAGGAACGAACAACAGTGGAAATTAAGAAATCATGGATGTGCATGGCAATGATGCTGCCTGGCCTTGCTTTTGGCCAGTTCTTTACGGGCGGCGGCGTCGATACACCGAATTCCATTCGACCCTGGATGGACTTCAAACTCAACCCTAAGACGAAGGTCAAGCTCGACTTCCGCGATGCCGGCATCGACAACATCATTTCGCTTTACGAGAAGGAATCGGGGATTACGATCGTAAAGGACCCGACCTTGACCGGGAAGATCACGGTTACGAGCGCCAAGCCCGTCAGCTTGAGTGACGCGTTCGCCATCCTCAAGGCCAATTTGGACCTCAAGGGATTCGAGATCACTAAGGACGGCAGTTTCCTCGTTATCAAGAACCGTAACGGCGGTGGAGGCGGAGGAAATAACAGGGGTGGAATGGGAAACATCGACCCGTCGATGATGGGTAACAACAGCGATCCCCTGTCCAACGTCGATCTTAAGGTCTATCCGATTACCTACGCCAATGCTGCCGCTCTGGCCAAGGTAGTCAACGACGTCTATGCCGGAACAAGCCTAAATCCGTTTGGCGGAGGAGGCAATCCGTTTGGTGGCGGTGGTGGCGGCGGCCGATTTGGCGGTGGAGGCCCTGGTGGCTTTGGCGGTGGCGGCGGCCGATTTGGTGGCGGTGGCGGTTTTGGCGGCGGAATGGGAAATCAGTTTCGGAACATGTTCGCAGGCGCGAGTCAAGGACAAGTCGTCAAAGCTTCGTCCGACGACTACACGAACTCAGTGATCATCAGCGCGACGTCCAAAGACCAAGTTCAGGTCGGCGGGTTGATCAAGGAACTTGATAAGAATGCCGAAGAGCCGCTCAAGCCGCATGTGTACCAATTGAAGTACGCGTCGGTGAACGACGTCCAATCGGTCGTTTTGAACGTTCTGCAAACCAATGCTCCCCGTGGCCGGTATGGCACGGGCCCGACGAGCCTGCAGTCGACGTTCCAGCGAGCTATTCAGGTGGGCACCGGCCAGGCCGCTTCGGGACCGGTAGTCTCCGACTTACGCACAAACTCGTTGATCGTCACGACCACCCCTGCCAACCAGGAGATTGTAAACAAGCTCGTTACTCAGCTTGACCAGCCGGTTGTCTTCGAGAGCACGACGATGGTCATCCCACTTGAGAATGCCCGAGCGGACAGCATGGCGAACATCTTCCTCCAAGCGTTCGGCCAGCGCCAGGGCTCGTCGAATGGCGCGGCTAACCGAAACACCTTTACGGCGGCCAATACTAGTGCTAACCAAAACGTGAATACGCGCACAACCGGGTCAACCGGCGGCGGTGCAGGCGGTCGCCCCGGGGGCGACATTGGGCCAAGTGATTCGTCGTTGGCTCAGAACGCCCTTCCGATCAACCTTCAGGATCCCAATGCATCGAGCGGTGACCTCCTAACTTCAGTTGGCGTGACCCAGGGCTTCGGTGGCGGCTTTGGCGGTGGAAGAGGCGGCGGCGGTTTCGGCGGCGGCGGTCAGTCCAATGCGACTCAGTCCACCGTTACTCAGGTGCGCGACCCAAGCGGCCAAATCATCAACCAGAGGGACCTAACTGGTTCCGTCACCGTGATTCCGAACATGGACACCAACTCGCTGATCGTGGTTACGACTCCCGAAAATAAGGAAATCGTCCAGCGAATCATCAAGGAGATGGACAAGGTTCCGCAGCAGGTGATGATTCAGACGATCATCGTCGAAGCGACCCTAACCAAGGCTGACCAGTTCGGAGTAGAAATGGCCTATCTGACCAAGCAGAACAGTGCCACTAACAAAGTGGGAACCACGTTTGGCCTGGCCGGCGCCAATCCGGCCCTGCAAGGATTCACCTACACGCTGAGCGGAAGCGATCTTACCGGCTTCTTCAATATGCTTCAGACGAATACCAAGTTCCAGGTGCTATCGACTCCCCGGATCTTCACGTCCAACAACACTCAGGCCCAGATCAACATCAGCCAGAGCATTCCGTACATCGTAAGTACGATCTTGAATACGAACGGAACGAACAGTTTCAACTATGCGTTCCAAGACGTCGGTATCGTTCTGACGGTAACCCCGCGTATTACGAGCAACGGCTATGTGAACATGGACGTCACCCAGACGGCCAACGACCTGCAAGGATACACGTCGTTCAATGCGCCGATCGTGAACCAACGTGCCGCCGACACAACCGTGTCGGTCAAGGACGGCGAGACGATCGTCCTGGGCGGCATCATGCAGAACCAGGTCAGTTCCACGGTCAACAAGATTCCGTTGCTGGGCGACATTCCGCTTCTCGGCAATCTGTTCACCTCGAGGAACAAGACCCTAACCAAGACGGAACTACTCGTGTTCCTAACGCCCACTGTGATTCGAGATCCGGCCGAAGCCAAGAAACTGCTTGAGCAGACGCAAAAGCAGATGGGGACCGAGACTCGAACCGACATGAACGATTTACAACCAAAGAGTGGCGGATCCGTTCCGCCGCCAGCAAAGAAGGGAGGCAAGTAGAGATATGTTTCTAAAGAAGCTAGTCATTATCGTAGCCGTTGCCGCAATTGTAGGCAGCGCGATGGCACAAGGCGGCGGTGGCCGTGGCCAAGGCATGCGAGGCAACCCAAATAGCCTCAGCGGACTACTCAACCGAGCCGATGTTCAGAAAGACCTCGGCATTACGGATGAGCAGAAGACCAAGTTGACCGACATTCGAACCGCGTCCCGTCAAAAGATGCAGGATGCCCGGACGGCCGCCGGTGACGACCGCGCCGCTATGCAGGCCGCCATGCAGAAGGTCGGCGAGGAAGTCGGCAAAGAGCAGATGGCGGTCCTCACCGCCGACCAGGCAAAGCGACTGAAGGAGATTTTCGTTCAGGTTCGCGGTAGCCAGGCAATTCTCAATACGGAAATCCAGAGCGATCTCGGCTTATCGGACGACCAGAAGGCCAAGATCAAGGACCTTCAGGAGCGACAGACCAAGGCCAATCAAGAGATCCAGCAGAAGGTTCGCGATCAGTCGATCGACCAGGCCGAGGCCCGAACCGAGCGAGAGAAGAACAACAAGGTTTTGGCCGACGAGATCGACAAGATTCTCACTGACGCTCAGAAGTCCAAGCTCAAGGACATGGGCGGCAAGCCTTTCACCGCTGATCCGGCCCCAGCCGGTCGCGGAGGCGGCGGTGGCGGCGGCGGATTCTAGCCAAACCTACACTTAACGGCAAGGCGGCCACGCCTGAACATCGTCAATAAAGCAGCCCTTGGATTACATCCAAGGGCTGCTTTTCCGTTTTTGCGGCGTGGGCCATACTGGGAACGTTGCTATGAGTCTCACAACCCTCTCGCTACTTCTCTTCCTCTCCCATAGTGGAGCGACAACTGCGTCGCAAGCAGACTTCAAGATCATCCCGACTCCGGTTCGGATATTGAGAGGCACGGGAGCCTTTCGCTTCGCCGGGCCACTCGCCGTCAGCGTATCTACCGGCGACACGGATGATCGATTCTCCGCCATGGAGTTAGGGCGAGAGACAATCGACGACCTGGATATTGCCCTCAAGGTAGTAGGCGCTGGCAGAACGGCGGCGATCAGGATCGAACATTCGTCGACGCCAATCGACTCGCACGACAACGGGCAAGGCTACCGGCTGACCGTTACGAGTAAGGGCATTACGATCCTGTCCTCAAGTTCGGCCGGAACCTACTACGCCGTACAGACCCTCAAGCAGCTCATTCGGGCCAACAGAGTCGGAGGGCATTCCATTCCCGCATGTGAGATCGTCGACTGGCCGGCAATGAAGTACCGCGGTTGGCAACACGATATTAGTCGCGGTCCGATACCGACCATGGACTACCTCAAGCGCGAGGTACGACAGCTTTCAGAGTTCAAGCTGAATATGTTTACGCTGTACACGGAGCATGTTTTCCGGCTAGCCAAGCACCCTACTATCGCACCTTCAGACGGTATCACCGCGAGTCAGATGAAGGAACTGAGCAGCTATGGCCATAGATATCACGTCGAAGTCGTCGGAAACTTCCAGTCCTTTGGGCACTTTGCCAACATCCTCAAGGTGCCTGGCTACGCCGAACTTGGCGAGAACGGCGGCGTTTTGAGCCCAGCAAAGGAAAAGAGCTACGAGTTCCTTTCTGACGTCTACTCCGAGATCGCGCCTGCCTACGATAGCCCGTTGTTCGTCATCAACTGCGACGAGGTCTCCGGGTTGGGTGACGGTCCTAGCAAGGAGCTTGTGAAGGAGATCGGAGTTGCCGGCGTGTATGCCCGCCACATCAATCGAATCGCCTCCTTACTTAAGAAGTACGGAAAGACACCCATGATGTGGGGGGATATCGCGCTGAACTACCCCGCGATCGTGCCCCAACTCCCGAAGGACCTCATCGTTCTTCCCTGGGCCTATGATGGTCGTGAAAGCTTCGACAATCAGATCTTGCCGTTCACCAAATACGGCCTCCGCTTCATGGTTTCTCCCGGCGTTTCATGCTGGAGCCAGATTTGGCCAGACACCCAAAACGCCACCGTCAACATCTCCAACTTCATCCGAGACGGCGCCCGTCTTGGGGCAATCGGAGTCCTCAACACTTCGTGGGACGACGATGGCCAGAACCTGTCGAACGACAACTGGTACGAATTCACATGGGGCGCAGAATGCTCGTGGAACCCTGTGAAGATGGAGCCTGGCCACAAACCCGATGACGTTCGCGTTGCGCGAGCCCGCGCCTTCGACGCGGCGTTCTCTGCCGTGTTCTACGGCTTGCCTGGGTCCGGCCTGGCAGACGCCTTCAACCGGCTTAGTGCCTTGAGAACGAACCCGATCTCGGGTGGGATGGGTAACGGCGCTCTGTGGCGCGACCCGGTGACTACGGCAGCAAATGTCGGAGGATTCGATGCACTAAATAGCTTCTCCACCGACGTGCGGTCCCTCGAAGGCGTCTTCTCTCGTTCGCAGGCGAAAGCTCTGCGCAACGCCGACACCCTCCGCTATACCGTCTTTGCCTCGAAGGAAGCCGAATATCTCGTTGACAGCCTTGTGGCCATTGACAAGCTCAAAGACGGTGACCCCGCTCCCGCCGAACGGCTCTGTGACGAAGCTTCTGCACTAAAACGGGAGTTCGGCGTCCTTTGGCTGCATGAAAACCGGAATTGGTGGCTTGACCGAAACCTAAAGAAGTTCGACGATCTTATCGATCGCCTCAAGGCAATTTCCCACCGCGTGCTGATCGACACCACTTCTCATGACGAGGCAGGCGCCCCCGTTGAGATCCATGCGCTTCGTCCGGGAGCAAAGACCTACTACACAGTGGACGGTACCGACCCCAGCGCCTCATCCACGCCATACACCGGACCCGTCGTCCTTCAAAAGTCGACGACTGTCAAAGCCTTTGGAATCTGGTCCGATGGAACCTCATCTCCGATCGAATCCAAGAAGTTCTACCTTCCAGTATTCCCGTGCAAGTTCGTGACGAATCTGAGGCCGTCGGACGATAACTCGTATGCCAAGGCATTCGACGGCTCTCCTAACACCTTTTTTTGGTCAGACGGTGAGGTTGTTAAGGGCGACTACTTCGAAGTCCTGTTGACCCAGCCGAGGGAGATCACTGGCATTCATGTGATAACCGGGCATCGCGCCCACCCCCAAGACTTCCTTCAACACGGAATTCTGGAGATATCGGCCGACGGAGCATCATTCACCAAAGTCGCTGAATTCCGTGATGGCATCGCCGATGCCGATCTGTCTCACCAGATGGTCAAAGCGATCCGGTTGAAAGTCACGGACAATCAGCCGAACTGGCTAATTGTCCGCGAGATCGAACTGAAGTAACGGACCTCCTAGACGGCCGCCTCATCGGCGGCCTCCGTCTGTCCGACGATGTTCCAGCCCCTCTGCTGAAGGTGACGATAGATCGTCACCGCCGCCGCCGTGCCAATCCCCAAGAAGACACAACCGATTGGGTAGTCGCCGAAGATGATCTTGCCCATTCCAAATAGGAACATGTAGATCATTACGCAGCCGAGGAACCAGTCGAGGAGATTCGGCAGGCCGTCCTGCACTGGAACCACGTCGGTCGCCTTCTTCGCGATAGGTCCCCAAAGGGCGGCATTCGGCCGAACGCGCCGGTAGAACGACAGTAGCACCTTTTCGTCCTCCGGTGCGGTCGCCATCGTCACAACCAACCACACTACTGTCGATACCCCGACGGTGATCAGCATCGTATAGGCGAACTGCAGAGCGTCGTCATCCTTGGACATTGGGAACAGGCTTACGAAGACCCAGTACTTCAGGACAATCGAAACAACCAACGACGCGATCATTGCGGAGATCTCGCTCCAAGCATTGATCCGCCACCAGAACCACCGCAAAATGAAGACTGCACCCGTTCCCGCGCCAATGGAAAGGAGGAACTCCCAAGCATGACTGATGCTGTCCATGTAGCGAGTCACGACGCACGACAGCAGCATAAGGCCGAGGGTCACAATCTGAGAGGTGCGGATATAGTGCTCGTCGGAGGCGTTGCGCTTGAGGAATCGGCGATAGACGTCGCTGACTAGATACGATGCACCCCAGTTCAGCTGGGTTGCGATCGTCGACATATATGCGGCTGCAAACGCGGCGACCATGAGTCCTCCGAGTGCATGGGGGAAGACCTTGGGGTCCACAACCGTCATGACGAATCCGGACTCTTTGTCCTTTAGATTCGGATACAGGACGACCGAGGCCAACGCCGTGAGAATCCACGGCCAGGGTCGAATCGCATAGTGCGCGATCGAGAACCACAGGGTTGCGAGGAGTGAGTTTTTCTCGTCCTTGGCAGAGAACATGCGCTGGGCGATGTAACCACCTCCGCCGGGTTCTGCACCTGGATACCAAGAGGCCCACCACTGGACTCCTAGGTACACGCAAAAGGCCATGACGGGCATCCATGCGGACCCGATTTGCGGAACGAATGACAGAATGGACCCATGCCCCTTCGTGGCATCGATGGCCAGCAACTTGTCCTTCATCTCGCCCATGCCGCCCGCAGCATTAACCGCGTAGTAGGCCAAGACAATCACCATGCCCATCTTCAGGAAGAACTGGAACATGTCCGTGACCATGACTCCCCAAAGGCCGGACAAGGCGGAGATCGATGCGGTCAGCAACATGATCACAAACACGACGACGAGCGCGGCAACCTTGGGATCGGTAATCCCCAGAGCAGGAACACTCAGACCTGGAAAGACCACGGTCAGGATCTTGACCATTGCCAGGTTCACCCATCCCATAACAATGAGGTTCACCGGCAATCCCAGATAAATGGCGCGAAATCCTCGAAGAAACGCAGCCGGCTTTCCGCTGTACCTTAGCTCCGCCAATTCGACTTCGGTGGTCACGCCTGACCTGCGCCATAGCCGCGCGAAGAAGAACACGGTCAGCATGGCGCTGAAGAGCATGTTCCACCACAGCCAGTTCCCGGCGATGCCCTTGCTCGCGACAAGTCCGGTAACTGCAAGCGGTGTGTCGGCAGCGAAAGTCGTCGCCACCATGCTCGTGCCGGCTAGCCACCAGCCGACATTCCGACCGCCAACAAAGAACTCGTTCGTCGACTTTGTCGCCCGTTTTCGGTAGTAGAGGCCAACGCCCAAATTGAAGGCGAAATAGGCAAAAATGACGAGCCAATCGAAAGCGTTAAGTTTCACGGGTGACCTTATTCACGCTTGACCGGCACGGCAACCGCCGCGCCTCGGCAAGCCCGTCCGACATCTTACACTATCCTTCTAGGTACCGCCCGCCTTAGCACGGAACACCTTCACCTCGTAGAGGTGTACGCCCACGTTCGCGCTGTTGAAAAGCATGTTCACGCGTACATATCGGGCCAGAACCGGCTCAAACGCATGCGTTGTGCCTCGGGGCGATGCCGGAGTTGTGTTCTTGGTCATATCCACGACGGTTGCCCAGTGTTCGCCGTCCTCCGACGCCTGGACGGTGTACTGGTAGTAGCGCCCGCCGTCGTGATAGGGATAAATCTGCACGCGATCGATGCGTTCTGATTTCTCGAGATCGATCTGGATCCACTGCGGATAGGGTGATGCCGACCAATACTCTCCGCTCGTCCGTCCGTCTACCGCAGCCTGAGGGAGATGACCTCCTTCAACCCCGGCAGACGAGGTCACTGGCTTCCCTACCGCAATGCCGGGATCCGATGCCGCAAAAGTCGGCAAGGGATACTTGGCAAGGAGTTGCCGCGCAAGAGCGACGCCACTTTCCTTCGTCTCGTCTGCAGAAAGGCCAATCTGCTGGGTCCATTCAGCCTCCCACTCAGCGATCGACTGGTCCCAGGCTCCGGCATCGAATGGCTTTGATTCGCTCTCGACCAGAACGCGCAGCATCCGAATCCAACGCTGCTTGTAGAAGCTCGAAACAAGGCCGCTCCATTCCTTCCAAGCGTAGTCATGGAGAATCGGACCGCCCCAGATCGTAACCTGCAATTTGGCGTTCCTCTCCATAAGGTCCTGTTCCGCCTTGTTTCGGCCCCACCGCCGTGCATTGTCGACCCAAGTCGAAAGCCGGTACTCGGGCATCGTTCCCAGCAACGCATCGAGATCGTCGAGGGTTTTGAAGTAGCGAGCCGTCTGCAGGGTGAACCCAGCCGGTTGATTCGCGTCTCGATCGATAAGTGCCTGCATCCAGTATGCCGCCGCAATCTCCTCCAAGTACCGCTTCATCAGGTCCACGATGTCTTGCTCGTAGAGATGATTCGAACCGATATCCTTGGAGGCGCTCAGAAGCAATCCGATCGCCTTGCCGATTTCACCGGCAGCCGCGCTAGGTTCGCCACCAAAATCGACTCGCGGCCGAGTCATGAAGCGGCAGTCTTCAGGTGGATAACTTCCGTCGTAAACCCGTTTGAGCAGGATCTTCCAGGCTTCTTCCACCGCAGGGGGACAGGTTCCGTACCGAGCCTCTGCATACTGACGCAGCCACGTCTCCATATCCGGCGCTTCGGTTCGCCACATCATGTCGGTCGCCAGTTCGTACACGACAGGATTCTGCTCGATACCTTCCGGTGTAATACCCATGCCGCTCATCTGCCCATGGTCGGGATCGGACAGCGCCTTCATCGGACGTCGAGCGAACTCGGCGAGGTCGCCGAAGAGGGTGGTCGTCTCCCCGAAGTTGTGCAGCGTGCAGTAGATCCACTGCTTCTTGCGCACCGCCGGCTGCGCGCGCCATACCTCCATGGAATCGCAAGCAAGGTCAATGATGATCATTCGATCGTCGGGCACCGCCTTAAGGAATGCATCGGTCTCCTTCTCGCCCCAAAAACCACGGTCGTTATAGAACAGCCAGCCCTGCATAACCCAACTTCCCTTCGGATCTCCGGCGAGGATGGCCTTGTAGACTGCGTCGCCAGTCGCCTGCAGATCCTCGTATTTAGTGGCCGGGCCCAAACGCGGCGTCATCTCGTTGTAAACGTCGGCAAGGTACAGATGACTCGTGCCGAACGCCTTCACGTAGTCCTTGACAAATTCGCGCCCGATCTCCAGGTAGAGCGGGTCCCTCGGGTTGAGAAGCAGTGTTGACTCAAACCCTGCCCAAGCGCTGGATTCCGCGATCTGCGCCGTAGGATGGCTCTTTCTGAACGCTGGAGGCACGAATCCCGAGAATGCCGGAGTCACTGGCGTCATTCCCAGTGCCCTCTCGCGAATGAGGATCTGCTTCTGAAGAGCGGCTTGCCCATCGATCCAGCTTTGAGGCAGCGGCCCGCCATGGCTGTTGATATTCCCCATCCGGTGCCAAGGCAAAAACGCCGGACCCGCAAAATAGGTTCGGATCTCCAAATCACTCAAGCCGTATTTGCGCCAGACCTTCTCCCAGATCGCCTCCTGGCCGTTCATTGCCAGCGGCATGTTTATCCCGTGGAGAGCCATCCAGTCGATCTCCTGTTCCCAGCGCTTCCAGTCCCACCAAACAGTGGAGTAGCCGAACGTGCAGACGTTGAAGTAGTGGCGATACCGGTTTGGGCAAACCACCCTCGTCTTGGGCATGCCAGGAAGGGCGCGAGGCAAGTCCACATGCATGCGGCCCCAAGTGACTTGGCACTTACAGACGTTTCTGATGTAGTCGTAGGCCCCCCTGCAGATCGCAACCGAATTCGACCCGGCAACGGTCACTTTTCCCCCGCTTGCCTCAACTTCGTAGGTGTCAAGACCGTTCGTCAGCGGTAAATCTGACAATTTGAACTTCGCTGCCGAGGAGCCCACCGTGCGTTTCAAAACGCCTTGAGCTGCATCAGTCGACGGCGACCCAAGGGCTACTCCTACCAGGGCTGAAAGTGAAAATGCTAAGACGAGGACACGATGGTACACACAAGAAGTATGCGAGAATTCGGCTGCGGCCGACCGGCTGGACGTGCTCCATGTGCCCACCCAACGGAACAAGCTATCAGTCAGCGGTCTCAACGACCCGAACTTTGACTTTGGGAAGCACGATGTAGAGCAAACAACCGCTCCCTATCCCGAGGCAGGCGCCGGCAAGAACATCGGTCGGCCAGTGGACTCCTCGATAGATTCGGCTGAAGCCGACGAGAATCGCCCACAGAAAGGAGCTGACAGCAATCCAACGGAAACGCGAGTTCCATGCCATCAGCGTCAACATCGTCGCAAACCCAAATGATGTGGTCGTATGGCCGCTGGGGAAACTGCCCAAGAGATGAGGCTCCTGCCGGATGGCGAACGCCAAATTGCTCGGGCGGTCCCTTGGTATGAGCTGCTTGATGACGTCAGCTAGCAAAACGCCCGAGACGAACACAGTGATCAAAAGGGGGAGCACGTAGTGCTTCGTGCGCTTGCCGAACAGAAAGAGGAAGGGCGCGAGAGTTGGGAAGAGCCCCAGGCCAGAATAGCTCAGAACCATAAAGACAGGGTCCAGCCAATGGCTGGACCAACCAATGTTGATCGAGCGGAATTCGCTCAAATCCCACTGATAAAGCCAGTCCATCCACTAATCGTACCGGTCGATAGCTTATTTTTTCTTTACAGTTACGACGATGACTATCCGGCGCATCACTACGGGCTTGGCGGTCGATCCTTGCAGCACAGGCCTAACCGGCGCCGTGTTGAGCTTCAATTGCATACCTGCATGAATGGAGGACTTTTCATTCACAACCGGACTGACCGTGGCATTCACACTAGTACCGCTGTTTATTCGGCGTTGAACTTTGAAATCAGATGCGTCTTGACGAGGCGCGTTTCCTGCAAGTTTCTTTTGAGAGAATCCGCCGGCTGCTTCCCTTGCGAACCTGTTTGAAGGTCCTGCGGACGCCGCTCCAAACTGACCTCCGCCTATCGAGCGGCCCCCGGGGGCTGCTCCGGCGGCGCCTCCACCAAGGCCACCGGCAAAGCCACCGCCACCTCCTCGCTGACCGTCAACACGACCACTTTTGCCGCCGCCTGCCCCACCGATGCCTCCCGCAATAGTGCCCGCTGCGGTGGACGCTTCGGTCGGTCCGCCATCGATGGGTTTCCCTACAGAAAGTCCCACGTCCGCGAGATCTCTAGCTACCGGCTCTCGAAACGGAAGTCTCTTCAGTTGGTCGATCGTATGGCTAACTTCCCCTTCCGGGACGTCCACAACGAACGTGTGCCCTTCCTTGTCTGAAAGTCGGTCACTCGCGGCGACAGCGCCTTGTGATTTGAATCGACTAAGGACGCCACGGACGGCTTGCTCGCCCCTATCGATCGATTCAAATGCCAGCACCACCGTCTCGACCTCAGGGGGATTCGACGGGGTTAGTGGCAGACTCGTGACGCGATCTCGCAAATTCGACCCACTAACGTTCGGCGCATAGGAATGGTTGGCACGCTTCGCCATCTCGGTGCGAAAGCTACGACCTAGTGGCGATTTCTCGTGTCTCATGGCCACCCATTTCTGTTGGCCCCTTGAAGCCTTCGCTCTTGGTTTGGAATCTGTATCAGGATGCTCGGCGTCACTTTTTGCCGACGAGCCAGAACTCAGGGCAACATTTGGAGCCACTGGTTGGGGTCCCGCCAATGCGGGAGCCTTTGTAGAGTCAGACCTGTCCATCGAAATGCGGTCTTCCTTCATGGCGACTGCCGGAGCCGACGCCGTCGCCGACGTGGCGTCCGCCGATGAGGCTTTCGATCTGACAATGGGATGAACAGAAACCAGGAGAACCGCACAAGCCACTGCCGCCAAGCCTCCTGTCCAAAGCACTGGATTTGTGCGCCATGACGGCGCATGTTTCGCTGAATGCAGTGCCAGAAGCGTTGCCTCCAGGCCAACCGATTCGGGTTGGGTTACCTGACCCAGTGCGGCCGTCACCGACATAATCTCCTGCAACTCTCGTCGGAGAACAGGATCCGATTGAAGGGCGTTGCGGATCTCTTCAGATCGCGTCGGCGAAAGCTCCCCGTCCAGGTAGGCCTTCAAGTCATCGCACAGACTCACCTTGCCGCCTCCTCTGTACTGAAAAGGGCCCGCCTCATCTGCTGAAACGCATGATGAAGGCGTGACTTCACGGTTCCTACCGGAACCTGGAGGATGGCCGCCGCTTCCTCATACGTTAGCCCTTCGATCTCATGGAGCAAGACGACCTCCCGGTGCTCCGCGGACAGCTTCGACAGAGCCTGATTCAAGGCGTGGCGGTCCACGATATCGGACTCCCCTTGAACGTTTGCCACAATCTCCAGATCGACGACCAACGGCAACGGCTCGGCTACCGATCGGCGTCTCTCCCTTCGACATTCGTTGTGGGCGATACCAAACAGCCATGTCGTCAAGCTCGATTCGCCTCGAAACTTATGTAGAACCCGTTGGGCGGTCAAAAACGTCTCCTGAGATACGTCCGCAGCCCGGTCGGGCCCGACTCGACGCGCACAAAAACGAAACACCGCATCATAGTGCTGCCGCGCAATTGTTGCCATGTCGAGTTCGGAGGATCGTCTGATCATTGACCGAACCGTCTACGCTCGCATCTCCTGTCTTTAGGTGTTGCCATTGACGGTGAATGTTCAATCAATCATAGCGGAGATTGTCAAACGTTCCAGTGAATGTATTCTAGTCGAATGCTCATCCGGCCGCCGCGAACCAAGTTCGAGTTGTTTGCCATCTCCGACGTTCCAGCCAGTCCAGAGCCATTTCGCCTGCTCAACCGAATTCCGATTCACGAATGTGGGGAACCCTTGGTCGACCTGCGAGAGACAAATCCCGAGTTGTCTTTCGGCGTTTACTGTCTGCCTTACGTGCGAAGGAGTGTCGCCGAGGCACTGAAATGCGCCACCGCACACGTCCCTCCTCATCTGGATCTTTGGATCTTCACCGCGTTGCGAACACTGGAACAACAGGCGGAGATGTACTGGGGAAACTATCGGCGGGCGAAGGAGCAGCACCCCAACTGGCCGGAATCCGTACTTCGCAAGATGACGAATCGCTTCTTTGCCCCACCGGATGCCAAGGCTCCGCCCGGACACTGCACGGGAGCAGCGGTCGACGTCGGCCTGCTAGATGCCCAGACCGGCGAAAGCATCGACGTTCGGAGCCCCCATAACGGATGGGATGGAGCGCCTACTGCCGTGAAAGGATTGAGCGACGTAGCGTCCGAGAACCGGCGCTTGCTCTGCTTCATCATGTATTCGACCGGCCTATCAAACTGCCGCGACGAGTTTTGGCACTGGTCGTTCGGCGATTCCGCGTGGGCGGTTCGTACTGGCGCTGCCGATGCTTGCTACGGATCGATCGAGCCTCCACCCGGATTCACGAGGGTGACTGGACCTAAGATCATCCAAGGCGATGGGTCAATATCTGCCTTGGGCGACCTTGATGCGCTCCGCGAACGACTGTCCACGTATATGGGAGAATCGATTCTCGGTATCGAGCATGTAGGAAGCTCGGGCATTCCCGGCATGAGCTGTGATCCAATCCTCGATATCGCGATGAAGCTCCGACCAGGAGGAGTCCAGCGTCTGATCGAGCTTGGCTACGAAGTGCCAAACCACGCAGAAGACCTCAAATTGGGCTTATTTCGACCGCCAAACGACCAAACACCGAAGGGAGGCGAGGAACGCAAATGGCCCGCCCATCAGATCTTTGCCCTTGAGGACGGCGCCGAATACGATCGATTCGTGCGATTCAGACAGATTCTGGTCAATGACCCGGCGGCCCGAGCAAAATACTCTTCCATGAAGAACGCGTTGGCGCTCCGCCATCCCTGGGATCGAATTCGATACCGAAGAGAAAAGACGCCAATCATCTGCGACCTCCTGGAGCGGAGCGTCCGGTAGACCCTTGGTTCGGTAACCTGTCTAGCGATGATTCAAAGCACGGACTGGCTGACGCGCGGCGGCACCTATGTCGTGCTTGGCGTCGTGCTGGTAGTCAGTGCGACATTCTTCTACTTCATCGGCTATCGCGTCGGCGTTCGATCGCAGCATCCGAACGATGGCTGTCTGTACGGAATCTGCAACATTATCCTCGCGTTCCTCGGCGGCGGTGTCGGCTTCCTCCTTCTCATTCACAATTATCCGTATTTCATCTTGAGTTCCTCGCTCGGAGCAGTGCTCGTGCCCGCATTAGGAACTCTCTTTGCGGTCGCCAAGTCGCAGCCTCGACGCTAAGGACACTGCGCATTCGTCGTCAACCGGGCATAATCTCTGACGATGACGCGGAAGATAGCAGTACTTGCTGGAGACGGAATCGGCCCGGAGGTCGTTGGCGAAGCCATCAAGGTTCTCAATCGAATTGATACCTCGTTCGAGTTCGAACACGCCCTTGTTGGAGGGGCTGCCTATGACGACGGAGGGCATCCGCTGCCCCAGTCCACCTTGGACCTTTGCCGAAAGGCAGATGCCGTGCTGTTGGGAGCCGTAGGCGGACCCAAATACGATAAAATCCAGCCGCCCGAATTACGTCCCGAAGTGGGTGCACTGCTGCCACTTCGTTCCGAATTGAACCTGTATGCGAACGTGCGTCCCGCCAAGACAATCGACGCTCTGAGCAGTTCAAGTCCGCTGCGCGAAGGGCGCGGCAAGATGGACTTGGTCGTGATGCGCGAACTGACCGGAGGCATTTACTTCGCGAAGCCGAGAGAAAGACGCGACGGAGGGGATACCGCCGTCGACACCTGCATCTACCGGCGCCATGAGGTTGTCCGCATCGCCGAGCGTGCCTTCGAGATTGCCAGGCAACGACGAAACGAGATCGTCAGCGTCGACAAGGCGAACGTGCTCGAGACTTCCCGATTGTGGCGCGAAGTCGTCACCGAGATGGCGGGCCAGAACCAAGATGTGAAGGTCTCGCACATGCTGGTCGACAACTGTGCGATGCAGTTGGTCCGAGACCCTTCGCAGTTCGACGTGATCCTAACTGAGAACATGTTCGGCGATATCCTGTCAGACGAAGCATCGATGATCACCGGATCGTTGGGACTCCTTCCATCAGCCTCGCTCAGCGATCCAAAGGACGGACAGGTTTTCGGCCTCTATGAGCCGGTTCACGGTTCGGCTCCCGATATCGCGGGCCAGGGCAAGGCGAATCCGATCGCCACAATTCTCAGCACCGCGATGATGCTTCGCTACTCGTTCAAGGACAACGAGGGGGCGCTACGAATCGAGCGTGCTGTCGAACAGGTTCTGAACGAGGGCCTCCGGACCGCCGACATCATGTCCGATGGCTGCCGGCCGGCGTCCACGATCGAAATGGGCGATGCGATAGCTGACTGTCTCTAGAATGTAGAACCACTTCTCCGAATCCACGGTTTCAAGGGCTATTCCATGACCCAGAGCGCAAACCGTCCCACAGTTGGTAACGGCGATTTGCACGCAAATCCGTCGGTCTACGTCTATGTGGCTGCCCTCTCGTTCCTCTTCATGTCACCGGGGAACTTGGTCAGCACACCTCTCCAATTCGTATACAAGGATCAACTTCACCTCAATCCGGCACAGACCGCGATCTTCAAGTTGATAATCAACGCCCCAGGATTCGTGGCGTTCCTGTTTGGAATCTGTAGGGACCGGTTCAACCCCCTACGCATGGGTGACCGGGGGTTCATTCTTGTCTTTGGCTCGCTAAGCGGGCTTGTCTTCATTGGGATCGCGCAAGTTCCCTTGACCGTCGTTGCGCTCGCGATCGGTTTGATCCTCTGGGGCGTTGCGATTGGACTCGTCGGGGCAGCCTACCAAGCGATCATGCGCAACGTCGCCGAAGCGCGGATGATGTCCGGCCGTATGAGCACGGTGTACAATCTGCTCTCGTCCGGCATACCCATGTTGGCGCTCTATGGCGGCGGGTGGCTCACATCGCTCCTGCCTTGGCACAGCCTGCTGATTCTGATTGGCTGCGCTTACCTGTGTTTGGGGCTTATCGCCCTGTGGAATCCTCCTGGTGTCTTTTTGGGCGCCTCGCACGCCGAATCTCGCTCACTTTCGCAAATGTCCCAGGACCTTAAGCTTCTTCTACGTCACCGAGGATTCTGGATTTCGGTGACGATCTGGGGATTGTGGTCCTTCTCTCCGTCGGGGCCCACGCCACTCATGTTCTATTTGACTGACACCCTCAGGATGAGTCCCGTCCAATACTCCACGTTCAACGCAATCTTCAACGGCGCCGCCCTGCCCACAATTCTACTGTTCGGTTTCCTCTGCAAGCGGATCAGCCTGTGGAAGTTGCTGATCGTGTCGACGCTAATCGGAATACCGCAGTGGATGGGCGTGATGTTCATCGGAAGCCCGACGCAATCCTACGTCGTAGCCGCCGTTATGGGGCTGGTCGGAGGATTGGCAAGCACCGCCTATTACGGTCTGCTGTTCCGTGCGTGCCCTCGTGAATTGGCAGGAACGGGCATGTTGATCGCAAGCAGCCTTGCGCTGATTGTCATCGAGGTCGGAAACGTTATGGGAGGGTTCATCTTCCAACGATGGGGCTTCGTGGGCTGCGCGTTAGTGACCACATTCGCCTACCTCTTCCTTCTTCCCCTCTGCTTCCTTTTGCCACGCAACCTCGTTCAGCCGCAGGACGACGAGTACGTGCCATCCGCAGTCGAGCTTGTGGCCTCCCAGGACTAGACCTGGCGACTCGGGAAAGACAGTGGCTTGGCATTGACTTCAAGAAAGGCCCGCAAAGTTCCAATTGCTCCGCGCCCACCAAAACGAAAATGCCCCGCCGCAAGCGGCGAGGCATCGTAGCTGAGATACTGACGTTGCGTCTAGCCGCAAGCCGGATGTGCGCCGTCGGCATCGGTTGTCCAGTAGCAGACATCTCCGACAACAGCCTTGTAGTCCAGGCTCTTAGCATGGCCATCGGCCCACTGAACATTGATCTTGCCGCCGAAGAGGGCGGGTCCATCAACGACTGCCTTGGCCGGCGTCTCAATTCCTCCGCCGTAGCTCCAGGTTGCGTTACCGATGTTCATCCAGTAGTTCTGGTAGAACGTTCCTTGACTGTTGAAGTAAGCCTGCTCGTTGCCGTTCAGGTGCCCCAGGTTCGTGTATCCGCTCATATTGAACGGGTCGAAAGCGGCACCGTAGTAAGTTGAATCGACCACAACGATCGTGCTCGAAACACGAGGAATTGCACTGTAGTTCGGTGGCGCAGGAATGGTACCACCGCCGGCGAAGGCTGCCGCGGGGCTAAGGTACATATCGTTGTGCCCGTATGAGTTCTGTCCGCCATAATCGATACCGGTCGTACCCGCTGCGGTGTATGGTCCGTGTTGGTTCTGGAGGCTGTCCGCCGTGAACGCAGAAGGCGCCGCCGGGTTCTTGAACACGCCATAGTTCTTGACGTACGGCTGAAGCATGTACATCCAGAAGAAGCGGTTGGCTGCGGTGGATGGAACACCATTGGTGCCAAGACCCTGTGCCATCGGCAGAAGGTTGCCATTGCCGTCGAGATAATCGCGGCAAACGTCCGCGGCTCCGGAACCGCCCTCGTAGTTGCAGTTCCAGCGGTGCGCATAGAGCGTATCGTCGTAATCGTTGAGATACATCAGTGAGGCGGTGCCCAGTTGCTTCAGATTGCTTAGATCTGCTGTCTTCTTGGCTGCCAATTTGGCTTGAGCGAATACCGGGAAGAGAATGGCTGCGAGAATTGCGATGATCGCGATGACGACCAGCAATTCGATAAGTGTAAAGGCTTTTTTCATGCTTTATCGAGACTCCTGCGGGACATACGAAGCGGAGCTGGATGAATTCCTTCGGTATTCTGCAAGCACCCTCTCTGTCCTTACCGTCTGTTAACTCAACCTTAACTGCAATTTAACCGTGTTAAGAACGCCATCAAACTCATAGTGTTGAAGGGCTGAAACAACAAAAAGCGCCCGACTGATGCCGGGCGCTTTTGTAATTGTGGACAGGTCGAAGTTAGGTGGACGCTAGCTCCTTCTCGTGCTCTTCTCCAGGTTCTGCGTTTTGCCGCCGAAAGATGATAGTGCCATCCACGAGATCCGCCATAACGAGATCGCCGTGCTGGAAGCGTCCAAGAAGCAGTTCCTCACTAAGGGGATCTTCGATGAAGCGCTGAACGGCGCGCCTGAGTGGCCTCGCACCAAGGTTGGCATCATAGCCCTGCTCGACAAGCATCGTTTTCACCGCATCGCTCAATTGGATCGTAATGCCCATCGAAGCGGCCTGTTGATTTACCCGCTTGAGATAGAGGTCCGCGATTTCGAGGATCTCTTCCCTCTTCAAGTGGTGGAACACGATGACTTCGTCCACACGATTGAGGAACTCGGGGCGAAACAGCTTGCGCATCTCGTCGACCATCTTGTTCTTCATCGTCTCGTACGTCTTCGGGTCATTCAGGTCCATCTTGATATCGCGGAGGCCAAGAGGCTTGTCCTGCTCGATCGGGCGGACGCCGACGTTCGACGTCATGATAATGATGGTGTTACGGAAGTCAACCGTACGGCCTTGGCTATCGGTGAGCTGTCCATCTTCCATCACCTGCAAGAGGATGTTGAAGACTTCCGGGTGTGCTTTCTCGATTTCGTCGAGAAGGACGACGCAGTACGGGTTTCTCCGCACTTGCTCCGTCAACTGACCGCCCTCGTCATACCCCACGTATCCGGGAGGAGCTCCCAGTAACCGGCTGACCGCGAATCGCTCCATGTACTCAGACATGTCGATCCGGACCATGCTCGTCTCTTTCTCGTAAAGGTAGCTCGCGAGTGCCTTCGCCAACTCCGTCTTACCGACACCGGTCGGGCCGAGGAAGATGAAGCTGCCCATCGGTCGCTTCGGATCCTTAAGGCCGGAGCGTGCTCGACGAATCGCGCGCGAGACGGCGACAACCGCATCGTGCTGTCCGATGATCCGCTCGTGAAGATCGGTCTCCATCCGAAGGAGCTTCTGGCTTTCCGCTTCGACAAGCTTCGTCACAGGAATTCCCGTCCAACTCTGCACGATCGATGCGATTTCCGATTCGCCTACGACCGGTTCTGGCTTGGGAGTATTCTGCCACTCCTCCTCTCGCTGCTGAACGCTCGCCTCTAGGTCGTCTCGCTCTTGCTGCAGCTTGGCCAACTGCTCCTCGTTCGCATTTCGCTTCTCCAGATGCTCCACTTCGGCACGGAGTTTCGAAAGTCGCGCTCGGTCTTGTCGCACGTCGATCGGCGGAAGACTCTGCTGGAGTCGTACCCTCGACGCAGCTTCGTCCACAAGATCGATGGCCTTGTCTGGAAGGCTCCGATCGGAAATGTATCGTTGGCTCAACGTAACGGCGGCGATGATCGCATCGTCGGTGATTTCAACCTGGTGATGGGCCTCATATCGCTCGCGCAAGCCCTTCATGATATCGATCGCTTCGTCTTCGCTCGGCTCCTTTACCTTCACGGCTTGGAACCGGCGCTCAAGCGCTGCGTCTCGCTCGATGTATTTCCGGAATTCGTCCTGTGTAGTTGCGCCGATGCACTGAAGCTCGCCCCGGGCGAGTGCAGGCTTCATGATGTTTGAGGCATCGATGGCGCCCTCGGCCGCTCCGGCGCCGACTAACGTGTGAAGTTCGTCGATGAAGAGAACCACCTGCCCTTCGGCCTTGCGGACCTCCTCCATCACCTTCTTCATTCGCTCTTCAAATTCGCCCCGGTACTTCGTTCCCGCAACCAAGCCGGCAAGGTCGAGCGCTACAATTCGCTTGTTTCGAA
The DNA here is from genome assembly GCA_031292555.1 of Fimbriimonas sp. Lineage (GTDB taxonomy): Bacteria > Armatimonadota > Fimbriimonadia > Fimbriimonadales > Fimbriimonadaceae > Fimbriimonas. The sequence continues at coordinate 65,299 of JARLGV010000030.1, forward strand.
GCAAGTCGGGTATATCGCCGCTGACGATACGCAGCGCCAATCCTTCGGCGATCGCCGTCTTGCCGACGCCCGGCTCACCGATCAGACAGGGGTTGTTCTTGGTACGTCGACAGAGGATCTGCATCACCCGTTCGATCTCCATCTGGCGACCGACAACCGGATCAAGCCTGCCCTCGCGCGCAAGCTCGGTTAGGTCCCGGCCAAACTCATCGAGCGTTTGAGTTTTCGTCGTACCGGTTGGCGCCGAACTTGTTGAGCGTCCGCTCGATTTAGTCTGCGTTTCGTTGTCCTGCAACGACATGACTTCCTTGCGGGCCTTCTCGAGTTCGACACCCAGTTTAGCAAGCACACGGCCGGCAAGACCGTCGCCCTCTCGAATTAGGCCGAGCAGCAAGTGCTCCGTGCCGATGTAGTTGTTGTTCAGGTTGCGAGCCTCGTCGTACGCCAGGTCAATGACCCGCTTTGCTCGTGGGGTAAGCGTCATATCTTGGCTCGGTCGGGCGTCGCCTCTCGGCAACTGCTTTTCGACCTCGGCCCGAATACGATTTAGGCTTACGCCTAGCTTCTCGAGCACACGTGCGGCGACGCTATCGGACTCTCGCACGAGCCCAAGGAGTAGATGCTCCGTCGAAACGTAGCCCTCCCCAAACTTCTGTGCCTCTTCTTGCGCGTAGAAAACTACTTTTCTGGCGCGTTCTGTAAAGCGTTGCCACATTCTTAGCTTTTCACCTACTTATCTACCGATCCCAATCTGGAATCGCGAGATAGCTTTTCTACGTAATCCCCGGAAGCTCCGTTTGAGTTTCCCGGTTAGACGGACGGCTGGACAATTTCGCATTGCGTTTCGCCGCCCCTATTCTATCGAGAGTACCCGCCCGGCAGCTTTGTTCCCAAGTCCGGCCTTATACCCCCCGTAGGGGGACGTTTCCAGCGAACCTGAGTTGGGACTGCCCGGTTCAACGCGTTTAGCCCTAAGACGGTTCAAAGCGCGCAAAAAGTCCTACTGAATTGCCCAAATTCCATTCCGACCGGCGAGTCTCTGCTGAAGCGTCCATTGTAGCCAGTTTCGCGACAAATTCAAGCGGAAAATCGTCTTTTGGGACACTAGGGGATCGGGGCTACACTATGAAGATGCAAAGCACGGCCAAAGTCGGACTCCTCCTGGTTGTGTTCGTCGGGCTTTTGATCGCCGGATATGCCGTCTTGGGCCGGAATCTCCTCGCACCAAAACCAGACATCTACTATGTCGAAGTGTCGGATGCCGGCGGCCTTTCCGATGGCGCCCCCGTACTTATGGCCGGCGTACAGATTGGCACGCTAACCCATGTCGCGCTCAAAACGCCTACCCTTGCTCGCCTCACCCTGAGCTTGAACCACGGAACGAGAATCCCTTCGGGGAGCACCGCCGTTCTGCCGACCTCGTTCATCGGATTCGGCGAGAATCCGGTGACGATCGTCCCGCCATCAGCAACGGGGAGTCCATCGACCATTTCTCCTGGACAGACCCTTCCGGGGGTAAAAACGTCTGCCCTCGATGGCATCCTCCCCGACAGCAAGAAAACGGTCGCCGAACTCACTCGGACCATGGCAGCCGTCAGAAAGCTGCTCGAGGACCAGAAGATGCAAACCAAGATCTCAGATCTGCTCATCACCTCCAACCGAACCATCGACCGGTTCGGAGTCCTCGCAAGGGACGCCAGCCGGCTGATCGCTCAGAACCAATCGAATATCGGCAAAGCGATGACGGCAGCCACTGCGGCGATTGAAGACGTGCACCGAGTAACCGCGAAAGTTGCCGAACTCATGCAAAACGGAAAGCTTCAAAGTGGAGCCGAACAGATCCTGAACCGAATCAAGACGATCACCGAACACACGAATGACCTGATAGTCAGCATGAACCAGTTGGTGAACGATCCCAAGTTGCGCGATCCGATGAGTCGCACCGCTTCCAACATCGCCGATATCACCAACACTGGAAAGTCGATTGCCGGCAATACGGCCGAGATGACCAAGAACGGCGTCGCGATCACGGCAAACGCCGCAATCGTCAGCAAGAAAGCAATCGTCCTGACCGACAAAGCGACTGAGATCGCGACGAAGGCGACCGAGATCGAAGACCAACTCAAGGGCGTACTCGATAAGGTCGGGGGGTTCTTTAACAAGGCGCCAAGTTCGAAGGACATCCCGAAAATTACGACCGAGATGGACCTTATGCGCCAAACCAAGCCTGGCTATTGGCGAACCGATGTCGACTTCAGCTTTCCAATGTCCGATTCGACCCTGCACTTTGGCCTATTCGACGCTTTGGAATCGAACAAATTCACGGTCGAACTCGCAAAACCTGTCAACCAAAGATTCTCGTACCGGTATGGGATTTACGCCAGCACCCCGAGCATTGGGGTAGACTACCTGCTTGCGCCAAGGTGGTCGTTACGTGGCGACGCCTGGAGTATCAATGATCCCAGGCTCGACCTGCGCGCAAGTTACGAAATCGGAAACGGTCTCATCGGATGGTTTGGAGTGGATCGGACGTTAAAGGAGAACGCTCTAACCTTTGGCATCGGAGTACGGCGGTAGTAACAAACGTTCGGAATGGTGGCACGAAGGCCCTCATCCGCATGAATCAGGATTAAACGAAATGAAGGTCATTCTTAACCAGACAGTGCCCAAGGTTGGCAAGGAAGGCACCGTAGTCACCGTGGCTGACGGCTTCGCTCGCAATTATCTATTCCCGCGTGGACTCGCGATCGTCGCCGACAAGAACCAGCTTAAGGGACTTGAGACGCGAAACGTGCGGCTCGCCGCGAAGTTCGCCGGAGCCAAGGCATCGGCCGAAGCGACTCGAGAGAACCTTCACGGCAAGACCGTTCGGATTGCCGGCCAAGTAGGAAAAGCCCAAGGAAAGTTGTTTGGCGCGATCACCTCGCAGGACGTCGCTGATGCCATCAAGTCCCAACTTGGCGTGAGCCTCGAGAAGAGGAACATCGCGCTCATCGAGCCGATCAAGCGGCTTGGTCAGCACGAGGTCGAGGTAGATTTGCACCGCGAAGTCGACGCTAAGGTCGTTGTCGAAGTGTTCGATCCGACTGCCGAAGTCGTGGTTGCGCCAGTACAGGCTGAAGAAGTCGAAGCATAGTCAGGCAAACGCCGAAACTGATTCCAAAATCGCCCGATGCGCCAGCGCATCGGGCGATTTGCATGCAGCCTCACACCCTGAGCGAATGAATGCATTCGCCGATTGTGGCCAACCCTGTTTCAACTTCGGCTGACCATCGACTCGCTGAAAGGCGAATGAACCGCCGGTACCCATCTCCCGTCGAGAAAAGAAGCCCTGGACAAAGGAAGACGTTTCGCTCCAGCGCCATGGCATACAATGCAACCGAATCTAGACAGTCAGGCAGCTGGATCCAGAGCACATACCCCCCAAGCGGTCTAGTTGCCAGTGTTTCTGGCGGAAAATACTTGGCAACCGCTTCTGACATTCGCCCGACGTTAGCCGCGTAGGTCTTTCTGGCCCGCCGAAGGTACTGGTCGTAGCCCCCGTCGGTCAGGAAGTCGGCGATCACGAGTTGAGGAAGGCTAGGCGCTGAAATCGTGAACGAATGCTTCAGGCGCTCGATCTGGGTGTGCCACTTCCCCGCTACAACCCAGCCCACCCGGTATCCTGGAGCGATCGTTTTCGAGAACGACGAACACAGAACCACATTTTCACCACCCTCGAATGCGCGTAGAACTTTGGGCCTTCCACCCTCGAATCCCAGGTCGCCGTAGACGTCATCTTCGATCAGGACGATGTCATTTCGTCCTGCGATGGCGATCAACTCCTTCTTGTCGGCATCGGACATGCAACTCCCGAGAGGGTTCTGGAAATTTGGGCTGACAAGGCAAGCCTCGATCGGAGACCCGATTCGCTTCTGTTCGAATGCCGCACTTTCAAGCGAGTCGAGCGATATACCCTCCCTGCTTCGGGTGCGAATCTCCAAGCTCCGCAAGCCGGCGAGCTGAATAGCCTGAAGCACGCCATAGTGGCATGGAGACTCTACCGCCACGACCGCTCCAGGGCGGCAGACCGCCCGAAGTGCCAGGCACATCGCCTCCTGGCATCCCATCGTGATCACTACCTCGTTCGGCGAGATCACGGCGCCTGCAGCGAATGCTCGTTGAGCGATCTGCTCGCGAATCGCACGATGCCCCGAGGGCGGACCGTAGCCGTAACTTGCCTCCGGGTGCTCGCGTGCCACCGCACCAATGAGCCGGGCCAGTTTGGCAAGCGGCAAGAGGTCAGGGTCTGGGTTTGCGAACGCCAACTCCACAAGGCCCTTTCGGTCGATCTGATGGGTCATCGCCTGAAGCATTTCATCCCTTGTGAAGTGGGAGGGCGATTTCGATGGCGAGCTGATTGTCGGCTCTGCCAAACGGAGGTTTGCATAGGCGTGAACGTAGTAGCCGGATTGGGGCCTTGGGTGAATCAAGCCTTGATCTTCCAGCAATCGGTAGGCGTCAAGGACCGTTGTGATGCTGACCCCGCATTGGCGGCTAAGCTCTCGAACTGAAGGCAGGCGATCTCCGGGCCGGTATATGCGGTCCATGATCAGGCCCCTCACTTTGGCGGCAACCTGCTCATACAGCCTGTCTTCTCGTCTTTCGGAAGTCATATTCTTGCCCTCGTAGAAGTGCTAAGTGTACAGTTCGTCTCCGCACGCCTCGCGTCACAAGGTGAGGTCAAAAACGCCAGTACAGTTCAACATCATAGCGCAGTCTCGGGGTGCCGCCACGTTGCATAGGTCGAACGGTCGTGTTCTGCGCCCATGTTGATTGGGCGTTATGCCGGCGTCCTTAGGCTTTGAGGCTCGCCAAGGCAGTCTTCACGTGCTCTTCCACACGTAGGGGGTCGGAGCAGATCGACTTGACAACTCCCTGTGAGTCAAGCACATAGGTCACTCGCCCTGGAATGAATCCGAGCGTCCTGGGAACTCCCCAAGCCCGCCTGACCTTTCCGTCGCGATCGCTGAGAATGCGATAGGGGAGACCTGTCTTCGAGGCAAATGCCCTGTGAGACTCGATTGTGTCACCGCTAATACCCACGACAACGATTCCACCGTCAACGAACGACCGGTATTCGTCACGAAACGCACACACTTCGGCCGAGCACACAGCGGTGTCGTCCTTGGGATAGAAGAACACGACCGTCCCGGTCGAACCAAGGCTTTCGAGCAGACGGAACGTCTTTCCCTCCTGGTCGAGGAGGGAAAAATCTAAGGCGAGTTGGTTCAACTTCATCCGTACAGATCGGGCAGCTACTCGATACTACTCGCGGCGCAGTGCGACGATCGGGTCGAGCCGAGAAGCGCTCATCGCCGGATACAAGCCGAACACCATACCGATCATTGCAGAGAACATAGCCGAGAAGATTGCTGCAATCAGCGGGAATGGCATTTCAAGGCCGGTCTTGGATGGCCAATGCATCGATGCGGTTGCCGCCGTCGCAATCTGACCGATCATCCAAGCTATCGCCATTCCAATCAATCCTCCAATCAGGCTGAGTGTGCCCGCTTCAACCAGAAACTGGGTGAGGATCGATCCTCGTTTGGCCCCGACCGCTTTTCGCAGCCCAATCTCCTTCGTCCGCTCGGTGACGGACACGAGCATGATGTTCATGATGCCGATGCCGCCGACAAGCAGCGAAAGTGCCGCAACTGCCGCCAAGATGCCGCCGGCTGCGCCAACGATCCCTCCAAACACTTTTAGGATCGACTCGCGCGAATCCAGCCGGTAGATCGGCTTGTTGCCCGACCGGATCATCAAAGTCTGCCAAATAGAATCCATCGCATCGTCCACCTTCACACCGGGCTTTGCGCGAAGCATGATGATGTCCAGGCGATCGCCACCAACCCACTTCTGCTGCGCGGTCGTGATCGGAACAAGCAGCATACGACCGGTGTTGTCGCCCATGAATTCGACCTTTTCGACGACGCCGATCACCTCAAGTGCGATACCGTTAAGCATGATCAGCTTTCCAATCGCGTGCTTGTCCGGGAAAAGTCGATCTCGGAGTTCTTCGCCGATCACGGCGACGTTGGCCCTTGAGGTCACGTCGTGCTGGCTCAGGGAACGCCCTTCAATGATCGTGAAGCGATTTAGTTCCTGGAAATTCTCGTCACTCGAATAGATTTGTGGATTGTCGACGTTCTTGTCGCCAACCATCACCTTCTGGGCGGGAATATTCATAACCCCAGTGGCGATATCGACGCTGGGCACCCGATTCATGATGAATTTGATGTCTTCGTTCTTCAACTTGGCAATATTGCCGAGGTTCTGACCCCTATCCCTTCTTCCAGGATCGAAGAAAACGAACATCGTGTCCGCGCCCAGCTTCTTGAACTCGCCGTTGATGTACGCCTGAAAGCCGCTGGAGATCATGACGATCATCGTCACGCTCATGACCCCGATGATCACGCCGAGCATCGTCAGGAACGCTCTCAGCTTGTGCAACCGGAGCATTCCGATCGCGATTACGATCGACTGGACTACGTTTTTCACTGGTCGTCGTTCCCGAATTGCATGGCGCCTTTCCGGGCAGGGCCCTGGTATTTTGGCTTTTGGATCGAAGTTCCCACGCCAACGCCCGAAAGCACCTCGACCGCCGACCCAGACGACGGCCCCACTACAATGTACTGCCGCTTGGCCGGCGTCTTGGGATCCTTGGAAGGGATCTCGACAAAGGATTTCTTACCGTCTTTGCCCACGTATTCCAATGGAAGAGTGACCACGTCATGGTGATTGACCACTTCCATCGTGCATTTGGCCGACATGCCCGATCGCAAATTGGGGGTCGCGTCCTTGAGGAGTATCTCGACTTCGTACTTCACCACGGAGTCGGTAGACGTGGCGGTAGTCGTACCGCTGGAGCTGTCCTTACTGGCCGGAGCAATCTTGTTGACGGTCCCCGTAAATGTGTGGTTTGGAATCGCGTCCACATCTACCTTTGCCGGCATGCCGACCGTCATCTTGGCGACGTCGATTTCGTTTACGTCCAGTTTCACGCGCATCGCGGTTCGATCCTCGATCTTGACGATCGTCGTACCACTGCTGAACTGGCTGAGACCGGTAGCTAACTCGCCGACTTGGAGAGACTTCTTGGTGACAATCCCACTTATTGGCGCCCGAATGTCTGTTTCACTCAACTGACGCTCAGCATCTCCGACAACCGATTCAAGTTGAGAGACCGTTGCAAGATCCTGTTGGTGGGTCTTCTCCATTACTTCAGGGTCCCGCAGGCTTGCCTTTGCCCTTTCCAGGTCGGCCAAAGCAGATAAATAGTCGTGCCGCTTTACTTCGTCTTGAATGGAGTTTGCCTTCGCAATATCCAATGACGCTTGCGACTGTTTGATCGCCTCTTCAGCCTTGGTCAATTCGGCACGGAACTCGGCCGAAAGCTTGTCAAAGCTGATCTGAGCACTGTCCAAGCGCGTCTTGGCGAGAGCCAACGCCAAATCTGCGTTCTCGACAACTTTGCCCGACACGTACCCCTTGGTTTCCAGTTCGACCTGCCGATCGTAGTCCAACTTTGCGTTCGCCAAGCTGGCCTTGGCCTCGTCGAGGGCGCTCTTGGCCGCTGCCATCTGGGTCGGCTGGGCGCTATCAAGCAAGCGACGCTTTTCGTCTTGCGCCGTTTCGAGGTTCATTCTGGCTTGAGTGATCGCATTGGAAGTCAGACTCGGCTGAATTTTGAGTGCCAACTCCATCTGGGCGACCTTTGCCTTCGCCTGCTCGTACGCCGCCTTTACCTGAAGGCGGGTCTCCTGAATCGAAATGACCGTCTTCTCGGCGCCGCTCCGAGCGCCCATGAGTTGCGCCTGGTTCTGCTGAAGAAGCAAGCGGGTTTCCTTTGGGTCGATCAAGGCGATCAGTTGCCCCTGCGTGACGTGGTCACCCTCGTCGACGAAGAGCTTGGAAAGTCTGCCGGTGACCAGGCCCTTGACCTCGACGGATTTCACGGCATCCACCGTGCCGGTTTCCACTATCTGTACGAGGAGGTCGCCTTTAGCTACCGTCATCTGGTTCTTTGACGCGGTTTTCGCAGCCTCGCCAGCCTTGGCAGCCGCCATGGTGCGGTACGCGTAGCCACCCAAGCCACAGACAACAAGCAAAACAAGGAACAGCGGAAGAATCGCTTTTTTCATACAATCGCCGGAAATATCGCAGTCGGAGCCCGATTGGTTGCAGATTTGGCCCCTTTTTTACGAAAAGAGAGTCAAACCGGCGAGCTACTTCGAACCGATCCAAAGATTCGAGGTGTTCTTGGGCACCGTTGAGTTCTCAGGATAGACCAAATAGACGGTTCGTTTCGAGTAGTTCCACGCCTTTTCAAAATCAGATCGCTTATAAACTCGTCGGACTTGATTCTTGAAGGCGGGATCGTTGATGACCGGCTCTCCATCCTTCGTGAACCCGACGAGTACGACAAGATGGCCCGATTCGGTGGGGGATAAGGGCAAGCCCCTAAGGAGATCAAACGAAACAGAGCAGATGACGGGTAATCCATCATCGATCCACTTCTCGAGATCGGTGATCCCGTTGAACCGTGCCACATACGCCCGCATACCAGGAAACGACCCGGCGTAAGCGGTATTGAAGGGCCAGTTTCCCGCACCTTTATAGACTGGATCCCACACATGAGCCTCGACCTCGGGAACGTCCTTATTCATCTCAGGCTTTCCCAAAACGTTGGAGTAGTGCCACAGGATCATCGAAACCGAAGTCGCGCTGCACAGAACCCCTCCGTTTGGGTAGTTCCCCTGTGCCCGTTCGGGAACGTCGATCGTCTTCCCCCATGCCGATGTGACCGATGGCTCAGCCACCGGGGTTTCGGCGCCGTTCTCAAACGAAAATGCAAGCAGTTTTAGCCTGGCCTGAGGGCCATCGGCGATTGTCCGCAACGTAATTCGGGCGTCGATCTTGGTCGCAGACTTCTTCAAAATGAGCGTGTCGGTGTCGACCAGACCATCTGAGCCGTGCTGCCCCTTGACGCTTCCCCGAGGCTTCGCGTTCACGTCTAGAGACCACTCGCCCATCGTAAACCAACGCGTATCGAATCGGTCGCCATGGGCGCGGATCTCGACTTTCAACTCAGCGCCATCCGCCTGTTCGACGTTCCAAGAGGCAATCATCTCGTCGAACGGCATTCCGGCGTCAATATCCGTAAACTCTTTGACGATCTCTGCCCCCTTCGACGGGAACTCGAGGTTCGGTTCTAGCGAAACAAGTCGACAGTTAGAAGCGGATAATAGGGTCATAGAGAGAACGGCTAAGAGTGGGGACATCGTAACCTCACACCGGTCGATTCGCGGTCCTTCATCGTACCACGCAAACGACATATTGCCAGTGCTGGACCGATTGAGGTATATTCAACCGTTCTGGCAAGGCTTTGCCGCGCCAGTGACCTGCATAGAGACATAATGGCGACCTACCGAGGAAGAAAAACCGATATTTGCCGCACCGTCGGCTACGACATTTGGGGAAAGGCCAAGAGCCCGGCTACCAAGCGCGCGTACCCCACTGGCCAGCACGGCCCCAATCTGAAAGATCGCCGTCAATCCGAGTATGGCGAGCAGTTGTTAGCCAAGCAGGTTATCCGCCGCTATTACAACATGCTTGAGAAGCAGTTCGCTACGACCTTCAAGAAGGCCCAGCGAATGAGCGGCAACACCAGCTTGAACTTCCTGCGCTTGCTTGAACTTCGGCTTGCGACGGTCGTTTGGAGACTCGGTTATGCCCGCACAATCTTCCAAGCCCGCCAGATTGTCAACCACTGCCACATTCTCGTGAATGGCCGCGTCGTAAACATCCCCAGCTTCCAGCTGAAAGTAGGCGACGAGATCCAAGTACGCGACCGCGAAGTGAGCCGCAACATTGCTCGCAACAACCACTTCGAAGGTGCGCCGGTTCCGGCCTACATCGAGTCGGACGTCACCCAGTTCCGCGGCAAGGTCAGTTCCCTGCCGGAGCGCGAGGACTTTCCGAAGTTCTTCCAAGAGCAGCAGGTCGTTGAGTATTACGCTCGCTAAATCTCACCTTTAAGCTCTTAAAACCCCCGAGTCGGACTGCCGGCTTGGGGGTTTTATTTTTTATTGCGGCTCGGTTCCTATCGGCCGAGAATGCGATCGACTGCCACGATCCAGCTTTCAAGCTGATTCATCGTCACTGCCCCCATGTTGCTCACCTGGAAGTACTTGTCGCGAAGCTCTCCCTTGCAGCCATAGATCACGAACCCTTCAGCGAGATTCGCCTCGAACCAATCGTCGAATGTGAAACCGGCCGGGAGGGTCATCGTCGAAAGCGTGCAGGACATCTCATCGAAGGGCACTGCGGAGCAGAACCCCCTTATACACAGCTCCTGCCGAAGGTAGGCGGCCCTGTCTGCATAGTCGTCGCCCCTGGTCTTCGAGCCAGATCCGGGATATTCCCTTAACGCCTGGCGAAAAGCCGACAGCGCTGGCACCGGTGGAGTCAGGGGCGGTACAGCACCGGCGTACCGCGCGAGATTCATGTAGTAGCTGCGCGCCCGGCATGACTGCACGGTTTCTACCAACGAGTCGTGCACAAGAACGAAACCGACACCTGGCAAGCCATGCAGGCACTTATTTGCAGACGCCGTGACCGCACTCAGGTTCGAGAGGTCGATCGCGTCCGCACCAAAGCTGCTCATTGCGTCGACCAGACAAGTCACGCCGTAGTTGCGACACAATTCGCCCAGCCGGGCGATATCGTTCAGCCGTCCCGTGGTCGTTTCGTTGTGCGTTCCGATCACTGCCTCGAATTGCGCGCCGAGCTTTGCGTTGATCCGTTCGAAATCCCATGGTTCCAGCCATCCGTGGGAAACCGTCTCGAAGGGGATACGGTGGATCTCGAAGATGTCTCGTATACGTTCGCTGTAGTAACCGTTCTCCAAGATCAGAACCGGGCCAGTCTTGACGCACGACGTGATCATCGCCTCAACGGCTAGCGTTCCAGAGCCACCCAGCAGATAGGCGTGCCAATCAGTCTGCGTTTGGCCATATACTTCCAGCAAACGCTCTTTGGTCTCCCGAATGAGCGACAAGTATTCGGGATCCCGATGGTTGAGATCCGGCAGTGCCGAGGCTTGTCGCACCGTCTCGGAAGTCATACAAGGGCCGGGAGTTAGGAGAACTTTGGACATGTCGATGCGGGTTGGGCGGATAGATGGATAGTGCCACGTTTCAGCGATCGCACTGCCTCAACGATCTTCTCGCGCCCTTCGCCGCCGTTCCATTCTCGATGCAAAAGGTTCACCAGGAAACTGCCTACGACTGCGCCGTCGGCTACTTCGCATACCATGCGGACGTGTTCCGGAGTGGAGATCCCAAATCCCACGCACACCGGCTGACTGGTCTTAGCTTGGATACGCTGGACAAGCGCCTTCACGTCGGTCGGAACGCTATTCTCGGCGCCCGTCACACCAGTTCGTGAGACTGCGTAGACGAAGCCGGTAGCTCTTGCGCACACTTCGTCGATGCGCGACTCCGTGCTGGTCGGCGCTACCAGGAAGATCGTGTCGATCCCCACCTGCCCACAAGCCGCGCACCAATCGTCCGCTTCGTCCGGCACCAGGTCGCTCACGATCGTCCCCGAGATTCCGGCATCTCGGCTCGCCGTTGCGAAGTCGCTCAGCCCGAAACGCAAGATCGGGTTGTAGTAGCCCATCGTTACGAGAGGAACGCCGGCACTCGCCTTTGCCGCCTCGGCCAAGATCTGATGCGCGGTTACTCCGCGATCGAGCGCTCGCTGGCTACTCGCCTGAATCGTCGGCCCCTCGCCAAACGGGTCGCTGAACGGAATGCCGATCTCGATTGCATCCGCGCCCCCCTCGACCAGGGCCTCTAGAATCGCCGGAAGCTCATCCAGCGGCTGGTCCCCCGCAGTCAAGAAGAGGATCAACGCCTTCTCATGGCGCTCTTTCAACAATGCAAATCGGTCGGAAAGCGTAAGCACTCCGTAGATTCTGCCAGACCCGCGCCTTTGTCTGCATGCGCCACCCAAGGAACGCGGTCCCGGCTACAGTCACCGCCTCTCCAAGCCACATTTCGAAGCATACGCGACTGGTCCCAGCCCAAACGCCGATGTGTTCAAGCCTGAGTCAGACCTCCAACTATGCACATCAAACAACGCGGCGCACGATAGAGCCGGATCGACGCGTTGGCAGTAACACAATGGAGGTCCGGCAGAACTCCACTGCGTCTTTAAGTCCCGCCAGCACTTGAGCCTCCAGGTCGCCGAGGCTGAACCCGATGAAGCTTCGCGCGTCTCAGTATCGGGGGATACTGCCAACGTCCGCCATGTAGCCCTCACCTATTCACGGCGAAGCCGGAAACGCTTCCCGGTAGACTCTACACCGCTAGGAGAACAAATGGGCCTTCAAAAAAAGACTGTCAAAGACATTGACGTATCCGGAAAGAAAGTATTGGTTCGATGCGATTTCAACGTGCCCCTCGACCAGGGCCGGATTACCGACGATCGACGCATCACCGAAGCACTTCCCACCATCAAGTATCTCATTCAGAACGGCGCCACCGTCATTCTTGCGAGCCACTTGGGTCGCCCGAAAGGAGTAACTCCCGAATTCTCCCTCGCACCAGTCGCCGTTCGGCTGGCCGAGTTGTTGGGCCAACCGGTTCCGCTTCTGCCGGACTGCGTGGGGGAAGCAGTAAAAGCTGCCGTTGACGCCTCGAAGCCTGGCGATGTGCTGCTGCTAGAGAATGTTCGCTTCCATCCGGAAGAGGAAAAGAATGTACCGGAGTTCGCGGCACAGCTGGCCACTCTTGCCGAAATCTACGTTAATGATGCCTTTGGCACCGCGCACCGAGCACATGCCTCTACGGAGGGGGTCGCCCATACGCTTCCGGGGGTGTCCGGCTTCCTTATCGAGAAGGAGATCAACTACCTCGGCCAAGCCGTCGAGAACCCCAAGCGGCCGTTCGTGGCCATCATGGGCGGAAGCAAAGTCAAGGATAAGATCGCCCTGATCGACAATATGCTCCCCAAGGTCGATCGACTCTTGATCGGCGGCGGTATGGTATTCACTTTCTTTAAGGCACTGGGTTACGAGATCGGAAAGTCGCTTCTCGACGAAACCAGCCTCGAGTATGCCGCCAAGCTCCTCGCCGAGCACCCCGACAAGATCGTGCTGCCCACTGACATTGTAGTCGCCTCCGAACTGACAGACACGGCGGAAACTCAAACGGTTGGAGTGGACGCAATCCCGGCGAACCTGATCGGCGCGGACATCGGACCTGCTTCCCAGGCACTATTCCGTGAAGTTATCTTGGGAGCCGGCACCGCGCTGTGGAACGGACCCATGGGCGTATTCGAGAAGAAGCCGTTCGAAGCGGGCACCAAGGCGGTCGCTATTGCCTTGGCGGAAAGCCACGCGCTAACGATCGTCGGTGGCGGAGATTCCGCTGCTGCGGTCGAGAAGTTCGGAGTGGCCGACAAGATGAGCCACGTCAGCACCGGTGGGGGCGCTAGCCTAGAGTTCCTCGAAGGAAAGGAACTACCAGGCATCGCTGCACTGCAGGACAAGCCCTGATTGATGTTCTTCTGCCTTAGAATTGATCTGGATTACGTTCCTTGGGATACTCCGGACGCGAAGGAGTTTGGGCACGGTGAACCGGCCATGTTGCTCCGCATCTTGGAACTCGCCCGAAATACAGGGCTGAAGTTTCATTTCTTCGCGTCCAATCGAGTGCTTCGCGCGTTTCCGGCCAACACCGATGCAGTGTTGAACGAAGGGCACGATCTCGATTGGTTCTGCAAACACCCGGACGCGCCTGGTGCGCGCTTCGAAGAGGCAAAAGCCGAGTTTGCGGCATTGGGTCACGAGCCGAAGGGTTTCGCCCTCCGTGCGCCTTGGCCAACCGGGATCGAGGCCTTCCCAGGTATGGAGAAACTCCAGTTTGTGAGCGGCCCCCCCGGATCGATTCCTGCGACCATTCGCTACTTCCCGGTCGAGGGACGATCCGTACGTGACGTTGCTCGCACTGGGATCACGGCGCGAAGCTGGGTCGATACGACAAAAACCCAGCTTCGGGAAGCCGCCAGCCGCAATATTGGATTGACCCTACCGGTACGACCCCAGGTCCTTGCCCGACTCGATCCCAAGATGAACTACATCAAGGAACTGCTAGACCTTGCGGGAGCCGTCGGCATGCCGATTCTCACGCTACGCGAAGTCTTAGTCGCGCAGCCCCGATAGCGAGTTCACGATAGTCCACTCTGCTTCGGTTACCGGCATAACGCTGAGCCGTTGCCCCTTTCGCAGGACATGCATGTCCTCCAGGCCGGCGATCGTTCGAAGTTCGGCTAGAGAAATGACGCGGCTGAACTTCTCGCGAAAGCTGACGTCCCGCAAGACCCACCTTGGCGCCTCTATCGGGCTCTTTGCGTCGAAATAGGTACTCGACGGGTCGAATTGGGTCGGGTCCGGGTATGCGGCGCTCACGATCTCCATCGTCCCAACGATTCCGCAAGGATCCGAGTTGGAGTGATAGAAGAACGCCATATCGCCCAGCTGCATCGTGTCGCGGAAGTAGTTGCGAACGGTGTAGTTGCGGCAACCTTCCCACATCGCCGGACTTTTGGCGGCCAAATCGTCGATCGAATAGCAATCGGGTTCGGACTTCATCAACCAGTAGTTCATGGCAGGCGAATATGGTACCGGTTCCCCAAAAACGAAATCAGGGGCAAGCCGTTGGCTTGCCCCTGATTTGCTTGACTATGCGCCGATGCTGTCGCGCAGTTCGAGCGTGATATTGCCGGTAACCGCGCTCACATCAAGCGTTCCCGCTCCAGCTCCCAGCTTTCCGGTGACCCGGGATTCGGCACGCGCCTCATCCTCAAGGGCGATCGAGGAGTGTACGTTCCCACGCAGGGTGGACAGGCTCACACGACAATCGTTACCATCGGGGACGCCGATCATCGCATTGCCGTTGACCGTCCTTACGTTAAGCGTGCCCGAGATCGCCTCTTCGAGGTCCACCGTGACGTTGCCCGAAACTGTCTCAATTGAGACAACCTTGCCGCTACTCGACGTCACCGTGATGTCGCCTGAAGCAGTCCGTGCCTTCAGGT
This sequence comes from Fimbriimonas sp., assembly GCA_031292555.1. Classification (GTDB taxonomy): domain Bacteria; phylum Armatimonadota; class Fimbriimonadia; order Fimbriimonadales; family Fimbriimonadaceae; genus Fimbriimonas. The sequence goes on from JARLGV010000030.1 coordinate 80,446, forward strand.
TGCCCTTCGTTCGAACAGCCCGGATGTTGCCGGACTTGTTCTCCATTGTCACCGATGCGCCGGCGCTATCTTCGATCGAGATATTCCCGCTCGAAGTGCTTACCTCTACGATTCCGTCGAGACCTCGCAGCGTGATATTGCCGGAACGGCCGTCGAGACGGCATCCGCCCTTGGTATCGACGACTTGGATGTCGCCTGAATCCGCTTTGATATCGACATTCGCGTGTCCGGGCAGTTGGATTTCAAGATCCACGCTGATTCCGTTGACGTCAGGTTGTCGAATCTCCACGATGTGGTCGCTTTCCTCGATGACCAGCGTAAACGTATCTGCCTTCGCCCGGGCCTCCTCAATCGTCGCACCACGGAAAGTCACATGTGCTGTCACACTGCCAACTTCGAATCCTCCGACGACCTTGATATCGCCCACCGCATTGTCGATCTTGAGCGTCTTGCCAACCGGCACGGTCAGCGGCAAAGTGATGTCCCGCTCCTCGTGAGTCAGGAGCCAGCCAATGTTGACCTTGCCTTTACTGATCTCTTCGAGCCCGGTCTTCAATTGCTCGAAACCCTTTTTTGCGCTCTGTTTGGCCTGCTTCGAAACTTCGCCCCAGTCGACGGATTCGATGCCTTCCTTCGTCATTTTCTCAATTGACTCGATGATCGTCCGGAACGGGTCCTTTGAATTCGGCTTCTTGCCTTCCGGCTCAGACGGAGGAGGAGGTGGAGGTGGCGGCTCCGCACTCTTCGCTTCGTTTTCGTCGTATCGATCGCTCTCGTAGAATGCGTCGATCAGCGCGGCGGCATCTTCCGGACTCAACTTTCCGTCCGCCACAAGTTTACTAATCCTCTGTACTTCTTCCCTCACTTCAAGACTCCTAACCGTTCTTTGGCCTCGTCCGCCGTTATCTCCCCTCGCTCCAACTGATCCAACAGCTTGCGTTTCTTGTCCGCCGCCTTGTCCCTCTTGACCGGCTCTTCCTTCGGAGGATGGAGGTCGAGGGCGTCAAGCAAGCTGTCAAGGCGTGCGCGCACCGTCGGATAGCTAATGCCAAGTTCCCGTTCCACGCTATTCAGCATTCCTCTGCAACGGAGGAAGGTCTCCAGAAAGGCCTGCTGCTCCGGCTCGAGCCGAGCATAACGAGGAATCTCGAATTTCCCTCGAATCGTAATCCCGCTCTCTTCACCGGCGACTTCACTGATGTAAAGTTCGCCGCCGGTTACCGGATCGTGAGCGGGCACCTTATGGAATTTATCCTTGCTCATTGATCCATATTACGAGAATTTGATTCGAACGTTGCGCAGTCCTAGGAAAAGTTTAGATGTTCTTTGGAGAAGTTTAAGAGTTAAGGTCGGAGAGACTTGGGCAACAACGTATTTTGCCCTATATCGACCCCGAGGATCAGGGCAAGCGGTAGACTTTCGCCATGTCTTCCGCACTCACCGACCTCAAGACGCGACTCGCTGACGTCAACGCGCTCCACGCTGCGGTGACCATCATGGATTGGGACCAACAGACGTACATGCCCCGAGGGGGAGCGGACGCCCGAGCTCAGCACCTGGGCATCTTGAGCCGGATGGCCCACGAAACCCTCGTCGCCGACGACACCCGCACTGCTCTCGACAAGGCAACTCCGGAAGCAGAGGACGACGAGGCGATGCTTCGGGTCGTCCGTCGGCATATCGACCTCGCTACCAAGCTGCCTTCATCGTTAGTTGAAGAAAAGACCAGGCTGGCCGCGATTGCTCACGAGCGATGGGTAGAAGCTCGCGCGAATTCCGATTTCAATGGATTTGCCGCCACGCTCGAGAAGATGTTCGACATCGCAAAGCAGGAGGCGGAGTATCTCGGCTACACGGAGCACGTGTACGATGCCTTGCTGGATCAGTATGAGCAGGGAGCAACCGCCGCAGAAGTTCGAACAATGTTCGAGTCGATCAAGGGCCCCCAAGTCGAACTCGTAAAGGCGATCTCGGAGCAACCCCAACTTGACGACAGCAAGCTGTATGGTCACTGGAACGAGTCCGACCAGAGTGAGTTCACCCAGATGCTCGTCAAGTCGATAGGTTTCGACTTTAACCGAGGGCGTCAGGACACCGCACCTCATCCCTTCTGTACGGGCTGGTCGGTTGGCGATATCCGCCTCACCACGCGGTACAAACCCTATATCGGAAGTGCCATTTTCGGCTCCTTGCACGAAGCGGGCCACGGCATGTACGAACAGGGCTCCCCAATGACATGGGATCGGACACCCTTGGCAGGCGGTGTTTCGCTCGGCGTACACGAAAGCCAATCGAGAACATGGGAGAACATCGTTGGCCGCAGCAAGCCGTTCTGGAGTCATTTCCTCCCCGCCCTTCAAGCCAAATTCCCTGCACTTTCCGGTTTCGACCTCGATACCTTCTATCGTGCGATCAACAAGGTCGAGCCGAGCTACATCCGAGTCGAAGCTGATGAACTGACGTACAACCTGCATGTCCTCGTCCGATTCGAGATCGAATGTGACGTGTTAACAGGCAAACTCGCCGTTAAAGATCTGCCGGAGGCGTGGAACGCCAAGTATGCCCAGTATCTCGGCATCACCCCGCGAAACGACGCCGAAGGCTGCCTTCAGGACGTCCACTGGTCCATGGGTTCGATCGGATACTTCCCCACCTATTCGATGGGCAACCTGCTCAGTTACCAGTTCTGGCATGCCCTTGAGAGAGACGTTCCAGATACCGAGGAACTGATGGCAAAGGGTGAATTCGCCCCAATCCTGGGATGGTTAACCGACCATATCTATTCCGCCGGCAAACGCTTTACGCCCAAGCACCTGATCAAGCGTGTTACCGGAAAGCCCATCGGAGCCGACGACTATTTGGCGGGCCTGGACAAGAAGTATCGAGAGATCTATCGGCTGTAGGTAGTTCTCACGATAGATTCGATCTGGGAGTATCACGGCACGACTGCCTTTGGGCCCAACGTGGAGAAGGCGAACCTAACCGTGCCGTAGAACAAACGTCTCCGGTGAAGCATGAGCGAGTCATTCGACAACCTGATTAGGCAGTATCGCGACATTAACGCACTCAACGCCGCTATCGGCCTGATGAGTTGGGATCGCCAGGTCTTGATGCCGATCGGCGGAGCGCAAGCTCGCACTGCTCACATCGAGATCCTGACGCGCAAGGTGCATGAGCTGATGACGGGCGACGAGCTCGCCCGAACGCTCGAGACCGTAGAACGGACTACCGAACCCGGTTCGGTAGAGGCGCTTCAAGCTGCCGCTTTGCGACGCGAAGTCAATATCGAATCCAAGCTCCCGGCCGAACTCGTCGACCGAAAGGCGCGCATATCGTCAGACTCATACGAAGAGTGGAAGGTGGCCAAGGCGACCAACGACTTCTCGCGAATGATCCCGTACTACGAGCAACTATTCGAAATTGCCGGCGAAACGGCCGGGTTGCTCGGATACAAGGATCACGTTTACGATGCGCTAATTGACCTCTACGAACCTGGCGCCACTTATGCAAATGCATCGGCGATGTTCGAGGCCATCAAGTCGCCGATCGTCGGATTGGTCGCACGCATTCGACAAGAGGGTGAGCCGGTCGATGATTCGCTGTTGTCTGGCAGGTGGGACAAGGACCGCCTACGAGATACTGCGGAAGCAACCATCGGCGCCATCGGATTCAAGTTTGACCGGGGACGCCTCAATATCGCTCCCAACGCCTTCTGCATGAACCTATCATGCGACGACGTTCGGATGACTACCCGTGCGAGCGATCACATCAAAGGCATCCTCTCATCCTCGCTTCACGAGATGGGCCACGCGCTTTACGAACAGAACTCACCTAAGAAATGGGATCGAACTCCGCTTGCCGGCGGCGTTTCACTAGCCGTTCATGAGAGCCAGTCGCGCCTTTGGGAAAACATCGTCGGCCGGTCGAAGGGATTCTGGAAGCACTTTCTTCCTTCCTTCCAAACGGCATTTCCTAGTTTGGCCCCCTATAATTCGGATGGTTTCTATCGGGCACTCAACAAAGTTTCGCCTGAATTCATTCGGGTTGGCGCCGACGAGTTGACCTACAACCTTCACATTCTTGTTCGTTTTGAACTCGAGGTGGAGATCCTCACCGGGCAGATACAGGTCAAGAATCTTCCGGATGCGTGGAACGCGAAGTACTCAGCGTATCTGGGGATCACGCCACCGACGGACACACTCGGTTGTCTGCAGGACGTACATTGGAGCAGGGGATCGGCGGGATATTTCCCCACTTATACAATGGGGAATCTGATTGGGGGCCAAATCTGGGCAACGCTCCGCAACGACCTCGGAGACACCGACGAACTCATGGCGAAAGGTGAGTTTGGCGCGATCCTCGAATGGCTGTCCGACAAAGTCTATAGCAAGGCCCAGACGAGAAAACCCAAGGAACTGATCGCCGACATCACCGGTCGCCCAATGGAAGCGGCGGATTGGCTGAGTTATGCCTCCGCGAAGTTCAAAGAGATCTATCGCCTAGTCTGATATGGTCCGAAACGCCGAGTCCTAACGCCTACTCCCTCGGATGGGCTCGACGGTATTTATCTCGAACCTCGCTCAAGTCAAGTTGAGTGTAGATCTGGGTTGTGGCGATACTCTCATGCCCAAGAAGTTCCTGCACGACACGTAGATCGGCGCCACCTTTTAGAAGATGCACTGCGTATGTATGACGCAGCGTATGAGGGCTCACTCCGTCCGGCAGCCCAGCGCGCGCAGCATAGCGCGTCAGTACGTCGTATGCTGTCTGCCGCAGAAGATTCTTCCCGTGGTCGCTAAGCAGCATCCGAGCATTGGCTCGCTTGGCCAAAAGAGGTCGTGCTTCGTTCAAATATCGCATTAGCCAGGCTGCCGTCTCTTCCGGCAGGGGCACTCGTCTGACCTTTCCTCGCTTGCCCAACACGCGCACCGACCTCGTCTCCGTTTCGAATTCGGCTATCTCCAATTCGACCGCTTCGGAAATGCGCAACCCCGCCCCGTAAATCAATTCCATCAACGCACGATCGCGAATTCCGTTCGGCTTAGCGAGATCCGGCAGTGCCAGCATCGCCTGCATGTGCGCCTGAGTCAATGCTTTCGGTAGAACTTTTGCCTTCTTGAAGCCGCCTGTCGAAGGCAAATCGGCCTTCGGACCCTCCCCATTTCGTTTGAGGAACTTGAGGAATGACCTTAAGCCGCTGATCCGTCTTTGGGCCGTCGTCTGAGCGACCTGGGCGCCGAAACTCGCCTCGTACCTAAGCACGTGAGGCGGCTCGACTTGCTGCCACCCACCAAGCCCTAGGCCGCGAAAGAACGTGGCGGCCCGAAAAAGGTCGCCATGATAGGCGAGAATCGTGTGCTCGCTAGCGCCCTTCTCCACCCGCAAGTGGTCGAGAAACCAATCGATCTCCTCCTCAAGCGGCAGTCCTTCGTCGAGTTTAGGCATTTTGGACCTTCTGCCTAATCTGGACGAATGGCTCGATGCCTTTGAAGCGAATCGTTACTTCTTCCGCTTCCACACCAGCACGGCGGGCTGGACGTATTCCATGTCGTGCGTCATCGGCCCAATGTCCCCAAACCGCTGATCCAGGTCGTAGTGCTGCTGAAGAACTTCCATAAACGCCTTGTAGTCGCGGGCAAGTGCCTTGCCGGTTTCAGATACGTCCGTCCGGCCCTGAAGTCGCTCAGCGTCTTCGTATTCAAAACTGGAGCATGTCACAGCGTTCGGACCAATATCAGTCACCAAACGCTTGTCGAACTGAGTTGCCCTTCCGTCGGGATTGCGATAGTACGTGACCTTTGGTTCAGTCGCTGCATCCATGTCGGCATCTCGTATCGATCTCTTCATCGCCCGACTCGCCGTACTGTTCGTGAAGAGCGGAGGCGACCAGAACCAGGGGTCTTCCGGCAAACCCACTAAGTAAGATTTGTCACCTTTCGCCTGTTCCTTGAGGTAGCGAGCCGCCGCATCCCGAGGGTCTTCGCCAACCATGTAGCCTGTATAGCGCGTGGTCCCCATCAACCCCCCGCCATCGACGCCGCCGATCGCGAGAATTCCGGCGGCGACCACGAACCTACCGTACCGCTTCTGCTCCAACCCTTTACCCACTGCCCAACCGCACCCGACCGAGAGGGCGATGTAGAGCGGGAACGTGTAGCGCATGAACTTGGCTTCTGCCCTGCCGATTACGATGTAGTACGGGATGAAGAAAGCTAGCAAGGCGATCGCCCACACTCGGCGCCGATAGGCGCAGAAGCATAACGCAGCCAATCCCATCAAGGTCGCAAAAGTGCCAAGGCCCTGCAGCAGGTTGCCGAAATGGAAAAGAAATCCGTTTGCCGTACCTTCGAACACGAGGCCGTGTCCCGTTGAGGTATGCGCCATCTCGTAGGTGAAGTCTCGCTGGAAATTCGACGAATCCAGCAACACGCCAGGAGTTGCGACGACAAATGCCAAGAGAGTCGAGGCCGTCGCAACCGCCGCTTCTTTGGCGAACGTCTGCCTCCGAACCAAGAAAAGCACGGTAAGAATCGTGAGAAGGCCAAGCAATCCGGTGTACTTCGTGCCTCCGCTCAGTCCGGCGAATACGCCGGCAAGAACGATCCACTTCATCGCCTGCTTTGGCGAAGGCGGGTCCTCGCCATCCTGTTCGATCACCTTCAACGCAAAGAGGGCGCTTAGCGAAAGTAGCAAGACGGCCGAGACGTCCACCGTCTGGAATCGGGAGTGAACCACGTGCGCAGGAGAAAACGCTAGAATCGCAGCCCCCGCCAGACTTCCATAGAGACTTGTGAGCCTTCTCAAGATACAGAAGACGACGACGACCGTGCCGGCTCCGGCCACTGCGCTGATCAGGCGGCCCGCCAGGTTGCACCGAGCCACGTACGACCAAACCGAGTCTTCGTTCTTCGGATCCATACCACCCGTATAGGCGGCCGTCATATCGCTTGCTACCCGCAATGCAGTGAGATACAAGGTTCCATAGTTATAGAAGCCAGGAGTGAACTTGAACTGGGTCGGCTCGATCTGTTGGCTATACGCGAAGATATCGCCTTCATCCGGATGGTAGCTCTGGTTATGAAGGTCGTTCTTTAGGCCCCATCCGATGCCGATAACACGTATCGCCAAAGCAACGACGAAAACGGCCAATGGGATCAGCTTCCGGAACGTCAACCTTGCGGACGAGGAAGGTGCGGGCGTGGGTTCGGTACTCATCGAAGCGATCGGCGCTGCCCCAGGCAGCATGTGTCGGACTGCCAGATAGTATACGCCTCATCCCCTCCCCCCAAGCGGTCCACCATCCATGTTCGGAGATGGGCCCTCTGCCCTAAGTCAGGCAAATCTGGCGTCGCGCTGAACTTCCGGGAGAGGACCTCGTCTATTCAACCCAGCAGGCATCCTAGTCTGAACAGAACTAACAAAGTTGAAGGAATACAAGATGAAAATTAAGTCGATAGTGATCGCTCTAATCGTATTTGCAACATGCATTTCGTTGTTGCCAAGTGCTCTCGGCCAGGAAGTCCATCGCCGGCTCGACCGCCAACACATGCGGATCAACCAAGGTTTACGGACCGGGAAGCTAAACCACAATCAGGCCAAAAGGCTGCGTGAGACCGATACCAAAGTTCATGCGCGGGCGGTGCGGGATCGAAAGCACAACAAGGGACGACTTACTCCGGCCCAGCGCCATCGCCTCAATCACACCCTCGACAAGAACAGCCGCCGCATCTGGAAGGACAAGCACTCCAAGCCCAAGCACTAAGGGACCGTCGTCATCGCCTCGATTCCTGGCAGCCAACCCGCTACAATCGGGTTGTGCTGCCTTTCCTATGTGTGACGGCCCTCCAGCCAACCGTAAGCGACGACCGCCCCCTCGTATTCTGCTGCTCACCGGAAAACGATCTCTATCGAGTCTTGAGGCGCCAACGCGCGCACATAAGCCGGTTTGATTCAGTCCCGGCCGCCCTAGATTTCGCGCCGCCTATGTCTGGCTTGCTCATTCTCAACGGCCAAGAAGAATCCCCCGTTCAGCTTGCGGTGGCTCGAGCAAAGCGGCTCCACGTCTACACGGAGCTCTCGCCTGCTCCCGGTTCCATCAAGAAGATCGAATGGGAGCGTGTGGTAGTCGGATCGAACGAATTTGGGGCGGACCTTCCGCCGGACCGAATTCTGTCCATCGGGCGCATGCCGATCGCAGTTCGATCCGTGCCCGCCCCGCTTCTCTCGGTTGCCCGGGTCGCAGGTTTCGATAGCCTGGCTTTTGGAATGCCCCCCATTCGATTCCCGCTACTATGGGTGGAAAGCCCTGAGATCCTCATGGCTGCCGGCCCACTATCTGATTATTCGACGGCTCGGTTTGCTCCTGCGAAGGCATGGAAACCGGTGGTGCGATTCATCGTCCGATGGCTGGGAGCGCCCCTATCGGCAAACCGACTCGTTTGGGAACCTGCCGTGATGCCTGCATACAGGGCGGATGAGGCACTTCGACCTCGGTTCGAAGCAGTAGCGGCCTCGCGAGGCGCCGCCTGGTTTTCGAAGTCTCGTCTGATCCTGAAGCCTCAGGATCTCCTCGCGTACAACGATGCCGATCGCTGGAACGACCGAGTCGGCCCAACGCCAGTTGGAAATGGTGACGGCAGGCTGGGAATCCTGGAGGGTTACTCGTCGGCAATCGATACGCATGGAGACCAGCCGGTGCGGTACTACCGCCGTGCCGACTGCAATGCGGAATCGGCGATGGCGCTCTCGCTGGCCGGAAGCCCGGGGCAGCGAGCCATCGGAGAGAATATTGCAGACTTCATTGCGCTCAAGAGCGATGTCCTCCATAGGGACCCGGACAAGCAGTCGTATGGCCTGGTCGGATGGAACGATCTCCCAAACAACCGCGGGACATTCTACGGTGACGACAATGCCCGATATATCCTCGGCTTGATCGGCGCCGCCGGGGCAAACAAGACGTCGCGCTGGGACGACCAGATTCTAAGATGCATCCTTGCCAACTTTCGCACCACGGGAAAGCTTGGTTTCCGTGGCGACGCCCTATCCGAGGGCGAGATCGAAAGTCTCGGGTGGAGGCACTTTTTTGAGGCACCGACCGTGAACATGGCGCCTCACTTTGAAGGATATCTGTGGGCTCTATACCTATGGGCGTACCAGAAGACTGGTTATCTTCCACTTCGAGATCGCGCAGAGGCAGCCATCAAGAAGGTCATCGAGGCTGGAGAAGACGCTTGGACATGGACTAACGGATCGCAGCAGGAACGTGCTCGGATGCTCCTGCCGCTGTCCTGGCTCGTACGAGTTGACGACACGGACGAACACCGGGCCTGGTTGAAAGCGATGGTCGCCAAGGTGATCGCATACCAGGACAAATCGGGAGGCATCCGTGAGGAGTTTGGAGATCTCTCACGCGGGATAGCCGGCCCGCCACGCACGAATGAAGCATTCGGAACTGGAGAGACACCCTTGATCCAGGAAAACGGCGATCCGCTTGCGGACATGCTTTACACCTCCAACTTCGCCTTTTTGGGTCTGCACGAGGCTGCGGCCGTCACCCACGATCCTCAGATCCAGCGCGCCGAAGATCGCCTCGCCGAGTTCCTTTGCCGGATCCAGATTCGATCACGGGAACATCCCGAGTTCGACGGAGCCTGGTTCCGCGCCTTTGATTTCGGCGATTGGGATTATTGGGCAAGCAATGCCGACTTAGGCTGGGGGGCGTGGAGCATCGAGACCGGCTGGAGCGTCGCTTGGATCACCTCGGTCCTAGCTCTGAGGCAACGGCGCCTCGCGTTTTGGGACGTGCATCCGGGGTTCAATCCGGATCTCGGCTTGATTGAACAAATGCTAAAGCAATGAAGCGCGGGTCCCATTGCTAGAACTCGCGCTTCATTGAAGGTTCGACCATGTCTAGGCTTTAATCTTGATTGGACCGATCCAGAGGGTGTTGTCCTGATCGGAGCTTGAGACAAATCCAGAGATGTCAACCAAGATGATCTGCTTGACGATGCTCAAATCGAGCTTGGCGCTCTTGTCGGGCGAATCGTCCGCGACCTTCATCTCGTCGAACGGCAGATTGAAATCTTGCGAATGAGCCATGCCCGACACGGTTATCGGAGTGTTGAACTTCGCCCCATTCACTAACTCGATCTGAACGATCAGTTGTGTATCCTTGGCCGAGCCGGCGCTGAAGGCGATCGACTTCTTTCCAGATAGGGCACCGGGCCTCACAACCCGAATCACCGCATTGGCATGACCGGGAGCCTCGTGGTAGTCGGCCTTCAACCATCTGCCGGCGAACGGCGAATCCTTGGCGATCGCCATCGAGTTCATTCCAAGGCCGATCCATGACTGTTGAGGTCTTGAATAGTCGTCAACGAGATACGAGTCTGAACCTGCTACCGAAGAATCGGGCAACTTCTCCTCCGAGAACTTGAAGTCGGACAGGTAGATGTTCCGCGTTCCCGACTTGAGACCGAGTACATCGGAGATCGCTTGGTTCTGGGCCAGGAACTGCTCCATATCGATGATCGCAACGGATTCCACTTGGTCAGGATCCAACTTCCCGTCGGGGTCCTTCGGAGCATCGGCTTCCGTAGAAAGAACGAAATCGGATAGCGAGAGTTGGACCTCCTGCCAGGCGTTCTTCGCGGCGTGGCAAGCCGCGGAGTAGCGACCGCCGTCTTTCTCCTGCAATGTCACGGCGACAGTGGTCTCATGGTCGGCGAGCATCCAAAACCGAATGGAGTTCAGCTTTGCCAACTTCCCCTCCCCAACTTGAAGTCCGGCGATGCTCACTTCACCGTTGGCGACCTTATAGCTGTACGCCAGCGATCCGGGACTCGCTTTGAGGTGGGGTTTGTCGTATACCGCCTCCACCTTGGCGCCCGTGCCCGCCATTTGACCGGCGGACCAACCTTCGGTACCTCGATCGAACGTGTTATGAGGCAGTGACGAGTCTTGTCCACCCGCCGCCACCAACATGCCTAAAACTACAGTTGTGAGCATCGTACCAAGAGAGACACGGGCTCCACGACGAGGGTTGCATCCCGGCACCCTGACGAAGGCTTAAGGCCGGTATTTTTTCGAAGCCAGCCATTCGGCGCCAAGCCGCTTTTCCGAGGGAGTTGGGTTCTTTGCCCAATCAACGGAGAAGATGTCCCGCGTTGCGCTGACCGGAGTCACATCGACGTCGATCGATTCGCCTGCGCGCTTGATCGTCAACTTCAGGGCCTTCCCGGCGGCAATCCCGCGTGTTCGCCGCGCCATTTCTGCCGCGAGGCCCCGATCCGCGTTGACCAGTGCTTCTCCGTCGACTGCGACAATCTGATCGCCGACTTGGAGCTTCCCTTCAACCGAAGAGCGCACTGCCACAACGTTGAGGACGCTCGAGCCAGGAAATCCGCCAAAATTGAAGCCAAGATCCACGTACGGCCCGGGCGTCGTCGTCAATTCCAGGCCGACTTTGGAGAGAGTATCCTCGATTGCCATTCCGTCTGCCTTCATGACGACTCGATCATAGACATTGCCCATATCCAGACCACCGAATCGGACGAGCTGCTTTCGAATTTCGCCTTCATCAAACCCCGGCTTATCGTTCTTGCAGAGATCCCAAAGCGCGTGCTCAACGTCGTCGAGAGAGTGCTTGCCATTTGTATGCGAACGCAGTTCAATGTCGAGCACCATGCCGGCAAGCCAACCCAGGTTGTAGTAGCTGATAAGGTAGCCATTGCTGTTTCCACGTCCATGATTGGACTCATCGACGCGCATGCTCGACTCGAAAGGACCGACCATCTTGTAGTCTGGGTTGTTTCGGACGGCCTGCAGATTCGCTGCGATCGCCGCGAAGTAAGCCTTGTCGTCTATCCCGTCGTAACGATGGGGCAACGTGTACGCGTAATAGTCTGTTACGCCCTCTAGCCACCACAATGCGCCTGTTTCGGGCAGTTTGGTGTAGTCGAAGGGCCCCAGGACTCGCGACCGGATTCGCTTCACATTCCAAAGGTGAAAGAACTCATGAGCCAAAACGCTCTTCGCGCGGGGCCCGACGCCGGCAGCAAGGCTGATCTCGGTGCTGCTCAGGTGCTCCAAGCCACCCGCACCATCGGGCGTATCGTTAACGGCGAAGTGCCATACGTATTTGTCGTATGGCGCGCTGTCGCCGAAGAAATCCGTTTCGCACTCGCTAACAAACCGGCATGCCTGTATCAGCTTGTTGCGGTCTACTTTGGCCTTTGCCGCACCCCGCAGGACAATCCAGTGCATCTTGCCTCTGCACTCGTAGTGATCGACGAGCAGGTTGCCCGTGCTCACCGGGTTGTCGGCGAGCACATCGTACGTCTTTGCCACGTAGGCGTTCGAGCCAGGCTTAGTTTCAGTCAGTCCCACGCACACCGGCCAATTGGCAGGCACGTCAATCGCCAATAGGCACTTGTCACGCCGGTGATTGATCTCGTAAAGATATGTTGAGGGTCCGCTCCAGTGAACCGATCCATCCGAAAGCTCCCGTGCTCCAAGCGGAATGTCGTATTCGAGGATCGTCTCCTTCGCCGGTGCAACGATCCAGGTACAGACGTCGTTGTCGGCAATCTTGGCGGACTGCCCCTCTTGATACTTCTTGTGGAGCGTCTCCATCTTCGTCTCAATCGCAAGGGCATGTCCGTGAGCGTCCTTGGCAATCAGGTTCTTGACATTCTTGAAGCTGTCACGCAACACATAGCCACCAGGGCCCCAGTTCGGAATCTGGAATCGGCTTCCGTGGTTCGTACCTTCGAGGCGAATCATGACATGGAGAACCTTGGTGTCCGGACGAACATCAACGGTGTACTTGACGTCCGCGCGGGCGCCTTCCCCAAAACCACATAGGCAGAACGCGGCAGCGAGTGCGACCTTGCTCGAACGAAACTGGGCCTGATTCATGATCCCTCGATTATAACTCCGGCCCCCTTTCTTACCGAGGAACATCGGGATCAGCGAGGTTGACAATCGCTTCCAGCTAGGGATTCATCGACGATATGCCTTTCGGGAGTGGCAAAAATGCGGTTTCTGACATGACACGAGTGATAATATCGACCTATGAGAAAGTTGGCTCTATGGATTTTCTGTGTCGTCGCCGCTGTCGGTTGCTCGCACGATATGTCGAGTGCCGTTGGCACGTGGAAGTCCAAGGCCGCCATCCTCGTCTTCAAGGCGGACCAGACGTGGACCATCGTCGGCCTCAAGTTCGACTCCGGCACTTGGTCACAGAACGGCTCGCAGGTCACGATAACGCCGACCTCGATCAAGGGACTGTCTCGCGCCGAGTACAACAAGAAACTGAGAGCAGCCGGCGGAGACCAACTCTCGCAAATGCAGGCTCTAGACAAAGCTTTCGCCCCCGTGAATCTCACGCTAGACTCGAGCGGACAGACCCTGTCGGACAAGTCGGGCGAACTTGGCGACCTTACGCGACAAAAGTCGTAATGGATACACCCGGTTTCCCGGAATACTTGGAGCCTAACTTCGCCTAGGATTGGGTGTTCGTCATTACCGCTAGCGTTTCGACGGCGATCTGACGTTCTTCGTCTGTCCGGACGACCCAAATCGACGGGGTGCGGCTTCCCGAAAGGCAGGTGGATACGGCGCGGCCGGTTAGGTCCTCTGGCTCATCGATACCCAATGCGCCCAGACGTCGGCATATTCTCCGTCGCATTTCGCGCGAGTGTTCACCGATCCCCCCTGAGAAGACCAGGGCGTCGAGCCCGCCCAACGCAACCGTATACGCCCCAACATACTTGGCCGCGCGATAAGCGAAGGCATCAAGTGCGAATTCGCAATCGGTGTCGCCTTGGGAGGCAGCTTCTTCTACTTCGCGTAGATCGCTGCTTTTCCGCGATAGCCCTAGCAAGCCCGATTCATGGTTGAGCAAATCGTCGACCTGCTTGATCGTCATCTTGGCTTCCCGCATGAGGAAAAGCACCGCTCCAGGATCGATGTCTCCTGATCGTGTACCCATCACCAAGCCCTCAAGCGGGGTCATTCCCATGCTCGTGTCGATGCTCGTGCCGTTCAAAATCGCGCACACGCTGGCGCCGTTGCCAAGGTGACATGCAACGATCCGGCTCGCTTGGGTTCCGAGCGCTTCCTCCATTCGATCGACGATGAATCGATAGGAGATCCCGTGGAATCCGAATCGTCGCACGAATCGCTCTTCGGCATGTTCGCTCGGAATCGCGTAACGGACCGCAACCTGGGGCATCGTTCGGTGAAAGCTGGTGTCAAATACTGCTGCCAAAGGTCGGTCCGGGCACAGCTTCTGAACGGAATGAATGACGTCAATATCCCTTGCGTTATGAAGCGGGGCGAGGGGAGCCAGGTCTCGGATGGCGCTAACGACGTCAGAGGTCATTAGGACTGCCTTGTCGAACTGGTCAGCTCCGTGGACTACCCGGCAACCGATGCCGTCCGGCTTGCCTACGCGATCCAACACGTGTTTGACCGCGTCCGGCAACCTCATACCACCGACACTATCCGTCGTTCTTGTGCAATCTTCGTCGATGGAGCAAGTTGCCTCATCGGTCCCGAGGTGGTCAAGCATGCCGCGCATCCAGACCCGATTTTGATCTGGATCGAACAGCCCAAACTTCAGGGTCGAGCTTCCGGCGTTGAATGCAAGGATCTTCAATCTTGGATTTTCCAACTCCAATTGGCAATCTCGGGCATATCCTCACCGTGTTCGCAAATGTACCTCTGGTGCTCCATAAGCCGATCCCGCATCTCCTGCTTCAGGTGAGCAGCATGATATCCAAGTGTTGGAACCCGGTCCACAACGTCCTGCACCAGATGGAAGCGGTCGATACGATTCTTGACGCACATGTCGAACGGCGTTGTGGTGGTTCCCTCCTCGATATAGCCGCGAACGTGGATGTTTTGGTGATTCTTACGCCGGTACGTAAGGCGATGAATGAGCCAGGGATACCCATGGAACGCGAAGATCACCGGGCAGTCGGTGGTAAACAGTTCGTCGAAGCTCTCGTCACTCATCCCATGAGGGTGCTCGGAACTGGGCTCCAGCACCATCAGATCCACAACGTTAACGACCCGAACGTGCAATTCGGGCCTCGCATCACGGAGAATGGACGCTGCAGCAAGAACCTCCAGGGTCGGCACGTCCCCCGCACAGGCAAGGACGACGTCGGGATCGGAGTACTCATCGTTACTCGCCCAATTCCAGATACTCGCTCCCGCTGTGCAGTGATTGATCGCTTCGTCGATAGTCAAATACTGTAGCTCGGGCTGCTTGCCGGCAACGATGACGTTGACGTAGCTGCGGCTCTTTAGGCAGTGATCCGCCACGGCAAGTAGAGTGTTAGCATCCGGCGGCAAGTAGACGCGCACGACCTCGCCCTTCTTATTGACCACATGGTCCAAGAATCCCGGATCCTGATGGGAAAAGCCATTATGATCCTGCCTCCACACATGCGAGGTGAGCAGATAGTTGAGCGACGCGATCGGACGCCGCCAAGGCAGGTGGCGTGTTACCTTTAGCCATTTGGCATGCTGGTTGAACATCGAATCGATAATGTGAATGAACGCCTCGTAGCAGGAGAAGAAGCCGTGACGTCCGGTCAGAAGGTAGCCCTCGAGCCAACCCTGGCAGTTATGCTCGCTTAGGATCTCCATGACGCGCCCGTCCGGAGACAGCGATTCATCGTCGTCAGGCTCGGTTTGGGAATTCCATGTCCTCCCCGTCACCTGGAGAACGGCCTCCAAGCGGTTCGAAGCCGTCTCATCAGGGCCGAATATCCTGAAGTTACGCTCGCTGAGATTCATCTCCATCGCGTCGCGCAGATAGTCGCCAAGGACGCGCGTCGATTCATGCACCAACTGTGCCGGGCGAGGAATCTCCAATGCGTATTTGCGAAAGTCGGGTAGCTTGAGGTCTTTCAGCAACAGCCCGCCATTTGCGTGTGGGTTCGCGCTCATGCGGCGCTCGCCGGTCGGCGGTTCACTCCTCAGTGTCTCGATCAAGCGTCCCTGTTCGTCGAAAAGCTCTTCCGGACGGTAGCTTCTCAACCACTCCTCAAGAATCGCCAGGTGCCCCGGTTTCTCGAGCGAGGTGAGAGGAACCTGATGGGACCGCCAGCTTCCTTCCGTTTTCTTCCCGTCGACCGACTTCGGGCCGGTCCAACCCTTTGGCGAGCGTAGCACAATCATCGGCCAGCGGGGGCGCGTCGGGTCCGCTTGGGTCCTTGCATGGTCTTGGATCGCCCTGATCTTCTCAATTGCCTCAGAAAGCACTGTCGCCATCTTTGCGTGCATGGTCATTGGATCGCTGCCTTCAACGAACAGCGGCTCATATCCGTAGCCGATCATAAGCGAGCGGAGTTCGTCTTCCGGCAAGCGACTCAACACGGCCGGATTCGCAATCTTGAATCCGTTTAGGTGGAGAATCGGCAGAACCGCACCGTCGTTGACCGGGTTCAGGAACTTGTTCGAGTGCCAGGAGGCAGCAAGCGGGCCTGTCTCCGCCTCGCCATCGCCGATAATGCAGAAGACGACTAGGTCCGGGTTATCGAACGCGGCGCCATGAGCATGAGAAAGGGCATATCCGAGCTCACCTCCCTCATGAATGGAACCCGGTGTTTCGGGAGCCACGTGGCTGGGTATCCCTCCTGGAAACGAGAACTGCTTGAACAGTTCTCGAATGCCGGCTTCGTCCTGGGAGACCTTTGGATAGACGTCGCTATAGGTGCCCTCCAGGTAAGCATTCGCCACCAGTCCGGGACCGCCATGACCCGGTCCACAGATATAGATCGCGTTCAAGTCGTACTTCTTGATGACTCGATTGAAGTGGGTGTAGAGGAAGTTCAGTCCGGTCGTGGTTCCCCAGTGCCCAAGGAGCCGCGGCTTCACGTCCTTTAATTGAAGCGGCCTCTTCAAGAGGGGATTGTCGAGCAGATAGATCTGACCGACCGATAGGTAGTTGGCAGCTCGCCAATAGGCGTTAAGCCGTTCTAGCTCGACTTGATCCAGGTTCGTTTCTGACATAGTGTCCTAACGTAGAGCGTACTGTAGTGCGATCCGCTCCAGTGTTAAGACCCGATCGAAGTCAGTGAGTTCTCAAACTTGTTTGGGGCGCAAGATGAGTACTGAGTGAGACGTCGTCACCACTTGCTGTAACGACGAACTGCCAATGAGCATCCGCTCGATGAAACCGTGGCCCTGGGCTCCCATGATGAGCAGGTCCGCGTTGTTGCGCTTCATCGATCGGCTAACAACCGATTCAAACTCGCCTTCCACCACATGATATTCGCATGGAATGCCGGCCGCCGACAGTTTGTCGACGCTCTCCTTCCCCTTTGCCTTGATCGTCTTACGAAGTGCCGACAGCTCCTCTTTAGGAGTGCTGCCCTTCATTTCGCGATCCAGAGCCGTCACGACGACGAGCTTCTGCAGACCAAGCGGCTTGAGGTCAGCCAGCATGCCAATAGCCATCTCCGCAAAGGTGGAATGATCGGTGGCAAAGACCGCGGTCAGCTTGCCGGTCTTTGCCACCATGCCCTTGGCGATCAGGATTGATTGGGGCGAACCGATGGTGAGGGCTCTTCCGACGCTACCGAAAAAGAAACTACCGTATTTGCTCTTTCGGTGAGACCCAATCGCGATAAGGTCCGATTTGGAATTCGCCGCCTCTTCGATCAGGTGTTTGGCCGGTCCGCCTACAACGACCGTCTTGCCGGACACGCTTAGCTTCAAATCCTTCGCGATTGCATCGGCCGTATCCAGCGCAAGGCTATCGGTAGTTCGCTGGACTTCGAATCCTTCCTTGCTGATCTTGAACTCCTCGGCAGGGTGGAGAGCAGACGGCTCATCGACGTGCACCAACTCAATCTCAGTCTGGGGTATTTCAAGCCTTGCGACGATACTTAGGGCCGATTCATACAGACCTGATAGGTCCACGCCAACAACTGCCTTCATATCAAGAGTGTGCCAATATCGCCTATTCATGCGAAAGTCGCTATTCTCAGGTCCCGAGCACCTTGTCAGTAGAATCGGGGACAGAGCGCCCTATCGCCCGATTTGAAGGACGGACAAACGTTTGACTTCCCCCGCGCCATTTCAGCACTGCATGGGCAGTGTTATGATGCGTTTATCAGCCTATGAGAATCTACTTTGCGATCCTTTTTGCGGCTCTGCTGTCGCTTCATCATGCGTCTGCATTCGACAAACAAAACCTCGTGACCGGCTGGCGAGCGTACGAAAGAGGCTTTCAAGCCGTTGATGGCATGGGCAAGACCATGTCAGTTGCTATGGTCTGCGAGAGTTCGACGACTGACCAAGCTTTTGGCGCTCAAAACATCGTCGCCATGGACCAAAAGGCTGCTAAACCGTTTACGATTGAAGCTTGGAGCCGTGCCGAGGACGTCGGCGGAACTCCCGACGACGGCTACTCCCTCTACCTGGACCTGAACTACTCCGACGGCAGCCACCTTTGGGGCATGATCGCTCCCTTCGATTGCGGCACTCATTCCTGGCAACTACGTAGGGTACGGGTAGTTCCAAGCAAGCCGGTCAAGGAAGCACTTGTCTACGTGCTATTGCGGCGCCATAGCGGCAAGGTCTGGTTCTCTGACGTTGTCCTAGATACAGGCGCCGGCGGACGAGCCTTTGACTACCAACCGATCGCCTACCCCGCGATGTCAGCATCAACCGGATGGTTCGTTCGAGACGTCGCGAGTGGCTCGAAACTCATTCCCGCCGCCAAAGCTAACTCAATCGGTATAGAAACGACGGTCAATGGGTCAAAGTTAGTAGTTCGCGATACTCAGGAGAGAGATCGTGCACTGACTCTCTACTACTGTGAACGATTCGACGCTGCAGGCGGACGGTGGTGGAGCAGCATCCGGTCGTCGACGCCCGTTAGGGATATCGAGTGCGCAAATGTGGTCGGCACGTCGTCGGGCGCAAATCGGCTCTCGTCCCTGTATCCCTTCGCCGCGGTGACCACCCCCACGAAAGGCCTTATGCTCGCGATCCCTCCATCAAACGGTCCCACGATCGCCAGGCTGTTTTACAACCCCGGGGCCAAATTACTATGCGCTGCCTTCGACGTGGCACTTACGCATGGGAACCGATTCCACCCAGGTACGGCGGACGTAGAGGTGTTCGCCTCGTCGATCGACCCGGCTTGGGCGTTTCGAGACGCCGCACGTCGCTACTATCTGGCCTATCCGGACGCGTATCAAGTGCGCATACCGAAACAGGGGATTTGGATTCCGTTCACAGATCCCGCGCTCGTCCCCCATCCCGAAGACTTCGGGATTGCCGTTCACGAGGGCGACAATTCGGTTGCCAGCGACGACCGTTTGGGGATTCTGAGCTTTCGCTATACCGAACCAATGACGTGGTGGATGGCAATGGAACCGTCGATTCCACGGACGTACGAGAACGCCATCGACCTCTTGAACAAGAGTCTGAGAAGTGCCAACAAAGAGATCCAGCGCGAAGCACAGGCGGTGATAGCGTCCGGTACTCAAACGGCCAACGGACGCTATAACATCTCGTTCCGGAACGAACCATGGACGAACGGCGCCGTTTGGGTTCTCAATCCCAATCCGGCAATTCCGCACCCCGCCGGGACCGCGAGTCAAGCTCAGATCGTCTACGACCAAGCGGAAGCGAAGACTCGTTACGAGACGACCAAGCTTTCAGGCGAGTACCTGGACTCCTTGGAAGACCATTCCGAGGTTCTGGACTATGGGAAAGAGAGCATCGAATCGAGCCACTATTCGCCATCGTTCGACGATGCCTACCGACCGGTTATCCCCCAGTCTTACTCGACGTACGAGATCGCCCGGTTCATGAGCCAAGACCTCCATGCCCGTGGCAAACTCCTGATGGCAAATTCGACTCCGAGGGACTTTCCTTATTACATGCCTTTGATCGACTGCGCCGGCATAGAGGTCAACTGGATGAGTGGCGGGTCATGGACGCCCGACTCCGATGATGTATTCGACTACCGCCGGACGATGTGTTACCACAAGCCCTATATGCTGCTTCAGAACACCGACTTCTCGAAGTTCGGATCGGAAGCGGTTGCTAAGTACTTCAAGAAGTGCCTGTTTTACGGGGTTTTCCCTTCCTTCTTTAGCGCCGACGCGGCAACTCATCCGTATTGGTCGGATTCGAAGCTGTTTGAGCGGGATCGCCCATTGTTCAAGAAGACAATCCCTGTCATTCGGACCATCGCCACCGCCGGATGGGAACCAGTCACCCACGCAACGGCAAGCGATCCCCAGGTCTTCGTTGAGCGGTTTGGCACAAAGATCTGGACATTCTTCAACGATGGCAAGACGTCGAAGGCCTTCACAGCGACCATCGATTTGCCCTTTGGAACGTATAGGGCGACTGACTTGTTGACTGGCAAGACCTACCCCGTCACCCGAGGCGTCAAGCAAGTCCTGAAGGCCACCTTGGAACCAGAGGACTCACTGGCATTGAAGATCGAAAGAGTCGGCCCTTGAGAAAGCTCCGACCCATGTGAAAACGCCGGGCGAAACCTAGGTTTCGCCCGGCGCTAAGAGTCTCCTACTTCCTGGGTTGGGACCCAGGCATCGGATGCGGGCCGCCTTTGCTGCCGCCGGCCGGACCACCTTGGCCCGATAGGGGTTCGATCTTGCCGCCTCCGCCCGAATCGCATCCGATAGCGAATACGACCGGAAGGAGCAGAAGGATGATAAGGAGCAAATATCGTTTCATTAGTCGTAGGTTGGACCGCAATTATACGCCGAAGCTTGCGGCGAACTCTTGCTCCACGCCGGGTTCGGCGTGAGACACCAGTAGTTCGGAGCATCGGCCGCAATTGCCGCTGTTTGCGTCAACTTCGCATGGCCGTCGGCGTAGCCGACATTGACACCCAGCGAGTTTCGTCGTCCATGAGTGATGTCGGACATCACTTGGTTCTGATCCGCCACGCCCCAACTCGTATTGCCCACGCAATTGACAAAGCCGCCAACGGAGGCCTTACCTGCTCCCAAGCCATTGGGGCAAACGGCCGGAATATAGTTATAGCCACTGACTCCGGCAAAGGTGTTCAGAGCAGCGACCCAGTTGCCCGACTCGATGATGAGGATCTGTCCAGCCGGATTATTTAGCTGAGTGCTGGTCACGCCCGTGGGATACGGAAGGCCGAAATGTCCCTGACTCGCGGTGAACTCCAGGTTCATTCCGAAGTTGGCAAGACCGGGATCACCGTTGCCGTTGATACTCCCCGGGTCCGTCTCCATTTGCGCATTCTTGAAGTAAGGATAGGACACCTCGCCCCAGGTCCAATAGCATGAGGTCACACTGGGATCGCTCGCGGAGTTTCCTCCCGGATCGTTCGATCCGCTGCCGTTGCCGGCCCACGTCCAGCACTTATCGCCCCGGCTGAGCAAGAACCCCTCGTCTGGAGGCACTGATACCGAAAGCGGAATTCCTTGGGCGACGTAGTTCGGCGGGTACATATCGTCGCTGTCGTTGGAGTACATGACGGCGCCCAGATTCATTTGTTTGACGTTCGAAAGAGAGACCGTCGATTTAGCCGATTTCTTGGCTTGGGCGAATACAGGGAATAGGATGGCTGCAAGAATAGCGATTATAGCTATGACTACTAGCAGCTCGATGAGAGTGAATGCTTGTTTGGTTGTCCGCATAGTGAAGACCTCTACACCCGAGCTAATCTGATGATGCTCGCCGACATTATATAGCAGATCATTCGAGCAACTACACGGTTTTTTAGGATTTATCGATGTTTGACTTTCGCAAGTAATGGTCAAACCTTTGACCACCGGAATCAAGGGACGGATCCGGCATACTCAGGCTCAAATTCAGACATTGGAAGATGCTCAAGCGGTCCCCTCACCGTGAGAGATGCCCACTTTGGACCGGCCAAACAACTTGATCGCCGCCAGTTTTGCCTATCTGACGCCGAGTGGCGCCCATGGAAGCAGTCACACGTTTGTTCACTCATACCGTGCATCTTTTTACGGCTTAAGGGATGCTGGTAATCCCTTTACTGACTGACTCAAACGTTTGACCGAATCGAAAGGAACACGAACATCCCATCGTCATGCGCCTGAACGTCGTTCAAACCGGACCACGCACTCGTCGAGCTTTCTCGCGAGCATGGTAGCGACATTTGCCGCACTAGTTTCGCCGGTCTCCATGAAGAATTCGATTTGAAGTTCGTACGGCCCCGCGCCGCCTGGCGTTACGACCTGGATCTGAGTAGATTCGAACGCAGCGTCCAGTCGATGAAAGCCTTGCTCACTCCCGAGTTCACTGCCTGGCCCGCTGCGTATCGTTGCCGGAGACACTGAATCGCCGCGCCTCCACACGCTTCTTCGAATCCAAATGCGGCATGGATAGGCATAGATGAGACCCGAGAGCATTGTGCGCGGAGGCGCATCGACCGTGAGACGAACGGTCTGCCATGAACCGTTGGGAACAAAGCCCGACTCCGCAATGTTTCGCTTCCCGTCGGCCAGCCAGGCAAGGCCCAGCTTCCCTGCCGGAGCAGCGGGCTCGTCGAGTATGCGCCTCCAGACCTCGAATTCGCGGTGCAATTCTAGTATCCGATCGAATTCGACAGGACTCCATGCGTCACGCGCTGTTAACAAATCGAAGGTTCGTCGGACCATCGGCGGGAAGCGGTCCAAATCGTCCGTATTCGATGCCTGCCGCTTCAAACTGACATCGATCGAGCCTGCCGCCTCCTGGATTAATTGTGCCCCAGGATCCCACCCGCCATGGGAATCCACTAACTCGGCAAGCACGAACTTGGGTTCCGCCAGTAACCGGCTAAAGGGGACGACCGAGACGTGCTCTCCAACAACGTCGGCAAGCGATCCGAGCGTGTATCGGAGCCACGAGCCGACGGCGCGGGCACCAAGTTTTGGCATCACCCGGTAAGTAGAATCGAAACGGAGCGCCGACTCCGATGCCATGGTTTCGATGGGGCTTCGTACGCAGACCACGTAGTGTGGACTCAAGCCGAGGTCGGCAAACACCTTTTGGTACAATGGCAACAGCAGTGACGTTAGTGGCTGCTTGATCGCCCATCGAGAACCGTCAACGAACTCCTCCTTGAGGAATTGGCGAAGTTCATCCTGGAGACCGGACGCCAATGGATGGTCGTTCCAAGTAACGGGTAGCCGATCAAGCGACGTTGGGTGCATCTGAAAAGTCTCGAGGCACCTCAGATTCAGGCTCGTGATGCGCCGATGCTCGAAATACCCCTTCGAGTTGTTGGCATCCGCCGCGTACAGCATCGTTTCGTTTCCAAAAGACACGCCCAGTCGATTGAGTGCACCGGAGAGCGCCGAGGTGCCGCTGCGTTGCATACCGAGAATGATGATCGGCTTGGTGTTCATCGTCGGGCTGGACCTCCCCGTTGCCTCTCCCAGGCGGACGTTCGTACCACGCATTCCTCCAGGCGCGTAGCTATCCTGATTGCTGCGTCGTTAACGATCGAGGGACTCGACTCCAGCCAGAACTCCAATTCGAAGGTAAATGGCCCTTCTTCGCTCGGTGTGCGCAACGTGATCTGGCGGGCTTCATAAGCGCCGTCCAGTCGGATGATTCCGCCAAAATCGGTGAGTTGACTACCCGGCCCAGCCAGAAACTTTGCGTTAAACGTACCATGCGGGCCGGTAAACGTGCATTGCCGAATCCAGACTCGACATGGGCGGTTGTACATGAGAGCCTGAACTTCCGATGCCGGCAAGGCGCCAATGTCGACCTTGAGAGTCTGCCAATCGCCGCAAGGCATAAACGGCACTTGGATCGACTGGACATCGCCGCCTCGAAACCAAGCAATCCCGACTCGGGTACCGGATGGTGGTTGGGGAGCCATAATCTCGAGCCACGTGCGAAATTCCTCGACGAGAAGCTGTTCCTCGGCCACATCTCGACCTTTCGATGCGACGTATGCGTACGTGCTCAGCACCAAATCCGGATATTCGGCAAGTTCCTCGACTGGTTCTGACTGCCGTTTCATCGATGGCTTGATCGACTCCAACGCGTCGAGCCATTGCCGTTCGTTTGGCTGGCAACCGTCAACCGAAGAGACGATTCTCGACAGGTAATCGCGAGGATGACGCAATAGGGAATCATACGGCACGATGGTCAGCGGCCGCTCACCGGCAATCTCCAGTGCCCCAAGCGTGTGCCGAAGCCATGCACCGATTGCCCGATCGCCGAGAGGCGCAATCTGCCGTCCTCCTGAAACATACTGCCAATTCTCTTCCGACCGCATGACCTCGATCGGGTTCCGTACGCATAGGACCAAGACCGGATCGCACTCCATCAGCCGAAAGGCGGTTTCGTAGATCGGCCAGACAAGGCCGGTGATGGGCTGTTTTAACCCCCAAATGGGGCGGCCCTGAAATGTCTTGGTGAGAAGATGCCGGAGTTCCCCGACCAAAAGAGGGGCCATAGGGTGCGCCTCCCAATTCAGAGGCATTCGCCGAACCGAGCCAACGTGCATCTGAAAGACCGACAAACATTTGTGGTTGAAGTTTGTCAGACTCTTCAGCTCGTAGTAGCCTTCCCGATTGTTTGCATCAGACGTGAAGAAACCACTCTCGTCGCCAAGAAAGATCCCGAGCCGGGAAAGGGCCCCGGCTAAGGCGGACGTGCCGCTGCGCTGCATTCCAAGCACGATAACCGGACGTTCCATCTCCCACTCAGTTTATCCGAACCACTAATTGGCGAGTACTCCAAATCTGGTCAAACGATAGACCACCTTCTTATGGGTTAAATCACTGGCTATCCACTTAATAAGCACCCTACAGGTGCCGATTATCTGGGTAATAATGCGTTGAATACTCTAATGATCAGTGGTGAAAGAATGATCGAAACGAACCTGATGACGTCGAATTCTTCTAGGACGGACAACCGAATTACGTTCGCACTGGCGGGAGCAGGCGGCCGTGGTTCGATGTTTGCCGAATGGCTTCGATCAAACGTTTGCCCAGGCGCGGTAAGTGCGATAGCCGAGCCGGATGCCGCACGTAGAAACTCGATCGCCGAGATGCATGGAATTCCGCACGATCGGCAATTCACCTCCTTCCGAGATATGCTCGCTCAGCCGAAACTTGCCGAAGTACTGATCAACACGACGATGGATCGCCACCATGTCGAGTCGGCGGTGATGGGCCTGCGCGCTGGGTACCACATGCTCCTTGAGAAGCCGATGGCGACCACCCTCGAAGATTGCGAGACCATTGACCGAGTCCGCCGGGAATCGGGTCGGATGGTCACCGTCTGCCATAGCCTGCGTTACCACTCCGTCTTTGCCGAGGTGCGCCGAATCATCCGAGCCGGACTAATTGGAGACGTGGTGTCGCTCGATCAACTGGAGGCGGTGGAGATCGTCCATCAATCCCACTCGTTCGTGCGAGGAAACTGGGGCAACGAGGGCCGGAGTACGTTCATGCTCCTCTCGAAGAGCTGCCATGACTTGGACATCATCGTCGACCTGATCGACCGGGACTGCGTTAGCGCGCACTCCTACGGGTCCTTAACGTACTTCAGACAAGAAAACGCCCCTCCGGGCGCCCCTGATCGATGTGTCGATGGCTGCCCGGTAGAGGACCATTGCCCCTATTCGGCGCTCAAAGTCTATGCGGGAGCCAACGGCTGGAGCCACCATGCCGGTTTGGCTGACTTGTCCGCCACCGAAATCCGGGAGCGGCTTAAGACAAGTCCCTACGGTCGGTGCGTGTTCAAGACGGACAACGACGTGGTTGACCACCAGGTTGTCTCGCTCGAGTTTGAAGGGGGCGTGACCGCCACCTTTACAATGACCGCCTTTACGCCTTGGGGAGGACGGTACGTGCGCGTTCACGGGACCAAGGGCTACATCGAGGCAAGAATCGATCAACGGACAATCGACCTCTACGAGTTCTGGGAAGGCAACAAACACAGCCACATCACTCTCGAAGAACAGAGCGGGATGCACGGCGGGGCCGACGAGACGGTCATTAAGAGCCTGATCAAGGCAGTGTCGACGAATGACGTGTCTTCAATACTGACGAGCACGTCCGAATCGCTGCGTTCCCATCGCGTCGTATTTGCCGCCGAGCGGTCTCGACGCGAGGGCAGGCGGGTGCCAATCTTGGAGATGGTTGGGGGCTAAGGGTAACGGAGGCAGCTTTCCCGCTCAATAATCTCTGAGCTATCGGCAACCTCGCGCTTATGGAACTTGCCTCCTGCGACCATTTCCAACAGGCACTCGACGGCAAGCGCGCCCTGAGATCGCGAAGGCATCTTCACCGTGGTTAGCGGTGGCGAATTCCACTGGGCATCCGGTCCATCGTGGTAGCCGATGATACTGATATCCTCCGGCACTCGGATTCCTTTGCGAATGAGCGAGTCGCAGAGCCGTTTGGCCGCCATCAAACTTGCCGAAGCAATCGCAGTTGGCCGATCGGCCCCGTCAATCGAATCGACGATTCGAATCGCATCGTCTCCCTCAAAGTGGCAGTGCCAAATGTGTTTGGCCGGGACATCGATACCCCTGGCCTTCAGGGTGGAGAGGAACGCTTCCCGGCAGAGGATAGAGATCTCGCTTTGGGGCTCGACGCCGATAAACCCGATTCTTTTGTGCCCAAGGTCGGCAAGGTAGTTCGCCTGTCGTTCGAAACCTTCTCGATCGTCGAGAGTGATGCACTGTCCCTTGACGTCGGCGTACCCATTCAGGCAGATGAATGGGACCTGAGCGTCAATCAGTTCTTGGGAGAACGATTTGTAGGGCATGTTGTCCCACAAAATCCCGTCGATCCTTCCCTCTTGCACTAGAGAGATCAGCGAGGGGCCGGCCTTTTCGCCGGACGAGTATTTCAGCAGAAAGAGACACGTTCCATGCCGTTCGGCCGCATCCTGGGCGCCGTCGATGATCTCGGGGTAGACGAATCCGCTGGTGTCCCGCATCGCCATGACGATCGCTCCCGACCGACGTAGCCTGAGACTTCGAGCAAGCGCATTGGGACGGTAGTTGAGCTCCTTCGCCGCCGCCAATATCTTGGCGCGCGTTTCCTCCCCCACCCGGATCTCGCGTCCGTGGATGACCTTCGAAACTGTGGAGACATCCACTCCACACCTATCTGCAATCGAGCGAAGCGTGACCATCCGTTTCTCATTAGGATAGACGAAAAGCCGGCCTTTGTTCGAATTCCGATTCGGAGCCGACAATGCAGCCTCCAATTGGGTATATTTGCCTTCGCCTGCCGATGTAGCTCAGTGGTAGAGCAGCTGTTTCGTAAACAGCAGGTCACCGGTTCGAATCCGGTCATCGGCTCCAGAATTCTAGCTTTTGAACCTCGGCAATTTGCCGGGGTTTCGTTCCGTTAGGACCATGTGCCGCCGCACATTGCCGGTTCCGGTTCATCCACTTGTGTCTGTAAACTGACTGGCGGAAGAGCATCGAAAGGCGGGAGATTGGGTTGAAATGATGAGCCAGGGGCACGACTGGTGAAACCTCCCCACCCAGCCATCTCCCCCCGCGGACGGAAGGCGAGGGAACCGGCCGCCCGGCCGTAACCGTTCTGCCGGTTGGTTGAAAGCCTGTAGAATGGCTCCCTCGCCTCCACCGCTACTTCGCCGACGGAGGGCTGGATGCGTCCCTTCGTCGCAGGCCATCCGGCGGTTGACCTACAAGCCCAATTCCAGGCAGTAGATGCCCTATACTGCTCCAATGCCGATGAAGCTTGCATTCATGACGTTTGGATCTCTCCTTGGACCGTATGGCGATCCAGCCGTTCAGGGGTTCTGGGATCGGGTGCCTTCCGTATTCGACTCTTCCGACCAAACAGAGGGGTTTGTCGCACGATCTCGCCGAGATCCGGGTGTCGAGAACCACACTTGGGGCCTCCGCATGTGCCCCAAGTGTTGGGGTGACAAGATCCTCCCAAAGCATGTCGTAACTCTATCGGTATGGGAAGACCTCGAGTCGGTGACCGCCTTCGCCTACAGTGGCGCCCATGGCGAGGCGATGAAGCTCCGGAGGGAGTGGTTCGAGCAGCACGAGCAACCTGAACACGTCGCATGGTGGGTCGACGAGGGACATCAACCCACGTTCCAAGAAGCTGCCGATCGGATGGACCTTCTCCACGATTCCGGCCCAACCGCCTCCGCCTTCAGCCTAAGGAAACCGTACGATCCGTCTGGAACCCTATACCGGATCGACAATTCCGCTGTTCGCCGAAAGGCAGAAACCGTTACCTAAAGAACCTGACGCACGGTCACAGATCATCTTGCAGTTCGAGTTCCCCGAGCGGTGCCTGACGTAATGCTGGTCGGCGCTGGCTGGAGAGTCAGTGCGCTGCAAGGAGATCGCAGACGTTTTCGATCTCGACGTCGATCATTTGGGCGAGATACTTCTCCAGGAAGGGGCGGTGGGATGCGCCGACGATGACGAGGACCCGTCGCTTCCCGCTTTCGACGATGCGGCGATAGATGTTCGTGGCCATCGCCAGGTTCCTGAGCTGCCAAACGCCCAAGCGGACACGGCCAGTGGGCTGCGGAAAGCCCTCGTCGAGGAGGATTTCCCACTCAATCCGAACGTCGTCCGCCAACATCTCTGGCTCGTTGATGTGGGCCAGGTACTCGACTAGGCTCCGGCGAGATGCCTTGAGTTCGTTCATTCCGGCATGGAGTTGCTCCGCCCACCGGTCGACCCCAAACGCCCGATATCCGGCCATTAGTTCTTCTCCGACCGGCTCAATTCGGTACTCGTCGGTGAAATCGTCGATCGGCCATAGTTCGTCGACACCGCATCGCTTGGCGAGAGGGATGCCGAGTACCACGTCTTCCCTTCGGCTGGCCAGTCCGCCATCCAGCACCTGGACAAGCTCTCGGGGCAAACCCAAGGCGGCCTTCGCGCCATCCTCCATCGACGACCAGATCAACAACGCGTTGTTCAGGTCATATGCCGCAACCCTCTTGACCACCTCGTGGTCTCCTTCGTTCGCCACTGCCGCTGCAGCAAGCATATCGGAGGCGAAGGAATCCAGCGCCTCATCATAACGCTGCCGATCGCCCAGCATCGATACAATCGACACACCCGAAAGCCGCTCGATCGCGACTGCATCGGGTTCGAAGGCGGCGAGAGTCTCGACAAGTTCGGATACCTCGTCGCCTGTCGGCGGCGGCTCTATCCGTTTGAAATGGTCTACGCCGAGGACGGCGATACTAACGGGGACAGAGTTGGTCGGCATTGGCAGATTCTCATTCGCAGATAATAGGGATTAGGTTGCGTTCTTCGACTATTCGCGCCGGATCGGGAAGGCGATCTATAAGTCTGTACTCGGCAGAACCAAGACCAACAGCCTGCCTTGTGAGTCATATTCTTGAAATAGGTGTAGTCGACAGATAATCCGACGATTCGCCTGTGCTGTTCCGCAAGCATTCGGACACGCCGCAACCCATGAGCAAATGGAGGCAGGTTCAAAAGTGGGTGCTCGGAACGTGACTTTCGCCGGCTCGTGCCTTGCGAAGATGTGGCTGAACTGCAAGCCATCGACTCCGATCGGCTCTTGCACAGGAGCGACCATCCTGCGACTACAGGCACTGCGGAGGGGCGGCCCCGATAGACCGATTAGTAGCTGCACCTGGACTCATGGGCTACTGCCGTTGTACGACACCCATGTAACATGGGATCTATGGTCGTCCTTGCGTGTTTGGCACTTCTTCCAGCCGTCGCCGACTTCTCGACGCGCATCCAGATCGATGCGCGCAAGCAGACGCCGATCTCACCTTACATCTACGGCGTCAACTATCCGGACACTTGGATTTACGACTGGCTGGCGGACTGGGACAAGTACCATGACGGTTTCACGCTTGCCCGCGAGGGAGGGAACCGGTTCACTGCCTATAACTGGGAAACCAATGCGAGCAATGCCGGTCACGACTACTTCTTCGAGAACGACGACTACCTTTCGGTGAGCAGCGAACCAGGTTGGACGGTTAGCCGATTCCTCAAATACGTACAGTCGGCCGGAGCGGCCGCACTCCTCACGGTTCCGACGCTCGGCTATGTATCAGCCGACAAAGACACAGAACGGGACGGCGGACGCGACGTATCGCACAGTAAGGACTACCTGCATACCAGGTTCTTCAAATCGGTGGCGCGAAAGCCGGGCGGACACTTTACCTATCCGCCGGATACCACTGACGGAGTGGTTTACCAGGACGAGTTCGTTCATTGGGTCGAATCAGTTAAGTCCTCGAACACTCCAGTTTGGTATTCGCTCGATAACGAGCCAGACTTCTGGTACGAAACCCACAAGCGTCTCCAACCCGACAAGCCAACCTACGCCGAGATCATCGCGAACAACCTCGAATATGCGGCTGCGATCAAAGGAGT
Organism: Fimbriimonas sp.; assembly: GCA_031292555.1. GTDB lineage: Bacteria > Armatimonadota > Fimbriimonadia > Fimbriimonadales > Fimbriimonadaceae > Fimbriimonas. The sequence continues at coordinate 110,834 of JARLGV010000030.1, forward strand.
GGCACCCGACAGCCTCATCTTTGGACCGGTCAACTACGGTTGGTATGGGATGCGCGCTTTTCAAGGCGCTAAGGACGCCAACGGACGGGACTTCGTCGACACATACCTCGACGCCGTCCACGAGGCGAACAAGAGGGCGGGAAAGCAACTTATCGACGTCTACGACTTCCACTGGTACCCGGAGGCGATGGGTGACGGCGTGCGAATCATCTACCACGCGGGGCCGGACAAGCCCGGAACGACCCAAGCACGGATTCAAGCTCCCCGGTCTCTGTGGGATCCGACATATATCGAACAGAGTTGGATCACGAAATCGCTGGGCAACAAGGCGATTCGGCTGCTCCCCGACATGATGGAACGCATTAGGAAGCACTGCCCCGGTATGAAGTTGGCGATAACCGAGTATGAGTTCGGCGCCCGCGATCGGATCGACGGCGCTCTTGCCCAGGCGGACGCCCTTGGCGCTTTCGGACGCTTAGGACTGTTTGCCGCCTGTCATTGGGGACTCAACCATCAAGAGCATGCCGCGATGTCGGCTTTCAAGGCCTTTACGGACTATGATCGAAGGGGCTCACGCTTCGGCGACCGCGCGCTTCAGGTTCAGGGCGAAAACCCGTTGCTGGAGTCGATCTATGCCGCGCGAGACTCGAACGATCCACATCGGCTGACGGTCGTGGCGATCAACAAGGGAGGCGTCGGATCGCAGTCCATTTCGCTGGCGATCAAAGGCTTTTCTCCGCGTACGGGCAGAGGTTTCACGGTACAGGACGGCGTTTACGAAACACCCCAGTCCACTCTTATCGTCACCAAGCAAGGTGAAGCGTCGTTCGTGACTCCCCCGCTGAGCATCACGACCGTCGAGTTGAGCGACCGATAACCGATATCGACAAAAGCGAGCCGGAGGCTAACCTAACCTGGTCCCCGTCTTGGATAATGAGAACTATGGACGGGAACGCTCCACAGCCACAGGGGAAAGAGCAGCGGATTCTCGCCGCGATCGTGTTTACCGACGTCGTCGGGTTCAGCAAGTTGGCCGCCCAAAATGAGGCGCGAGTCTACACGGCCCTGCAACGGGACATGGGAATCATCACCAGTCTGTGCCGAGCGCATAGCGGCCAAGTGCTCAATACGATGGGTGACGGCATGCTCCTCTGCTTCACCAGCGCGGTTGACGCCATGTCCTGTGCCGTCGAAATTCAGCGCACTTTATATTCCCAGTCCTCGACGATCCCCGCCACCGACGTTCTCCACCACCGAATCGGCGTCCACCTCGGCGACATTATCATGAGCGGGGACAACGTCTTCGGAGACGGCGTGAACATCGCTGCGCGCCTCCAGGCGGAGGCAAAACCGGACGGCATCTGCTTCTCCAAGACCGTTCACGAGGTCATCAAGAACAAGCTGAAAATCGACGCTCAATACATGGCGCCCAGGCAGCTCAAAAACATTGGGAAGGTAGAGATCTGGCAGATCCCGCCGATCGAAGAGGCGCGCCAGAAGACAATGAACGAGTTGATCAGCGCGCCGTTGGACGTGAAACAAGATACGACTGGGGCGGTTGGGTTCAAGTCCGTTGGCCTGGTGCTCGCCGTTTTGATCTGCCTTGGCTCAATCATGTTCCTGGTCCGAATCGCCGCGAATCGGGGTATTCCGCCATCCGCGAAACCGGGTACCGCCCTGAAGGACCCGAATGCAGCGGTCCGTATATGGGCGGCTAATGCGAAGAAGGGGCAAGGCGATGCCTCTCCGGGGAATGCGAGCGGACCAGGCGCCGGAACAAACAACTCAACCACGATGCCGGCTTCGACCGGACCATCAGTTGCGGAACTTCAGGCCAAATTTGATACTCTCAAGGGGCAATTCGAATTCGAACAAGCAGCGGCCCTCTTGCAGGGTGACGGGAAAACGATCCCAAATGCCGCTACGATGGCTCAGACGTTTTCCGATCTGGCAGAAATGAAGCGATGGATGGACGCCGAGGTGAACAACGCCACCGCGAGCAATAAAATCTCGTGCACGATGCTCATCAATGGAGCCCAAACCGAGGTCGGCGTCTATCGGGATCCTTCCGGAGCCGGCTACATGGTCGAGACGTCCAGTGGCTCAACGCCCGTGCCATTCGGCCAACTCGGCGCCGCGGGCATAGGGGCAATCGCGCAGGCCCTGATAAGCCATCCGATCACGAATCAGCAACCGAAGGCGCAAACCTGGGTTGGCGAACTACAACAGGTCTATCCGGGCTAACGGCGCCAGTTTCGAATGGGTCGACCACCCGGTCCGGCGGGTATCCTGTTAGCTTCCCATGGGATTCGTTCAACGCACTAAATCGTGTGGCGAGCTTCGAGCCGAACACGAGAGTCAGCAAGTCAGCCTCAATGGCTGGGCGCATAAGGTCCGCGACCTTGGAGGCGTGATGTTCATCGACCTCCGTGACCGAACCGGCCTGGTTCAGTTGACCCTGGATCCCGTGTCATTCCCGAATCGAGCCGAAATCCGCAACGAATCCTGTCTCTCAGTGACGGGAATCGTCAAGGTTCGTGCCGAGGAAACGAAGAATCCCAAGATGGCTACCGGCGACATTGAGATCGTGGTGACGTCCTACAGCGTCCTTGGCGCCGCCAAGCCACTTCCCTTCCCGGTCAGCGACGAAGAGCAGATGGAGTCGGTGAACGAAGAGTTGCGAATCAGGCATCGCTACCTCGACCTGCGCCGGCCTTCGATGTACCGCCGCATGGCCATTCGCGGCGCAGCTCTACGCCGGATTCGCGCGTTCCTCGATGAGCAGCAGTTCCTAGAAGTCGAAACGCCCATCATTACGAAGTCCACTCCAGAGGGCGCACGCGACTACCTAGTGGCATACCGCCTGAATCCTGGCTTCTGGTACGCGTTGCCCCAAAGCCCTCAGCAGTATAAACAACTGCTCATGGTCGCCGGCATTGAGCGGTACTACCAGATCGCCCGCTGTTTCCGCGACGAAAGTTCACGCGCCGACCGTCAGCCTGAGTTCACCCAACTTGACATGGAGATGTCGTTCGTCACTCAGGAGGATATTCTCCAACTCACTGAGGGGTTGATGATCGATGTCGTAAATGGTTTGATTGAGGAGTTCGGACTTGAAAAGGACCCCGTGGAACCATTCGAGCGAATGACCTACGATGAGGCGATGTACTTCTACGGCTGCGACAAGCCGGATCTACGCTTTGGACTTCGCTTGTTCGACGTCACCGAGGCCGTGAATACGTGCGAGTTTGGCGTCTTCAAGAACACGATCGAGGCAGGCGGCATGATTCGCGGCGTTCGATATCCGGGCGGCTCCAAACTGTCACGCAAGGAGATCGGTCAACTTGAGGAGTTCTGCCGCGAGTTCGGCGGAAAGGGAATGGCATCGATCGCCGTCGAAACCCCAGGACCCGACGCGCCGGCAGGGGGATATGTAAGCCCAAAGGGTCTGACCGTTCGAAGTAGCATAGCCAAGTTTTTCACGGAAGCAGAGCTAGATACCATCCTCGACGCGGCGAGCGCGGAAGAGGGCGATCTGCTCTGCCTTGTCGCGGACAGCTATACGACCGCCAACAACGTGCTCTATCGACTCCGCCTCGAGATCGGAAACCGATGCGGTCTGCGCGATCCGCGCAAGCTGAAGTACTGCTGGATTCTCGATTTCCCACTCGTGGAATGGGACGCCGAGTCGGGCCGATGGAGTCCGTCGCACCACCCGTTCACGATGCCCAAGGAAGAGGACCTGATCTACTTGGACACCGACCCCGGTCGTATCCGAGCCGATTGCTACGACATGGTGGTCAACGGCATGGAGTGCGCCAGCGGGTCAATCCGTATCCATCGAAGCGAGATCCAAGCGCGGATCTTTACGCTCCTGGGCATCGATGAGAAGACTCAGCAGGAGAGGTTCGGCCACATGCTCGAAGCCTTCGCTTACGGCGCCCCTCCCCACGGCGGCATCGCCCCCGGCATCGACCGCCTCGTGATGATCCTGACCGACACGGAGAACATCCGCGAAGTCATCGCCTTCCCCAAGATCGGCAGCGGCTACGACCCCATGATGGACGCACCCAGCACCGTTGACGCCCAACAATGGGCCGAACTCGGGCTGAGGCTAAGCAACTAGTGGTTTAGGGGAAACGCAAAGCAGACGTAGGCCAGCGTTTTCCCTTCGCCTCGCCCAAAAGGCCGTAGAACCGTCCCCTTCGGGGCCGAAATCGCTCCGGCGTCCCATACCCAGGGCTGACGCCCACTGGGCTGGCAGAGCCATGCCCCCTTGGGGCTGTATAACCTCGCCGCGTCGCTTCGTGCGAAGCACTTTCAGTATGTGGGTTTTTTAGCCCACGTACAGAAGCACGTCGCCTGGCTGGACCATCGCGCCGGTTTCGGCTACTAGTTTGATCACGGTTCCGCTAACAGTGGATGGTATCTCGTTGAAGACCTTCATCGCTTCGATCAATCCAACGATCTGTCCGGCAGAAACGGGCTCCCCTTCCCTGACGAAGGGCGGCGAGGAGGGACTTGGCGACACATAGAAGATGCCGTTCATCGGACTTGTAATGGGAATGCCCTTGGGAACCTCTACCTCGTCCGGCTGCTCGGCCTCAGAATAGCCGTCCGAGGATCCGGAGTCTTCAACGGCGACGCTCTCGATGGAGACCGTCTTGGTCGCGCTTCGCCTCTTGAATGCGATTCGGAATCCGCCGGTTTCTAGCGATGCTTCGGCGAGGCGAAACTCCTCCATCATGTCCGCCAGCTCAGTGATCTTTTCGTGGTTCTCCGACACGCGTGAATTATGGCCGATACGCTTCGGCAGGTATTCTCAACCGTGGCATCCGGTGTGCTTGGTCGAACAAACCGAGTCTTTCCTCCCGTCTGGCTGAGTCTCGCCATTGGACCGGGAGGCGAGGATCTCAATGCACTGGTGGCTGCCGCAATCGAGGCCGACGCGCCGATCGACGTTAGTAGCCATCCCGCACTTTGGGGCGGCAAACTGCGCGGGTCCTCGCCGGTATTGATGTGCGCCGGCAACTTCGACTTCGAGAACGCGACATCCGAGTCGCACGCCTCCGATTTAGTCCAGGCTAACCTCATCGAGGTGCTTTCCTCCATCGGCCGAGAGCGCATTGACTTCTTCTTCCTCCGGTGCCGCAGGATGACCGAGGAATACCAGATCAGCGGGGCTCTTCAGACTTTGGATTGGGCAAAGGAGGAGGGCTTGGTTGGCCACATTGGCATCTCCTCCGACGGTCCGTCGATGGCAACCCTCGGGTTCTGGCAGTTCCACGATGCCTTCGAAGTACTTCTCGTGCCTCGGAACCACTACGACGATGAGTCCTATCGCACCCTATCGCCCCTGGCACGGGAAAGACGCGTCGGCATTGTCACATCGAGGCCACTGAATTGGGGCTATGGCCTTCCCTTTACGGCGCTGCCCGCTCAGTGGCGCCTAACGAACCTAACCCAGTCATTTTACGGTCTAACTTTGGTTCAAGCCGTGATTGCGGATCTAGCGGAGGATCATCCCGTGCTAGTGGGAGTTCGGACTGTCGAAGAGGTAAGGCAGGCGATTCAGGCGCCGTCCCTCAAACGCCCCGAAGGCCTGTCCGCGATGCTTCAACCGTTCGTGGAGTTGTTTGACGACGAATCCCAGTGGACTGAGCTATTATCCAGCTCAAACGCGCTGTTTCGTGATGCTGCGAAGAGGAGGCTGGCATGAATGATTCATCAATGAACGTCGCAATGTACGGCCTGATGTTTCTATGCGCGGTCATGTCCGTGTTCAATGTGCTTCGCCATCGGAAGCGGGGTTGGGGCGCGGTCTTCCTATCAGCGGCGTTTCTAGTGATGGGCGTCGTGATCTACCTTTACCGAACGAATGCTCCAGACTCGCAGGTTAGGTCCTTTACGATTGTGCTGGTGATACTCGTGTCCGCCGATTTCCTTTATCGAGCGAGCCGGACGACATCGAAGGGGCCAAAATGACGGTCGGAATCGTGGGTCTAGGCGCCGCCGGTCTGCGACTGGCAATGATGTTCGAACGTCTCGGAGTCGACGTGCAGCTTTTCGAGGCACGTGGCAGACCCGGAGGACGGCTGCATTGCGTCGACGAAGGTGGCGGAGCAGTCTACGAGGCCGGCGGCGAGTGGATCGACGCCGATCATTACCGCGTTCTCGACCTCCTCAAGGAGTTCGACTTAACTCCGAATACTCCTTCGGACTGGCCCAAGAAACTGATCTACAAGGGCAAGGAATGTACTGAGGCGACCGTCTGGAACGATGCGCTTGAGGATGATCTTAGGGTCGAGGCCGCTGCCCGCGAGATGTGCCGAGAGTTGAAGCAGCCGCCCTGGAGCAATGTCCACGCAGGAGAATTCGATCGGAGGAAGCTAGGCGACTTCGTGCGCGAGCACACCCAAAGCGAACGGGGCCTTTGGTGGGTCAACAGCAAGGTTCGCAGCGACGAAGGGGACGACCTGGACAATATCGGTCTCCTTGGCTGGTTGTGCGGCTACCTTCACTATCTCGATCGAGACGGCGACGTGATGAGTGCATATCGCATTCCAGGCGGATCGAGAAGACTCTGCGAGCGGATGCTCTCAGGCCTTCACGCCGATCCGCACTTCCTTGCCGTACTGCGCCGCGTTAGGCAAGATCCGAGCGGAGTGACCCTCGTTTTCGAGAAGGGCCAAGCTAGGGTCGACCACGTTGTCCTCGCGCTTCCACCCTCCTCCATCGAGCGGATTATATTCGAACCGGCTCTCTCCCCCAAGAAGCGATGCTCGGTCGAAGCGTGCCGGATGAGCCGCGCGATCAAGATCTGCTGGGAGTTTGACCGTGACTGGTGGCATGATCTCGGATGGGGCGGCAGCCTGCTTTGTGACGGTCCCCTACAGCAGCTATGGGACGGATCGCTAGGAAGTGCGCCGATATTGACCGCGTATATTTGTGGCGAACAAGCGGTAAATTGGCTGGCTCTTGGCGACCCGGTCAGAGCCGGTATCTACGAGCTATCGCTTATGTTCCCGGATGCATCCAAGCACTTTGTCCGAGGTTGGGTTCATAACTGGTTGACCGATCCCTTCAATTCGGGCGCATTCAGTCACCTAGCTCCCGGATACGTACTTGAGCACATGGAGCACATTGCACCGCCCGAGGGGCGAATTCACTTCGCAGGAGAACATACTGCCCTTTGGTCAGGCTTCATCGAAGGGGCACTCGAGAGCGCCGAGCGGGTGATTGCCGAATTCACCAACAAATAATGCACACATACACGAATTTCCGGTGGGGTCTGTCTGGCGAGCGTCAGGAGATGGATGTCAGAGACGGCCGAGTCGTCGAACGCCGCAACACATTGACGAACGTATCGTCGGCGTCTGATCGCGTGACGGATCTGGGCGGCAAATTCCTTCTCCCCAGCTTCATCGATGCCCATTGCCACATTCTCCCGACCGGACTGGACCTGAACAAGCTCCATCTTGACGGGGCCACATCCAAGGAGCAGGTTCTCCAGATGGTGCGGGATCGACATCGTTCCCAGCCAGATGGGTGGTTGATCGCCGTACATTACAACCAAACTCAACTGGAGGGCGGGGTGCATCTCACCCTAAGCGAACTCGACTCCATAACCGCCGAACGGCCGGTCCTTTTGGAACACGTGAACGGCCACGCTTGTGTCGCTAATTCGGCGGCTCTCGCTGCGGCCGCCGTGACCGAAGACTCGCCTGATCCAGCAGGCGGCACGTATCGACGCGATGCTTCCGGGCGTATAGACGGCGTCTTGCTTGAACGAGCCTACGAGCACGTGATCGGGGCATCGCCGATGCCGTCGGTCGAAGATATGGCCATTGCTATCGTCGAGGCAGGAAAGAAGATGGCTGAATATGGCATCGCTTGCGCCTCCGACATGTCCACTGGGTTCTTCAATTTGGAACACGAACTGATGGCGTATTGTCTTGCTGCAAAAATGGGAAGTCCGATTCATATGCGCCTTTACCTACAGTGGGGACAGGTATTCGGCCCGAGGGCAGTACCCAAGGAAAGACTGGCAGAACTCCTCGATGCGGTTGCTGCCCAGCCAACGCTGAGAGTCGACGGCATCAAAATATTTGCCGACGGCGGCATCTCATCCGCGACCGCCGCGATCTATGGAAAGTATCAGACGAAGAATCCGCCACGGAAGCAGAAGGGGCCAACCGAGCGGATCACGGACGGGCAGCTTATCTACGCACCTGACAAGTTGAACATGATGGTCCAAACAGTCCACGACGCCGGCTACAAGGTCGCCATCCACTCCATTGGCGATTACTCGACCGACCTTGTGTTCGATGCGCTGGAACGAACCGGCGAGCCGCACCGGCACCGAATCGAACATGCGATGATCCTCAGCGACTCTCAGATCGAGCGGATGCAAAATCTGAACTGCTACTGTACGTTTCAGCCGGAGTTCTTGTTGAGGTTGGGCAAGGCGTATCGCCTGCAGCTCGGCGAGGAAAGGGCTTCCTGCCTCATTCGTTCCCGAAGCGTTCTCGACGCGGGAATTCGCGTAAGCATGAACTCCGACCGCCCCATCGTCGGCGGCGATCCCTGGGACGGGATCGCGGCCGCGAGCGATCGTCCGCGGGAATATGACCCAACCGAGAACTGCACAAGGGCAGAAGCCATCTACTGCTACACGGCTGCTGCAGCCGACGTCAATGGTGACAAAGGCGAGATGGGCGACCTGTTGCCTGGCAGCTTGGCCCACTTCCAGATCTTGGAATCGGACCCATTAGCCGGTCCATAGAATCATCCACCGATTATGAAAACGCCGCGGCCCTGACGGGAACAGTTTCATAGCGCTTTTCGTCTGAGAAATGACTCCTAATCCTCATACCCCGCGATAGGGTAATCAACGGTGTAAGCCGCTGATGGAACGAAGCGCCCCCGTCCCCCGGCGGGGGCCGTTTCATTTTTGAACAGATTCGCCTGACTTCTTCTTCGCAGCGGCAAGCTGCTTAAGAGACTCACCCAAGCTTATTCGGGCGTCTGCCAGAGCATCCTCGTCTCCCTTGTCCGAGAACGTCTGAAGGCCGAAAAGACACTGTGCCAGCAGCCTATTTGCCAGAAGACGCTTCTCGTTCGACAACTTGGAGTCGGCGGGGGCCTCAACAGCAGAAAGCAAGGCGATCCTTCCCTGCAGGAGGCGCGCCATGTTAGCCAATGTTGCCTTCAGATCCTTATCCTGGGGTTTGACGACAACCTCCTGCATAAGGCTCCGTAGATCCACACCATCCCGCTCAAGCATCCGGTCGCAGATGTTCGTCACCAGTACGTATCGTTCCATTGTCTCGCCCGGCGTCAGGGGCGGCCCTAGCTTGGCCGCCTCAGCTAAGTCAGCCTGCATGGAATCGACTCCTCCAAGCATCGCCCGGCATGTCGCCCTAAGGAACCTGGCCCGGCAAGAATCCTTGTCCTTGATCGCCTGGTCCAAGTGATCCATCGCCTTCTGCGGCTCCAACTGCCCAATGCTTAGTTCGGCAAGGAGCATCCGAGTCCCTTGTCCATTCGGGTCCCGGGCGATAGCCTCATTGAGGTCCCTTTGCGCTTCGTCTGGCTTTCCGGCCTGCATCCAAGCCCGGGCGGCGAGCGCCCTGAGTTCCACCTTATCCGGCAAAAGAGATGCAGCCCTTCTTGCTTCTTCGCCAGCAGCCGCTGGATTGTCGGCCATCAAGAGATTCACAAGTTCTTCCCTGCGGTCTAGGTCGAACGGGGCGCTGTCCACCGCATCGCGCATGGTCGCAATGGCGACTGCTCGCTTTCCATCGGCAATCAGACCGTCAATCACGTTCTTGAGCTGACCGTTGCTCGACACCGTCGTTTCAACCGGCGGCGCCGCCGGCGCGACGGGTTCCTGGCCCTTGGTCATCTCCGGCGTATAGGTCTTCTTACGAGAGGCCATTCCTTTGAGCGGACCGCCGTTCAACCGAAACAGGATCGTCCGAGCGATAGAACGGCACGTGCTGTCCTCGTTAATTACTTCGAGCGATCGGACCGACACGTTGTCGTCGTACTTCCACACTTCTCGTCGGCTGTGATAGAGCCGTGCCCGGGTCTTGACTGACTTACCGGCTTGGGACGCTTCGATCAGGAACAGATACTCTGCACCGAGCCGCTCGGCGGTGACGAAACCCTCGTTCACGGTGAACTTGCCCTCCGATTCCTTCACCTTTCCGCTTTGCAGTGCGGCGCGGAACGCGGGGTCGGTCATCGAGTAGACAATAGGAACAAGCCGCCCATCGTTGTCGAACTCCTGGGCCACGTAGTCGGCTACCGTCACATTAATATCGACGTTGTTCTTGAACGGAACGCGAGTTTGGACGATGAGGACCGTCGGAGCGGCAAAAACCGATGCAGCAACAATTGAAAGCAGCACCGGCGAAAAGAATCGCAGCATGGACAAACGGTTAATTTCCTTGCAGGACCTTGAGCGCCTGCTGACAACTGTCGAGCCGCTTCTGGATTCCGTCCCGGTTTCCCGTGCCGGATGCCAACGCTGACTGGCAAGCGGCGATACCTCGCTTATAGGCTTCAACCGCATCGTTCTTTCGGCCCAGGTTGTCATAACACTGACCAAGTCGTTGGTTCAGGGTGATCTGGTCCCCGCCCGACTTGAGCGCCTGTTCGAACGTGGACGCTGCCGCACTGAACTGCCCCAACTGAAATCTCTGCATACCGACATGAACGAGGGCAGAAATCCCGCCGGTACTCACGCTTTGAGATCCGCCGAACGATGGCCGGGACGCGCCCGAACTTAGGTTGATCTCGATCTTGCCTGGATCTTCGGCTGCTTGCCCTCCGGTTGGGTTCAAGGTTCCCGGGTTCGGGTCTCCGCCTACTTCGCCTGTCCTTCCATTACCGTTGTTCGAGACGATCGGCTTGGCGACAGTTCCGCCAGAGTTTGACGAACTACCGTTGCCGCCAATAATGCCCCGCACCGCCGGATTCTGATCGCTCCCCACTTCGAGTGTGCCACTTCCATTGCCCTGCAGCGGCAAGCTTCCGGGAGCGTTCGGAAGCACGAGAGGCGGCTCACGGTCCGAATCGCCAGCCATGTTGCTTGTGTCGCCTTGTCCCTGATTGTTGTTTCGCGCCGAACTTTGTTGTACGGGCGGAGCGTTGTTTTGGGCCACTTGCTGATTTGCCGCCGGCTGAGTTTGCTGAAGCGGCGGCGGAGCCGATTCGATTTTCGTGCCGGAAGCAGCTGACTTCGACGAATCAGTCCGATTGATAAGTTTCGCTGCTCCGATCCCCACGCAGATAAACAAGATAACCGCTGAAATCGCTCCAATGAGCGCCAATTTCCGATCCGGCTCGTTTGTCGCCAACTGCACAGTTGCGGCGAGCTTGGAGCGCAACTGGTTTCGCTTGATCTTATCCAGTTCGGAGTCGGGGTTCAACTCAACGATTTTCTCGGCGCATTCCAGTGCTTCCGCAAGTTCGCCGCGCCGCTCGTGGCAGAGAGTCTTCAATGATAAAGCCCCGATTGACGAAGGATTGGATGCAACGGCTGAGTCGGCAACTGCCAGCGCTTCGTCGGTCCGTCCTTCGTTAAAGGAAACGTTTCCTTCCGATACGAGTGCGTCCAGTTTTTCCTTCGCCGCCTGAACGGCATCCTCGGGCAACGCCGTTCCACAGCGCTTACAAAAAGTGCTGTCCAGCGTATTTGGGGTTGAGCAATGCTTACACGCGACCATTCCGACTCGATGCTCCTAGCGACACGTAACTTGTCACGGTGCATTGTACCAAAGGCGGTCCAACTACCCAAAGCTATGACGTGACGCGTCTCATTGTAATGGACGGCCCATGCGGTCCAAATATCCTAAAGCCGCCGAAAAATCAAATAATCCCGGCAACTGCCTATCTCCCACTCACCACATAACCCGGAAATGGTTTGGTGGGAGCCCGTCGCGGATTCCCGTGGCCCCACGGGTACCCTCAGAATATGAGTGATACGCTGCTTCGCACGGCCCTTTACGAGAAGCATCTCGAAGCGGGGGGCAGAATGGTTCCGTTCGCCGGCTACGAGATGCCCGTACAGTACGCAAGCATCATTCAAGAATCTCGGTCGGTTCGTGAGGGCGCGGGTATGTTCGACGTCAGCCACATGGCGCGCCTTCGCTTCGAGGGACAGGGAATCCTTCCATTTCTGGAACGTGTGACCGCTAACGACGTGTCAAAGCTAACGGACGGAACGGGACAGTACTCGCTGTTGCCGAACGATCGGGGTGGTTGCGTCGACGACATCATCGTCTACCGGATCAGCGAAGACGACTATCGAATGGTCGTCAACGCCTCGAACCATGCCAAGGACGTCGCTTGGCTCGAAGCACACAGCGATGAGGGTGTTGCAATGAGCGATCACACGGAAGCGACCGCCATGATCGCTGTCCAAGGCCCAACTGCCGTCGGTATCCTAGCCGGGTTGAGCGACGCTCCGTCCGCATTGCACCAGGCAGGAGCTTTCGGCGTCGTCGATTGCCACATCGCCGGCATCGCTTGTTTTGCCGCCCGATCCGGTTACACGGGAGAAGATGGCTATGAACTCATTTGCTCCGCCGCAAATGCCCCTGCTCTTTGGACATCGCTCTTGGAGGCCGGCGTCGCCGCATGCGGCCTGGGTTCTCGCGACACTCTCCGAGTCGAAGCGGGACTGCCTCTATATGGGCACGAACTTGAGGAGGACCTCAACCCGATCGCGGCTGGCCTTGGCTGGGTTGTCAGCAAGACCAAGTCCTTCATTGGTTCGGAACCTATCAACAATGCAAGGGCAAACGGCACGCCAACCAAGCTAATGGGCGTCCAATTGGATTCGAAACGGTTAATCACGCCAGGCATGAAGGTCTATGTCGGCGAAACCGAAGTTGGTTCGGTCAGCAGCGGCGTCGTTTCACCACTGTTGGACCGCGGCATCGCGTTCGCCTTCCTCGATAGTTCGGTTGCCGTAGGAACGCCTTGCGCCATCGATGTAAGAGGCAAACACGAACCAGGAAAGGTTGTTAATAAGCGATTCTTCAAACGAGCGAAAGGCTAATTCGCCGGCGGGGCACCGAGGAAGCTAGGCGCCACGTCTCATCCTTGACGGCTTCAAGTGTCAAAATAGGAGAAGTACGGTCATGGGGGTTGCATTGCATAGACAGGTGATTTGCGCGTTGGATACACCCGATATTGACGAGGCTTTAGGCGTCGTCAAGCGTTTGCGCGATCATGTGAACACGTTTAAGATCGGGCATGCCCTAACGCTGCCCTACGGCTTGGACGTATTGGAGCGCCTTCGAGAAGCGGGCGCGACACGGATCTTTCTTGATCTCAAATTCCACGATATACCTAATTCAGTCGCGCTGGCCGTCCGTGAGGCGGCCAGGCGTCATGTCTGGATGATGACTCTGCACATTACAGGCGGACCGGCCATGATCACGGCAGCAGTGGAAGAGGCCCGGTCTGCCGGCGACGCAAATCGCCCATTGCTGATAGGCGTATCCGTACTGACATCGCTCGATCAACGAGTGCTGACCGACTATCTAGGCGTCAGCCGCCCCATCGAGGAACACATGGTGGGCCTTTCCAAACTTGCGATCGACTTGGATCTAGACGGCGTCGTGTGCTCGGCTCAGGAGGTGAAACCTATCCGCGATGCTCTAGGCTCACGTGGCGTTATCGTGACTCCGGGTATCCGACTTCCCAACACCGAGGTTCACGACCAGGTGCGCGTTGGCGATGCGAACTCAGCCTTGCAGCAAGGCGCCGACTATCTCGTAATCGGCCGCGCGCTGACCGGCAGTGCCAATCCTGAAAAGACATTGGAGCAATTTGGGCTCGTGGCAAACTGACGCGGGCCACGAATCGCCAGGAACCGCGGCCCATGCGTTTGCGACGAGCCACCACACTTAGCCTGAAATTCTCGATCTCAGGCAAGGACGGCGGCGCCCTGTTGGCCTGGTACGACCAGAACCGCCGAGAACTGCCGTGGCGCAAAACCCAGGATCCCTACGCCGTATGGGTCAGCGAGATTATGCTTCAGCAGACTCAAGTCTCGACTGTCGTCCCATATTGGGAGCGATGGATGCAAACGTTTCCAACCGTCGAGTCGCTCGCAAGCGCGGACGAGCAGGACGTACTTTCCATATGGCAGGGGCTCGGATACTACCGGCGGTGTCGAATGCTCCTTGCCGGATCTCGGTGGGTGCTTGACCATGGCATGCCAATCGACGTCGAGGGCTGGCTATGCGTTCCCGGCGTCGGACAGTACACGGCACGGGCAATCGCATCAATCGCCCAGGGGGTTGCCGCTCCGGTAGTCGATGGCAACGTCGAGCGCGTCTATGCGCGCCTCGCCGGAGATGATCGTTTGGGCAAGGAACTCCACGCGGCGGCATGGGATTGGGCACATCAAAACCTTTTCGCTTCAAGGCCAGGCGACTGGAACCAGGCGCTGATGGAGCTGGGGGCAACCGTGTGTACGCCGAACCGGCCCGCATGTGGTTCTTGCCCTCTGGAAGATCGATGCGTCGCCCGGCAATCGTGGCGGGTCGATGACCTGCCCACCAAGCCCCCAAAGATGCGGGTAGTCAAATTGCGTCAGTCGGTGTGGGTGCCGATCCACCAGGGCCAATTCGGACTGCGCCAAATCCCCGCCGGTCAATGGTGGGAAGGAATGTGGGAGTTCCCGCGGATCGATTGGGTTGCCGAAACCGAGCCTTCCGAGCTACGAGAATTGTGCGGCGGCGGTTGGCTTGAGTACTCCGGCACCGTCCGGCACTCGGTGACATGCCATCGGATCGCGATCGACGTGTCGTTTCTGAGATGCGACGATCGATCGGACCGACTCCATTGGTACGACACGGCGTCCCTCGCCAAACTTCCGATGCCCTCTCCTCAACGGCGTATCCTTAAGCTGATCCTCAATCAGTTGGGTCTTCCCACAACCGATCCTTCCTAATCAGGAACGGTCAGTCGATTTCCAACGATTTGAACCGCTTCTCGGTCGTATTGACGTTTTCGGACAGTATCGCGTAAGCCTGCTGAACTCTGCCCTGGATTTCGGCTGCCTGTCTGCCTTCGTTGGAGCCTTCCGGGAACTTTGAAGGGTCGCTGCGGCTGTTCAGGCGCTCGAAGGCCTTGCGGATCTCGGCAAAGTCTGCTCCTTGTCCCACACCTAGAATCCGTCGCGCCCAATCCTTCGGATCGACTTCGACGTGGGTGGGCTCTACCAATGGCTTACGAGGCGAACTGATCGCGGTGGTTTCAAGGGACTCGCGGAGTTCCCTTTCCTCGGGAGATTCGTCAACCTGGCGAATCCGCTCCCATTCCTGGTTCAGATAGCCCCGCATGAGATCATATGCCCGTCGCCCCGTTCCCATAGCTATAAGTTTAACGGATCGGAACGCTCCGTTGCTCTCTAGATTCGGATACGAACCTGAGCAACGACTTGAAATAGGCTGTCGCCCCGAAAACGGATCATCGGCTCGAACGTCACGTTCCGCGACATCGCGTACGAGCCTCCCAGTCTCCAGTAGTTGTGGTGGTCCGGCGCGATCTGAGACCACGCGAGCGTTGTCGATTCGCTACGCTTGGGATCAAGTGACAACCCGACATCCAATACGGCGGTGTCGCGGTCGGAAGACGTTTCGCCGTAGCGAAAGCTCACAGCCTCGGCACGAAGAGACCAATGGCCGAGGAACCGCTTGGATGCATCGAGGCCGAAGACTTGCTTCCAGCCGTGCCCCTTTCCGGGAGCATCCTCCGGTCTTCTCACGTCAGTCAACGAAGTGCCGGCAGTGCCGAAATTTCGGCCGACCGCCGCACTTACGCCGACGGTCGAGCCCAGCCTTCCGATGAGCCCATAGTCGAGACCGTTACCGGAATCACAAAAGGCCATCGTGACGGGCAGGCCCTCCACGATCAGGTTCGTATCTCCTCGCACGGCAACCGCACTCTCATGAAGAACGTGCCCGCCACCGAATGGCAGATACTGTTTGCCTACTCGCCATATATTCTCGTCTTCGATGTAGTACTCGTCAAATAGGTCATTCCCGGCGTCACCTGGTATGTGCTGGAGCTTCTCCGTCACATTGACACGGAAGCCTTGGTCAGTGAAGAATGACAACCCCAAAATACTAGGGCGTCCCATGACGTCGTAGAAGTTGACCAACGGCGTCGTATGCGGTTGCATGATGTAGCTAATCGTCGCGTCGAGACGCACTCGAATATCGGGAATCTGCGCCCATGTCGAGCCGCAGCACGCCAGCCCAAGCGCGACGGCAATCCGTTTCAACGCATTGCCTTCAATTTGTCCAATACTTCGCCGACCGGCGATTCGATCTGCTCACTCGTGCCCAGTTTCTTGATCTGGACGGTGCCCTTGGCGCATTCTTCGTCGCCGAGGATCAGGGCGAATCGGGCGGCGCTCTTGTCCGCTTGCCGCAACTGGGACTTCATGCTACGTTCCTCAATGTCTACCAAGACGGAGAGTCCGGCATCTCGCAGTGTTCTGGCCAATCCCTGGCAGGCTGCCCGGGCTGACTGCGCCGCCTGCACGACGAACGCGTCCGGTCCGGGTGGCGCGCCGAACAGCCCGAGATCGTCCATCACGATGATCGCCCGTTCTATGCCCATTCCGACACCGACGCTGGGAGTCGAAGGGCCGCCCAACTCTGCGATAAGGTCGTCGTATCGGCCTCCGCCGCAAAGGGCGCTTTGAGCGCCAAGGCGGGTTGACTGCACCTCGAACACCGTCTCTGTGTAGTAGTCCAAGCCACGTACGATCTCGGGCGCCAATCGGTAGGGCACATTCGCCTCGGTCAATAACTCTTGGATACGGTCGAATCGTTGCCGGGATTCGTCCTCCAGGAAATCGGTAACAGGTGGAACCGACTTCACTGCCTCCTGTGCGTCGGGGTCCTTACTGTCGAGTAGGCGGAGCGGGTTCTTTCGGACCTTCTCTTGAATCTCTGTCGATTGGCCGGCAAGATATGCCTTTGTCCGCTCCAAAATCGCTTCGCGAAAGGCGTGACGGCACGCGCTTCGACCTAGTGAGTTCAGCATCGCAACGGTCTCCGTGATTCCCAGTTCGCGATAGAACCGCATCGTGATTTCGATGATCTCGGCATCTGCCGCCGGAGACGCCGAGCCCACCAACTCCAATCCGGCTTGGTGCGGCTCTCTAAGCCTTCCCTTCTGAGGCCGTTCGTATCGAAAGAACGGCGTGACGTATGACATCCGCACGATCGTTCCCGGTGGGCAAAGATTGTGCTGCAACAGGGCACGCATTGCGGGGGCGGTTCCTTCGGGCTTCAGAGTGATGCTTCGATCGCCCTTGTCCGTAAAGGTATACATCTGCTTTGTGACGATGTCGCTCGTTTCGCCGGCTGTCCGTGCAAAGAGATCGGTGTCCTCGAACGTCGGAGTACGGATCTCACAATAGCCGAAGAGGCGCGAGACCTCGCGAAATGTGTCCTCAATCTTGTGCCACTTGTAAGAGTCTGCCGGCAAGACATCTTCCGTGCCTCTCGGAGCCTGGAATCGCATGGCGTTAATTGTGGCATGCCCTGACCGGGACCCACCGCACGGACATCGCGCAGGAGTCATAGCCGCTCAGCTCCGGGCTATGGGAAGGAGGGGAGATCGGTAGATTGTGATGAAACCCTCCCCGCTCCCCATAGCTCGATGGCCTATACGGTCGACCGGTGATCGGTCGGAAGGAGCCAGCGGTTCAACGCTTCCCTAACTGCCGATTCACCGATCGGTTTGGTCAGAAACTGATTAAAATCGGCTGAGCGTCTCAACGTGTCCTCGCCTAACGAGGCGGACGAGGTCACTGCGATCATCGGTACAGACGCCTTCGAATTGGATAGAGTCCGAACGTGCCGCGCGATCTGAACGGCTTCCATATCAGGCATTTTCACTTCTAGAAAGGCCAGATCGAAACCGCCCGCCACTAGTCGCGCGACAGCGTCGGATGGAGACGAAATCCACTCGACCTCCACTCCATTTTTCTCGAGCATTGCCGTCAAGACCATGGCGTTGATCTCGTTACTTTCGAAAACCATCGCCTTACGGTTACTCGAAATTGCGATTGAACCGTCTTGAAGGTCGAAGAGGGACGCATAAGGCAAGCCTAGGTCGAACCAGAAGGTACTTCCCCGGCCCAGTTCGCTCTTGACCCGAATTCTAGCGCCGATCGCTTCGGCAAGCTGCCGGCTGATCGAAAGCCCGAGGCCGGCGCCACCGCCTCGGTGTTCAGGGCCCTGGTCCAGTTGCACGAACGGCTCGAATATCTTGTCCACTGCATCGCCTGGTATCCCCGGACCCGTGTCTCGGATCTCGAATCGCCCGACGACGCCTTGATCGTCTTCTTCCAGTTGAGACACCCTTACATCAATCGAGCCTGCCGCTGTGAACTTCATCGCATTGCCGATCAGGTTCGCCAATATCTGACGGAGCTTCCATTCGTCAGCCATCAGATACTGTCGCAGTTTCTCGTCGACAAAGAAGGTCAGTGCAAGTCCCTTTGCCACCGCCAATGGGCGCATGAGTTCCAGTGAATGCACAACCACATCGTGAAGATCGATCTTCGACATTTTGGCCGTTTGGCCACACGCTTCGTTCCTGGAGTAATCGAGAATATCGCCTAGCAGGCCTAACAAGTTCTCCGCACTCTTCTCGATTGTCTTCACGTAGTATTTCTGCCGATCGGTGAGGGGGCCCTCCTCTAGGAGAGTCGAAATCCCGATAATTCCATTGATCGGCGTGCGCAACTCGTGACTGATGTTGTTGAGAAATGTGCGTTTCGTGCGATCGGTGTCGGTGATGACGCCCTTTTCCTGCGCCACGACCTCGGTTTGAGCACGAAGGGTGATCTTGGCTTTGCGCAACTCAAATTGGCACACCACTTGGCGAGCAAGTGCCCGTAACATCTCCACCTGATCGACCGAAATCCCGCGAGTTTCGCGATCGAAGATGGCCAGAGCTCCCATCGCATACCCTTCCGGGTTCACGAGTGGAACGCCGGTATAAAAACGGAATCCTGGCTTTCCCAGCACCAAGTCGTTATCGGCAAATCGCTTGTCGTGCAGGGCGTCAGCAACGATCATCACCTGATCCGGCTTCAGAATGGCATGAGTACAAAACGATAGATCGCGATCCGTGTCTCGAAAGCCGATGCCGATGCGAGATTTGAGCCATTGTCTATCTTCGTCGATCAGGCTAATGCAGGCCATTGGAGCCTTGCACACTGAAGCGGCCAAAACTACGAGATCATCATACGCCATCTCGTCCACCGTATCGAGCAACTCGTACTGCCTTAGCGAGGCGAGTCTCGCGGCTTCATATTCGGGTATCGGCGCCTTCATCTCATCACACTCAACGCCTCGAGGGACATGCCCAAAGTATAAGTCGACCAGGACCTAAAGACACGTCACTGTTTTCCTCTACCGTTTTCCTTTTGGCCTTCAGGCTCCTCAGGCATGAACCAAGGGATCAACCGCGAGCTATGGGTACTCTCAAACAGACAGCGCCTGGTTCCTCTGAACCGGGCGCTGTCTGTTTGGGAGCTCATGCTCTTCTAGAGTGTCAGCAGACGTGAGCGCCTTCTGCTTTCCGATCGTTAACCGCAACCGGTGCGCTTCCAGATGCCGCCTCCTCAGGAAGCATGATAGGCGACACGAACTTGGTCGGTGGTTGCGTGCCGACCACAGACCCCGAGCGAATCAACCATCGGTCGATGACTCTATTGATCGACGATTCGTTGACAGGCACTCTCATGAAGTCGTTAATGCCAACCGACTTACAGAGAGATTCGATTTCCTTGCGAATCGTGGCGGTCATAGCGACGATCGGCGTCATGCATGCTGGAAATGGCATTCTTCGAACCGCAGTGGCAGCCTGAATGCCCTCGATGTCCGGCATCTTGACGGACATGAACGTCAGATCGAATCGACCTTGCTTGAGGAGCCGCAGTCCTTCGTCGCAAGTCGAAACCAACGTCACATCGCATCCCTTCTTTTCAAGCATCGACGTCAATACCATCGCGTTGACGTCGTTATCCTCTACGACCAACACTCTTCCAACGGTGGACGACAACTTTCGCGTCGACCTCGAATTCTTGGGCTTCACCCAAGCGTCTTCGTAGGGCATAGCAATATCGAACCAGAAGGTGCTACCGACGCCGACTTCGCTGATCACGTTGATCTGTGTGTCCATCTGCCGTGTCAATTGCCTCGCAATCGACAAGCCCAGACCAGCGCCGCCATAGTTCCTTTCCGGCCCTTGCTCCACCTGGAAGAACTCCTCGAATACCTTCAAACGAAGATCGTTCGGGATACCGATCCCCGAGTCCTTGACTTCGAACCGGATGACCGCCGCATCGTATCGTTCGCCAACCTGCTTAACCTTGAGCTCCACCGAGCCTTCGCTCGTGAACTTCAATGCGTTTCCGACAAGATTGGAGACAACCTGTTCGATCTTTAGGTAGTCGCCCATGAGCTTCTGCTCAAGCCTGTCATCGACGTAGCAGTTGAAGATGAGTCCCTTGGCCATCGCCGCCGGCCTCATCATCATCATCACTCGGTCGACGAGCGCCGGGGTGTCGACGCGAGTCATCGACTTGCCTCCGTCACCGATCTCGTTCTTTGAGAAGTCCAATACGTTCGATACGATTCCGAGTAATCCCTCTGCGCTCTTCTGAATCGTTCCCAAGAACTCTGCCTGCTGATCAGTAAGCGAAGTCGAAGACATCAACGACGAAATGCCCACGATGCCGTTGATCGGCGTACGAAACTCGTGACTGATGTTCGAAAGAAACGTTCGCTTGGCCATTGTCGCGGAGTCGGCAATGACTTTCGCCTTTTCGAGCTGCTCCGATTGAACAGAAATGACGTGCTTGCTGCGCCGCAACTCCAACTGAGCCTCAACTTGATGAGCGAGTGCGGTCAGCAGCTCTAGCTGGTTTTCTGACAAGCCTCTTGCCTCGGTGTCCATCACAGCAAGAGCCCCGAGTGGTACGCCTTCAGGTGTCATCAGAGCCACTCCCGCGTAAAACCGGATATAGGGCTCGTTTGTGACCAGTTCATTGTCGCAAAAACGCAAGTCCTTAGTAG
Source organism: Fimbriimonas sp. (assembly GCA_031292555.1). Lineage (GTDB taxonomy): Bacteria > Armatimonadota > Fimbriimonadia > Fimbriimonadales > Fimbriimonadaceae > Fimbriimonas. Next base: position 131,968 of record JARLGV010000030.1, read on the forward strand.
CGTCTGCTACGATCATGGCCTCTTCCGGCTTCAGAATAACGTGTCCACAAAAGGACAGGCACCGATCTGTTTCGCGGACGTCCATTCCGACTTTTGCCTTGAACCATTGGCGATATTCGTCAACGAGGCAGACGCAAGCCATCGGCGCCTCACATACCGAAGCCGCCAATGCCGCGAGGTTGTCGAATGCGATTTCTTCGGCAGTATCCAGGATCTCATACTGCTTGAGCACCCGAAGTCTGTATTCCTCGTTAAACGGCAAATTATCACTCATCACTACCTTCCCTGGATCCTTATTGATCGTAGATGCAGTATATGAGCCGCAATACATGCTCCAAAGTCCCTCTTTTCCCGTACCGGAATTAAGCGTCGATACTTTCAGGGTTCCCAAAACGTCTACCCCGCCTTGTCTCGGCGGGATAGACGCGGGCAGGAGCAATCAGAAGCCTACTCGCCTTCCGAGCTACCCCAAGGAGACGTGTAGTTCGGGGGTTCCTTTGTGATCTGCACGTCGTGGGGGTGACTCTCGCGCAACGCCGCATTAGTGATCTTGAGGAATTCCGCCGACTCACGAAGCGTGGACAGGTCGGGCGCACCCACATATCCCATACCGGAACGCAGCCCTCCTACCAACTGGTTCATTGTGTCGGCCAGCGACCCCTTGAATGGAACACGGCCCTCGACTCCCTCCGGAACGATGACGCCTCCAACTTCCTTCACCTGCATGTAACGGTCGGAAGATCCTTGCTTCATCGCACCGACACTTCCCATCCCGCGATACACTTTATAGGCGCGGTTGCGGAATATCTCGATTTCACCCGGGCTCTCTTCGCAACCGGCGAACATATTCCCCATCATCACGCAGCTTGCACCGGCGGCCAGACACTTCACGATGTCACCGGACGAACGAATTCCGCCATCTGCGATGGTTGGAATCCCAAGTCGATTTGCTTCGTCGCAACAATCCAATACGGCGGTAAACTGCGGCACGCCGACTCCCGCCACAACGCGGGTCGTACAGATCGATCCGGCCCCTAGACCCAACCGCAAAGCATCGGCGCCCAGAGCGACCAAGTCCTTAACGCCCTGTTTCGTCGCCACGTTGCCGGCAATGACCTTGAGATCGGGCAGCTTCGCCTTGAGCATCTTGACGCAATCCATAACCCCCTTGGAGTGACCGTGGGCGGCGTCGATCACGATGAAGTCAACTCCAGCATCCTGCAGCGCCTTCGCTCGTTCATACGGGCTACGCAAAGCGCCGATGGCTGCCCCGACAATGAGTCGACCCTTCCGGTCCTTGGTGGATAGTGGGTGATGCTTGACCTTGAGGATGTCCTTGATCGTGATGAGCCCCTGCAACCGTCCGTCGTCATCGACGATCGGAAGTTTCTCGATGCGGTGCTCGGCAAGCATCTCCTGAGCCTGTTCCAGAGTAGTTCCCACCGCCCCAGTAATCAGGTTCTTCGAGGTCATCCGCTCGGAGATCTTGCGTGTGAAATCGGTTTCGAAGCGGATGTCGCGGTTGGTCAAGATGCCAACCAGCTTTCCATCGGAGCTTACGATAGGGACGCCGGAAATATGAAAGCGCTCCATTAGGTTCAGAGCATCCTGAACCGTTTTGTCTGCCTCGAGCTTGAATGGTTTGGTGATGACGCCGCTCTCAGAGCGCTTCACTCTATCGACTGACTCCGCTTGGAGTTCGATGGACATGTTTCGGTGGAGTACGCCGACTCCGCCTTCACGGGCGATTGCAATCGCCAAACGGGCATCGGTGACGGTGTCCATGGGAGCGGACACGATTGGAACGCGAAGGGTGATCCCTTCTAATAAGGTCGATGAAAGGTCGACCTCGCTGGGCAGGACGGCGGTTCGTTGAGGAATTAATAGGATGTCGTCGAAGCTGAGACCTTCGCGAAAAGCGGGCATTTGGGCTCCTTGGCTTTTCACCTGATTATGGCTTGCCCGGGCAGTTCCGCGCTACAGGAACCGCCACGGATTGGAGTCGACGCTATATCGACGGGCCAAGAACTTCCACTCTGCTTATTCCTGCATCTGGTATTTGAGAAGGGCGCCACCGCCTAAAAGTATCGCCAGGACATTGATCAAGTCCACGTTGGTAAGTCCGGCTATCAAACAGATCGTCGCCCCAGCCAGAAACACGTATGGAGGAAACACTGGAAGCGAAGCCTTCGTTCGGTCGATCAGATACCCGACGCCTGCAAGGACCAATCCCAAACCTCCAACGATAATCGAGCAGTACCCAAACGAGAATCGAGCCATGTAATCGAACTGGCTGATGAGTAATCCAACGGCGCCGATGCTGATCGTAGCCCAACCGGCCATCTCGCCGCCCGAGTCATCGGCTTCGATCCCATCGTCCATCCCTTCCCTTACGGAGAAGTAAATGAAGACGAGCAGGGCAACGATCAGCACCCAAAGCGGAGTTAGTTCTGGTGAGTCAAATCTCGCCACACCGTAGCGCCAATGTATCGGCACCGATGCGGGGAGCATTGGGAAGACCTTTATCGCATAGGCTATGCCTGTAACGAATGCGACGATCTGAATAACAAGGCATGTCCTCAAGCTCATGGCAACCCCTTCGCCGCCATTCGATATATGATTGCCGAACCCGACAACTCAACGCGTTGTCATCTTCGAGAGCGGCGTTGATGTTTCTCTATAGTTAGGCGGTTCCTCCGCTTGAGAGTTGCAATCGACGCAAAGACGGGTAGTTTAGGACCAACGGGACGAGCGTCCCTGGATCGAAGATGAATCCCCTTATAATTGCTCCGCTTCTCTTCACATTTGCGGGCCACCAGGCTCCAGTCGCGCCCGGTCGCTCTCAAGAGGCTTCCGCACCATTTTCCTTCTATCTCGTTCCAAGCGATGTACTTGGATTTAAGGATTGTCCAAATGGGTTCCAAGTAACCTATGACGGCAGTATCAACAACGGCTTTGGCGAACTGGATCTTTTTGCCGGCGACGACCTCAGGCCCATCGACCAACGGGTCAAAACACTTCATAGAGGCCACTACCCGATCGTCGAGTACAGTTTCACTCGCGAGGGGGCAACCTACCACGTAGAGTCGTTTGCTGCTCCGTCGAACCTCGATCCTCGCGAGAACCTAATCGCTTTCGTTCGGGTAACCGTGTCAAACGCCGGGAAGGTCCCGGTTGATGCGCACGTTGCCGCCAAGTTTGGCCCGCGAAAGGACTTCGCCCGGTCGTCGGTGGATTGTCGACCCTGGTACCAGGCAAAGTTCATGGACGACGGCCTGTTCAAGAGCGCCCTAGTAGATTCGATCCAGAATGGGGCCGTTACCCGCGGGGGTCATCTCCTGTACCTGTACAGCGGGACGCCACAGATCTACTCGAAATTGGGAGAAGTCGCTTACGACATTCCGCTCAAGCCCGGCCAAAGCGAATCCGTCGAGTTCAAGATTCCGTTCGTACCTGAACGACCGGAGTTCATCGCAACGACTCAGGCCATGGGATATGGTGACTACTTCACTCGTACCATCCGGTTCTGGGACGGGATCGCCCGAAAGGCGATGAGCGTGGACCTGAACGATCCTAAGGTCATCGATGCCATGCGCACGAACCTGATATACGACCTGATCGCGCGAGATATCGAGGCCGATGGCAAACACTTCACTCAGACCGTCAACAAATTTCAGTATCACGGCTTCTTCATGCGCGATACGTCCTTCATTGCCCACAGCTACGACCTCCTGAATCTGCCTGAGGTCGCGCGGGAGACAATTGAGCGCTATCTGATCCGCGACGAATCTGGCCACGTGGTCAAATTTCGGCGAGAGAGCCCGGACGACTGGGGCCAATCCCTTTGGGCGGTAGGAGCCCATTTCCGCGCAACCGGCGACCTGGCCTTCGCCCGCGAAGTCCACGCTGCGATCGCGCCCCATCTGGACGAATTCGTCAGGTCGACCTCCACCGATCCTCTGCATCTATGGCCGGTCGCCGGTCCCTATGATAATGAGCTGATCGACGGACACTATACTAGCCACAACCTCTGGGCGCTACTCGGACTCAGCGAGGCTGAAAACCTCTCCCGCGCCGTCGGTGATTCTGCGAACGCCGAACGGGCACACCGGTATTACGTTGCGTTCCGCAAGACTTTCGTGAACCGCTTGGTCCTGCTCACCGCCAAAGACCAGGGATACATTCCTCCCGGCATGGACGATCCGCTCGCTGGCTACGATTGGGAGAACGCATCTGGCGGCGTCTATCCGTTCCGCGTCTTCCCGCCCGACCATCCCTGGGTGACCGCTACCGTCAATATGGAACGGGAATACAAATATCGAGAAGGCATTATGACCTGGGGGCCGAATGCATGGGCTGGAAAGGTGGCCGCGATGAAGGGAGCCGACTTCGACCCGAACTTCCTACACGACTACGACACATTCCAGGTGGACGAAACGCTCCTTGCCAGAGGCGAGCAGCAGAAGGTTGTCGAGGATCTTTACTCCACCCTCGTTCACACATCCTCTACCCATGGTGGATTCGAGACTTCGATTCGGCCCTGGGGAAACCGGGACCCGGACGGCAATTATCCTCCTCACGGTTGGTTTGCCGCCCGATATAACGAACTGGTGCGCAATATGCTGGTTCGAGAAGATGGTAACGCGCTGCACCTCTTCTCCGCCGTCGCACCAAAGTGGCTTGAACGCGGCCATTTGATTCGCGTTCAGCGAGCGGCCACGACCTTCGGAAACCTCGACTTTGAGATGACTCCGTCGCCCTCCGGCCTCAAGATCGGCATTCACCCGAAATGGCGAAGCAAGCCGAGACGTCTGGTTGTCCACCTTCCCTGGTTCGCATCGGCAACCGGCGCCCGTGCCGACCATCGGCGGGTAACGATCAAGGACAACGCCGTATGGCTCGACCCCGACGTACGCGAGTTAACCGTTGACTGCCGATTGAATCCGATCCCAGGCCTCAGTTACGAGCGGGCGGTTCAGCTTTGGCTTCAAAAGGCATATGCGCCCAAGCCGGGAGAAGATACCGACCACCTGTTCGCAACCAATTCGCGCCCCCGCCTCGGCGATCCGGATACCACATTCGTTGACAAATACGTCCTGACAATTCGTTCGACTACTAATTCTGGGACGATCCGCTATACCCTCGACGGCTCAATGCCAAGCCATAAATCGAAACGTTATGTCGGGCCGGTTACGCTCACGAAATCGGCCGTTATTCGAGCGATCGAGTTCGCTTCTGGAGGAACCCAGAGCGAAGAGCTGACGACCCAAGTCACCAAAGCCTCGTACGTGCCGGCCACCGGCATCCAGGACGCGGCGCCCGGCATCGCCTACGACTACTATGAGGGCGCCATCACCCAGATGCCCAAGTTCGATGCCCTTACGCCTACCCGTTCATCTGTCGCATTAACCGGAGCGCTCGAAGAAATCCCTCACCGGAGCGAGATCTTCGCCCTTCGCGAACGAGGCTACATCTCGATCGCAAAGAAAGGGATCTACACTTTCTGGACTGGCTCCGATGACGGCAGCAATCTATGGATCGACGATCGTCTGGTGGTGTCAAACGATGGGCCCCACGCCTACAAGGAGGTTCACGGCAAGATCGCTCTCGCCCCTGGCCCTCATCGTATCCGAATTGAGTACTTCGACTCGGGCGGAGCGAACTACCTTCGCCTGTTTTGGGCAGGACCAGGGTTCGCCAAGCGCGGTTTCGCGGCCAACTCGATCTATCACTGATTCACGGGCCGGTTTTGCGTGCATCCACGCCAAACCGGCCGTTTCGTCGACGTAATTTACAGGTAAACCTGCGCCATGGAATATCGATCGCTCGGGAGAACCGGGGTGCAGGTTTCGGCGGCATGCTTCGGCACGATGACGTTCGGGTGGGAACCCAACGACTGGGGCTCGCACGAAGAGACGTCTATCCATCTCACTGACCTGGCGATCGACCTCGGAGTCAATTTCTTCGACACCGCCGACGTCTACGCTCGAGGCATAAGCGAGAAGATCCTCGGCAAGGCACTCAAAGGGGGCAAGCGAGAGAAGGTCGTGCTCGCAACGAAGTGTCACGGCAAGATGGACGACCATGACCCCAACGCGTGGGGCAACTCGTACCGCCATATCGTTGAGGCCTGCGATGCTTCGCTGAAACGCCTCAAGACAGACTGGATTGACCTGTACCAGATCCATCGCCCTCAACCGGCTATTCCGATCGACGAGACGATCCGTGCCCTGGACGACCTTCGTCGCGCCGGAAAGATCCGGTATGCCGGATGTTCGACCTTCGCGGCATGGCAGGTGTGCGAAGCGCACTACGTCGCCAAGTCGCTCGGAGCCGCCGGATTCGTGACCGAGCAACCGCCGTACAATTTGCTCGACCGGCGCATCGAGCGTGAGTTACTTCCATTCTGCAGAACCTACGGCTACGCCGTCATCCCCTGGTCCCCGCTTGCCGGCGGGATGCTGAGCGGCAAGTATTTGGACGGCAAGGTTGAGGGCGCCCGGTACTCAGCAAGCGACCCGGCAGGTAGGCTCAAGCAGGTACCGGCACAGCGAATGCTGCGCCTCAAGAAACTTGCGGAGCGGAACGACATGTCGCTGGCCAAGCTAAGTCTCGCATGGGTCGCCTCCCAACCCGGTATCACGTCGCCGATCATCGGCGCCCGGAGCGAGGATCAACTTCGCGAGTCCATCGAGGCATGCCAGACGAAACTATCCGACAAGGTCCTCAAGCTGATTGACGAGATCTTCGAACCCGGTTTGCATTACGTGAACTACTATTCGGCCGCATTCGGTCCGAACGAACGCTGCGCTTGACCTAGTCGCTCTGATTGGCCGTAATGCCGCTCTCTTTGGCGAGCATCGCGGCCTCTGCCCGGTCGTTGACATGCAGCTTCTTGAGGATACTGCCGACATGGCTCTTCACCGTCTTCTCGCTAAGAAATAGCTTGTCGGCGATCGCCGCGTTCTTCATTCCGGCCGCCAGGCATTCGAGTACCTCCACCTCCCGGCGGCTGAGTTCGGCGAACAGCTTCCGATTGTGGATGGCGGATTGGGATAGCCGGGTGAACTCCGACATTACCCTCGTGACGAGCGCAGGGCTCAAAGAGCCTTCGCCTTGGTAGGCAGAACGGACGACCCCTACGATCTCGTCCAACCGGGAATCCTTCAGAATGTATCCCAGGGCGCCGGCCTTGATCGCGGAGAACACGTTCTCATCATCGCCGAACTTCGTCAGGATGACCACCTGAGCGTGGGGTAGCTTCTCCCGTATCTGCCGGGTTGCCTCGATCCCATTCAACCTCGGCATCTCAATGTCCATCAGGATTACATCGGGCCGTACGACGACGGCTTCCGAGACTGCCTGCAGACCGTTTGCGACTTCGGAGACGACCAATAGGTCGGGTTCGAGCCGAATCAATTCGGTCAAGGTGCGTCGAAGCACGCTATCGTCTTCGGCCACCAAAACCCGTATTCGTTCACTAGACATGTTCCACCCCTATTCTAAACTTAGCCTCGATCCGCGTTCCCTTTCCACGCCCGGATTCGATCGCCAATTCCCCACCCAGGCTATCTGCCCTCCATTTCATCCCTTCCAGTCCGACGCCCGATCCGGAGCCGTCTCGTTCGAAACCCACACCGTCGTCGCTCACCACGAGTCGAATGGTTGAGTCGACGAACTCGATGGAGACCGACACCGACTGCGCTTTAGCGTGTTTCACGACGTTCGCAAGAGACTCTTGCGCAATTCTGAAGAGGGCGTTCTCCAATTCCGGGGTCGTCGATTCGACGCCGGTAACCTCGAACACAAGTCTCAATTGGTGTCGCTCGCATATGTTATGGGCGTATTGCCTCAAGGCAGGCACAAAACCGCTAGACAGGGCCGGCGTCCTCAAACGTTGGACCAAAAACCTCAGTTCATCCGCCGCTTGCCTGGCGTTCTCCCGGCCCTCGCTGGCCAGTTCGCTGGCTCGGGTTCCGTTCTTCTCGGCGACCCGTGAGATCAGTTCGAGTTGAGAGGCGATCGAAATCAGGTGGCCCTGAACTCCGTCATGCATCTCCATCGCGATGCGGTTCCGGTCCGCCTCGACGCCCAGGCGCTCGCGATATCCGGCTGCAATCAGCGCCTGATACGCCATCAGGCTCGAGATCGACAAAAGGAAAAGGATCCGAAAGCCGACATTGAGCGGATCGGCCAACAAGTCCCGAAAGCTGGTCGGCACGCGCTCGCTGATCAGAGGATCGGCCACGAGGGTCGTGAGGACCGTTCCCAATATGACCATCCAGCCGACCCGTAGCGTCCACCGCACGTTTGTAGTACCGGAAGCCTGCACGATCGGCAGGAAGTAGAGGAGGGTCAGGTTGCTCATCGGCCCCAAGCGAGTGACGCACAAGATCGATGTGATGAGCGCGACATCAATCGGGGGAAAGACCACCCACCACCTTAGGTTGGGAGGATCCTTGTACGCAACCCACGTTCGTCCGAACATATAGGCCAGCGTCACGACGACGATCCATCGGAGACTGGCGAACGCATCAGGTTCAAGGATCTTTTTCGTTCGAGGATCGAAAACCCACCACACCAGGAAAGGCACGCAGACCCAGACGTGAAGTAGATAGACGACGTGCTGCGCCCGTCGAGAAGACAGGTCCGATGCAAACCGCTCGATCAGTTTCATCCGATACTAGCTTAACCCGTGCTTGATGCTTCCGGTGCCGGTCAAGCCGTGTGATCGGCTAAAGAAAGACCTGGCGCCATGGGCGCCAGGCAGGTTGGGCCTCTCCTTTCAATGCCCATTTGTGGATGGCCAATTGCCTTCCAACGGACATCAGTGTATGGGGGCGGATGAGAGTCCCAGGACTTTCGGAGCCCGGTTTTGGCAGGGCCCCGTAGGTCCAAAGCGGAATATTGGGTCCTTTGGGCTACCGGATGACTCAGGCCGATTTGGCGAACATGCCATAAAGCGTCTCACGAGCATGCTTGACCCGATCCTTCTCTACCAGCGTTGGGTGAACTGTGCTGAATCGCCGTCGGCAACGCTCAAACAACAGAAGCTTCTCTTCAGCTGTCAGGTCGTCCCACCGGTTCGCAGTTTTTGCGATTTCGTTATAGATCAACGGCCGGTTGTGGGTGTGGTCGGCAAAGAAGTGAAGAACGTCTTTGATCTGCTCGTCTGGGCTCATGAGACCATTATAGTATATCTTTGTCTACTTGTTAGGCTCTTTCGCCAAAAAAGCCTCGTTTAGCTTCGCGCAAGGAATGCGGTATTGCCCTCCTGTCATCACACTGAACCCGGCGGTTGGCATTGCACTGAGTGCCACGTTCCCCTCTTAGACCTTGTACGGGAGACCTTCGCTTACCAGAGAACAGAAACTGGATATTGGGCAATTACGGGATCGGCGGTCACGATGGTCAGGCCTTCCACGATCGCCTGGGCGATCAGCATGCGATCGAATGGATCGTCGTGTATTCTTGGAAGCTTGTCGAGCAACGCCACGTGTTCGACGCTCGGCGCCAGAAAGCCTGCATGGAGTTCTTTGGCAAATCGCGCAGCAGTGCGCTCGGCGCTTTCCTTCAAAGGAAGTTTGCCGACGGCGTGCTTGATCTGCATCTCCCAAACCGAGACCACACTCACCTGCCGAAACACGTCGGCGTCGGCGATCACCTTCCGGGCGGGGACCGTCAGCCGACGCGGATCGACCGCTGACCAAATGAACACGTTTGTGTCGAGGAGCAAGCGCAGGCTATTCGCCATACCACTCCTTCATCTCTTCCGTGGTCAGAGGGGCGAAGGCCGCCTCCGGAATCTCGAATTCGCCGGCAAAGGCCCCGAGTTTGATCTCCGCTGAGCGAATGGGGCGAATCTCGAAAATCGCCATGTTCTCGCGAGTAACGACGACGGTTTCACCCGATTCCACACGCTTGAGGATTTCGACCAAGTGTGCCTTTAGGTCTTGAACACTTATCAAATCCACCGTTCATTATGGCGGTTAGGCCCAATCCAAAGCCGAACGAACCAGGCAGGATGGCTTAGAATCAGAGCATGTGCACAGCCGGATATTTCGCATCGCGAGCACGGGCTCAAGTAGATGGCGACGTGCGTGACTTCTTCCGCACCATCGAAGAACTCGCCGGAATACCCAAGACCAGGATTCGCCCGACCAACGACAGTCCGTTCGTTCGACTTGAGGAAGATGGGCAACGCCATTTGCGACTCTTGCGCTGGGGACTTGTTCCTGCATGGTCCAAAACCGAGAAGTTTCCATACCCGACGTACAACGCGCGCGCCGAAACCGTCACCGAAAAGGCGACGTTCCGTGAGCCTTTCAGACGTCGCAGAGGACTGATGACGTGGATCAGCTACGTAGAATGGCGCGATGAACAAGGCGCCAAGATTCCGTACGAGTTCTCGCTTGCCAGCGGCGAACCAATCGCGTTTGCCGGTCTATGGGATCGTTGGGGGAGTGGCGACTCCGCTTTCGAATCCTGCACGATGATCACCTGCGAGCCGAACGACTTGGCGGCGCCCTACCACGACCGGATGCCGGTGATCCTCCAACCGGAGGATTTCGACGGATGGATGGACCCGAAGTCGGACCCGAAAGACCTGCTGGCGCTGCTTCGTCCGCTTCCGGCTGAACAGATGGTAGCCGTCCCAGCGAACCCGGACGATTTCAAACGACCGTCGTCCAAAACGAAGAAGCCGGAGACAGCTCAACCGCCTCCGGCTTCACTCTTCGATTTCTAGCCGATCAACCGCGAAGCGCTTCCGCGCCCTTTGTGCTCTCCCACGGAAACTCGGGGTTTCCGAAGTGACCGTTCTTAGCGGTCGGAAGGTACGGGATATTCAGGAGGTTCAGGTACTTGATGATTCCCGCCGGTGAAAGATCGTAGGCGTCGACGACGCGTCGCTGGATCTCGTCCGGATCGATCGTCTCGGTCCCAAACGTCTCCACGTTAACTGCCACCGGTTGGGCTACGCCGATCGCGTAAGCGAACTGAACTACCACGCGCTCCGCCAAGCCCGCCTCCACAATGTTCTTCGCCACGTGACGGGCCATGTAAGCGGCTGAGCGATCGACCTTCGTCGGATCCTTGCCCGAGAAGGCTCCGCCGCCGTGAGGCGCCAAGCCACCGTACGTGTCCACGATGATCTTGCGACCGGTTACGCCGGTATCGCCTTGGGGTCCGCCGATGACGAACTGGCCAGTCGGATTGATGTGATACGTAATCGGTCCGTCGACATACTCGGTATAGGCCTCGAGAACAGGCTTGATGATCCGTGTCCGGACGATCTCCTGAATTCCCGCCAGCGTCAGTGCGGGGGAATGCTGGGCCGAAACCACAATCGTGTTTATCTTGACCGGCTTCCCTTTCGCGTCGTAATCCACCGATACCTGGCTCTTAACGTCCGGCCGCAGTCCGAGATTCGGATGCTTTCGCCGAATCTCCGCCGCCTGTCTGGTCAGCGCGTGGGCGATCGAGATAGGCAGCGGCATCAGTTCGGGCGTTTCCCTAGTGGCGTAGCCGAACATCATGCCCTGGTCTCCCGCTCCACCGGTGTCGACACCCATCGCGATGTCGTCCGATTGCCCTTGAATGGCGACCAACACGCCGCATGTATTGCCGTCGAATCCTAGGTCGGTATCCGTGTAGCCCGCTTCAGTAACCGTCTTGCGAACCACCCTGGCGACATCCACATATCCTTTTGTCGTAACCTCGCCGGCAACCACCGCGACGCCTCTAGTAAGGAGGGTTTCGATCGCGACCCGGCTGTTTTTGTCTTGCTCGAGGAAGGCGTCGAGCAACGCGTCCGAAATCTGATCGGCGAGTTTGTCCGGGTGCCCCTCGCTGACGCTTTCCGATGTATAAATCCTCATTTCCTTTCCCAAGAGGGTACCCCGTCTCGATAAATCGGGGGCAAAACCCGCCCTCATTGGCCTAACAGCGGCTTCACTGGGCGACCGCTTACGAGATCCCCGTGGTGGACGAACCCCTCTTCTCGACCTTCCAATTCGTGGATAAGCAGGGACCTCCAAATGGCCGAACCCCCGAGGTCGTGCAATTCGTCAGGGTCGTTTCCAAGGTCGAAAAGCTGTTCGCGGCCCGAGCCAGACCACCAAACGTACTTCTCGCGGCCGTCGGTTAGGTAGTGGATACTTTGCCCGAATCCGGTGTGTTCCCCGTGCAGATACTCGCGCCACCCTGCCCTATCACCCGTAAGCAGCGTCAGCGCGCTCTTTCCGTCGATCCCGCCAGGAATACCTAATCCGGCGGCATCGAGCAGTGTCGGCAGGATGTCTCGCATCTCGACGACCGAGTCGGACACGACCGTCTTCGCTGGAATCCCCGCCCCAGAGAGAATCAGAGGTACCCGAGTTGAACCTTCATAGGGCAGAGTCTTCCGAAAGGCCCCATGATCCCCCATCATCTCACCATGATCGGAGACGAAACACACGACGGTATCGCGGCGCAAACCATATTCCGCCAGCGTCTCAATTAGCCGATTGATCAGCAGATCGATATGCGTGATGTGGCCGAAGTAACCGGCGCGTGCCCGCTTCAATGCGGCAGGGCTGAGTTGAGCCACGCTCGGGTCGGCCCGCCAGCCGTCCTCGAACTGACCCAAGACCTCTTGTTCCCAGTCGCCCATCGTCGGATCGGGCATCGCCTGGTTCATGTAGTGGTCGAAAGCCCATTGGGGCGGATCGTACGGCGGATGGGGCCGGTGAAAGCCCAAATAGAGAAAGAACGGCTTCCGAGTGTCTCGCCTTCGCAAAAAGTCTTGGGCTTCCGACACGATCCAGGTCGATGGATGAAGCTCCTCGGCACGATCCCAAGGCCGGGCCACCTGTGAGTTGCAATTCAAGCCGTTGTCGAAGTAGTCAGCCCGAGGGTTACCGGTCCGTTCACGAAGCCACAGGATATAGTCGTCGACTAACCCGACGTCACGCGGTTTTCGGCGGGCAAAGTGAAGGTATCCGTCGTGCAGAATTACGTTCTGAAAACCGATCTGCGAACGCTCCGGATAGACGTGCAACTTCCCGATCGCCTGCGTCTGATAGCCCGCCCTCGTGAATTCCGACCCCAGAGTCGTTTCGTAGTTCCATTCGACGCCGTCTTGATAGCCGACCCGCTTCGTCGATGTCTGGCTCAATCCGGTATAGAGCGACGCTCTGGAAGCAATGCACGAAGGGGTCGCGGCATACGCTCGCGTGAACCGGGTTCCTTCCCCGGCCAATTGGTCCAGGTGAGGAGTCATTGCGTAGGGATGCCCCTCGCAGCCCAAGGCGTCCCCACGCCATTGATCGACGCATATCAACAGGACGTTCGGTCGGCCAGCCATATCGCGGCAGGTTTACCCGAAGTCGCCTGGTAACGGACGGAGAGAACCAATTCGTGCGTCGATTGCGGCGCGACACTTCCAACAATCGACACTTCCAACAATCGACACTTCCAACAATCGACACTCGCGGCTACGCCTGTGGCAAAGCCGCTTTCACCCCTAGGAACCCGTTGCGCCTCATCGTTTCCTTGGCACAGACCGCGGGACGTGCAGCATCGCTACCAGTACCAGGCAGCAAAAAAACGAACCAAAGAAGCTGCCCAACGCGGCGGATGCTGCCGCCCCTTTAGAGCGGTGATTACGGTAAAAGCTGGGTAACGACCGCTAGGCGATCACCCGGCAAAAGCCACACGGTGTAGTTGCCTCTGGCCGTTTCGATACATCTGTGTCCATGGTTCGACCATGCGCGATCGTTGGTCCAAAAGCTCTCCCCATATATCGTCCATCGGTACAACGCCAAAGGTGCGCGAATCGACGGACTCGACTCGGTTGTCGCCGAGAACGTAGACGTGTCCTGCCGGCACCGTGAGAACACGACGTACAAACGTCTTTGGGCCCTGGCGTCTTTCGCGGGCAACTTTCAGATCGACCGCGTCGTACCACTCGGTTCCGATCCATATCTGGGTGATCTGATCGCCGGGCAGATAGGCGACCCTCTTGATGAGGTCGCCACCTTTGTGACGAAGGATTACGACCTCGCCCTTATACAGCGCTCCGCTCTCCCGTCGCACGACGACAGCCGAGTGATCGCCATAGGTTGGAGACATGGAATCGCCCTTTACGACCACGAGCCGATAGGGCTGTGCCACCGAACCAAAGAGAATGGCGAGCACGATTCCAATCTGGACCGCAGCGCGCACCTTGTAGACCTTAAACCAATACATTGCCTCATCCTTAAGCAGGGGCGAACCGACAGTCCACTCAAATACAAGCACGCGACTAGAAGCGTAAAAGGTCGGCTACATTGCCGCTGGCTCTGACAAGACGCCTGAGCCGAGTAAGCGGTCGTCAATCCCGATTTGCGCACCAACGCATGCGATGTGATTCGTTTATCGGTTTTGAGATCTAGTCAAGTCGTGCACCTGGTAGACGCTATAAGTATCGGATTGCGTTCATTGGCTGGTCCCATTGATGGTTCGCTTAACGAGTTCTAAGCACCACGGCCCGTCTCCCCCGAAGCTCTTTGGCATGTTTCCGATACTCCGCAACTCCACAACTCAAGTTCTCCCGCGTTGCCATCGGCTCCGATGTATCCTAGCGATCGATGATCATCGACTTGGGCGGAAAGGCGGCGCTTGTTACCGGGGCGGGAAGCGGAATCGGCGCTGGTTGTGCCCGAAGCTTGGCGGAAGCGGGGGCCCTCGTGTGGGTTAACGATCTCGATCCGAACAAGGCAGAAGCTGTCGCGGCCGAAATCGGTGGCAAAGCTCTGCCCGGCGACGTTGCCGAACCAAGCGATTGGCTTCAGCCCGTGATCGAAGGCGGCGCCCTCCACGCGCTAGTTCACAATGCCGGTTACGATTTGATTACTCGCGTCGGCGCGACCGACCGAGCAGCTATCGACCGGTTGCTGCGCGTACAGATCAGCGGGCCCTTTGAGATCACGCAACGGCTGCTTGGATCGCTCCGACAGGCAAATGGCGCGGCGGTAGTGCATATCGCCAGCGTGCAGGCACATGCCTCCAACCCGGACGCAAGCGGGTATGCAGCCGCCAAGGGCGGGCTCGTCTCGATGGTCCGCAGCATGGCTCAAGACCTTGGCCCCGACCGCATTCGGGTGCTAACCGTCTCGCCCGGATTCATCGATACCTACCTTTTCGATGCTTACCTTGAAAGCACCGAAGATCCCGATGCGACGAAGGCGTTCGCCTACGGTTTGCACCCGTTGGGCCGAATCGGAACGCCCAAAGACGTCGGCGACCTTGTAACGTTCTTGGTCAGTCCATACGCCGAGTTCATCAATGCCGCGAACCTGGTAATCGACGGAGGTCTGACCGCCCGGTTGTACTGATTTGTTAGTGTATGCTCGCTGACATGAGCGGGACGATTCGGCTGTCTCTGGCGACAGTCTTCCTGGCCATGGGCATCGCTCAGGCCAACGTCAACCATCGGTTTTACGTCTTGGATCAATCGTCGTTTGGCGAGAAGAAGGGGTTTTATCTCGACTTCGAGAACAGCGCACCAGACGGCCAAACTTGTCCGGTCACGTCCATCACACCGTACCTTGGAGTGGCAGACGGCAAGACCTGGCGCTTCATCACGACGCCGGTATCTTTCCAGATCGGGCAACCGATCCACGTGGTAGCGACGATCGATTCCAAGGGCGCAAGCCTGAACGTGAACGGCCATTCAATCGAGAGCGAGGGCGCCTTCTTGCCTGCCTCACCGGCAACCACCGCCGGCAGTGTTCCGTCGTGGGCAAACGGGCCGTCCGCGTATCGCTTCTCCCTGAAGAGCATCTCGATTACCGTCAGCGGAGTGGCGCAAATCGTTCCCTTGCCCTCAAATGCATTGGACCCTGTGCTTCAACTCTTCGAGGACCCCTTGCCGGTCGTTACGACGATCCCGATCGACGCATCCCAGGTCGTTCGGATCGAAGCCGATGTTCTCCTTGACGCGCCTCTGGACTGGCATAAAAGCAAGCCTCTGATCGATCGGTTCGGCCAGGTGACAGTCGCCAAATTCGCAGGCAAAATCCAAAATCCAACTGCCCTCAAGAAGGCCTTTGCTGCCGACGATCACCAACTCGCCTCGTGGAAACCCAGAAAGGACGTCGACGGCTATGGCGGCCAACTCGGTGTCTGGTGGTCTGAGAAGCCCTTGGGCTATTACCACTTGGTCAAGCGAAACGGCTTCTGGTGGTTGATGACGCCAAAAGGTCATCCAGTTTTCTACACCGGCATCTGCACTTCGCCCGCTCTCCAATGGGACAGCACGCCAGTCGACGGACGCAAGGATCTCTTCGCCGAGTTGCCGCCCAAGAGCGGGCTGAAGCCCTCGATGTGGACACACGACGTTTGGGGCAGCGACAAGCAGGACTACGTAACCTTACACGGCCTGAACCTGATCCGCCGATTCGGCGCCGCGCATTACGACAGCAAGGCGCGCGAGGAGTGCAAGAAACGGCTTGCCGCCTGGGGATTCTCGGGCCAAGGCAAGTGGAGTCAGGCTCTTCCCTACACTCCGCTCCTGCCTGTTATCGGATGCCCGGATGTCCCGAAGCTCGACCGCCACATCGATCCGTTCGACGCGAAGATTCGGCGTCGGTTCAAGGATTCGCTGACCAAACAGATCGGAGGCGATGTCAAGAACCCGTTCATCCTCGGATACTCCTATGGAAACGAGTATGACGAAATCATCACCCCGGGCGAAATCAAGAACATTGTCGCTTCGACCTCGGGCTCGCCCGCCAAGGCAGCGCTGATCGACTACGCGATCACGAAGCTCTACAGCGGCAGCGAGAGCGCACTGCGCAAAGCATGGAGCGCCCCCGAAGCGGGCGAACTGGATACGGCGGTGCTCAAGCCCAACGACCCCGACATCGAGCAGCTCCGGCGGTTCTACGCAAAGACCTACTATGCGATGCTCTATGCCGCATTCAAGTCGGTCGACCCAAACCACCTCTACTTCGGGTTCTGGATCGTTCCCGATTGGTGGGTCAACGACGAGGATTGGAATCTGATCGCGCCGAACGTCGATGTGATCGGGTTCGACCGGTATTCCGATTGGCCCGGCATCGAGAAACTCCTTGCCCGCTATGACAAGCCGGTTCTGCTTGGCGAATTCTCGTTCCCAAGCTGGTACGGCGGTGAGAGAGGTTTCGGGCGCTACGGAATCTACACCAGCAGCGATCGAGAATCGGGGCGGCGATACGCGTCGTTGCTTTCCGACGCGGTTCATTGCCCGCAGTGCGTCGGGACATTGTGGTTCCAGTACCGCGATGAACCGATCACGGGACGCGGACCCGGCTCGGGAGGAGCGCTTGTCCAAGGCGAGCACTATGCGTTCGGATTGATCGACGCGAGCGACCTGCCGAAGTACGACCTTGTCCGGCAAGTTCGGGCAGCGAACTTAACCGCCAATTCCTCTCGCATCAAGTTGACTAAATAGGCGTTCACCGCCCGGAGCAACAGGACACAATTCAGTCGTGGTTGAACTTACCAGTCCTTTGCTTCGGGTCGAGATCGCTCCAGAAGTCGGAGGAAGGATCGTTCACTTCGTCGATCGTGCCACCGATTACGATTTCCTTTGGCACAATCCAGCCGTGCCTCTGCGACGCGAGGCGCCAGGCGCCGAATACGATCCGAACTTCTTTGGCGGAATCGACGAACTGTTACCGAATGACATTCCGGAGAGGATCGCCGGCATCGACTGTCCCGACCATGGCGAACACTGGACCACCGCATTCGATATCGTGAAGCAAACAGAGAGTTCGCTCAGTATCGAGGCAACCCTTAGCCAAATCCGGTTCAAAATCGACAGGCGAATCGAGGTCGCCGGACGGGAGTGTCGCGTTCATACAAGGCTAACCAACTTGAATAGCGGCGCCATCCCGTTCCTGTGGAAACTTCACGCCGCCATGTCGATCAAACCAGGCGACCGGATCGAATGCCCGGCGACAAGCTACACCGCGGCCGATCCTGACTGGAGCAGGCGAAAGGGCACCGGACTATGGCACGGGGAGACTGTTCCTGAATTCGACGGATCGACTGAATTCCTGTACCTTCATTCCCTCGCCGACGGCTGGATCGAATGGCAGCGATCGACAAGACGGTTCCGCGTCCGGTTTGACCCCAATACCTTTCCCTTCGCCTGGTACTTCGCCAGCTATGGTGGCTTTGACGGGCATCACGTCGCTATCCTCGAACCATGCACTTCGATGCCCATCTCAGTAAATGAGGCAATGGGCTTGGGCCAATGTCCTATCCTTGCTCCAGGTGGCTCGTTGGAAACCGATTACAGCTACGAGGGAACGATCGATGAAAATTGAAGCAGTGGATGCGTTCTATCTGCGCATGCCGGACGTGAAGTGCATTGGCGACGGTAGCCAGGACGCCCTCCTCATCAGGGTGTCGGCTGGCGGCTTCACCGGATGGGGTGAGTGCGAAGCGTCACCGCTTCCCACGATCGCCGCGTTGATTGCTCCTATCTCCCACAGCGCTTGCCAACCGGTTCTGAATTCGGTCTTGGGTGCCACGATCGACGGTCCCGCGTCGATTCGAGCGGTTCACCGTGCTGTGCATACCAACTGCTTCGACCTCCTTCAAGCCGACCACGCTTTGAGCGGAATCGATATCGCCCTTTGGGACCTTCTAGGAAAGGTAGAGGGCGCACCGGTGTGGTCGTTCTTCTCATCGGTCAACATGCCGAAAACCGCCTACGCGAGTCAGTTGTTCGGAGCGACCCCTGAGGATACATTTGCGGCTGCTAAGGAGGTCGCAAAGCTGGGTTATCTTGCGGCCAAGTTTGGCTGGGGCCCGATTGGAACCGGCTCCGTCGAAGACGATCGCCACCAGGTGGCCGCCGCCCGCGAGGGTCTCGGGCTCGATCGTACGCTGCTCGTAGACACCGGCTGCATCTTTGATCACGACCTGGAAATGGCAGCTCAGCGGATAGGGATTCTAGAGGAGTTTCAAGTCGGATGGTGGGAGGAACCCTTCGCAACGGGCGCCCTGGCGGAGTATTCGACCCTTTCCGAGCGGACGCCCGTCTCCCTCGCCGCGGGCGAAGGGGCGCATAACGCCGACCAGGCTAAGCACCTGATCGACTATGGCGGCGTCACGACGATCCAAATCGACACGGGGCGAGTGGGTGGTATCACGGCAGCACGCCAGGTAGCCGAATACGCTAGGTCAAAGAACGTCCATTACGTGAATCACACGTTTACATCGAACCTTGCCCTGAGTGCCTCACTGCAGCCATACCCCGAGCAGATCGGCCTGGCCGAAGTTCCTACCCAGACGTCTGAACTCGCGAGAGCGATCGGTGGGGACACTTGGTCGATCGACGCCGAGGGAGCCGTCGCCGCCCCGGCCGAACCGGGGTTGGGCATCATCCCGTCCCTCGAAGCACTACAATCCTATCGGCAGGCCATCGAGATACGTTGGAATGGAAAGCCGATCTGGACTTCGTAGAGTAGGTTGCCTAATAGACCAATTCGACTCGCTGTGGCTTGGCCGTCATCGGGAATCGGATCCATAGCAGTTTGTCTGCGGAGCGGTATTCGGCATCACGCAATTGCCTACCTTCAACCCTCATCATTTTTGGAGGCGACGGCATACGCAAAATGGCCACCGCCTTCACGCCGGCTTGGCCCTCAAATGTCCCCGACCATGAGTGGCCCTCGATCTTCTCATCTCGGAGGTCGGGGCCGGCAATGAATCGCGCCTTATCCTTGGGGTACGCACGCAAGTCGACCAGGAAATGGCAGAGGTTCGCGCGTTGGTCGATCAGGAAGTGGCCAGGGTCATTCTGAGCAGCCGAAGTCAAGACTCGAAGATCAGGATCGAACAAGTCGATCGCCTCCAAGAACTCGGGCTTCCCACCTCCACCGCAGATCATATATGGCCCCCGTTTCACCGTCAGGCCTGTTTCCGGCCGCCAGGCCCTGCCCAACACCTCCTTGGCGATCGCAATTAGCTGCTCGGGGCCTTGGGGATCGTACGCAATCGCGGTGGGATCCTTGTGGACGAACACAACACGCCCACGCCCGACCGTGGCACGGTCCACTGAGTCCTCAATCCCGAGGGTCTGGAACAATTTCTGGCGGGGGATGACCGAGTTCTTGCCTTCATCGTTCCACCACTCCCGCACATGGTTGAACGGATCGCCGTCGTCGTCAACGAAGACGAGGGTCCCGCCCTTCCGGACCCAATCCGCGATCGGTCCGTGGACGTCGGCGCTTTGAGGCTTCTGGCCCCGGTAAGTCATGTAGATCAGCTTGTACCGATCGAGATAGTGCGGCAGCACCACACTCTCAAGTTGAACCGGTTCGATGGGGACCCCAGCCATAACGAAAGGTAGAGCCAATCCAAAGATATGGCTTAGGTCTTGGTCGCTGCCGTTCGGATCGCCTCGTTCGAACATCAGCGAGTCGCTCACCATGACGCCGACCCCTTTGGTACCGGATCGCGATTTGACCGAGTAATTCCCAAGCGACTTCAGCGCGTGGGTGACGTTGGCTAACTCGGTGGCATATTTCTCGGGCACCGGAACGCGCTTGGAGTGATCCTCCGACGAAGGGTACGAACCGGTGTATATGCGTTCTGGCCACGGCATGATCTCGTAGTCGGCCACGTCAGGATGAAGGAGAGAGGCGGTCAGAGTGGCTTCCCAGTTTCGTTTGTAGTCGCCCCAATCGTGGTCCGGGTTGTCTTCGACGGGGTCGGCCAGGAACCAAACTCGGCGGCCGGTTGACCTGACGAGGTTCATCATCGCCCCATACTCGAGGAACGCGGTCTCGAAGGTCCTTTCCTCCTTTTTCCCGCGATAGACATTGGGCGTACGGGATGTTCCGGTCCAGACCTGTGCGATATAGCCGTCGCAGCCGTCCAACCGAGCCAAGCTCGACTCCGGGCTGACAATTCCCCACGAGGCATAGTTGATCAGGCTGTGAGTTGGGACATAGCACCTAACCGACTTGTTGTTTTTGCGATTATATGCCTGAACGTAGTCGAAGACTTGCTGCAGGGCGCGCCGGTATAGGAAGTACTTCAACTTCGACGAACGCCAGCGGGCATCGACCGACTCGTGCTGTGGCTGCCAGGGCTCGTTGTAGTGCGCTTGCCACTCCCGCTTGAAGCCTCCGCTATAACCGGCGGCTGACCAAAACTCAGGCTCCTCCAGATGAATCGCCTCGACCCCCGCGTCGAGCGCTCTCTGGACGCCGATGCTCAGGTACTTGCCGTAACCGATACCGGGCGACATGTAGTAGACGTCTCCGCCGTGACCGATTTTGTCCCCTTGGCGGTTGGTCTGAGCTTCGTCCTCGTGATTGATCCCGTCGAAACGGCCATAGAGATAGTCCTGGTACTCGCCCCAAGCAACGCCGGTCATCAGATGCACTCGATAACCGCGATTACGCCACGAATCGACCCGGCTGGGCATGTCCTTGCCGATACCGTACACGATTGCCACATCCGCGCGCAGATCCAGCCGATCGCTATACGGTTGGCTTGTCTGAAAGCAGGTGCGCTCCAAGTCGGGTTTCGGTGGGAGATTCATCGTCTTCGATGAGAGGTTGGCGAGAAGCATCAAGCCGGCCGAGATCACCTCCCTATCTTACCGGTCAAGCGCGGTCCAGCCGGAAGGGGCTGAAGCGCTACCTGCGGCCCAATCGAAGTTGAGGGCCGGCATCGAATAGAGCGGGTCGCAACTGGAACAGTAACGTTGGGTCGGCGGTCTGTGAATATCGGCCGCGCCGAAGCCCTGTAGCCGCCGAAGGGTTCGTACCGGCGTTTTACTCCCGGTCGGACGCATCCTTGGAGGCCTGAGGGAGGGTCGCGGGGCGTTCCCCATTTCCTCCGAAGGAAAGAGAGTAACTGGTTCCGTGCAGTCTGAAGCGATACTTTGGGTTGGTACTTCAGTCGTCGGCCACGAACTGCCCCTCAGCGACGGGAAAGGCGGGCAAGGGAGAACAGAGTATAGGGGTCGACGAATTCGATGTCCGGACGAATCTCTTTGACCTGCTTGAACAGCGCTACGTGTTCTTTCGGACTCCACAGAATCGTGCGGAAGATATGAAAACTCGGACCGTTCGCAGGGATCTCACGAGCGACTATACGAGCGGCTTCGACGAGATCGTCGTGAGGCAGATCGGAACCCATCCGAAGGAACGGGGTTGATCCGACTAAGGAAAGTTCCGGCACCTTTTGCGCAACGACTCCCCATGGCGCAAAGCGGGCATAGGCCGCCTTGGTCTCCTCGGTCATCGGCGGCGCGTTGCCGTCGATCACGAAACCGACGATTCCCAACCCCCATCGGTCGAAGAGCCGCCGGTTGAGCTTCTCCCATTCCGCGAGGCCGGACGGGAGGCCGCTCCACCGGCGAGGTTCCGTCAGGTAACCCGGGTTCAGATAGCCCGCGCCAGAATCTCCGCTGACAAAGAAGTCGTTGGCGGTCGCGGTGTCGCGCGCATAGACCAGTCCGGTAGCAAAGCGCTCCTCAAGGGCGGGATTGAAAGCCCATCCCAAAGGGATCGCCCCTCTGGCCGGGTCGTTCCAAAGCTGAGGCATCATCGTGTAGAGCCAAGCCGCCGAATCGTAGTCGCCCACATAGACCGAAGCGTACGCTTTCGGTAGCACCGACCCATCCGGACGCACGAATCCGCGCTTCTCTAGCGATTGGACTGAAGGTAGGTTCGTCTGACGATAGGCTGCTTTCAACGGCTCGTGCATGAAGGCGGATGCATTCGCCATCGCATGAAGGCCCGGGGCATCGGCATCCATATAGGCGTTGAAACAGGTCAGAATCTCCGCGTAGCGCCACTCGGTTTCGACGCCTCCGTGCTTGCGGCCCGTGAAATCGGTGTACTTTTGATCCCACGGCGTAAAGCCACCCACGTGGGCGAACTTTCCCCGATTGAGGCGGTACTCGGCAAGCAGAATCCGCCTGAGCGTATCGAAGTCGGTTCCTGGCTTCTGCCCCAAGGCGTCGTCTGGCTGTTCATCGTCCCACGGGCTCAAGTCGAAGACGAACCCCTTCTTGGCGATGAAGAAATCGTGATTGGTCAGAAGCGTTCTCTCGAGCGGGATACCATGGGGAGTCTTCAGCCACGTGGCGTCCGGATAGTAGCCCAACCATCCCCCCATGCACTTCCCGGGCCGCAAGTACTTCTCGATCGCCCAAACGTAGGCGTCGCACTTGGAGCTTCCCGTGCTCGGCAAACCGACATCGGGTATCGAACCACTGCCCGTAAACAGGCTCTCCCCCGACTCCTTGACAAGACGGCGTCGCACCGTCAGTTTGGGACCATCCGGATCAACGACGAGGTGACGAAACAGACTTCCAGGCGAGGGATCGTAGCGGACCGGCAGCAAGTCCTCGACTCCGGCAATCGTCGAGGCGACATTCGAGGTTGCCGGTACTCGTTCGTCCCATAGCACGACACCGTGAAGTGAGTACCTGAAGCGCCATATTGCATCGTCCAACGACCGAATCGACATCACCTCGGCGTTCTTCAGCCAAGTGGCGCGCAGACGATTTAGCCAGAATCCATCAAGCTTCCCATCGTCCCCCACAAACCGAAGGTAGAGCCGAACGCGACTTCGGTTTACGATGCCCTCGAGGGCCGACGCAGCTTGTAGCGTGTCCCAGCTTGCTCGCCTCGCCTCAATACTTCCCTCTGCCCCCTTCTTGATCCCAGTAAGGTCCCAAACCGCCACCGTTTCGGCGGTTGCCTGCCTGGCAAGGAGAACGAGAAGTAGCAACAACCAACACAGGAGCCGGAATCGATGTAACGCAAAACCTACAGCGGTCACGAGGGCAGTATGAAACGACAAAGCGCCCGGATACCATCGGTACCCGGGCGCTTCCCTATTTGAGTGGCCCTACGGAGTCAACGTCAACGTCGCCGTCACCGTCTTCGTCGCAGTCCCCGAGATGGTGACCGTGGAAGTCGTCCCAACCGCAAAGGTCGTGATCGAGAAGTTCGTGTTCGACGTATTGGGCGGGATGGTTACCGTCGCCGGCACCGTCGCAAGCGACGTGTCGGCACTGCCGAGCGTGACGACCGTGCCGGAGGGCCCGGATCGACCGTTGAGGTGAATGTTCGCCGTAAGCGTCGTTCCACCCTTCACTGAGGACGGGTAGAGCGTGAGCGTGTAGGCGGAGGCCGGCAAGACCGTCAACGTGCAGGTCTTGCTGGTCGAGTTGAGCGTCGCCGTAATCGTGACCGGGGTGCTCGAATCGACACCAGATGTCGTCGCCGACCAAGTTCCGGTTGTCGCTCCTGCCCCTATCGTCACTGAAGCCGGGACGGTTACGCATGCGTTATTCGACGCCAAGCTGACGGTCACTCCACCTGGAGGGGCCGGCACCGCGAGCGTCACCGTTCCGCCGCTTGGAGAGTTGCCTCCCACGATCGACGTCGGGGTGATTGCCACACTTGCCAAGCTGCCGGGGTTCACCGTGAGGGTCGTACTGACCGTCGTGGTCTTCGTTCCGGAGAGTGTCACCGTCTGCGCAGAGGCGACCGAGAAGGTCGTCACCGTGAAGTTCACGTTCGAGGTGTTCGCCGGAATCGTCACGGTCGCAGGAACCGAGGCCACCGCCGTATTCGAGCTGCTCAGGCTAACTACCGTTCCCGACGGGCCCGATCGACCGTTCAGGTGAACGTTGCCCGTAACCGTCGTCGAAGATCCGCCAACGACGGTCGAAGGCGAGACCGTCATCGAATAGGCAGAAGCCGGCAGCAGAGTAAGCGTGCACGTCTTCGTCGTCGAGTTGTAGGTGGCGCTGATCGTCACCGGAGTGCTCGCATCGACACCCGACGTCGTAACTGAGAAGGTTCCCGTCGTAGCTCCTGCCGCTACCGTTACCGAAGCCGGAACGGTCACGCTCGAACTGCCGGAGCTCAAGGAGACAACCGCTCCGCCTGCCGGCGCGGGGTTGATCAGCGTCACCGTTCCACCAGACGGCGAGTTACCGCCAACGATCGAAACAGGCGAAATGCTGACGCTTGACAGGCCAGCCGGATTCACGGTCAATGTGCCGGTCACCGTTGTCGTTGCCGTCGCGGAGATCGTCACAACCTGGCTCGACGCTACGATGCCCGTCGTAATCGTGAAGTTGGTGTTGGACGTGTTGGCCGGGATCGTGACCGTCGCCGGCACCGTCGCTGCCGAAGTGTTCGAACTGCTGAGCGTCACAACCGTGCCCGATGGGCCGGAGCGGCCATTCAGATGAATGTTCGCAGTGACTACCGTCGCCGATCCGCCCACGACCGTGCCAGGAGTGATCGTCAGCGTGCTTGCCGAAGCCGGCAACAGCGTCAATGTGCATGTCTTGGTCACGCCAGATGATGTGGCGGTGATCGTTACCGGAGTGCTCGAAGCGACCCCGGATGTAGTCACACCGAATGTTGCGGTAGTAGCGCCTGCCGCCACTGTCACCGAACTGGGCACCGTCACCGATGAGCTGTTCGCAGACAAATTGACAACCGTACCGCCTGTCGGCGCGGGAACTAGCAACGTGACCGTCCCAGTGGGGCTGTTGCCACCCACAATAGACGTCGGCGAAACACTAACGGACGACAGACCTCCCGGATTGACCGTCAAAGTACCCGTAACGGTTGTCGTCTTCGTCGCTGAAATCGTGACCGTTTGTGCGGAGGACACTCCAAGCGTCGTAATCGTGAAGTTTGTGTTTGAGGTCTGCGCAGGGATCGTCACCGTTGCAGGGACAGTCGCGGCGGATGTGTTGGAACTCAAGAGAGTGACTACCGATCCGGACGGGCCAGCCCTACCGTTGAGGTGGATATTTGCCGTCACCGTCGTCGAACTTCCCCCAATCACCGTGTTCGGCGTGATCGTGAGCGAGTAGGCGCTTGCCGGCGTGACGGTTAAGGTGCAGGTCTTCGATCCTCCGTTGAGGGTCGCGGTCACTACAACCGGCGTCGACGCATCGACACCGGCTGTCGTGACACCAAAGGTCGCGGTGGTGGCGCCTCCCGCCACCGTCACCGATGCCGGAACCGTCACTGCGCTACTTGCCGAACTCAGGGTAACCGTCACTCCACCGGTTGGAGCTGCTCCCGAAAGAGTCACCGTTCCGCCAGATGGTACGTTTCCACCAACGATGCTCGTCGGCGAAATCGCAACGCTGGAGATTCCTGAACCCTGAAGCGTGATGTTGGCGGTCTGGGTGCTCGATCCTATCGCAGCGGTGATCGTCAAGGTCTCATTGCTGTTGACTTGGTTCGTCGTCACCGTAAAGGTCGTCGTCGTAGCGCCGCTAGGGACGGTCACCGTCGCCGGAACCTGGGCGTCTCCGCCACTGCTAGAGAGGTTGACCGTCACACCCGACGGCCCGGCCGCCTGGCCGATCGTAACCGTGCCCGTACTCGTGTTGCCGCCGATCACCGTCGTCGGATTCAGCGAGAGCGAACTGACCGTATTCGGGTTGACCGTGATCGTTTGCGTTACCGACGTGCCGTTGCCGGTTGCCGTTATCGTAACCGTTTGGGTCGACGTAACTGGCAGGGTGGTAACAGTGAACGTTCCGGTCGTAGCTCCCGCCGCAACTGTCATCGAAGCGGGGACCGTCGCTGCCGAGGTGTTCGAACTCGTCATCGTGATCGTGTTGCCCGACGGACCTGCTTGACCGGTTAAGGTGACCGTTCCCGTTATGGTTCCGGATGCGCCGCCAACGACGGTAGACGGTGCAATACCCAAGGTACTCGGCACTGCTGGGGTGACTGTCACGTTCGCCGAGCCGGTGGAGCCGCTATACGTCGCAGTGACCGTGGCCGAGGTCGATGTGTTGACTCCAGTCGTCGTCGTCGAGAAGGTTGCGGACGTGCCGCCCGAACCGATTGTCACCGTCGCCGGAACCTGAACGGCGGAGTTATTAGAACTGAGGTTCACCGTGACCCCACCGGCTAAAGCCGGAGCAGTCAGCGTAACCGTCGAGGTCGTGAACGGATTGCCGCCGACAATTGAGCTTGGCGAAATCGTCACGCTTTGTATGCCGATCGGCTGAACCGTCAACGTTGCCGATGCCGAACTCTTAAGCACCGTCGCCGTTATGCTCACGCTTTGGTTGTTCGTAACGGTGCTTGTCGTCACCGTAAACGTGGCAGTTGTTGCCCCGGCGGCAACCGTCACCGACGCAGGCACTTGCGCGACGGAGTTGTTTGACGTCAGATATACCGTTGTGCCCAGGCCCACCGCTGCGGTCGACAGAGTCACCGTGCCTGTACTTGAAACGCCACCCTGTACGGTCGACGGATTAAGGGCAACCGACGAAACCGCGCCTATGCTGGCGTATTTCGTAGCGAATCCGGACCAGATGACCGCGCCCCAGCCGGTATCGGTGTCCCATCCGGCGGTCGCAACCGAGGTCTGTCCGTTCGGCAAAGTTCCGTTCTGACCCGACGTGACGTCGAAGAAGACGTTGGGATCGCCGTTCAGATAGTAGATCAGGTCTTGCAGGCGGCCAAGTCGATGGTGACCGCTACCGTCGGCGGGAAGCGCACCCATCGCTATCAGGTTCTGCTCGGTGTCGGCAAGCGACCCGGCGCAACACGGCGATGCCCCGCTCGTCCCTCCGATCACGTATAAGTAGTAGTTGGGCGCACTGTACATGACTACCGTGTAGCCGGTGTTTGGGTCCGCGTCAAACGAGATATCAGGGATAAGGCGATAGGGCACTGATGCAGCCGATGGAACTCCCGTTCCGGTCTGCCACGTCGGGTGAACGTTAATTGGATAAGTCGCATCCGTGTTTGGATACCAACCGCCGCCGCCTGCGCCCGATGCTGTCGAACCCCACCACCAACCGACTTCTGCTTGTCGGGTGTTGTCCGCGTTGAGGGTAACCGAGGTTCCGCCGATCGACAGAACTTCCGGATCGATTGCGGGATAGTAGTAGCGAATCGCGCTGCCGCTCCCACCGAACATAGTGCCGTGATCGCCTGACGCCGCCATATATGTGATACCAGCGGCATTCATCGTCAAATGGAGGCCATTCAGAGTCGATGTAGTCGTCGGATCGAGCGTCCAGCCATAGCTTTCCGTGATGATGTCGGCTGAGTTGTCGTTGGACTCTTTGGTGAGCGCATCCAAGTACCCTTGGACAGTTCCCGCGGCATCATATTCGAGCAGATTGCACAGAGGCGCCATGCTGATCACGGTCTGCAAGTCCAGGTTGCCTTCTCCGCCCTGCCCGGAATTCACATTCTGCGAACCACCATCGATTGTGTAAACCGTGATGTTGCTACCGGCGCCTGCCGCTGGGGCGGGCAATTTGTAGTAGTTGACGAAAACCTGTTCGTTGGCGATTGTAAAGCCATCAAAATTGGTGATTCCAACCGTCCGGCCCTGTCCCTGGTTTCCGTTGTTGTACTCAGGCGATACCGAGTAGAGGGTCTGCAATTGGGTCGGGTTGAGCGAAGTGTGCTTTGGTCGAACAACGTTCTCGAGTCCGCTAATTGACTGGATGTCGAAAGCGATCGTCGAAGGTAGCGCCGGAGGGGTCGTAAAGCTGAAGAACTGGCCGGCCTTGAACCCGTCGTAGGCAGGCACCGAATAGTTCTCGATCGACGTGTGGAACGCAGCTTGAGCTTGCGCCACTGTCGCGTCGGCAGAAAGGGTAATGCGGCTCTTGGCGATGCCGGTCACCTTCATTCCCTGCGATGTCAAGTAGTCCACAACTTTCTGCACTTCGGCCATTGAGAGTCCGAATCGCCGGCCGACTTCGTCCGGCGTGATGAACTGTCGGTAAGTCGGGCTAGTTGGATTGGAGACCGAGTCAACGAAGTCCGAAAGGCCCTGACGATCCGCCAGTTGAAGACCGACTGTGATGTGGATATTGTCGGTCGCCGGTTTGGGTCCGATTGCGGTAGCGGACGCCAACACCCTTGGCGGTTCCATTTGCATGGTAACCAGGCGAGGCGAACCCTGACCAAGAATCGAACCTGCCAGCGCGAGAATGGCTGTAGCGAACAAAATTCGAAGTTTATTCATAGCAGATTCGGATTAATGCGATGTCCTTGCGGAACGACGTAAACGTATGTTAGACGAATTGGGGTGGCAGACAGATTCTGCCGTCACTGCGATACGCCTATTTTGGCGCAAGTAGCGCAATCGTCGCTGATAAATCCCGTTCCATGGAAATCGAGTTCATTCGAACAAGATCGACTCCGTCGGACGTTAGCCTATCGTAACATGCTTTATCCTCCTTCTGCCGCCCTCCTCGAAGTGTTAGGAGCATCGGATAGATGCGCGAGCGACCAAATGGGACTTTAGGTACCGGTCGCAAATGTGCCGCCAAAAACAGCGTCGTTGGATGCTGCCATCGAGCCAAGGCGTCGAGAATTCCTGAAGGTAAGATGCAAGAATGAAGGTCTGCCACAACTGCGGTAAGGAATCGGTCGATGAAACTCGCTTCTGCGACCAGTGCGGTGCGCCCTTCTCCCCCGAGTCTCCCGTGCCACCCCAATACCATCAGGCGGCAAATGCGCCTCTTCCTGCACGAAAGACCAGCATATGGTTGTGGGTGGCGATCCTTGCCGGCGCCTTCGTATGTATCTGTCCGGTACTACTGGTACTGGCCGCCATCCTGTTCCCTGTGTTCTCACAAGCACGGCAAGCGGCGCAGCGAACGGTTGCTCTCTCCAATTCAAAGCAGGCAGCCCTTGCAATGAAAATGTATGCGAACGATTTCGACGACCTGTTCCCCTATGTTCAGAACACTCCGTCGGCGATCGATGTCTTACAGCACTATGTCAGCACTCGGACAATATTCAATTCCCCAATTGAAGGCGGGACGTTTGAGTTCAACCTCAATATTGCCGGAGTAAAAAGCTCGGATATCCCATTACAGGCGTCAGTCCCGATGTGGACGGAGCGAATCCCAGACGCCAAGATCCGCCCCGCGGTGTCTTTCGTAGACGGTCACGCAAGGCTGATCACCCCCGGGATGCTCCCTGAACTCGAAAAGGCGGCCGCTCAGAGATTCCCCCGTCCTAAGAACTCCAAACCGATTGGCGTTGGCCCCTAGCCTACGCGAGAAGCCAGCCTCATAACCCCGTGAACGGGGACCTCTGCCTTAAGGGCGGGATACTTGACCTCGATGTAGTCCACGAACAGCTGAGGGTTCTCGGTATTGCCGTTGAACATTTCAAAATGCGTCGGCACGGTGAGACCAGGCTCAATGGAACCTGCCAAGTCGACGGCTTCCTGGTACGTCATGTTCCCGATGCAGTTGGATTTCAATCGCTTGGCGTCCCTGCCGTTGATCGGCAACAGCGCCAGATCGAAGTGCCATGACCGGAGCCGCTGCTGCATTCCTTCATAGATGCACGTATCCCCTGAATGATAAAGACAGAATCCGTTTCCTTCGAGGATGTAGCCCAAGAACGGATGCAGGCCCGTGCCCGGTTCCAAATGCAGCAACTCATGCGCCGCCGGAACAGCTGTGATCTTGACCCCCTTGATCGTCGTCGACGTCCCGTCGTCTAAACCAACGACTCGGTCGGCAGAAACGCCAAGCTCTGCGATCAGGTCGCTTCGAACGAGTTTCGGTACAACCAGAATCGAATTGGGGGACGCCGCCGCCATGCCTGGCCAACTCGGTCGGTCGATGTGGTCGCCGTGGTCGTGGGTGCCCAGAATCGCATCTGCATTCGTAACATCCTCTGGACAAAGCAGCGGGGCCACGTTGCGTGCCTCATTCGGGGTCAGGTAGGCATCGATGTAGAAGACGGCATCGCCAAGTTTGACGATGAATCCGTGTTGCCCCACCCACCAATACGCGCACGAACCGAACGGAACCGATGTCGCCGTTACTTCGTCGACGATCTCTATGCCAACCAACATGCCTCAGTATGACTTGAGTGAGCCCTCGCTATCGATCGAGCAAAATCTGCATGACGTTATGATATAGTGCTGACATGGCGCAGGAGGATTGCCTTAGTTTGTCCAGTCCATTAGCAGGCGGAGTTTCTGGAATTGGCAGACTACATGTGAGAGCGTTCGCAATCGCCTTGGCTGCGCTGCTTGTTATGGGTCCCGCGCTAACGCATGCTCAGAGCCACCTAACGAATCATTGGGCGCATTACTCGACTGGAACTATTTCGAAAGTTGCCTTCTCTCGCGACGGTCGCTATCGAATCGTCGGAGGCTACGGCGCCATCCGGGTTGAGAATGCCAAGACGGGAATCGAATTGCGCGTCCTGCCTACGATTGCCGACAACGTCACATCGCTCGCCATTTCCCCCGACGGTTCCACGGTGGCCGATTGTGGAACGATCTTCAATGGCCCGAGCGTGGTCGAGCTTTGGAATATCACGTCCGGACGCTGTATCGACTGCAAACTTCCGATCGCCGCCGTCAATGCGATCGCATATTCACCGACCGGCAAGACGATCGTGATAGGGGGCGCTGGACTGCTCCAAATGTGGACGGTATCGCCCACATTTGGGATCCTTCGGTCGCTCGTCACATCCGCGTCCTCAATTTCGTCGCTTACCTACTCGCCATCCGGCGCGACAATTGCCGTCGGCGGCACCGCTAATTCGGGCGGCACCCTCGAAGTCTTCGACTCTGTTTCAGCCAAGCGGCTCTATCGCCTGCCGACAGTAGCAAGCCAATCCGTTACGTCGGTCGTCTATTCGCCGGATGGGAAATTCTTGGTTGACTCAGCCGTCGGCGAGTATTTGCCCTATCACGGCATCGCGACCTACACCACCACTTTGGAAAGCTGGAACACGGTAACGGGCAAA
>JARLGV010000031.1 GCA_031292555.1 Fimbriimonas sp.
TGACCGCGCCTTTGGACGTTCGGAAGAACTCGTCTGCCAAATTCACGATGCCATCCGCGAGGGCGCCATCGATAGGCTGGAAGAGCTAAACGAGGAGCTTACGCTTTCGGCCTCGGCGTTGTCTGCGACCAGTCAAGAGTGGCTGAATGGCCTTTCGGCCGACCTGTACATGCTGTCTGGGCAGGAAGCCCGATTTCCGTTCAGGGCACTCGAACCAGGAACCCAACTCCCGGCACACGATGCCTTGATGCAGGCGATTGCCGATCGCAACTGGGAGAATCTCCTCCGCGTGCTTCGTAGCCGTGAACTTGAGATCTCTGAAGATAAGAGAGCCTATTTCCGAGGACGATGCTACGGCGAGTTGGACATGAACCACGCGCCGGACCTCTTCTACGCGCACTCGGTTAACCTTGCCCCGGGCAATTCATCGTACCGCTACATTCGCCTAAGTTGGCTCGCCGCGAACCGGCCACCCGATGCGCGCACTACTGCCGAGCAATTCCTCGACGACCCTGATACCGATCTGGCGACGGTGGCGCTGGCCGCCTGGAGCCTAATTAGGAGTGGCATCGAGTCGCGGCGAGAGGTAAGCGGCAACGTCGTCAGCAAAGCGGCACGGCGGTTCATGGGTATCCCGATCATGCCTGAACTCGCCGCTTACCCGGCAGAGGTGGTCGCCTCGACGCTGCTCATTGCTGGATATCTCTTTGAGCTCCTGGGCAAAGTCGACATTGCCGAGCCCCTGTACCGTAGAGCGTTGAGTCTGGACCCAACAAGCCGTGAGGCCCGCGATTTGCTTCGGGGCTGGGGGCGTCCTGACGGGGAGATTCGCGAACATAGCCAGTTAGCGCGTGCAGCGGAAGCAACCCACAACCAATTACAGCGCGACCTTGTTTTCGCATTCGCACTCTAGTCGGCAATGTACCGATCGGACTGTTCGTGTCGGAAGCCCTTTGCTCGCGAAAGCACCCGGCAGCGCCAACCCGACGCTAACAAAAGCTCTCCTTGCGAGACATGTGGAGCGGACTTCGTCCTCTTGCGTCGCCCGCTCCACACGAGCCGCTTCCCTGACCCGCGACCCGCGTTACGTCCCCATCTCGTACCAGATGGTGGCGTCGGACGGGTCGAGGTGCATCGACGTGCCGACGGCGCCGTGGCCCAGGACGATCTCTTTTTTTCGCTTGCCGGTTGCGTCGAGCGCCCACACGTGGCGGATTGGTGCGCCGGTGAAGGTCAGATCTAGCGGAACTCCCTCCGCTTGGATCGGGCCGTGTCCCCAGTTGGGGCCGATCGTCGTCCGCTTGTCGTTCCAGCCCATCTCCTGGTTCTCGGCTCGGCTGCCCACCGTCAGCAGGTATCCGCCGGTGTGCAGAGGCGTACACGTCACGGCCACGAAGCCGCGTCCGAACTGACCGAACGTAGCGCGCACCGTGATGCCCCCTCCGCTCAAGGTCTCGGTCCGCCCCCCGACTTGGCCGACCAGAACGAGTGCTTTCGCCGTCTGCAATTTGTAGACCGTCCCGCCGTCCACTTTCGTGAGCGAGGCGGGTGACTCGCCACCGGCGAACGACTTGGGCGAACCTTCGGTGGTCACCTCCAGACGTTGGCTCAGCGGGTTCAGTCGCTTCCCCCGCCACGGATCGGTGGACACCAGTTCCGCCGCCTTTGCGTCGACTACCGTGCGATCGATGCCTGTCAACGGCGGCACGATTCCGGTCCGGAAGATCTCGGCGGCACTCGGGAAGAACCCCATTCGCACCGGATCCAGGCCGACGTCGAAGTATCCGCCGATCTGATCGTTCTTCTTGCCGGTACCGAACGAACCGTACTCGAAGAGATAGAAGCCATCCCAATCCTGCAGGGCGGCAAAGGTGCTCAAAAGCGGCATCATTTCAACTCGATAGTCGCTCGGCGCCGGGTGATTGTACTCGCTGATCGTGTACCCCTTGCCCGCGAACCGGAACTTGGCCAACGACGTCAGCCCGTCCGTCTGGTCGAGCATTGCATCGACCATGGGCGTATTCGCGATGTACCAGTTCGACGAGTCCCACGGGATGCCCGGGAAGGACGGATGCTGCCAATAGGAGTGGTTGTCCGCGTAGTCGGAATCTCTTTCGCGGACGAGCGACGTTACGCCGCCCCACGCCACCTGGGTATCGATCAAGTTCGCCTTGATGCCGAGGTCCTTGCGCACGTAGGCCCGCATCTCGTCGCTATAGGCGGTTTCTGCCGCGCAAAGGAAGCGCAGGAAATCTTCTGTCCTCGAGCGGATGCCGGACGCAGGAAGAGGAATCGAAGCAGCGTTGAGCGATCCTCCGAGCAGAGGTCCGGGATCGATGCCGGGAGACACGGAGAAACTCTCGACCTCCAGCGTGCCACGAAGAGCACCGAGCATGAAGCCGATCCGGTTGTGATTGGTGCGCGTATCGGTCGGCGTGAACGGCAGCGCGAAGCTCTGCCATTCGACGCCCACTTTTACCGGTTGAAAGACCCCAAGGCTGTGCCAGTCCGGCTCGTCGAGGGCGGACGACACCGTCAGTTGGGCCAGGCCCGAACAGCGCGCGCGGAAGCGGATGGTGTAGGGCTGCCCCTCTTTCAGGTCCAGACCGGTGATATGGAGCTGAACGTGCCAATCGGGCCCCGAGTTGCTGCGCACCGTCACCCGACAGGAGGGCGCATCGCCATCGTGGGATGGCTGAGACTGATCCGGATTGGGGACTTCAAACTTCACGTCGCCGTTGCTCTGATTCTCAGTCGTCCAGACCGAAGCGGCGCTCAGAATGCTCGGCCCGGGCTTCACAAAGCCTTGTGACCATGTCTGCTTGACCTTCTCGTCGTTGCCGTACTTGGCCGCGAGCCACTTGTTCCACTTGGAAACGACCTCTTGGCGGAACGGCTCCGGCAAGGCCATGAACTCCTCGGCCGCCGGTTCGCCAGGCCAGCCGACCAGCGAGTTTTCATTGTTGATCTCTACAAAGGCAAGAGCCGGATCATCCTTGTACTTGAGTCCGGTGTACGGGTTTGGCCGATCGAGAAGGTCGCGAGCATACTCCTTTTGGAGCTGAATCATGTGCCGGTCGACCTTATCGATCCGCTTGTCCAACTCGAACGAGATCTGCTTTACCGACTCCGGAAATCCCATCTCGGGAACGTAGATCCTCGTCGTCTGCAAGTTGATGTTCGAATAGACGCCGTGCCGCTTCAAAGCGGCGAAGAGGTAGTCAAGCTTGTCCAACTGAGCCGGGTCGAGTTCCAGATAGAGATGCCCTTTCTTCCAGATCGATCCGCCGGATTCAAGCTCCCACGGATTCTGAAGATGGTGGAACCGAACGAGGTTGACTCCCATTTTCGCGAGGTGCGCGGCGGTCCGATCAGAGTCCTCGTGGCTGGGAAATGCGGCGCCTCCAACGATATCGACGGCAAGGAACCGTACCCGGGTCTGGGTGTTCGCCTCGACCAAATGTCCATTCCTCGGCACGATTCGGCCGTTTCGCCCAGCCGGCATCGCGTTCAGGTAGCTCATGTCGATCGCTGTGTGACTCGCATCGTCCCACGGAATCACGAACGGAAACCAGGTCGGCCCGGCAAGGGCCAAACCCATCGCTGCAAACAAGATCATCTGTCGTCCTTCGCCGCCGTCGCGGCGTTCTCGCTATCGCATCGGCTTTAGCCTTAGTACAATCTCGGTCCGCAGGACAACCGGCCCGATCAGGCCGGACGGAAGAAGTTCGTCTTGCTTGTGCCAAAGCTTCCACGAAGAAAACGTCACGCGCCCGGTCGGGCTCTTGCCGCCCTGAAGTACCCACTTCGGCCACGACTTAAGGGTCCCGTTGGGGTTTCGGTCGCCGTCTTCAGGCAGCGATTCGTCCCCGATCATCCGGTTCGGCCAGAGGTTGGTCACTTGGAGCGTCAGCTCGTTCTTGCCGGGACGAATCTTGCCCGTCACATCGACCTGATAGGGCGCACGCCAGAGCAGCCCAACGTTTTGCCCGTTCAGCTTGACTTCGGCAATCACCCCGACTGCCCCGAGATCGAGAACGGTTCGCGCCTTTGCGCCAATCCGATCGGCCGGACAGTCGAACGTCTTGTGATAGGTTGCGGTCCCCGAGAAGTAGCGCACACCGGCGCTCTTCGACTCGCTCCAAGAGATGAGCGACGGAAGCACAACGTGCTTGGGCGCACCGAGTCCGGGCGGAAAGTCCAGCGTCCAGGGTCCCGTAACCGGGAATGGCGTGGGGACGGCCTTGACGCGCGCCCGAAGCGTCCTTCCTGTTCGCGTATGAGCCGCGTAGTCGCCGGGTGCGTCTGCCACCACATTCAGTCCTCTAGCGGTTGTCTCCAGGCGGGCAACCGGCTTTCGGTCGGCGCGCTCCATGAAGGAAATCGATTCCGGATCGGTGGCCGATGCCGTGAAGGTCCGCCCGTTCATCGTGTATTCCAGGTTGAGCGTCTTGACGATGTTCACTGCCGGGTCCCCTTCGCCGGCAAGCTGGGCGACTTGGAACGAGGTGACCTGGCCATCCACCATCCGCTGAACTTGAGATTGCACGTCCTTTGTCCGTGAGGCGTCCCCTTTCGGACCCCAAAGCGCCTTTGTAATAACGATGCGACCGAGTTTGGCGAATGGCAGCACGTCGGCGTTCGATCGCGTGAATCGGACCACCGCATTCTGAGACTTGGCGACCGGCTTGAACACGACGAAGAGCGAATCCGCCGGGCCGAACGCCATCGGAATCGACACGCAGCCGTGATCGACGGTGTATTGGGGAACAGGAGCGGTCAATCCCGTTTCCGGATTCCAGATCTCAGGCGCCTTGGCGCCGACTCGGAACGTGCAAATCGAATTGGTAGGGAACCGGTTCGTGTTGGCGACGAAGTAGATGTCGGTATTGCCGTCTCTCCGATGCGCCATGTTCAGCCGAGGATCGGCCCTCATGTCGGGAACGATTCCGTGCTGGGCAAGAACCTGCTCGACCGGTTTGCCGGCGATCACGCGCCCTCTAACCCACAGGAGATCGGCCAAGTGCTGGACTTCGGAATCGCATGCCGGATAGTCGACAAGACTCGGCGACTTCGCCGGTTTTGGACCGACGACGATCGCCCCCGCATCGCACAGCGCTTTGATCTTGCGCAGCAGGCGAGGGGTCATCGGGGCGGATGGCAGCACAAGCGCCGCGTAGCTCATTCCGTCGGGGAACACGATCCGTCCGTTCTTCACGGTCGCTCGGTGAAGCAGCGCGTCGGGCGGGCAGGCGTCCGCATGGTAGGGGCTCGGCGGGCTCGATGCCGGAGGCGTGAACGAGCTTGGGGCGCCTTCCGGCGCCAGGTACAGGACGTCCACTACGGGCAGGCCCTGTCGCAGCATGTTCTGGCATCTGGCCACGTAGGTGTGCCACGGGATCGACTTCTCCCACCAAGTTGCGGTGCGCTCGTAATGGAGACCCCATGGCCCCATCGACATACCAGGCTTCACGTTCAACCAAGGCTGCAAGGCGTATCGGTGCACCACGTACCGGTTGATGCCATGACAGAACTGGAGGTCGCCCATCGCCTTGATCAGGCCCGGGTAGTAGCGCCAACGCTCCGAATCGTCCGAAGTGAACGACTCCGCTCCGATGATCCGCTTGCCATAGACGTGGCCGGACGACACCATCTCCTGGACCGAAGGATCGGAGTGAGACTGGGGGTTGCCGATGTCGCCGTTCCAAGTCCAGAACTCGCCCATTGGTTCGTCAGATCGCCCGGCATATGCCAAGTCGTCCATCGTCATATCGCCGTAAGCTTCAGTAGACAACTGGATTCCGTGCTGCCGGGCCAACTCGGCCATGTGCCCTTCGTAGTTGTCGACCAGCAAATCGGAAACCGTCTGACGGAGGTCCCATAGGAACCGCTCCGAAACCTCCAAGCTGCCAACGACCTTGCCCGAATAGACCGGAAGATATGGGAGTAGATCGTAGCCACGCCGGTTGCGGAAGGAGTCCCGGAAGTGGGCGGTCCAGTTCTGTGACCCTACCTCCCAACTATCGATATGCATTCGAACGAGGGCGTTGCCGACCAGCGGCCCCGAATCGGCCACCAGCTTTCCTAACAGCCCATTGAACGCGGCTTCGGACCCCTCTTTGCTGAGCTTGTCGCACTCCAAACCCAGGCCCGATTGGGGAGACGGCTCGTTCATCGAACCGGTCGAGGTATAGCCGAACCGCATAATCGTCCAATCCCCTTCCGGCAGATTGCAGACGACCTTGCCGTCCGGCCCCATCTTGGTCGTCAGGTCGACGACTTTGGATTTATCGATGATCGAATCCTCGGGGGCAGTGCCGTAGTCGACGACCGGCGATGCGTCGCGCCGTACGTATGCCGCCTTGCCTTCGATCTCTCTTATCCGATAGGCGCCGGGAGTCGGGAAGGCCAAAACCGCGATGTCGCGGTAGAAGCCGGCGACCGCTTGGGGCTTGGGCAAGACCACGACGGTCTTCTTGGCGCCGGCAACCTTCTCCTCGGACCAGACGACCTTCTGCATCGACTTGTCGGGAGTGATCCACGGGCCGCCGCTGCCGGCCCAGCCCGCGTCGTCGTTCATGTTGACTTGGAGCCCCAGACGTCCGGCCTCCGTGACGACATGGTGGAAGAGGGTTCGCCACTTAGGGCTCGCGAACGGCACCGGTCCTAGCGGAGCCCCTTGGTCGGTCTCCATGATCAGGACGCCCCCAACCCCCACCCGCTTCATCGCCTCAAGGTCGGCCGTTATCCCCGCCTTCGTAATATTTCCGTTGAGCCAAAACCAATAGACCCAGGGCCGCGAGGCCGCCGGCGGCTGCAAAAAGCTCGAACGAAGATCGTCGATCGGCGTCCCCGCCGCATTTGCGGACAACAACCCGGACATCGTGAGCGCAACTAAGCAAAGCGTTCTCATCTGCGAGGTCACCTACCTATTCGGACAGTCATATTAGACAACCCAAACCACCCGAAGTTCAAATGACAGTATGCGGGATGTGGGTGGAGCAGTGTTCTGGGGTCGAGGGTCGGGGGAACGCGAAGCCGCGTTCGGCAGCCGTGAATCAACAATGCGGGACTTATGCCGACGGCATACCTCCGATTCCTTGAGCCGACGGGCCCCCAGGATGCAACATCGCCTAGGTGCGAAGCACCGAATCGCCTTGCGCGAAGCGCTAGACTACAGACATGACGCAAAAGCGGCAGTTGTCGCTGGCCGACAGAGACTCTTGGCTCGAACCGTACCGGGATGTCATCGATCGCAGGAGCCACTACTACGATCGGATTCGGAATGAAATCGATGAGGCGGGAGGATTGCTTGGCCCAATCTCTCAAGGGCACCGAATCTTCGGACTCCACCGAGGCGACCGCGACGGCGTCGACGGCTTCTGGTACCGAGAGTGGGCGCCTTCGGCTGACCGGCTCAGCCTGGTCGGGGACTTCAACGACTGGGACCGCGAAACGAACATTGCCCAGAGGGACGAGCTAGGCGTCTGGAGCCTCTTCCTGCCGTTCAGCGAAGTCGGGTCGCGCTTGGTTCATGAGAGCCGATACAAAGTCCATGTAGTCAGCCGGAACGGCGGGATGGATCGGATCCCGGCCTATGCCAACCGGGTCTTGCAGGAGCCCGATCAGTCATTCGCCGCCCGACTGTGGATGCCGGAGCGTGGGCACACATTCCTCAACAAACGCCCGGGCATCCCCGACAACGAGGGTCTTCGCATCTATGAAGCCCACGTCGGGATGGCTCAGGAAGAGTGGAAGATCGGCAGCTACGACGAGTTTCGAACGAACGTGCTGCCTCGCATCGCCGCCAACGGTTACAACGCCATCCAACTGATGGGGATCCAAGAGCATCCCTACTATGCCTCCTTCGGCTACCACGTCAGCAGCTTCTTCGCTCCGTCGTCTCGGTTCGGCACCCCCGACCAGCTTCGAACCCTGATCGACGCCGCCCACGGACTCGGAATCGTGGTCCTTCTGGACCTCGTACATAGCCACGCGGTCAAGAACACGGCCGAAGGACTCAACCTTTTCGACGGCACCCAGTATCAGTACTTTCACGACGGCGATAGGGGGATGCACTCAGCCTGGGATTCGATGCTCTTTAACTACTCGACGCCGGAAGTGCGCCGATTCCTGCTGAGCAACATCCGCTATTGGCTCGACGAATTTCAATTCGACGGATTCCGCTTCGACGGCGTCACCAGCATGCTCTACCTCGATCACGGCATGGGCGGAGGGTTCAACAGCCTGGCCGACTACTTCAGCCCGAACGTGGACGACGAGGCCCTTACCTACCTCAAGCTCGCCACCGAAACAGCGCGCGCCGCCTATCAGCCTGCGATCACCATCGCGGAGGACGTTTCCGGCATGCCCGGCCTCTGCCGACCGGTCGCCGAGGGCGGATTGGGGTTCGACTACCGGCTCAGCATGGGCGTACCCGACTTCTGGATCAAGATCCTCAAAGAGCGAAGGGACGAGGATTGGAACCTCGGCGACGTGTATCACGTGATGCTTAACCGCCGGAGGGACGAGAAGCACATCGGCTACGCGGAGAGCCATGACCAAGCGCTGGTGGGCGACAAGACGCTCGCGTTCTGGCTTATGGACGCCGAGATGTACACTCATATGTCGAAAGACCGCTCCAGTGCGGTCGTCGAACGCGGCATCGCGCTCCACGAGATCATCCGGCTGCTCACCTTCTCGCTATCCGGCGAGGGCTACCTGAACTTTATGGGGAACGAGTTCGGCCACCCCGAGTGGATTGACTTCCCCCGAGCGGGCAACAACAACTCCTACCAATATGCCCGGCGCCAATGGTCATTGGCGGACAACCCGCACCTCAAGTACGAGATGCTTCGCGAGTTCGACCGGTGCATGCTCGCTCTCGATCCGGCGTTTGGGTTGCTCACCGATTCTTTGATCGAGCAGTTGGCGGTGCACGAAGATTCGCGCCAGCTCATCTATCGAAGGGGCCCCCTTGTCTTTGCCGTCAACCTGCACCCCACCGAATCGTATTTCGGCCTTCGCATGCCGGTGCCGGATGCGGAGGATTATCGGTATGTGCTGTCGACCGACGAGCATCGATTCGGCGGGTTCGGACGATGCGACCAGAACCAGGTGTTCCCTTGCCAGGCAGTGCCGATGTACGGGCGCGACCAGACGATCGAAATTTACCTGCCCAGCCGCACCGCTCTCGTATTGGCTCCAGTGCGACTGACCGAACGAATCGATGCCTACCGGACGGCGATCTCGTCGAGGAATACCCACGACTGACCGCCTGCAGCCGAATGCCACTCAGGAAGGTGAAGCGTCCCTTGGACGTGCAACTTCACGTACCGGACGCCGGTTCGATTCCACTGGTACTTGAAGGTGTGAATGATAGGCAGGTGCCGGGCATCCCCTTCAAAAGTCTCGGTTCCAACCGGCTCGAATTCCTTTCCGTCGGACGACACCAGGCACGTGATCGCCTTCGGATGAAGGATCCAGCTTTGCCAAGATGAGAGCGAGTCGACCTGGGCCTCGTGGGCATTCGTTTCCCTACCGAGGTCCATGGTGACGTCGAAGTCGGTTCCCTCCCAGCCGAGCCACTGAACGTGGAAGTCGTTGGCGCCATGAACTCCGTTCGTCAGCAGGGCGATATCCCCATGGCCGTACTTCGTCGATGGAGGAGGTGTGGCGGTCGCCTGCTTGCGAAAGGCCAGGTTCCCGTCCATCTCGAGAATCGTCAGCCGCCGAATCGCCTCGCAGAAGTCGTGTGGAGTCAGGTTCGACTCATTCACACTGCGCACGTGGTTCTGGACGCATGTCGATGCAAAGTCATCGATCATCCTCGACATGTCCGTTCGAAGTTCCGGCTTTCCTAGACCTTCGTCGAAGAAACCAGTCGGGCCAAAAACCCGGTCGGCGGCGACGGAGAGGGCAGCGTATTGAATCGAAAGACGGGCGACTTTGACTCGCTGGAGCAACGCGTCGTCATGGGCCACCGCCGCCTCGGCTTGATCGAACAGCCGCCCGTATTGGGTCATCTGTTTGGCAGACAACATATCGTCGACATGGGCGATCGGGCTGCCGAAGATGTCCAGCCTGCCTCGAAGGCTCCGCTCGATCGCCTGGATATAGGATCGGATGGATGGGGCGGCTTGGCCGTAGTAGCCGGCCAGGAACTCACGCTCGATCGCCTGGATATCGGCGTTTGGGTTCCACAGTATCCGAGCGATGAGATAGCTCTTCAGCTCTGAGAACTCATGCCCGGGGCTGGTGTTCGACTGCTGGAAGTGCTGAAAGGCGTTGTTCTCGACGAAGAATCGGATATTCGGCTGGAGGACCTTGATGTTTGGGAACGGCGTGATCTGGTGGGCGAAATCGACGGTGTAGTCCCAGAGGTAGATGTTGTGCGAGATCTTGCCCCAATCCACGATGTCCTGCCGGAAGCTCGCGCTCGTCGGTTCGGTCGCGATGGGAGCGCTTCGGCTAAGCTCGATGGTGCAGAGCATGATCTGGACGTTGGCGTCGGGCCGGGTGACCTTCGGCGCCGACCTTGAGAACTCGTAGGCCAGGGTCGAGATCGTCTTGTGGGGAAAGCGCCGGGCGATCGCATTGACGAACCGGATGATCGGCCCGGACGGAGAGCCCTCCTCTTTGATAATCCGGAGGCAGTCCGGGCAGTGACAGTACTCAGGGTTGTCGTTCTGGCTGACGGACCAGACTTGTTTTGTGGGGTCGAGAGCCATCGCCCTTTCTAGTGTTTCCACCGCGATCTCGACGTTTTCCGGCCGGCTTGGGCAAAGCTGCGAGGCGTCGTGCCGGCCGTTGATC
The DNA here is from genome assembly GCA_031292555.1 of Fimbriimonas sp. Taxonomy (GTDB): domain Bacteria; phylum Armatimonadota; class Fimbriimonadia; order Fimbriimonadales; family Fimbriimonadaceae; genus Fimbriimonas. The sequence continues at coordinate 10,816 of JARLGV010000031.1, forward strand.
ACTGCAAAGAACTCGGGGTGTTCCTTGAAATGGGTCTCCGGCGGCACCAGGCGATGGAAAGTATGGACGTAGTAGCCCGTGCCGAACATCTCGTTGACGTTGTTCAGCCGTTGCCAGTCGAGCCAATCCTCGTTGGCGTCAAAGTCACCGTTGATCGCCCGGAAGCTGTTGACCGGCTGGTCCGAATAACTTCCAATTGGAAGTCGCAGCGTCTTTCGCTTGGGAAAAACATAAGCGGTTGGGCTGAAGCACCGGCAACCGAAGTGCCGCTCAAGTAGATCTACCACCCCATAGATCGAGCCCTTGCGCCCGCCCGAGCCGATGCGCACGGCGGATGCAGTGACATCGACCGAAAAGCCATCTGCCTTCAATGTTTGCGTTTCAGTTGCAGAGGTAAACCCGATCTGGATCGCCGGCTCGGAGCCCGGCGACGCCACAAAACGGATCGGAAGATCGACCCCGCTCATCTCCTTGACTGCGTGACGGAGGATCTCGGCTGCGCGCCGTTCCGCTCCCGGCGCCTGAGCCGGCAAGTCGATCGTTGTCTTGGCCACACCTCGGTCGACGACGACGAACGAAGTATCGGGTCGGATGGCGGCGCAAGCGCACGCTCCGGCGAGTGCGAGAGTGCTGAGCAGCATATCTGCCAATCTACCTGGGCTGGCCTGAGGTAGCCTGGAAACCGGAAATGAGCCCTCGTCAACGGCTCCTCAACGCCATCGATCGCAAACCCGTGGATCGGGTCCCGATCTCCACGTACGAACTCGTCGGGTTCAATTCTCGTGCCTGGGAGAACCAGGAACCCTCCTACGACCGGCTGATGTCTGCCAACCGCGAGTGCACCGACTGCATCGCGATGTGGAATCCAGGCTCGGACGAGCGATTCCTGCTCAGCGCCCATCCGGTCGAAATCGATACGGTTGAAGAGGTCGATCCTCAGGGCCGCACGATCAAGAGCACGCTCCATACGCCGAAAGGCGACCTAAACCAGACGGTTCGGATCATGAACGGCGTGCATACCACCTGGCAGACGGAGCACTGGTGCAAATCGACCGAGGATGTCGACCGGGCACTTTCGGTTCCCTACGTGCCGGTAACCCATACGAGCCAGGATCTCGAGCGGATCTTCACCGAGGTCGGCGATCGGGGCATCGTGATGTCGTCCACCGGCGACGCCCTCCTCCATGCCGCCGAATTGATGGAGATGGGAGAGTACACGGTCTGGGCGATGACCGAGACCGATCATTTTCTGCGCACGGTCGAGGTTCTTCACGAACGTAATCAGGAATCGATCCGCAACATGCTCGAAACCGCACCCGCCGACCTTTACCGAATCTGCGGCCCCGAATATGCCACCCCGCCCTATCTGCCGCCTTCCCTGTTCGAGCGGTTCGTCGTCCCGTTCGTGCGTGAGCAAGTCGACCTTATTCATGAGCACGGTGCGAAGGTACGGTTCCATTGCCACGGCAAGATTGGCCGGGTGCTCGACGCGATCGCGGCGGTTGGAGCGGACGCCATCGACCCCTGCGAAGCGCCGCCATCGGGGGACATCGAGTTGGATGAACTCAAGAGAGCGCTAGGGCCCTCCATGTGCCTCTTCGGGAACCTCCAACTCCACCTGCTCGAGCATTCCGAAGAGACGGACGTCCGGCGCGAAGTCCGTCGATGCATGGATGCCGCGAAGGCGGGAGGGGGCTTCGTCATCATGCCGACGGCCGCTCCCATCAACGTGCCCTTGAACCCGAAGACTGAGGCCAACTACCTTGTATTCATCGAAGAGGCTCTAGCCTGCGGCGCCTACTGACGGTGCGATCCGGACGGTCTCAACGGAGTGGGACTAGAGAACTCTCCCCAGACGGACCTCTAATACCGAAAAGCCCGTGTCTTCGCCCCTGAGAGAGCCTTTGGGAAGTATAAGCATAGGGTTCGCCAGACGCCAGGATATGTATGGGTGGACCGACCCGGGCAGAGGTCGAACAAACGGACCACGTTGCAGATTGCCGACTCAGAAAATGAAGGTTCCGATCTGCTTGACGGCACCGGCTAGAGGCCGCCTACTCGATAGATAATTGCGATTTCAGCGAATCGATCGAGACGTCGACCGTTCGGCTCCTTTTTGCGCATTGCTGCGTCTTTATCTATCGATGCCAGGCTTGCGATTAGCCGTTTCGGCGGGTAAGCCACACGAAAACAACACCCAGCCTGCACCGTTCTTCACGCCATGGCGTCTGGGACTGCTGCTCGTGTTCGCCGTTAGCGTCGCCATCTATCTGCCCTGTATGATGGGGGCGGCCACGTGGGACGACGACATGCTCATCTCTGGCGTGGGCCTCGGGCCCAATCGGCTGGTCACTTCATTCACTCGTCCCTTTCTCGGGATCTACTACCGACCGCTGACATCCTTCTCGTTTGCCGTCGAATCGCTCTATGCCAAGGACACGCCATTCTTCTTCCATCAGACCAGCATCCTGCTCCATGCGTTCACCGCGGTGGCGGCAAGTTGTCTGGTCCTATTGGTTTCCAAAAAGAGGCTTGCCGGAGTCTTCGCCGGGCTCTTCTTCGGCTTGCAGCCGATGCAGGTCGGCGCGACCGCCTGGATCGGCGGAAGGACCGACGTGCTTTCTACGTTCTTCCTGGCGCTCTTCCTTCTTGCGCTGGTTCAGTTTCACCTTCAGGCCAAGCCGGCTTGGCTCAACGCATCGGTGGCCGCCTATCTCCTTGCAGCACTAGCAAAGGAGCAGGCGGCCTTCGTGCTTCCCGCCGTTCCTCTGTCTGTATTCGTATTCGGTACTGGCCGATGGAAGGATGTCAGGAAGGTCTGCGTACCGTTCGCCTTCGCAGTTATCGTCTATGCGGCATTGTGGCTGCACGGGGGACCGCCGCTAATAAGCGCGCGTCAAGGCATTTCCGAAACGATCGTCTTGGCGCTCCGAACGCTCTCGTTCTATGGGTTGTCGATCATATCTCCCAACCGGGCGTCGCTTCTCACATTCACCTTGGAACGATTCACGGCAGCCGGGTGGACAGTTCTCGGCGCTGTATTCTCAGTCGGAATCGTGTGGTTCGTCTGGGCGATGTGGCGAAGCCACCGCCCCATCGCTTGGCTCACGATCTGCGGCTTGCTTGTCTACCTACCTGTCTCCAATTTTCCTCCTGTCCCAACCTACGTCGTGGGACCATACCGAATCGCCGAGCCGGGCCTGATCGCCGCTTGCCTCTTCGGAATCGGGTTTGGATATTTGGCCAAGCCAGAAACCTCCGTCGTGGCTGGCCTATTGATCGTACCGTTGAATGCGGCAGCGTGGACGACATGGTGGGGCGTTCATCAATGGAATTCCAACGAGAACCTATTCGCCCAAGCGGTGCAGTTCGACCCCCACTTCATCATCGGCGTCACCAAGCATGCGCAAATCATCGACAATGTCGGTCGCACCGACGAGGCAATCTTGCTAAGAGGTCGGACACTGCGATGGATCTTCGGAACCGACCATTGGATGGAGGACTTGGAGGCGGGCCGGACAGGTCCTCACGATCCCGGAGTGCTAGAGCGCCTTCGCACGAACGAAGGCAATCCTTATCTTGGAGAGCTCAGTTGGCTCATGTGCAACCAGGCGTCATCGCTCATGAAGAAGCACCAGGAAGCCAAAGCCATCAAGCTGGACCGGCTTGCGATCGGCATCGAACCAAAGGACCATCGCGTTCTCTTTGCCTATGCCCAGATGCTGCTTCCTCACGACCGCAGCGAAGCGATCCGCTACATGGAAAGGGCAAACATGTTAGCTCCGAAGTCGCCTGTCTATGCAATGGCACTTGCTCACGAGCGAGTGCACGATGGACGCTACTCGGAAGCAATTGCCCTTCTCACTCCCATCATCCGCATTGTCGGTTGGAATGCCGGCCCGTGGCTCGACCTGGCCGACGCAAAGATCGGCCTGAGCGACGCCGAAGGCGCGGCATCGGCTCTTGCTGGCGCCCAATCGGCAATGATGAGACCTCAACCAATCGAGGTCAAGTCTCGTCGGGCCAAGATCGACGCCATTAGGCACAGAAGCGAACGGTCGATACCGACGCTCTAGAACCGCTCTCCGATTCGTCACCAGATATGGCTACTCGAATGCAAACTAACGACATCAAGGAACACTGGAAGCGAATGCTCCCCTATTTGTGCGGGGCTCTCCTCTTGGGAGCCACCATCCAGATCCTGTTGATGGTCTGGCGCGTCTGCATGCGGCAATCCGAGGGCCACTTCACATACGTTCTCGACGATCCATACATTCACATGTCGATTGCGAGGAATCTCGCCGAGCATGGCGTCTGGGGCGTCACCCAATATGCCTGGTCCTCGGCATCCTCATCCCCCCTATGGACCGCTTTACTGGGGGCGTTGGTGCAGATAGAGGGCGACTCGGTTTTCCTACCGTTGGCTCTTTGCGTTCTTTTTTCGATTTCGACCGCGGTCCTGCTGTATGTGCGGTTCCTGAAGGCCAGCTTTCCTGCCATTGTTGCGGCCGGGGCGGCGTTCGCCGTTTTCGCGGCCGGGCCGCTACATGTGTTGCCATTCACTGGGATGGAGCATTGCCTCCAAGTGCTGCTAGATCTTGTTTTCGGATTCTGGATCCTCGACAATTTAGGGCGACGAAGCAGTGCTAAAGACTGCGCCATGGCGCTGGTCTTAACCATGTTGGTCTGCTCGATCCGGTACGAAGGCGCATTTCTCGTCGTGGTTCCGTTCTTCTTGAGCCTTTGGAGGCGCGACTGGAAACTGGCGGCTTCGCTTGCCGCCGGCCCGATCCTGGCGATCGGTGGATTCGCCGCCTACTCCCACCTGATGGGGATGCCGCTCATTCCCAACTCGATTGCGATCAAGGGACATATGCCGGCCTTTGGGCCGCTTCGCTATATTCAAGACCTCGCAATGATGGCGTTCTCCGCCCTTCACTTCTCGACCGGCACGCACGCCGACCTCTTTGCGATGACCCTGCTCAGTGTTCTTGCCATGCGCCTAAAAGCGCTGAGAACCGAGACCTCCACACTCCAGATCTGGATGTGGACGGTCGTCGTCGCTTGCGTCCTCCACGCCGGATTCGCGAGTTTTGGTTGGTTCTTCCGGTACGAGGCCTACCTGGTCGTCTCGATGACGACCGTGATGTTCCTTGCCGTTCGCGAGGTCGTTCGGGCACATGTGGATCGGGAAGATGCGCCGGTCTCAGTGGTCATGTGGCTCGGCGGAATCGCCTGCGTGACGATTGTCCAGGGCATAATGAATCGAATCGGTTGGGCCTACCGGGTCGAGTCCAATCTGATCCTTTCCACCAATGTCCTCGCGCTGGCCTTGCTCGGGGTCATGATATTCGGTCCAAGAACGAAGGGTCGGTTGATACGATCGGCAACTGCGCTGCTCGTCACGTCGGCGATACTTATCAGCATCTGGGATCGGGCCGTTTATGCCTATGCGGTCGTGGGACTTGGCGCTCGCGACATCTACTTGCAGCAGAGCCAGATGGGCCGATTCGTGCACAAGTACTACCAGAACGGTCGCCTTGCCGCCAACGACATCGGTGCCGTGACCTACTTCAGCGACGTTCATCTCCTTGACGTTTGGGGTCTGGCCAACGATGAAGTTCGACGCCTGCGCGTTGCCCGCAAGTACAACACTCGGGAGCTTGGCCGCATCCTGGGATCCTTCAGCCCTGACTTGGTCATTATCTATCCGGAGTGGTATGCCGGAAGGACTAGGTTGCCGGACACTTATATCCCCGTCGCCCGATGGATAGTGCCCCAAACGATCTCGTCGGCATTTCCCGACGTGGTGTTCTTTGCCCCGAATGCAGTCAAAGCGCTTCTGTTGCGCCGGCAGTTAAGAGAGTTCCAAACGACCTTGCCTCGTCGGGTGCAGGTTCAATACTTTAGGCAACCGGTTGTCCAAACACCTTAGGCAAATGCGACCTTTAGCCGCCACTGCTTGAGTTTGGCGATCATATCGTTTCTCGTGATCGGCTTGGGCACGTAGTCGTCCATACCGGCAGAAAGGCAACGATCACGATCCTCTTTTTGGGCGTGGGCGGTCAGTGCAATGATCGGCGTGTGAGTTCTCCGCGTCGCCTCAATTTCCCGAATGCGCAGAGTGGCCTCCAGTCCATCCATTACCGGCATTTGTACGTCCATCAAGACCAAGTCGAAGTGCTGGCTGGCAAACGCGTCAACCGATTTGGCGCCATTATCGGTCGAAACGAACGTGCAATTGAGGTCCTCTAGCGTTCGCTCCAAGATCAGAACGTTTACCGGGTTGTCCTCAGCGATCAAGACATGCAGACCGAGGTGCGTTTCGTTGGGATCGGCTGCCGTATGGTCAGGAAGTGCATCCATGGGCTGTGCCAGGTGCATCAGTCTTAAATCAGTCAAAATCCCGGCCAGTCGAGCCCGCCGAATCGGCTTACTTAGCGCGATCACCCGACTCGCACGCGAGGCCTGGTATAACGACGCCCGCATCCAACTAGGGGTCATGATCACGATGGGCACACCGGCGTCACCTCCAAGGTGTCCCGACCCATCCGCAAGGCGCTCGTCGCTAATCGCAATCTTTGCGTCGATAAAGACGGCTTGAGTCTTTTGGTCACCGGAAGCGTTCGCGATAGCATCGATGGCCTCGTCTAGGCTCTGGTATTCGGCAACTGAATAGCCCCAGAACCTGAGCTGCTCACCAAGCGTACGGCGGAGACTGGCGCTTCGATCGACGATCGACACAAGCCCTTTGCCGATCGTAGTCAGCGACAAGACAGAATTCGCACCTCCCGCCACGCGTTCAAAGGGAATCTCTACCCAAAACTCGCTGCCAACTCCTTCACGGCTCCGCAACCCGACCCGGCCGTTCATCAATTCAACAAGTTGTCTCGTCAGCGTCAGACCCAACCCGGTGCCGCCGTAACGGCGGGTCGTACTCCCGTCGGCTTGGGTGAAGCTCTCAAAAATCTGTTGCTGTCGATCTTGGGGAATGCCGATCCCGGTGTCGCGGACCTCGATCCGAACGTACATTCGATCCTCGGTTGCTGCCACCACGGAAGCGTCGACCGTCACGTCGCCATGCTCGGTGAACTTGAGGGCATTGCCGACAAGATTGGTCACAACTTGGCGAACCCGCCCCGAATCTCCTTTGACGACCTCGGGAAAGTCCGGCGGAATGTGGCAGCTCAAATCGACGGTTCGCTTTTCAACCCGGGCCGAAATCAGCTCCACGACCTCTTCGATGCAGGCTCGTAAGTCGAAGTCGACGGTATCCACAAGCATCTTCTGTGCTTCTATTTTCGAAAAGTCGAGCACGTCGTTGATCACTGAAAGCAGTGCCTCGGCACTGTTCTGGATGATCGTCGTAAATTCCCGTTGCTGAGGAGTAAGTACCGTCTCCGAAAGCAGCGACAGCATGCCGATCACACCATTCATCGGCGTGCGAATCTCGTGGCTCATGTTGGCGAGGAATTCACTCTTTGCCTTTGTCGCGGCAAGTGCCTGATCCCTCGCCAGAATAAGCTCTTCGGCTTGAGTCCTCAACGTTTCCTCAACCGACTTGCGCCGTTCGATCTCATCATGGCGCGCGGCTAGCAGCGCGGCCTTGTGGATCGCCGTTGCCGCCTGGTGAGCGAACGGCAATAGCTGCCGGACGTTCTTTTCGGTAACCGGCCGATGGGAAAACAGGTTGTCGACGTTGATCGCCCCTAGCGTCTCGTTGTTGACGCGCAGGAAAAGAATGGCGTGCTCATGGACGCCCACCATGCTCTTACTGGTTGCTGGACCGTATTTGCCCTCGAAATCCTCGGTCAGATCGTATTCAAGGGCGGCTTCGCCGGCATCGAGCTTCCAGCGCAACCGATCTTCTTCGCAGACGACGTAGGAGTGTTGGGCTATATTTTCGGCCCGTCCTTCTCGATCGGTACCCCATGTCCCACGCATGGTCCCGCTGTCCCGATCGTAAAGGAAGACCCCCGCGCGATCGAACCGGCCGACGTCGACGACGGCGTCTCGTACAAGTTTGAGAAGCTCGGTGAGGTCCATGGAGCTGTTCATCGTCGCAATCAGCTCCAGCAACCTCGACTGCTGGTGAAGCATCTGTTCTCGCTCTTCGAAGAGGCGCGCTTTCTGGATAGCCGTTGCAGCTTGGTGAGCAAAGGGCAAAAACCAGAGAATGTCTTCGTCACCGATCGGGCGGCGTGAGATGAGATTGTCGACGCTCACGAATCCGACGACCTCTTTGCCTGTCTTGAGGTACATGCGAGCGTGAGAGCCCACTCCTCTCATCGTTGTCTGTTCGCCAGGCTGGTACGTTTTCTCGTAGTCGTCAACGATGATATATTCGGTGTCGAACTCGTCCTGGTCGAGAAATAGCTTTCTCCCCTCTTCCTCGGAAATAGTGTAGCGCTCGTGACTGATATCCTCTGCGTTCCCCTCGCGATCGGTGCCCCAAGTCCCGTGCATCGTTCGGGCTGCCTCGTCAAACAGGAACACTCCGGCCCGGTCGAAACCACCGTCGTCGACCGCCGCATCTCTAACCAGCCGAAGGATTACGCCGAGGCTGGACGTGGTGTTCATCATCGACGACAGTTCGATAAGTCGTCGTTGCTGATTGGCCATCCGCTGGCTGTGAGCGAGCATCTGAGCCTTGGCAATTGCCCCCGCAGCTTGGGCGGCATACAACAGCAGCTCCTCCATGTCCTGTGCGAGGATCGGCCTTTGACTCAGGAGATTATCGACCGTAATGAACCCGACCACACGATCATTGGCCTTGAGTTGAACAATGCCGTGCTCGCGGACACCATCCATGCCCGGATTGGGCACTCCCCTGTTTAGTTCCTGAAAATCGGAGACAAAGCAGTAGCCTTGACCGTTCGGATTGTCCATTCCCCAGCTCAATGGGTCACCGGGCACCAGTGTCCATGAGTGATTGCTTATATCCTCGGCCGTGCCCGCTCGACTCGTGCCCCAGGTTCCCCTTACCAACCGCGTTACATTGTCATACAGGAACACTCCTGCCCGATCAAACCGCCCCTTCTCGACCACCGCGTCACGGATGAGACGCAGGATGTTGCTCAGGTCGACCGTGGTGTTGATGGCAGTTGCCAACTCCAGAACACGCTCGTGCTTCTCGATCTCCTTGCGATGCTCTTGAACCAGACGAGCATTCTCGATGGCAGTCGCCAATTGCATGGAAATCGTCCTAAGTGCGTCGAGATGCTCTTCCGAATATCGGCATGCCGGCCCTCTGCAAGCGGCGGCGACGACCCCTTGCGTCCTTGACTGAATCAGAACTGGAACGGCCACAAGCGAATTGATGTCGCCGACAGAGTCCAATAGGAATTTTTCGTCTGTAGTGGCCTTCTTACGGTCAGGTATCAAAATCGGCTTGGAGGTTTCAAAGATCCTTCGGACCACGGCACAATCGATTTCATCGAGATTCTGGCTGGGCATGACTCGATCGACACCCGAAAGGCGCATCACCGGGAAATCGACCATTCGGCCGGTAGTATCGACGAGAGCGACGGCGAAAAAGTCCCGGTCGAAAGTCTCGGGATCCAACACCGCGAACACCGCCTTCGGCATGTCGCACGTCTCGACGACTTGGCTAAGCGCGGTAGCAACCCTATAAAGTAAGGACGAGAGAGACATTAGAGCAATGCCCGCCGGCCCGATAAGCCCGGTGGCGAATCCGGCCTTCCCATCATATCATTGTCGGCAGATTGTTCCAGATACTAAACCGTCTGTTCAAGGACAATCCTCCAGTTTTGCAGCTTATCGGGCCAATCGGACATACAATTGAGCCCGGCCTCCCGATTAGGAGATGGCCGGGCTCAGGCATTGTCGATTACTAGACACGAACGACTAGGGGATGCCAGCCTTATCCTTGATCTTCTTGATCATGGCAGCCTTTGCAGATGCCGGCATCGGGCCGTTCTGGATACGATCGATCTGCTGTTGAGGGCTCATGTTCTTGAGTTCGTTGATCGCCTTGTCTTCGGTCGCTGAGTGTACGGGAACCGAGTTCGGGTTCGCGCAACCTGCCACCAGAAACGCGATCAGCGCCAGAAACAGCCCCGGTCGAGTTACTGTGCGGTCGTCCATTCTGTCGGTCCGTTGTTCATGTTCGTGCTGCTCACACCGTTGATAAGGCCTTGCCAGTAACCGGGTGACGCAAGATCGTAGGCCTTGAGGGCATCCCACATGTCGGCCGTTCCAACCGTTGCCTGGCCCATTACGTTCTTGGCGTGACCGTCGAAGAACGCCACGTTCATGCCGCGATTGTGGGTGCTCTGAATACAAGACAGAGGGCTACCGCCTTCGGGCAAACCGTTCGCCGAGCACTCATAGCCCATCTCCGCAGCCCAAGCTCCCGGGAAGTAGACGCGCTGATTGACGATCATGATCGTGTTGGCGCCGTTCGACAATTGAGTCTCGCTGCCGACCGTCCCGTTCAATCCAGTAACTTCCCAGTCGGCGATGATGCCGGGCGCCACATTGCCGTTGACTGGGCCGCCGCCTTCATTCCGACCGGCATCCTGGTTAAGCGAGTAGCCGCGAGGGAATCGGGTGGTTTCGTCTCCGGGGCCTTCGGCCAGCGGCCAACCCCAATAGATCGGCGTCACGTCAGACCAGGGAGCGTCGCCGATTGGAGACTGGAATATTCCACCGTTGTCCGGGACGGTGTAGGGAACGCCGTTGTTGTATGGGCGGCCTCCGTTCTTGATATAGGGCGACGTGAAGTCCTTCCAGTTCATCATTCGGGCAGTCCACCAATCGTTTCCGTTGGCGACGACTCGGAATAGAGGAGTCATATCGTCGGAGTCGTTCATGTACATCGCAACGCCGAGACTCAGCTGCTTGTTGTTCGAAAGGTCGGACGTTCGTTTTGCCGCAGCCTTTGCCTGAGCGAAAACCGGGAAGAGAATAGCGGCGAGGATGGCGATGATCGCGATGACGACGAGGAGTTCGATGAGCGTAAAACCGCTCTTATGCGACGATTGCATGGGTAAATAACCTCCGTTGGTTCAGGAATACTCGCGGGTCTAGGATGGGTGAGATGAGAGTTGTAGGCCTGCATCGGCCATGACGAAGTCGGCGCTCACTCGAACCGTTTTAAGTTCGGTACGTGAGCCACTCAGCCGTTCGAGCAGCGATTCTGCCGCCGAACGACCGATCTCGTAGCTGCGCTGGACGATGCGATGCGTGCACCAAGGGGTGCGGAGCATCATCGGCGGCCAGTCGTTGAAAGTCGCAAGTTCCATTTGTTCCGGTATCGAGACTTCCATGGCGTCGCACGCTTGGAGAGCGGCGGCGGCGAAGGAATCCTGGACGCAGAACAGGGCTGTGATCGGGTCCGGTTGGTGTAATAAGGTGAAAAGCGCGTCGTAAACGGCTTGATAGAACCCCTGAGGGTTCGTATCCAACTCGCGAGGGAACCATCGGGTTAGGGCGCTTACGTCTTCGACGCCTACCTCTGCGAGGGCCTTCCGATACGCCGCGTGGCGCTCACTGACAGTTGAAAAGTCGGGTTTATGGAACGAGAAGAATCCGATTCTGCGGTGGCCCCTAGCTTCCAACTCCCGAATGGCCATTAGAGTGGCTCCTTCGTTGTCGCTCATGACTGCATCGGCTTGGATTCCGTCCGGTAACCGGTCGAGGATCACCGTCGGGAGGCCGGAGTCAAGAAGTCGCTGGATGGCAGGGCGGCTTTTCGGGTTGCTGGTCGGGTACAGAATCAAACCGTCGACCTGATCCTGGAACTTCCTGAGCTGGCGGATCTCAGTCTCGAAGTCGCTCTTGCTCTCCGCGATCACGAGTTGGATCTCCTCGCCGAGAGTATCTTGGATGCCCCGAATCAGGTCGGCGGAAGGAAAGTTGTAGTTCTGTGCGAAGACGTCGACCAGGAAGCCGATTCGCGCCGCCTTGCGTTCGCTCTGATCGGCAACGACGGTTCCCCACCGTCGTTGGCGGACAACGATCCCTTGTCGCTGCAATTCTTCGATTGCCCGGTGGGCAGTATGACGGCTGACTCCCCATTGGAGGGCGAGGTCGTCCCCGGAGGGAAGCCTCATACCAACACTTAGCTCGCTGGCTTCAATTTGACGGACGATCTCCGCCGCTATCGTTTTCCAAGATGTATTCTTCATCGAATATCTGCGGATGGCCTATATGTGCTAGGAAATATACACCACATTTAGTTCTACTCCACTCATTCTTTGAGTTTATTTACATCCAAGTCGGCAAACATGGGTCGTACCATTTGTCACGTGCGACAAAAGAGGCGATTGGGCACTGTGTATTTGTTATGTCCTAGGAAATACTGCAACTGCGTCTGACGTCCATCAGAAGCTGTCGACAAGCCCTGGCGCACTAGACTCGTGATGCCCGCAAGAATTCTCTTTGCATCCTCGCAGGCTCTTTGCAAGATGGGTCAATGAGCCCACCCACTCCCGCAGCCGCGCCGAATTTCGACCCGTTCGGGAGGCTAAGCGAAGATCTATGCCCTCATCCTCCCGTTGATCCTCTCGGCGCCCAAGCACCAAATCGCCGCAAGTGGCGGACAGGAGAATATCGAATCCTGCCGCGAGGTCCTGGCGGAACTCCCATCGAAATGACGGCACATGCCGGATTTGGCGGTGATAGACTGGGCCATGTGCCTTCTGGCGGTTGTCTGCCTCGGTCTCTTCCATCCGGCCGGCTTGTCCTCACTGACACTCGATAGTTGCCGCTACGTTTCGACCGCCGACGCTCGATCTTCCTGGACGCCCTCTGATGGCGGCCAACCTGTCGAGATGGCCGAACGGGGAATCAGACTTCCTTTCGACGTCACAGGAAACCACGCACGAGCCTATTGGGATCGCTCCCTCTCAGTCGATTTGAGTCGGGTTGATCGGATTCGATTCTCGTTTTACGTTCAAGATTCGACTCGCCAGTCGACTGCGTTCAGCTTCTACTTTCAGAGCGACCGCGGTTGGTACTCGGCCGATTTTACAGCTGAGCCAGGTTGGAACAAGATCACGCTCGGCAAGGCTGTCTTCCGAACGGAAGGAACAGTTACCGGGTGGGATCATATCACCGGCATACGTATCGGCGCATGGAAGACGGTCGACGCCGCGTCCAGTCTAGGACTAAGCGGCATCGAAGCGCTGTCGTCCGACATCGTCGTCGTTCTTGGCGACCGAACCCCCAACACATCTCCCGAGTTTGGCGCGGTGGAATCTCAAGCCAAGACGGTGTCCGGTTTGTTGGATAGCATGGGGATCGAAGCGGGCGGCCTCACCGACAGAGACGTGGAGCGGGGCGCTTTGACAGGCAGACGAATCGCGATCTTCGCATTCAGTCCCGATATGTCCGGAGCCGAAATCGCCGAGGTCCGAAAATTCGTCGAGGACGGAGGACACATTTTCGCCTTCTACAACGCTCCCGCACCAATGCTCAAGCTAATCGGCGTAGAGTCCATCGGGTGGAAGGGACAGGAGCGACCGGGGCTATTCAGCGCGATTCGATTCGTGCCAGGCACTATCCCCGAGCTTCCTTCCCTGGTACACCAGGCCTCATGGAACGTAGATATCGTTAAGCCCTTGCAGGATTCGGCCCATGTCATTGGTGGTTGGGTAGATGCAGACGGAAAGGACATCGGCGTCCCCGCTCTCGTGGCGTCGCCAACCGGCGTCTACATGTCACACGTACTGCTTGGCGACGATGTAGAAGGGAAACAAGCGATGATGCTTGCCCTGCTCGGATATTTCGACGCCGACGTTTGGAAAGAGGCCTGCGACCGCACCCGGGCTGGATGCGGCATGGTCGGCGATGCCAAGTCCATAGACGAAGCGATTGCCAAATTGGGCAAGCCTGCCACCGCGACGGCGACGCGCCAGTACGAAGCCGGGATCGCGAGCGCCAAGAACGGTCAATACGCCGAAGCGATCAGACAGTTCCGATCCGCCCACACGGCTCTTGTCGCTGCCTATTGCACTGCCGCACCAGGAAAAGGCAAGGAGATGAGGGCGGTCTGGTGCCATTCCGCCTTCGGTGTACCGGGACGATCTTGGGACCAGGTCGCTAACAAATTGGCCGAGGCCGGGTTCAACATGATCGTGCCCAACATGCTTTGGGGGGGCCGCGCTTACTATCCTAGCAAGGTACTTCCGGTCGACGAAAGCCTCGGAAAGTCAGGCGACCAAATCAAACTCTGCCTGGAAGCCGCCCACCGACACGGCCTCCAGGTTCACGTGTGGAAGGTTTGTTGGAACCTGTCCAACGCTCCTCAAGCGTTCCTCGAAAGGATGCGATCAGAGGGCCGCACCCAAAAGTCGCCGGCCGGACAGGACATCGATTGGCTTTGCCCATCCAACCCTGCAAATTTCGAGATGGAACGGGACGCAATGCTTGAGATTGCTCGGAGCTACGCGGTCGACGGCATCCACTTCGACTATATCCGCTACCCGGACTCGGACGGATGCTACTGCGACGGGTGCCGCAAACGCTTCGAGGAGGCGAGCCAGATTCGCATTGCCCACTGGCCTCAAGACGTGATCACCGGTTCCTATGCCGATTCGTATCGCCAGTTCAGACGTTCGAATATCACGAGGCTCGTCAAGGCGGTTAGCACCGAAGCACGCCGGATTCGACCCGGTATCCAAGTGTCGGCTGCCGTATTTGCCGACTGGCCGGCTTGCCGAGATACAGTCGGCCAGGACTGGGTGAGTTGGGTGAAGAGCGGCTACCTCGACTTCGTATGCCCGATGGACTACACCGGATCGGCGACACAATACGAGCAGTGGATGATCAACCAAACCAGTGCGGTTGGCCGTTTCGTTAGGTTCTGCCCTGGAGTAGGAGTCACGCTCGACAGTACCCTCGCTCCGGACCAGGTCGTTCGGCAGATCGAGCTAGGTCGGAGGCACGGCTCGGCAGGCTTCATCCTGTTTAACCTCAATGAAGCGCTACTTCAACAGATCCTTCCGTTCCTGAGGGCGGGAATCTCTCGACCGATGAAATGAGACCGCGTCCTTTCGTATCGAGTAACTCTGGGCGGTTCGGGCAAACGTGCGAGTTATCACGAATCCGGGTCTTGCGGTCACTGCCCTGGCGGCATAAGCGAGGAACTCTGATCGTCTTGACCATCGTGCCAGGTGAGTTCGGCCAGACTGAGGCCGCCATTCATCCATCCGACGTGGCTTACGAACCACTTTCCGGTCTCGTCGCGAACCAACTCGCAAGCATGGGCTTGGAACTTGGCAACCTCTTGGCGCATCGACCAGTGCCGCGATTCCTTGCTGGCATACACATGAATGGTGTTGTTATCCGTGATGAACAGGTAATAATGCGTTCCTCTTCGCACCACAAACGGCGATTCGGTGGGGCCTCCGAACGTGCCCTCAATGTCGTGTAAGAATACAACCTGACGATCAGTCCAGTGCACCAGGTCCCTACTGACTACGGAGGCCACAATGTGGTTTCCGCCTGTGGGGGTTGAGTTAGCCGTGTAGTAAAGAACCCACCGGTCTCCGTCGCGAATCACCATCGGATCCCGGGCATCGAAGCCGTCGGTCAAGACGAATCCATCCTTTGGCCTTTCCCAATGCCAAAGGTCTTTCGATGTCAACCGGTGGATCGAATATCCGTGCCCCTCCTTGGCTCCCACGCAAACGAACATGTGAAAGACCCCGTCGGCCCTCACGATATGGGGCGCCCAGAGCAAGTACTCCGACTCAGCAGGGCTGGCGGTGACCGCAAAGGGCTGCTTCGTCCAGGGCTGCTGGGTCAAGCTACTCGCCGTGGCATGGGCGAGGTTAATCCCGGGGTCTTGGGCGAAGCTGAATGGCTTGACGTGGGTGATCGCAAACAGATGCCACAACCCATCCGGCCCCTTAGCGAAGCAATGGTCGTTGATGCACCAGGGCTCGCGTTCGCCGATTGCCGGATCGTAGATCGGCTTGAACTCTCCAAGGGTGAAGGGTGATGTTATGGCCAAGGCTGCTATCCAAAGCGAGAGCATCGTGGTTAGTCCGCTGAAGCAGAGTATGTCGGATTCTAGGACGGCGCCGCGTTATCCGTGTTCTTGTGGAACAGAGCCGTTCCAACTAGCGGCTCAAGGTCCATCAGAGGGTGACATGGATCGTACGATGCGGTGACCCAACCGTCGTTGACCATCGCTTCAAGCGCCTCAATCGCTTGCCGAAGGCCATGAGTGCCGGCACCCGGATGCGAACACCAGTCGGTCCGAACCAAGCTCATCACTCGATCCAGTTCTGAGTACTGGGTGAGGGCTTGCACCAGGAAGCGATAGACGCCTCGGGCAGGTAGGCTGCGGCCACCTCGCGACAGGGCGGGAACCCGCTCTACAAACCCCTCGTGGTAGATCGCGACGTCAACCTTGGACGCACCGTCCAAATTGAGACGAAACTTGTTGTTCCTGGCCACTCGCCATTCGGGAGGCGACTCGTGGAACGCGTTGACCAGCCACTGGGTACTGGCTAGCGTGAATCCGGCCACTCCGGCGCCGCCCATCTGAACAAATCCGCCCGAGCCCAGCCATTGCCATGCCGATTTTCCGGTGAACGGCATGCCGGAATCGCTCGCAAGCGAACCCGTGAACTCAATTAGGTCGGTGAAGTGTGCATTGGACGTGTACCAATAGTCAGCGAATTTGATGTGGGTTTTGATTCGTCGTGCCTGGCTCTTCTCAAACTCCTCTTTCAACCAACGAGAATCGTGCCGACCTCGGTCTAGCTCAGCGATGGTGATGGCGGCTTCCTGAGCTCCCACCATCGCCATACTGATGCCGGCGGCAAGGATCGGATCGGCGAAGCCAGCGGACTCCCCAACCAAAAACCAGTTTTCCCCCGCCATTTGGGATGCCATGAACGACCAGTCCTTAGTAGTAAAAATGTCCCGTTCTGGTCTCGCCTCCTTAAGCAAGGACCTCACGTTCGGCTCAATCGAGATTGCCTCGTCATAGATCTCGGCAGGCCGCTTTCCTGACCTCTTGTAGAACTCGGCGGGAAGAACCAAACCGATGCTGGTCCGGGTTGGCGTAATCGGAATGACCCAGATCCACCCCCATCCGATGCTGAGTACCTGAACCCTCGTTCCGCTCGCACCGATCGTGACCGCCCAACCTGCATCCTGCCAGTATCGCCAAACCGCGATATTTTGGAGTGAGGATGGTTCGACGATCTCGACGCCGAGGGTCCGCCGGAGAAGCCCCACGTGGCCCGACGCATCGATGTAGTACCGCGCGCCGATGACAGAGTCATCCTCCAGCCTTACGCCTATGACGGTTGACCCGTCGTGCAGCACCTCCGCGACCCGAGTTTTCTGTCTGACCTCGACTCCGAGCGATGCGGCATGGTCCAGCAGTATCGTGTCGAACACGGATCGATCGACCTGATAGGCCGTGCTCGTGCGTTGCTCGGCGTACTCCGCCGGGCGTGGTCTATCTTCGTATGGCTGGCCGGCCAAGAAGTCGAAGTCCCATAGGTCGTTGGTAGAGCCCCAGCGATAGGTGGCGCCCACCTTGACTGGGAATCCGGCGGCCTCGACCTTGTCCCAGCACCCCATATTGTGGAGTACCCGGCACGCGACCGGCAGAAGGCTCTCTCCCACATGGTCTCGGGGAAATCGCTCCCGCTCCAACAGAACAACTCTGAGGCCGGGACAATATCGCCTCAGTAGCGAACCCACCGTGGAACCGGCCGGACCGCCACCGATTATTGCTACGTCAAAATCTGCGTTTTCGGACATGGATCGCTATCCTCCAACATCCAGCGACAGAAACTCGCCGAGCGACGCGCCGTAGCGCTCGCGCTTGTTCACCGAGCGAACGTCGATCGGACGTCTGACCCGCCAAACGCTTGGAGTCGAGACGAATCGATCGTTGTCCTGCGGCCGCAAGCACGCCTCTTCCCAATTCAAGCCACAGAAGCCAAGCACCGCTCGCATCGTCGCTTTCGGATCCGCCGCAAGTTCTTCGTACTGGACCTCCATGAAACGATCTTTCGGCAATACTTCGCGCCAGTGGCGGCGTAGCCGCTCGTGCTGCCGAAAGGCATGGATGATGTTGCCCCTATGGTTGCAGAATTCAGGCGGCCTTCGAAAATAGGTATTCCAGATGGAAAGGCACGTATCGATCGGGTCTCGGACCATGTGGATAATCCTCGCATTTGGGAGGGCGGCGTGGATAAAGCCGAGCACGGTCACGTTGCCTGGCATTTTGTCGGTGACGAAGCGAGCAGACCCACCCGCCCTCACAAGCACGTCGATGTATCGACTGGCAGCGTCGGCTAGGCGATCCGGATCGATACACGTACCCGCCTCGCCGAGGCACTTTTGGGCCTCGTCCATCCAAAACCAGAGCTCGCCGGCGCCGTCGACATCGGGATGAGCCGACAGCATTTGTTCCATGAGGGTCGTTCCGGAACGGATCATGCCCAGTATGAAAAGTGGCCGGCTCGACTGATTGCCCAACAAGGCCGCTTCTTCGAAATACGATTGCGTGAACACCCCGATGGTCCGATCGACCTGACGCTCGAAAATATCTGCGTCCCATGGATCCGACGTTCGATATAAATCAAAGCCCAGTCGGTTGGCGGCGTCATAGTGCTCCATGGCCTCGCCGTAGTTCTCTTGGTCGTCGCACGCCTTGCCGAGAGCGTATTCGAGCACGATCCGTTCGTGCGGTGAGACATGCGGAGACCGGATCAAGCTTCCTAGTCGGTCCACAAGATCTCGGTCGGCGGCCACAATCTTCCGGCTCTGGACTAGACAATAGAGCGGCGTCGCCTGCCCCGGATCCAGCTCTAGCGAACGGGAGAGGTGCTTTTCCGCCTCGCTGAAATGGCCCATTTGCTGCTGGAAAATCCCCATGAGGCCATGAGCCTCCGCCGATCCAGGGTTTGCCGCCAGCGCCTTCCGGATGAACGTCTCGGATTGTTCCGGGAAGCCATCCTGAGCCATCACTTGTGCCATCAGGAGGTTTGCCGACCCGTTATTGGGGGCAAGCTCCAAGGCATGGGCCGCCTGGTTCCGGGCATCTGAAAACCTTCTCTGAATGAGCAAGACCTGCCCCATGGCAACCCAATGAACCGGCTGGTTCGGTTCCATCTGCCTCGCCGCCTCCAAGCAATCGAGTGCATCCGAAAGCTTGTCCTGTCGCATGAGCGCGATACCCAAGTAATGAAGCGGTTGTGCGGACCTCGATATCTCGACAACCCCCCTGAGCCTCGACTCCGCTTCTGGATACCGGCCCATCGCCAAGAGGCAAATGGCGCCTGTAAATAGCGGATCCGGCCGGCGGGGAAAGATCTGGGCCGCCCGGTCAGCATGTCGAACAGCATCCTCGTAGCGCCCGGCCTTCCGTAGCGCGTCGCTAAGCCATATCAGGGCTTCGCCGGATTCAGGATCGATCTTGTACGCCGCTTCAAGATAGCCAATTGCCTCCAAGTGACGCTTCGTTCGAGAGAGCGTTGCACCGAGTACGAGCAGTGCTTCCAAATCGGAACCCTCTGTCTGAAGAACGTGACGACAGAGTTGTTCGGCCCTTGCATAGTCACCGGCAGAGTAGGCGTCCTGTGCGGAATCGGTAGTTTGACGCATCCGTTACTCCTCATCCCATTCGGCAAAAGCCCCAAGATACGGCTCGTAGTGCTTCCACTGGTTCTTGGAGGACTGAAAGATCGGCTGCCTCGCTTGCCACACGCTCGGAGTGTTGACTTCACGCTTATTATCTCCGTGGCGAAGGCAGCCGTCGTCCCACTCAAGGCCGCAGAATTCCAGAACGGAGCGTATTGTCGCCTCACTGTCGTCCACAAGCCGCTCGTACTCGACGTCAAGGAAGGAACCGAGCGGAAGCACCGAGCGCCAGTGCTTCGCGATCTCTTCGTTCCGCCGGTACGCAAACACGATGTTCTCGCGGATGTGGGCAAAAGCCGGCGGAAACTCGTATGGCGTGAAGTAAATCGAAAGGCACGTGTCGAGCGGGTTCCGGTTCATGTTGATGATCTTCGCGTTTGGAAAGAGGATCTTGATGAGACCGATCACCTGAATATTCGCCGGCATTTTGTCGGTCACTCGGCCACTCTTCGCGATGCCGTACAAGAGCTTCAGGTAGTCGTCGGCCAATTGGCTCGCTCGATTTGGCTCAATTGTGGCAGTGACCGGATCGACGACTCTTGGAGCGCGCTCAAGCCAGAACTGCAGTTCGCCCCCGGGCGAAACCTCTGGATGATTGGACAGAATCTGCTCCATCAGGGTCGTTCCCGATCGCATCATCCCTACAATGAAAATCGGCTTCGCCGATTCACTGCCCAGATGCCGGTGCCTTTCGATGAAATCCCGTCCAAAAAGGCCAATCGTCTCGTCGAAGGCCGCTCTGTAGACTTCGGGCCGAAACGGCCGCTTCGCGAGGTTGGACTCATATGCGCATCGATTTGCCTCGTCGTAGTGCCGAATCGCCGTCGCGTAGTCGCGCAACTCTGCCCACCCCTTGCCGAGCGAGTAATGCAGGTAGGCGCGCTCCGATACAGGAACCCTTGGGCTCTCGGCTAGATCCGCAAGCCGCGCAAGTTCCGGACGCTCCTCGGATGTTGCCTTCTTGCCCTGACGCAGCCCCCAATAGCTGATGCCCTGGTAGGGCTGGATCTCCAGCGAGTTCCGGAAGGCCGATTCGGCCTCCTCAAACCGGCCGGCGAATTGCAGACGGAACCCCAACATGCTGTAGGCAACGTAATGGCGAGGGTCCAATCGTACGACTTGGCGAAGGTGCCGTTCAGATTCCTCGCCCTGCCCAAGATTGGTGAGTGCCCGGGCGGCCAGCAGGTGGGCAGTGATTGAGTTCGAATCCAGTCTGAGGGCTTGCATTGCACATTGGTGGGCGGCCAACGGATTCCCGTGAGCCAGCGTCAAATTGCCCAGCGCGATCAGGCTCGGAAGCGCACGTGGAGAGATGGCAACCGCCCGGCGAAAAGAATCGGCGGCTTCCGCGTCTTTACCGGCGAACTGAAAAGCGATGCCAAGGTTGTGGCGAAACTGAGCGTCGTCCGGCCTGATTTCCACCGCTGTCGCAAGCGACCTGACGGCCGCTTCGCCATTCCCTAGGGCCAGGTAGGCCAAACCGAGGTTGCCATGGCTGTCGCCATTCGACGCGTTCAATCCAACCGCGGCCAACCCCTCTCGTACCGCCATGTCGCCGTCGCCAAGCCTTCGATGGAGGATAGATAGCCAGTTGCGGCATTCCTCGGACGTCGGCTGCATTTGGGACAGGGCTTCAAAGGCCGCCAACGCACGAGGCAGTTGCCCCATCCGGGCCAGCGTAATTCCGTAGAGGCGCGTCGCCTCCGGGTCCTTGGGATCCACCTTCAGCGCTCGTGCCAGGACCTGTTCGGCGTCGGCAAGTCGCCCCTCTTTGAGAGCGCGATCCGCCGACGCCAGTAGCCCGCGCTCCTCCATTAAGGCGGTGCGGGCCGGTTGCCGGGCAACTGCATCTTGCTCTTCCGGGTAGGAGGCACTTGCGGTCCAAAGAACCGCTTGCCTCCTTCCGGGAGAGTCTGTTGCGCGTTCCCACAGCCGATCAGGGGCGCCACGATACTGGCGACCACGATAGTCAAAACGCAGGTGCGGATCAGGGCCACTGACCGTTACCTGAGATACTCCAATGAGTGCCCTGATGGGTTAGCTGAGACGTCGGCATCGCCTTGGTGTGACCGTCGATGAAGCCTGTTACATTCAACCCATTCGGATCGGGTTCCGACTTCCCGACCGTCATCTTGTACGACGCGTTGTGAGGCGACTGCAACGTCTCCTTCGCACCGTTCGCTCCCACATATCCGGGAGGGATGGGATTGGGGTCGTTGTCGAAGTAACTTAGGGCAAGGGCAGATCCCGGGTATCCGGGGTCGGTGCTTCCTGCACTCAACCAGTCCCATGTCTCCGTGAAGATCAGAGCGTCCGCCGGGGCGGCAACCTGTGACCCGTTAACCGGAACATATGTGGTCGGCACATGAGCCGGTTCCCACCAGTTGCAGATGTCGTCGGAGTATCCCCAACTGGCGATGTTTCCATACCCGCCCGTTGTCGGGAACGTGAGCGTCTCAATTGGGTCAAAGAAGATCTTCGACAGATCTTGAGCCAAGATCTGTTGTCCGCCCGCGCCATCGGTCGCCGTCTGCGACTTCTGAACGTAAGTCGAGAGCAAGCCGGGCCAGTACTCACCTGGAGGGCCGAACGAATAGTTGGGAGGACCTGAGTAGTAACTGAAGTAGGGCGCGAACATGTCGTCGTAATCGTTCTGATACATGATCGAGCCGAGACTAATCTGTTTGCAGTTGCTAACTGCGGTTGCCTTTTTGGCCGCCGCTTTCGCCTGAGCAAACACTGGGAATAGGATTGACGCAAGGATCGCTATGATTGCGATCACGACAAGCAGTTCAATGAGCGTAAACGCTTTCTGTGAAGAAGAGTGCTTCATGAGTAGTCCACGAGTCGGTAGTGACAAACCACGCGGTCGACATTAGAGACCGCAGGCCATTTGGAGCAGAAGCGGGAGCCTCGGCCACAACAGCACGTGACATCCCGTCGCATGACGTCGCGGGGGCAAGACCCGAACTCCCGGTGGAGCGAGGTACATCCCTCACAGGTGGGGCGAGGCCAGACTATGGATCCTCGGGGAGATTATAACATTGTTAAGGGAAACCTCCAAGTTAAGTTTGCATGTCCAAGAGGCAGCCTCGCACAAGGCAGTGAGTAGGCTATGCTACGCGGCTTGCGTGAACATTCGCGATTCAGAGAAGCGACCAGTCGCGTCTCGCTATCGTACGAAGCGAACCGGTGTAGAGCACAAGACGAGCGAGGTCTGCGATTTGCCAGCGAGATGGCCGTGAACTATAGGCTCAGTGCGCCAGCCTCTGGTTTGCCGCTTCGATAGCGTCCAACTGCCAGGCTCTCGGGCCGGCTGAAGTGATATTCCACGTGTCGGCTTGGCCGTCGAAGTCGTATACCCAGAGGGCCGCAAAGGCATGGTCCAGGTGCTCGATGGTGTCCAGTATGTGTCGAAAAACGGATTGGGCGTTGGGGGTTTTCGATTCGACGCCGAATTCACCGACGAAGAGCGGCTGGCGGGCTTCGCGTGCCCAGATTTGGTATTGCGAAAGGCGGTCTGCATCGGCGCCATAGGCATGGACGCTCAGCACGTCAATTGGGGCGCGATCGATCTCTTCGAGAAGTTCGGCCTGTTGGACGGAGGTATCGGACTGCCAAGTGTGTTCGTGTCGATTGTGCCATGCGGATTCGCGGAGAACGCTGTCTCCGGATTCGATGATTCGCGAGCGGTCATATCGGCGAACCTCTTTGGCGAAGAGGGCATAAGCGGTCGCCAGATCGGGGTAATGCCACTCGTCCTCGGCGGTTCGTGCGGCGGGAGTTCCGGCGCTCGTGACGACGGGCGGACGATTTTCGGCTGCGTTCGGCAGGTCGGCGCCGAGGGCGTACTCGTTCCCGAATTCCCATCCCCAGATCGCGGGCGACGTCCGGTATCTCGTGACGACGTCGTGGACGTAACGCCTCATGTAAGCGATCGTCTTGCTGCCGGAGTCACCCCACGCGTTCACCGGCTCGTGAACGAGGTCGGGGACGGTCGACGGGTTCCAGAACAGGCTCAGGATGAGACCGACATGGTTCCTCTCGGCGCTTCGGACGACTTTGTCGAACCGCGCGAAGAACCCGACCGGATCTTTCGTGTAGTGCGCCTGCTCAATGGGCCAGAAACCGCCGGCCATGATGCGACAGAACGGGATGTGCCGCCTGGAGAGTTCGCCGAAGCCTTGCTCGTAGGACGTGGTGTTCGGGTCCTTGAGCGTTCTATAGAACGCGTCGAAGTAGTTGACGCCGATGCCCTGGAACGGCTTCCCATCATGGACGAGCAGTCCGTCTTTCCGGACGGTGAGGCCCTGGCCGTAGGCGGTAGAGGCCATCGCGATAATGAACGCTAGCACGAGAGGGTAACGCCACCGGGAGAAGTCTTTAGTCATCGTTCGCCCATTACACTGGATTGCTGACATGGTCTTCTGATCAATACTCGATCGTGACGTGAAGCGAATGCCCGGAGGATTCCCCAACGACGGGGACAATTTTCAGCCTCCAGAAGCCGCCTTTGATTCGTTGGGCACGCTGTTCCATCCCATTCACGAGGATTCTAGTGGGTGGGGGCCCGGCTTGTGGAGAGTCTCGGTGCGACTCGGCTCTCCTCCACGACCAATCGAGGCACACTGTTTCACTCGCCAACGGAGTGAGCGAGACCGATAGGGTGCGGCCTTTAGCGTCCCATCCGACCGATTCGATCTTCGCCTGCGCTTCCGGAACCCATACTTGCGGCGCCCCCGCTTGTTCGAGGTCGATCGCCGCTCTCAGCCAATACAAGAAGGCGATGTCCGGTTGGAGTTTATCCATCAGAGGGGCAAGCGCATCGGGCGAGTCGCCGAACAGGTTGGCCCGGGCGTCCAGATGGGCGATTACGAAATTGCTTCCGTACGGCTGATTGGAGAATCGCTCGATCGCGCTCTTGTCGAGCCAACTCGGATGCAGTCGCGGAAGCTGCCTGTACTCCCAATCGTATATTTTCCCGTACAACGTCTCGTCGTACAGGCGATAGAGGCACGGGTTGTTCCAGTAGATCGCCGCCGTTGCGTGCCAGAAGCTTCCATTTCGGAAGACCTTGACTCCCGTCGTATCGCTGAAGATATCGAGGCCAAACCCGGTCTGTGCATCCGCCGGCGCCATGCGATGGATCTCGTACCGCCCGCTCTTTTTGGCGTAGTCGTAAGACGTGTCGGTCCAAGTCACATAGTCCTGTTGCTTGACCCATTCGGTCAAGAACCAGGCGCCATAGGTGCAGAGGGCCTGCTTCGCGGACCGGTATGTCGCGTCGCGCCACAGTTCGTCGTCCCCCATCCGCTTGGCCATCCGGGCGACTCCAAGCATTCCCTCCATCGCAAAGTTCATCCCGTCGGCGCAGAGGGCATAGGCAAACACGCTGGAAAGCGTTCCAGACCAAGCCCAATCGTTGTAGACCCGATAGTAGGCGTAGAGCCCCTGAATTGCCTTCCAGTGGGATCGGACTGCACCAGGATCTACCCAGGTCGAGTATTCCGACGCCATATCCAACTGCCGTCCGGCATACCACTCTCGGTCGTAGGCCTCTCCGGCACACCAGATCTTGCTGCACATCACATAGGTCTGACCGACAACGGGGTCGGTGACCGTCTGCATGTTTCCGGGAGCGAATGAAGCGTCGAAGGCCCGCTGGAGCCTGGGCCGTAGCGTCGCTTGCGCATCGGCGTCGAGCAGCGGAAACGCCTGAGAGTACTCCTTGAGTTGGAGCCCCAAGCCTCCGTCGCTCGTGTCATCCGGCTTCGGCTCGTGGTGCAACGCCAGGTCCTGCGCCTTGAGCCGGTACGCTTCGCGTTGCGGGTCGCCAGTGACCAGCAACGGTGCGAGCATCGTATCTCGCGCTGACGGTATTGGGATCTCGTAGGAGAACTCGGCCCCTTCCGCGTAGGCAAACGGCCCGACCAAAGTGGCCAGTGGCGTACGCACGACCTTGCTGCCCCATCGAACGGGATATCCGTTCTCATGGGCGATCTCGGTGACTGGCGAAACGGGCGTCACGACGAGCGGCTTCGTGCCCCATTCATCATGGAAGTCCCGGATCTGGATCCGATCGGTGATCCGCACTAGTCCCGTCGCCTCCTCGGCTTCATACGACTCATTGATGCCTATCGGCATCGCCGCGCTCACATGGGTCCAGAAGCCGGCCTGCGAAATCGCGTCGGCAGGGATTGCAGAATCCCACTCCCCTGCCTTCTGGGGTTTCGGTCGATGCACTCCGTAGAGTGGCATTACCAGAATGCTCTTGGCGGGTCTGCCGAAAGTGGCATGAATTCCGTTCTGAAACGACAAAGCGGTCGGCTTCCGTTCGAATCGAATGAGCACTGGAACGATCTCCGAGCCACTTTGCGAATGGTTCCAGACGACGATCCATGGCGCACCCATCGCTCCGATTTGAGTTGAACCGTTGACGACAGCAAACTTTCCCTGGGTCGTTTGGTAAGCGGCCCGGTCGAATGCTAGGTCTCCGGCTTCGAAGTCCCATTTCGGTGACTCGGTGTCGTAAAGTGCGCCCGGAAATGCTCGAGAGAAGAATACTGTGTTGTGGATCGGCTTGCCCTGCAGATCGGTCGTGTACTCCAACCGGGCAGTCGTCCAATCCATAAAGGTGAATCGCTTGTCGGTGACCTTGCCCGCAACCACCGAATGACCGAGCACCAGGTCCTTGCCGTCTACGAAATTCGCCCACACGAGGGTGTTCGACGGAGCGTCGTGCCTCAGGGTGAAGGTAGGGAGCCCGTCGAAGTCCCGATCTTGGACCTCGCTTCCCTTTCCGAACATGCCAAAGATGCCAACCGATCGAAACGTCTGGTGTGGGTCGAAACGCTCGAACCCCGGTCGAGTGTAAATCGGTTTTTCCTGACTCGTCCGAATCGGCGATCCGTGAGCGAGCGCAGGAAGCGTCGCCGCAATCAAGGCGAGCTTGGGCCAAAACGAGTGTTCGCTTGCCCTTGCCACGGCAAAGATGGACTTGCGGGTTGAAAGTGAGTCGGACTCTGAGTGCTTCAAGGTGTACCTAGGGTCACCTTGGGCGTCAGCTCAGGAACGCACTCCCAATTGCCGTTCAGATCCCCTTCCTCAGGTTGGAGTGTTCTTCAGCCACAAGTCAACCGATCTCCGCGCCGAACAACCAAATCGGCTCCAGTCAACTGCCTATTTCGTTGCGGCCGGTCGAAACAGGTACCGCAAATAGGTTGGCACGCGTCGGACCGGCACGTCCCCGAGGTCGAAGCAACGCGCAATTTGGAAATCCTGCGGAATCGGGTAGTTGAGAGCCCCCTGCTCGTCCTCAGCATTCAAAGAATTAATCGTCTGGTCCAGAACGCTTCCAGCAGACGGGAACTTCTCCGGTTGTACGGCTTGATAGGGGATGACCGATACCGACCGATACGACCCCATCATGTACTTGGGAGGAACCTGATACTCGGCATACAGCGGAACCGCCGTTCCTGTCAAAGCATCCATCAGGCTCCGATAGGCAATCTTGACCGCCTCATATCGGACGGTTAACCATTCGTGAAACAGTGAAGGGGGAGTGCCGCTGGTGTTCGGATAGAAGTATCCCCCTTCGAACGGGTTCCGAAATGGAGCACGATCGAAAAACGGGGCGGGAGGACAGAGCCCGACTCGGTTCGTCTGGAGAAGGTCGATCGGGTCCATTCCATGCTTGCGGATGAAGCCGATTCTCAGGGCTAAGGTATAGCCGAACTCGCCAAGCAACGGGGTCGCTTGCATCAGCGAGGCGTGTACCGGCCCCTCGATGACGAACGAACTCGGAGCCCCGACAAACATTCCGGAGGCAAGCGGCTCCCGGTAACCAGGCGGCATCGCGTCTAGAACGACGATGCGGTTCAGTCCCTTAGGAGGGACAAGATCGATCACCCTTCGAAGGTGTTCGGTCAAGCCCACGTCGGTTGGTGAGCAGGAATCGCCAAATGACCACGTCTCCTTCGATGAGGGGTCGCACCGAGCCTCGGGCACTACATTCAGTTGGGAGCCGGTCTGTCCGACCACGTTCCGATCGATATCGGGGCATCGCTCTCCGGGAAGCAAACGCCAAGGCCGGATCACGAGGTCGACCTTGATTCCCGCGTCGATTGCGGATTGTATGGCCGTTCGACGCCTCGATTCGAGCCACATCTCCGAGATGCCATAGCTCTTAAGCTTTTCGCAAAAGTCGGCGACGACTCCGGGTTCGTCGCTTCGTAAGCCAACCGCGCTCCCAGCAGGCATTTTGGCGAACTCGAGCGGCTTGGATGTGCCAGCCGACTTCGGCACGTTCACCTGCTGGTGAAGTGGCAACTGGAGCGGGTGAAACTCCAGCGGTCGGCCGTCGGGGAGCATGAGCCGGTATCCATACGTTGGAGTCAATCGAACTTTGCCTTGAAGCGAATCGATGGGTACCCCACCACGGTTGACCGTTCTCGCTTCACTATCCATTTTCACCAACTCCCGCACCCCGTCCGGAAGGGCCGATAGCTCAACCCAACCGGAATGGAATTCGCTGGTGTCCGAACTGACCCTATCAGAAGAGATACCTTGAACGCCGGCAAGATCGGGTTCAGGAAATCCAACCGAATCTAGGGCCCGACGAGACGACACCGAAGCCATCCACTGGATGACGTTTCCGCGAATCTGCGCGTCGGCGAGCGCCTTTCTTGCGGTCAAACGAACCTCCCGGCTGGCTTCCCCATCCTTGGACCAAGTCAACAGGTATATCGACCCGACTCGCCGGATAGCTCCGGTAACGGCGAGGCAGAGACCATGGAGGATGTCCCCTGCTCGTGCGTGAGCGCCGATAAATCCCACAACCAGATCGCAAATCCTCGCGTCGGCATAGATCTCGACGCCCGTCTGCCGTCTGACCAAAGTGACGAGCGCTCCAAGTTGGGTGGGCCCAGTCAAGTCGATTTGAGCGTCCAGCCGGGGATCAGTCCAGGCCAGGTCTCCCTTTCGCTCGAAGTTATCGACGACCCGGCCCGATAGGGCTCCCGCAAATCGGCGGCCCATCATTCCTGAATGAACGACGGTAGTTCCAGAGGGACCACGGTAATCCAAGCTATTCAGATTGGATGCGGAGACGCCGTTACCTTCATTGACCGCACTGTAGAGGATCGAAAGACCACGGCTCACTTGAAGCCGTACGTTGCCCAGCTGGTCGTCAGGAACTGGCTTCGGCATTTCACGCGAGGAGAATCCGTGGATTTTCTCGATTTGTCCCTGCATGTACATGACTGGCTTGGGCAAGATGGAGAGCAGCGCGGCACGTTGCTCTCCCCGAAGCTCATTGGCCGAGATTCCCCGGGCGCTCATCTTCTGGAGGTCGGACGGGCTGAGCGTCGCCAGAAGAAAGCCGATCTTCTCGTCGGTCGTCAGCATATCGTACGCGCTTGGCAGATCATCGTCCGTGAAATCGATCGTGCGATCCGGCGCCAGAACCGTCAAGCCTCCGGCTTTGAACGGTTTGCGTTCATAGGCGGCAAGTCCGAGTGGCACGCCATCGTCAGGGTTGACGCTGTCCCACTCCACCGCCATTAGTGGCCCAGACGCAACTGCGTCCCACGGCTTGACCTTGGTGATGTAGTCGTGTAGGTTCTTGGCTGGCGCCGTTTGACTCGGCGCAGTCGCCCCCAGCACGGCAAGAAACATTGCCGGACAGAACTTGGTGAGGCGCATCGGCATAATGCTATGTTTGACGTGCCCAAAGGCCCCGCTTGTTTGGGTTCAGTCGGTTAAGATCTCGGCTTACAGTCCGGCGTCTGGGTCCCAGCGACCATGACTGTACTGCAGGTCGTGCTTGGGCATGAAGCTCTGCAGTACTTTCACGTAGTTCGCCCGGTCAAAAGCGGACGGGTCGATCACGTGTTTCTTGCTCATCAGGCCGCGCATCTGGTCGACCGACTTGTACCCACGCTCTTCGCTCCATTCGGTGAACTCGCGAACGATCGTGGACAGGTGGTGCACACCGTTCTTGAGCAGCGAGGACGTTACCATCGCGATGTCGGCCCCGGCCAAAACGTATTTGGCGACGTCCTTTCCGCAATGAACGCCGGTGGTTCCGGCAAGCGAGCAGTTCACGTGGCCGTATAGGTTCGCGATCCAAAGGAGTGCCAAGCGGATCTCGTATGGCTGGCTGAGTTCGATCGAAGGTACGACTTCAAGTTGATCCAGGTCGAAATCGGGCTGATACAGCCGGTTGAACAGCACGAGGCCATTGGCGCCGGCGTAGGTTAGTCGCGAAGCCATGTCGCCGACCGAACTGAAATACGGGCAGAGCTTGACCGCGATCGGGATTTTGACTGCCTTGCGGACCATCTTGACCATGTCGATGTAGCGCTGCTCGACTTCCTGGGACGACTGACCGAAATCCGGAATGTAGTATGCGTTCAGTTCAAGCGCCTTGGCCCCCGCCTGTTCGATCTCACGCGCATATTCGTCCCAGCCTTCGGGCGACATCGCGTTAAGGCTGGCGATAATGGGAACTGACACAGACTCGTTGGCCTTCCGGATTAGTTCGAGATAGTCGCTCGGCCCCGCCGAGAACTCCTCCATCTTCAGGAAGAAGCTGAGGGATTCGGCAAACGTATTGGACGAGATGTGGTCGAAATAGGCGTACGATTCGTTTTCAAAACGGATCTGCTCCTCGAACAAGCTAAAGAGCACGATCGCGGCGGCTCCGTTATCCTCCAGTTTGCGAATGCCGTCGAATTTCCTTGAAATGGGTGACGGGGATGCAACGACCGGGTGCTTGAGTTCGAGACCGAGATATTTAGTTTTGAGTTCCATTTCTATCGTTACCTATCCTGGGATAACTCCTCGTATAGTTTGAACCGGCGTTCGATCGCCGTTTGGGCGTTCTCCATCATACGATCCACCGCATTCGGATTTGTTTGCTTCAGCATCCGGAAGCGAAGCTCGTTATCCGCGAAGTCCTTGAACTTCAAATGCGGCCTCGCGGAGTCGAGAACAAACGGATTTTCGTCGGAGTTCCTCAACTCAGGGTTATATCTCAAAAGCGGCCAGTAACCACTATGAACTGCAAGGTTCTGTTGCGCCAGACCCTTTTCCATGTTGATGCCGTGGGCGATACAGTGACTGTAAGCGAGGATGAGCGAAGCGCCGGGGTACGCCTCTGCTTCTCGGAATGCCGTCAGCGTTTGCTGCGGGTTGGCGCCCATTGCTACACGGGCTACGTACACATTGCCGTATGCCATTGCCTGAAGGGCGAGGTCCTTCTTGTTGACCTGCTTGCCTCCGTTGGCAAATTTGGCAACTGCGGCAAGAGGCGTCGACTTCGATGCCTGTCCACCGGTGTTCGAGTAGACCTCAGTGTCCATTACCAGAACGTTCACGTTACGTCCGGAGGCAAGGACGTGATCCAGCCCGCCAGACCCGATATCGTATGCCCAGCCGTCGCCGCCAATAATCCAAACGCTTCGTCGAACCAGCGAATCTGACACGGCGGCCAGCATGTGAACATCGGGGCCGTCTAGTTTGACCAGCTTCTGCTTCAAAGCATCGACTCTTGCTCGTTGCTTCCGGATATCCGATTCCACCCTCTGCGGCGACGTGATGAGGTCGTCGACAAGGTCGGTTCCGATCTGGTTGGCCAACCGAATGAGTAGCTTCTGGGCGGTTGCCGTGTGCCGATCGGCAGAGACTCGCATCCCCAGACCGAACTCGGCGTTATCCTCGAACAGAGAATTCGACCAGGCCGGCCCACGGCCTTCATGGTTGACGCTCCACGGCGTGGTGGGCAGGTTCGCCCCGTATATCGAAGAACAACCGGTGGCATTGGCCACCAACATTCGGTCTCCGAACAATTGAGACAAGAGCTTGAGATACGGAGTTTCGCCGCACCCGGCGCATGCACCGGAAAACTCGAATAGAGGTTCAAGGAACTGGGTGCCACGCACCGTGCCGAAATCGACGTAAGACCGGTCGTTCACCGGCAACGTTTCAAAGTACGTGTTGTTCGAGCGCCCCTGCTCGACCGTTGCCGGCAGTTTGGGCGTCATATTGATGGCGCGCTTGCCAGGCTTCGTGCGACTTCGTACTGGGCAAGCCTCAACGCAAAGCGAACAGCCCGTGCAGTCTTCCGTATACACCTGAAGCGTGTAGAACGTGTCGGGGAAGCCCTTTGCGTCGATCGGTGCGCTCAGGAAGCCATCAGGTTTCGCTTCGAGATGCTCGCGATCGAACAATCGTGTTCGGATGACGCCATGCGGGCACACGAAACTGCAGTTGCCGCACTGGATGCACGCCTCAGGATCCCACTCCGGCACGAAGTCGGCGATGTTGCGCTTCTCCCATCGGGACGTGCCGCTCGGGAAAGTGCCGTCGATCGGCATCTCGCTCACGGCCAAATCGTCACCGTCTCCGGCAATGATTCTCGCGGTGACTCTCTGGACGAAGTCGGGAGCTTCCTGCGACACCGGCGGCTTCAACTCGACCAGGCTTGAAACCGAGGAAGGAACTTTGACTTCGAATAGGTTTTGGATGGTTTGGTCCACCGCGTCGAAGTTGCGACGCACGACCATCACGCCCTTCTTTCCGTACGTCTTTTCAATCGAGTACTTGATCTTCTCGATCGCCTGGTCGGGCGGTAGTACGCCTGAGATCGCGAAGAAACATGTCTGCATGATCGTGTTGGTACGGTTGCCCATCCCGACGTCACGCGCCACCTTTGAGGCATCGATCACAAAGAACTTGAGCTTCTTGGTGACAATCTGTTCCTGAATTACGCGAGGAAGTTGGCCCCAGACGTCGTCGACCGAGTAGGGGCTGTTCAAAAGGAAAGTGCCTCCGTCGGCGGCGAGCTTAAGCACGTCGGTCCGCTCGATGAAATTGAATTGGTGGCAGGCAACAAACTGTGCCCGGCGGACGAGATAGGACGAGCGAATCGGTCGAGGGCCGAACCGGAGGTGCGAAACCGTCTGAGATCCGGACTTCTTCGAGTCGTAGAGGAAGTACCCCTGGGCGTAGAAACGTGGGTCTTCACCTATGATCTTGATCGTGTTTTTGTTTGCTCCTACCGTGCCATCCGCACCAAGCCCATAGAAAATGGCGCGATGAACATCGGCCGCCTCAATGTCGAAGTCCCGGTCGTAATCGATGCTCAGGCCGGTTACGTCGTCGTTGATTCCGACGGTAAAGTGATTCTTGGGATTCGCCTTGGTCAGTTCATCGTAGACCGCCTTCACCATCCCAGGGTTGAACTCCTTGGATGATAGGCCGTACCTGCCGGTCAGAATCCTCGGCATCTTGGCAAACGGAGGGTTGGGCGACGCAGCCGCTTCAAAGAACGCACCGATGATGTCGGCGTACAGCGGTTCGCCCTCGGCGCCCGGTTCCTTGGTCCGGTCGAGGACCGCGATCCGTGTGACGGTCGGCGGAATCGCGGCCAAGAGCCGGTCGGCAGCAAAAGGCCGGTAGAGGTGGACACACACGACGCCGACGTTCTCGCCGTTCGCGTTCAGGTAGTCGCAGGTCTCTTTGACGGTTTCGCCCCCCGAGCCCATCAGAATGATCACTCGTTCGGCGGTCGGCGAACCGTAGTAGTCGAAGAGCCGATAGCGCCGACCAGTCAGACTGGCAAACTGGTCCATTGCCTTCTCGACGATGTCCGGGCAACGCACATAGAAGATGCTGGAGGCTTCGCGCGCCTGGAAATAGACGTCCGGGTTCTGAGCGGTGCCGCGAATAAACGGTTTGTCCGGGTTAAGTGCCCGATTGCGATGGGCGATGACGAGTTCCTCGTCGATCATCTCGCGAATGTGCTCATCGGCGAGGATCTCGACCTTGCTTACCTCGTGCGAGGTGCGGAAGCCATCGAAGAAGTGGATGAATGGAAGTCGGCTCTCAAGGGTCGCCGCCTGCGCGATCAACGCCATGTCGTGAGCTTCCTGAACCGAGCCGGATGCCAGCATCGCGAATCCGGTCGAACGCGTGGCCATCACGTCCTGATGGTCGCCGAAGATCGACAGTCCCTGAGTGGCGAGCGATCGTGCCGCGACGTGAATCACGCACGGCGTCAGTTCTCCCGCGATCTTGTACATGTTCGGAATCATCAGAAGCAGGCCCTGCGACGCCGTGAACGTCGTGGTCAGCGATCCCGCCTGGAGGGCGCCGTGAACGGTGCCGGCTGCGCCGGCTTCGCTTTGCATTTCGATGACATCCGGAATTTCGCCCCAGATGTTCCGCTTGCCTTCGCTCGCCCACTGGTCGGCCAATTCGGCCATCGTGGATGAGGGAGTGATCGGGTAGATCGAACAAACCTCGTTGACGCGATAAGCGACGTAAGCGGCAGCTTCGTTGCCGTCGATCGTTGCGACGTTTACCGAGGTGGATTCAGGGGCTTCGAGCGTTTCGTTCATGGTCTTGGTCTATTGATGGTTCGATGCGGTGCTATCGGAATGAGTTTCCTAGGCTTCCCAGGCGGCCTCAGGCACGATCGAGATCGCGTGGCACGGGCATTGTTCGAAGCAAGTTCCGCAGCCAGTGCATTTGTCGAAGTCGAATTGGTAGCGCTTGCCTGGACCAAGCTTGATGATCGCGTCTTCAGGACAGGCTCCATAGCAGCCATCGCATTCAAAGCAGTTCCCGCAAGAGAAGCACCGCTGCGCCTCATACTGAACTTCGTCTCCGTTTAGGCCGCCAACAACTTCCCCGAACCCGTCTTTTCGCTTGGTCAGGTCCATGTGCGGCTGCTTCTGCTTGGTGACGCCGGCGAAGAACCAGAGCCGCAGCTTGTCGTAGCTGGCGATCGGCTTGAGGGCAGGATGAGTGTAAGGATCCAGGCGTAGGTAGCCATCGATGTTTCTGGCCGCCTTTTTGCCGTGTCCTACCGCGATCGTAACCGTGCGATCGGAAGGAACCATATCGCCGCCCGCGAAGATTCCGACCTGACCCGTCATCATCTGCTTGTCGACGACGACCGTACCGTCGTCCTTCAGTTCGATTCCGGGCACCCGTCGAAGGAAGTCGGTATCCGTGTCCTGGCCTAACGCCAAGATCAGATCGTCTGCTTCGATGGTTTCAAATTCTCCGGTCGACCTTGGCCGCCCTTTCTCGTCGATCTCCATCTTCTCCACCGTAAACGTGGAGGCCTCGATTGACTTGATGGTGCGCAGCCAATGGATCTCTACCCCTTCTTCAATCGCTTCGTCGGCTTCGATCTCATGAGCCGGCATATGGGCGCGATCTCGACGGTAGATGATCAGCGGCTCGGACCCGAGACGCATCGCCACGCGAGCGGCGTCCATCGCGGTGTTGCCGCCTCCATAGACAGCAACTCGACGGCCCAAGACCGGCGCATTCCCGGATTCGACGTCCCGCAAGAACGTCACTGCGTCCAGCACGGTCCCCGCATCGCGCGCCGGGATATCGGTTTTCTTCCCGATATGGGCGCCGATCGCAATAAACGAGGCGTCGAATCGACCGTTTCTCAGTTCAGAAACCAGGTCTTCGATTCGATGATTCAGGACGATTTTGACGCCGATCCTCTCGATCCTAGCGATTTCGCCGTCCAAGACGTTTCGCGGCAACCGATAGGCAGGAATGCCGTATCGCATCATGCCCCCCGCAAATGGCGCCGCGTCGTAGATTTCGACCGTGTGGCCCATCATGGCAAGGTGATAGGCGCATGACAGGCCGCTTGGCCCAGCGCCGACGACCAACACACGTTTGTCCGACTTTGGAACCGCGATGGTTGGCGTCCACTCTTGCTCGAGCGCCATGTCGCCGATAAATCGCTCGATCGCGTGAATACTGATCGGCTCATCGAACTCCTTGCGGTTGCAGTTCGACTCGCATGGGTGATAGCAGACGCGGCCATGGATCGCAGGCATCGGGTTGTCACGGACGATGACCTCCCACGCGTCCTTGTATCGCCCTTCGGTCGCTAGCGACAACCAGCCCTGGATGTTCTCTCCGGCCGGACATGCGTGGTTGCATGGGGGCATCAAGTCTTGATAAACGGGGCGATGAACACGGATGGGGCCGGTGCGGCGATCGTGGCTGAGATCTGGCGGTGGAGTGAGATCTTTGCGGTTCGGATTCACTATTTACTCCCGAAAAAGGCGCCAGTCCAATTGGGGTTCATTCGCCATTAGGTTCAAAACCAATGGCGATTCACTCATTTGGAGCGAGGTGCACCCTTACAGAATAGACCTGACAATTGCCCGTTAGCCGTCCGTACTTTCGTGGACGCAGAACCTTCTACCGGCTAGAATGGGCGTGTAGGTAAGCTCCGGACGATGAACGGGGCTGTGTCGTCGCCGACGAAAGTGGGGCTGTTCGGAATCGGGCTAACCACCTACTGGGGCCAATTCCAAGGTTTGGAGGACCGCCTCAAGAGCTATCAGGAGCAGATTTCGCATCGCATCGCCGAGTTCGGAGTCGAAGTCGTCGATGTCGGTCTCGTCGATGCGCCAGCTAAGGCAGCCGACGCCGCATCGCGCTTCCGGCGGGAAGAGGTGGAGATAGTCTTCCTGTTCGTTTCAACCTATGCTCTTTCGTCGACAGTGCTTCCGGTCGCTCAACAGGCAAAGGTTCCCATCGTCGTTCTGAACCTTCAACCTGTTGCGTCGATCGACTATCAGCGATTTAACGAGTTGGGCGACCGGGGAGCGATGACCGGTGAATGGCTTGCCCATTGTCAGGCATGTTGCGTCCCCGAGATTGCGTCCGTCTTCAACCGGGCCCGTATTCCCTATCATCTCGTAACGGGGTATTTGGATGATGGTGAGGCGTGGAAGGAGATCGAGGATTGGATAGTCGCGGCATCCGTCGCTCAGGTCATGCGAAAGTGCCGAGTTGGTATCCTCGGCAACTACTACTGCGGAATGCTCGACGTTTACAGCGATCTGACTCAGCACGCCGCCGCCTTCGGATCGCACTTCGAACTGCTGGAGATGTGCGAGCTAAAGGCGCTACGCGACGAAGCCTCGGACGAGGAAATCGACGCCAAGGTCAAGGAGTTTGCACGAGTTTTCGACGTCGCCAAGGAGTGTTCGGAGGGCGACTTGAGGCGGTCTGCCCATACGTCGGTCGCACTCGATCGACTGGTCGCCAAGCACGGTCTCGGTGCGCTGGCGTACTACTACGAGGGGCAACCGGGCAACGACTACGAGAACGTCGTCACTTCGGTCATCGCCGGCAACACCCTCCTGACCGGGCGCAACGTACCGGTGGCGGGAGAGTGCGAAGTCAAGAACGTGATGGCGATGAAGATCATGGATTCGCTCGGTGCGGGCGGCTCGTTTTCCGAGTTCTACCTAATGGACTTCGACGACGACGTAGTGCTGTTGGGGCATGACGGCCCCGCCCACTTTGCCATCGCCGAAGGACGAGTGGGCCTCGTGCCTCTTCCCGTCTTTCATGGCAAGCCAGGAAGGGGCCTTTCGATCCAAATGTCAGTCAAGCATGGTCCGGTGACCTTGCTTTCGGTCGTGCAGAGCGTCGATGGGCGACTCACGCTCTTGGTTGCGGAGGGTGAGTCGGTTCCAGGTCCGACGCTACAGATCGGCAACACAAATAGCCGGTACCGTTTCTCTCTCGGCGCAAAGCGGTTCGTGAATGAGTGGTCGAAGGCGGGGCCGGCTCACCATTGCGCGATCGGAATCGGCAATGTCGCATCCAAAATCGAAAAGCTGGCGAGACTTCTTAACCTCGAATACCAAAAGATATGTTGATTTCCAACTCTAGGGCTTGAGCGCGTGAAGGACGCCGTCCTCGCTGCCGATCAGGATCAATCCATTTACCACGGAGGGGGCAGCAGTTAGCTTGGACCCAAGGCGGACCGAATCCAGAAGTTTTCCGTCGCTCGCCCTGACGGCGTAGAAGAACCCGTCGTCGCACCCGAAGAACGCGACTTTGCCTGCGACGACCGGAGCGGAATCAACCGCTTCTTTCGTACGAAAGGTCCACTTGCCGACTCCGGTTCGCGAGTCAACGGCAAA
>JARLGV010000032.1 GCA_031292555.1 Fimbriimonas sp.
ATGCCGCCGCCCATGCCACCCATGCCACCCATGCCGCCGCCGCCCATGCCGCCCATGCCGCCGCCCATGCCGCCGCCCATGCCACCCATGCCGCCGCCGCCCATGCCGCCCATGCCACCGCCACCCATGCCGCCACCGCTTGCTTGGGTGTTCATCAGGGTGCTGCGCTCAGGCGCGACGTTGTAGTTTTGATTACCCTCTTTCTGACCTATCATCATCGCAATAAACGCCGGGTCGGCGGATCGGATTTTGATGCGTCGGATAATCTTCGTGTCTGTCTTCGGGGCCGTTTCGTCGGTCTTCTCGTTCGCCGTGAGCTGGTCGAGCTTCTTGACGATCTCGTATACGCCTCCTTCGATTCGGTAGGTGGCGTCTACCTGACGAAGAACGTTCTGAAGCGCGGTTTCGAAGGTTACGTTCTTGAGGCTAACTGTAACCGGACCTTGTACTTCAGGCGCAATCGAATACGAGACGTTAACGTTCTTGAATAGAGCTCTCAACGCTTCTCGTACGTCGGCTTGCTCAAGCTCAAGTGAGGAGATATTCTTTTGGGAAATATCTTCACTTTGTGCACGAGCTATCGACGACGATGCGCCAAAAAGAAATAGGCCAAAGACAAGGCCCATCGCGATCTTCATACTGGTTTTCATCGTACTCCTCCCATTATGTGATACATCATACAATGGCGTGATGGTCTAATTTTGCTGACGGCTCGACAAATTATGATAATTCCTTCACTTTTCGGGTTTCGGGCACCTTTGTCGAGGGGCGACTGCCTATTTAAGACGGGACGTGAGCGCGTTTCGTATCGAAACTCGCCAACTGCCCGCCTATCTTGAGGCAACCGTCCGCCACACCTGCTGAACTACCTTGATTGGCCGATATAGATGAACTCCGGTGCAAGCGCTTCTTGCGTCTCGGCGTCCCTCTGCGGTTTCTCTTCGCGGATGTTCTCAGGGGTCTAACGTTCGACCTCGTGGCGCGTTATCCTCTTTTTTTGGTTTTTTCTCGGGACCCCATCCGAAATCCCCGATTTGGAGGTTGAAATGCGAGAGGGGCCCGCTCTTAGAGCGAGCCCCACGCATGGATAGTGTGGTGTCAGCGATCTCCGCTAGCCGAATCCTCGGCCGCCGCCGCCATATCCGCCGCCACCAAAGCCGCCTCCTCCAAAGCCGCCACCGAAGCTGCCTCCACCAAAGCCGCCGCCGCCGTAGCCGCCGCCGCCGTAGCCGCCTCCTCCGAAGCCGCCGCCGCCCATGCCGCCGCCGAAGCCTCCCATGCCTCCTCCCATGCCTCCCATGCCGCCACCGCCCATGCCGCCCATACCGCCCATACCGCCAGTAGACTGCGTATTTTGGATCGTGCTGCGCTCAGGGGCGACGTTGTAGTTCTGGTTGCCTTCCTTTTGTCCGATCATCATGGCGATGAACGCGGGATCGGCAGACCGGATCTTGATCCTCCGGATGATCTTGGTGTCTGTCTTCACCGGAGTCTCGGTGCTTGATGTATTTGGAGCGAGAGTCTCCTCCCGCTTGACGATCTCGTAGACTCCACCCTCGATGCGATACGTCGCATCTACCTGGCGGAGCACATTTTGAAGCGCGGTCTCGAACGTCACGTTCTTGAGGCTGACGGTCACTGGACCCTGAACCTCGGGTGCGATCGAGTAGGAAACGTTTACGTTTTTGAAGAGAGCTCTTAGCGCTTCCCTGACGTCGGCCTGTTCAAGCTCGAGTGAGGAGATGTTCTTTTGAGACACGTCCTCTTGGGCTGCGGCAATCGACGATGTAGCGCCAAATAGCATTAGGCCAAATAAGAGGCCCATGGCGATCTTCATGGTGGGTTTCATGGTGTTCCTCCCACCTATTCGTACACCAAATCGAAACCAAGGGTTCTCAGTCTCAGCCGCGTCAGACAGAGTCTTAAAGGATTCTTAGGAATAGTCTTGCGCACCGTAAGCGGGCAACTGGACCCGTTACCGCGTTACCTGGTATTTCGGCCGGGACCGGTCGCCATTGACTGGTCCTGGCCAAACCGCAAACGGCGGGTTCTAGCCGAATCCGCGGCCTCCCCCGAAACCGCCGCCGCCGCCAAAGCCGCCCATGCCGCCGCCCATGCCGCCGCCCATCATGCCGCCCATGCCGCCGCCCATCATGCCACCCATACCGCCGCCCATGCCGCCGCCCATGCCGCCGCCCATGCCTCCCATGCCACCCATCATGCCGCCGCCCATACCTCCCATACCACCCATCATGCCACCGCCAGATGCCTGGGTGTTCTGGATCGTGCTTCTCTCAGGCGCGACGTTGTAGTTTTGGTTGCCCTCTTTCTGCCCGATCATCATGGCAATGAAGGATGGATCCGCGGATCGGATCTTGATTCGACGAATGATCTTTGTATCGGTCTTGACGGGTGTATCGCTCGTTGAGATGTTTGGCGCCAGATTCTCTTCGCGCTTGACAATCTCGTAGATGCCGCCTTCGATCCGGTAGGTGGCGTCTACCTGTCGAAGAACGTTCTGCAACGCGGTCTCGAACGTAACGTTCTTGAGGCTCACGGTGACGGGGCCCTGGACCTCTGGCGCGATCGAATAGGAGACATCGACGTTCTTGAAGAGGGCGCGCAGCGCCTCCCGAACATCAGCCTGCTCAAGCTCAAGCGAGGATATCTGTTTCTGGGACACATCCTCCTGAGCATAGGCGACTACTGAAGCGCTCCCAAACATGGTTATTCCAAGCAGGGCGCCCAATGCAAATCGAATACTGGGTTTCATAGCTTCCTCCCAGTATTTAGTACACAGCATAAATGCGTGTTGTCGCCTGAGAATTTG
This sequence comes from Fimbriimonas sp., assembly GCA_031292555.1. Classification (GTDB taxonomy): domain Bacteria; phylum Armatimonadota; class Fimbriimonadia; order Fimbriimonadales; family Fimbriimonadaceae; genus Fimbriimonas. The sequence goes on from JARLGV010000032.1 coordinate 2,831, forward strand.
GAACTCCGGCCAACCTGAGCGACTTTTAAGGTTCGGGAACTTCGGCCAATTTTGGCGTTGAGCACTGCTCGTCAGGTTCAAAGGCGACTGGGATACTGCGAATGGCTGGATTGACGGTCAAGCGGGCGTACTCAACATAAGGTCAGTCGACTGGATAGATTAAGTCGATAAAAGAAGTACCCTATTTAGTCACTGCAAGTCGAAATGTCAAACCTTGTCGACTTGCCTTACCGACTTCCTAGGGCACTTCGCCTACTCCGATTCTGGGGTTGCGTCTTCGTAATCGTCGTCGCCGGTCAAGTCGCCACCGTCCGTGTCCTGGACGATACGCGCGATGCTTCGGACTTGGTCACCGGCCGCCATATTGATAAGGCGCACGCCCTGAGCAATACGACCGGTCGTCCGGATCTCCTTAACTTTCAAGCGGATGCCCTTGCCCTTCGTGGTCATAACGAGAAGACGGTCTGAGTCCTCGACTACTTCGGCGCCAACGATCCTGCCAGTCTTGTCCGTACAGTTCATCGTGAGGATTCCACTTCCACCTCGGCCCTGGACACGATAGTCTGAGAGAGGCGTTCGCTTGCCGAATCCATTTTCGCTAACAACCAACAGAGATGCGTCGTCTCGGGCCACTTCCGCGCTTACGACATGATCCGTATCGTTGCCGTCTTTGAACACGATCGCTCGAACTCCGCCTGCGGCACGCGAGCGTGATGTCGCTTCCTTTTCATTGAATCGGATGCTCTGGCCCTCACGAGTGATCAAGATTACGTCGTCGTTGCCGCGAGTCTTGAGCGCCCATCCGAGTTCGTCCCCTTCTTCGATGTCGAATGCGATCAGTCCGTTGTTGCGAATATTGGCAAATGCGCTCATCGCGGTTCGCTTGATTTCTGCTTGCCGCTTGGGGCCGGTACCTCGCGTCACCATAGTCAAGTAACCGTCGGCATTCATGTCCTTGACGCTGATCGTGGCCGTCACACGCTCTCCGCCGACGATCTGAATGTAGTTGATCACTGGCATGCCCTTGGCATATCGCCCGCTTTCGGGAATTTCGTAGCCCTTCAGCCGGTAAACGCGTCCTCTATCGGTGAAGAACAGGATCGTGTGATGGGTGCTCACCTGGAAAAGGTGCGCCGGTTCATCGTCGGCCTTCAGTGTGTTGTTGACGCCCTTGCCGCCTCTCTTCTGCTGGCGGTACGCGTCGATCGAAACACGCTTGATATAGCCGTCCCTCGAAATCGAAATGATCGCCTCTTCGTCCGGAATCAGATCTTCGGCGCTGAAATCGCCGACTTCACGAGTCTGGATCTTGGTGCGCCGTTCGTCGCCGTATTTGTCACGCAGGAATATCAACTCGTCCCGAAGAACACGTCGCAGGCGCTCGGGGTCGTTTAGGATATCCATCAGGTTCTGAACCTTGAGCGCCGCGTTCTTGAACTCCTTTTCCAGTTCGTTCTGGTCTAGCTGGGTGAGGCGCCTCAGCGGCATGTTCAGGACCGCATGGGCTTGCACCACCGACATGCCGAACTGGCGGACCATCTCCGCTCGGGCGGTCGGGGTGTCCGCGCTGCTTCGGATCAATGCGATGATCTCGTCAAGGAATCGCCGCGCGATTTGGAATCCCTCGGCGTGATGCAGTTCTTCGAGCGCTCGGTAAAGCTCATAGCGCGTTCTCTTCTCGATGACCTCCTTTCGATGCCGGAGGTATTCGTCGAGCATCACAATCAGCGGACACGTTCTCGGCGCAATGTCGATTAGGCCGAGCATAATCGCGCCGAAGGTGGTGCGCAGATTGGTGTGCTTCAGGAGATAGTTCAGCGCCTTGTTGGGATTGACGTCCCGCCTGACTTCGATCTCGATGCGCATGCCGCGCTTGTCGGAGTAGTCCTGAACGCTGAGTATGCCGTCGAATTTGCGCTCCTTGGCAATCGCCGCAATCGACTTGATGAGGTTTTCCTTGTTGACCTGGTAGGGAATCTCGGTAACGACGATCACCGATTTGCCGGCATCGCCCGGCTCGATCATCGTTTTTGCTTGAAGGACGATTGAGCCTCGCCCTGTCTCGTAGGCGCTGCGAATCCCCTTGGACCCCATGATGATCCCGTAGGTCGGGAAGTCGGGGCCGGGAATGTGCGCCATGATCTCGTCGAGCGTGCAAGCCGGATTGTCGAGTCGTTCGACCAGCCCGTTGCATACCTCGGTGAGGTTGTGAGGCGGCAAGTTGGTCGCCATGCCGACCGCAATCCCTTGGCTGCCGTTGCAGATCAGGTTCGGGAACTTACCGGGCAGAACCCGAGGCTCGTTGAGAGTCTGAGAGTAATTCGCGTCCCAAGCGACCGTCTCGCGATCGAGATCTTCCATCATCTCGGCGGCAAGCGGCGTGATGCGGGCTTCCGTATATCGCATGGCAGCCGGAGAGTCCCCGTCGATGCTCCCGAAGTTGCCCTGGCCGTCGACCAGAGGGTATCGCATGGACCAAGGCTGCGCCATACGTACGAGCGTCGGATAGATGACGGCTTCGCCGTGAGGGTGATAGTCGCCGCTTGTCTGTCCGCAAATCTTCGCGCATTTAGCGTGACCGCTGTCCGGAGTGAGATTCAGCGTCCGCATGGCATAGAGAATGCGCCGCTGGACCGGCTTGAGGCCATCTCGCACATCGGGCAACGCCCGTGCGATAATGACCGACATCGCATAATTGACATAGGAGCGGCCAAGCTCCTCATCGACGTTGACGATCGAAAAATTTGGATTCTCTGCCACTGGTAGAAGTTCCTGACGTGCGGCCCACCTTAAAGGATTCGCGGTTGGGGGGCTTTCCGGCTTCAATTCTACCCGTTTTTGCGCCCTGATTGCCGATTTGGAACCTTGTTGCCCGTATTGGTGAACCCCCATACGCGGTCTTGTGTCATTTCCGCTCTCTCGGCCATTTGGACGCCGTAATGGAGGAGCGGCGGCCCACGGTAAGTGTGTGCCGCCCGGATCGAGGGGGAAGGCCCTGGCTCAGCATGTTGGCTGGATACTTTGGAGGGCGCCCGATGCATCGAAAGCGCCAAGAAATCAGCTTGGACCTGAGCCATAATGCAGGACCTAATCGTCATAGATAACGATTTCGGAGGGAACTAGTCATGCAGGATGGAAGGGAAAAGAAGATTCCGGCAGGGATTCTGGCGATATTGTTGGGTGGATTTGGCGTGCACAAGTTCTACTTGGGCAACGTAACGGCCGGCATCATTCAGATTGTGCTCAGCTTCTGCTTCGGTCTCGGCGGTTTGATCGGAATTATCGAAGGCATCATCTATCTGACCAAGTCGGACGAGCAGTTCGTCTCCGAGTACGTCATCGGCAAGAAATCCTGGTTCTGAGCCAGCGCATTCCGATGCCCGCAGTACACTCTTGCGAATGGACACCGGGCGATTGGTGGTTGGCGTCACAGGAGCAAGCGGAGCAATTTATGCCCAGCGGTTTCTGATTCAAGCGGCCCGACATTACTCACAAATACTTCTGGTGATGAGCGACCAGGCATTCCAGGTCGCTCATACCGAATTAGGTGTCCGCCCAAGTCGCTTACCGTGGTCCACCTTTGAATGGCTTGGCGAAGAATATCCTCACATTCGTCTTCTTGACCCGAAGGACTACTACACGCCTCCCGCCAGTGGTTCGTTTCGCCACGACGGTATGGTCATTGTGCCGTGTTCATTGGGCACGGCGGGACGAATCGCCAACGGCATCAGCGATGATTTGTTGACTCGGGCGGCCGACGTATGTTTGAAAGAGGGCCGGAAGCTCATTCTTGTGCCACGGGAAATGCCCTGGAACCTGATCATGCTGCGTAACATGACGCAGCTAGCCGAAGCGGGAGCTACGATTTTGCCCGCATGTCCAGCTTGGTACAGCCGTCCACAAACGATCGAGGACGTAGCTGACACGGTCGTGGCTCGAATCCTCCAGCACCTGGGAATCACGCAGACGCTCGTCGAGGAGTGGGGAAGTTAGCCTCGGACGCCAATCGCCGGCAATTCAGCCTAGTCCCGAACCATGTAGACTTTCGGTGTGATTCGCGAAGATCGCTTGGTCCGCTTGTTTCTCGACCTGATTCACATAGACGCTCCGGCGTTGAAAGAACAGGAGGTCGTGGCCTGGACGCGAGCTTATTTGGCGGCAATGGGGCTCGAGGTGAGGGAAGACCAGGCAGGTGAGGCAATCGGTGGCAATGCCAACAACGTGATTGCCTGGCTTAGGGGAAACGTCCCGGCCGCGCCCCGGGTGTTCCTGTCCGCTCATTTCGATACGGTTGAGCCGACTGCGGGGCTCGTCGTAGAAGAACGGAACGGCGTGTTCTACAGCAAATCGGACACGATCTTGGGGGCTGACGACAAGGGCGGGATGGCCCCAGCCATCGAAGCTGTCCACGCGCTGATCGAATCGGGCGAGCCTCACGGCGATATTTGTCTGCTCTTTTCGTGCGCCGAGGAGATCGGACTTAAGGGAGCGGCCGCGCTCGACATCCAGGAACTTGGGCTCGACTTCGGATATGTGCTCGACACCGGACCCCCTGTCGGAAGTTTCGTGACTCGTACCGCGACTCACGACAACCTTGAGATCACGATCCACGGTAAACCTGCGCATGCAGGAAAGGATCCTGAGAACGGCATCAACGCCATCCAAGTGGCGGCGAGTGCGATTCAGGGCATGTGTTTGGGCCGCATCGGATCAGAGACCACCGCGAATTTGGGCATCATCGAAGGAGGGACTGCCGTAAACGTGGTTTGTCCCTTCGTGAAGATTCGCGCCGAAGCCCGGAGCACGAGCGTCGAAGCGCTCGATGCACAGATTGCACACATGGTCGACCGATTCGAGTCGGCTGCCGTCGAATGGCGCACCACGGTCGAGATCCAACACCACCGTCACTACGACGCCTACGAGATCTCTGAGGATGAGCCAGTCGTTAAGGTCGGCCTTCTTGCCGCAGAAGCTTGTGGGTTTGATCCCAAACTGAGGACAACCCTGGGTGGAAGCGACGCAAACGTCTATAACGCCAAGGGCCTTCCTTGCATCGTTATGGCTACCGGAATGGACAAGATTCACACTCATGACGAATGCATTTCCCGTGAATCATTGATCGACACGGCACGTCTTACTTATCAGGTCTTGCGGGAGGCGGCTAAGTTTGCTTCGAATCGATAAGGCAGGCTTATTAACAGGCGCCTCGTAGTGCTATGCTTTGTGGCGGACGCAGTCCAATCGATCATGGAGGATTTGACATGAAGAAATTGTTATCAATCTCGGCCGTCTTGGCCGTGTTCGCATGCGCGACGACGTCTGCGTTCGCAGACACCCCGGGCGACTCTGGAGTGTCCGTTCGCATTGGCGCCGTTTATCCGACTCAGGTAGATACGCGAAATGCGACGTCAAACGTCTGGTTTGCGGGCGGAGTCGACTACAAGGTAACCAGCCTAAATACGTCGTTTGGAACCGGCAATCTGTCCGTTTCGGTGGACTACATGGGCAAGGGCAGCTTTGAGTCGGTCCCGGTCCTTCTGAACTACACATCCGGCAAGACTGCCTACTGGTCGATCGGCGCCGGCGGCAGCTTCACCCAGTTCGTTCAAGACGACGGCAATACGAACAATAAGTTCCGCTTTGCATATAGCGCTGCGCTCGGCTACAACTTCAAGGGCGGGGAAATCCCCACGTTTATCGAAGTGAGATACTTCGGCAACGATCAGCCCCGAGTGGCCGGAGTTGGAGTCTACATCGGCGCCCGGTTCTAATTCGAACGTAAGCCATCCGCGGGCCAAGAACAGGTTCTTGGCCCGTCTCAGTTTTTGGCAAGTGAACCTTTTGCGGAATCCACCGTTACAGCTTCACAGTCATGGAGATTTGCATCGGTGCTTCAAGGGTTAGCGTGAGGGAACCGCGAGATCAGGCGTCGGAGGCCTCCCTCATCGAGCGATGCAGAAGGCAGGACTTCGAAGCCTTCGGCCAATTGGTCGATGCCTACCAAAACCGTGTATTCGGTTTCGTGCGCAGGATGGTCGTCAATGCCGAAGAAGCCGCCGACGTGACGCAGGACGTTTTTATTAGGGCCTTTCAGAATTTTCAGCGCTTCGACGGACGCTGCTCGGTGCGTACATGGCTCTTTCGAATTGCCTATCACCTGTGCGTTGACCGGGCCCGCAAGAACGTGCGGTCTCCCCAAGAAGTCGCTCTCTACGATCCCTCCGACGGCGAGGCAGTCGACGTCGCTGACTGCCGGTGGCAACCGGAGCAACTGGTTATCGATGACGAGTTGATGGGTGTGGTCGAGTCCGGAATCGCTTCGATGAGCGAGAAGTTGCGAAGTGTGCTTATCTTGCATGACCGCGAGGATATGGCTTACGAAGAGATCAGTCAGGCGCTCGGCGTGCCCGTCGGAACGGTCAAGAGCAGACTGTTTCTTGCGAGGGCCCATTTGCAGGATGTCGTCAAACGGTATCTGGAGGCTGAGGCTTAAGGTTATGAACGGAAGAGATCTTGATAGAATGAACTCGGTGGACGATATGATCGAGAGCCCAGAACAGCACTCTGTCCGCAAGTTGGTGCAGGCGCTTCCAGAGGAGTCGCTAAGCCTTGCTTGGCGAAGTTCTCTCAACGAAAAGCTCCTCGAGACTGCCGCCGCCAAGAAGCGGCGCAATCGTCTCAACTGGATTTTGCGTCCCGCCCTCGGTTTAGGCTTGGCCTCGGTGCTCGCCGTGATCGTCCTGTTTCATCCGTCGCAAGCGCCCAAATCGTCAACGCCGGATCGAGGTATCGAATCGGCCATCGTGTCGGATCATCGCGCATCCGTGCTTCTTGGAGAGGTCTCCAGCGCCGGCCTAAACGTTAATGAGGTGGCCAGTGAGGCGAACCCGCAAGAGCCGGATGACGGGCTCTGGACCGATTCAGACGTCCAAGGATTATGAAAGGTCGAATAGTATCGGTTGTGGCGTTAATCGGAGTCGCCATGTTGGCGGCTGGACAACACGGCAGGCCAGGTCGCGGACGCTTTGAAGGGATTCCGCCTCTACTCTTGAGGGCGATTCGTGCCCAGCCGTCGCTCCGGTACAAGGGCGCCTATACGACAGAGTTCCGACAAGGACCCGCCTCCATTCGACACCAGGAGTACATCACCCGAGAGGGCGATCGGTACCGAATCGATTTTCCCAACGACTCTCAGTTTGCCGGGCAAGTGATCATCGAGAACAGTCGGGAGCGGCTTCACTACCACCCGATCACGAACGAAATTGTCCAGCAGCCTCCTCGTCACGGCGAGGTCTGGGAGCGAATCGCTAATCTGGCGAATAACCGAAAGTTCGTGCTGACAACCGTTCCGGGTGAGCTGATTGCCGGCATGCGGACTGAAGAGCTTGTTGTGTCCGATCGGGCAGGGAACCTCGTTCAGCGCCTTTACATCGAGCCAATCTCCGGCCTAATCATGAAGCGTCAGCTCTTTGACTTCGTGGGTACCCAGATTGGATATTTCGAGTTCACCGAAGTTGCGCTGAATCCTAAGATCGAACCTGACACTTTTGTGATCAAGCGTCGTGATGCACGAGTGATTACGCCGCGAATTCAACTTGAACGCCTATGCCGGAGGCGCGGCTTCCACGTTGTCTTCCTTCCGCCCTCAAGCGGCTATAAGCTCGAGGGGGCTTCGCCTAGGAATTTTGCCGGCACCGACGGGCTGGTACAGAGCTATTTGAACGGAAATGAACGGTTGTGGGTCTACGATTTGAAGGGGCCGATCAACGCAAATCGACTTCGCCAAAACGCTGGGCGAGATTTGCACGTACATTCCTTTGAATTGAACGGAGAAACGATCGTGCTGATGGCCAAGATCGACGAACAGACGCTCGCGCGGTTTGCCACGTTGATGGAGAGTGGAACTCCAGCCCGTCAACGCTAAGTTATAATTTCTTGTGGCATCGAAAGCTCGGCCGCGTACTATAGCCAGGAAAAGGTCCCCTTGGGTGAGGAGACTCAAACTCGGCATCTTGACCGGCCTCATGATCGTCCTTGTTGCTGCCTCCGTTGTCGGTGGCTTCTTCCTCGTCTCGCTAAACGAAGCAAAGCGAGACATGGCCGATCTTCAGAGTCGCATCGACTCCGTCAACAAGCCAACGAGCACGATTCTCAGCGCCGATGGCGAAGTGCTTTTTCGGGTGACGACTGAGAATCGGATTCTGCTCAAGCTACGCCAGATCCCCAAGTACGTGCAAAACGCCGTTCTGGCCGCCGAAGATAAGCGGTTCTACCAGCACTCTGGTGTCGACTTCTGGTCGCTTGCCAGGGCTGGCGTGCTTGCTGCTCGCGATCGTCGCCTATCTCAAGGTGGTAGTACCATCACAATGCAGTTGGTCAAGCTGCTCTTCAACGGCAGCCGAAAGACTTTCCGCCGGAAGATGAACGACATCGCTTACGCGACGGCAATGGAAGAGAATCTCCCCAAAGACCAGATCCTGGAGCTCTATCTCAACAAGGTCTTCTTCGGAGAGGGCGCATTCGGCATCGGCGAGGCAGCCAAGGTCTATCTCAACAAGTCGGTTGACGAGCTGACGATCGGCGAGGCCGCAATGCTCGCTCGCTGCATCCGACTCCCAAGCAAGGAAAACCCGATTCGCGACCTCAACAAGGCGCTCGAGAACCGCGATATCGTCCTCGGCATTATGAAGGACGAGAAGATGATCACCCAGGCTCAGTACGAGAAGGCGATCGTCGAGAAGCCCCGCATCAACCCCAAGCCGAGCGGCACCGGAGTCTATGTGAAGCCGGGCGCCGAGTATTTCGTGGACCACGTCAAGGAGTTTGTAGAGAAGGACCTCCAACTGCACCTAAGCGAAGGCGGATACACGATCGAAACATCACTCGATTTCAAGCTGCAAAGAGCTGCTGAAGAGGCGGTACGTGAGGTTGTCGAAGAGAATCGCGGGAATAAAGTCAATCAGGGCGCTTTCATGGTGATGGACAGCGACGGAAGGATCCTCGCCGAAGTCGGCGGGACGAACTACCGCAAGCATCAGTTCAACATCATTACTCACGGCACACTGCAGCCCGGTTCCGGCTTCAAGGCCATCCTGTACGCCACCGCGCTGAAGGATGGCGCGATCACGATGGATAGTATGCTCTCCAATGCTCCCATCACCAAGGTCGACGAAACGGGCAAGGTATGGCACCCAGGGAACTCTAGTCGCAGCGAGAATCGTCCCGAATACAGCTTGAGAACGGCATTCGCCAGTTCGATCAACCTATGCGCGATTCATACGATCGAGAAGATCGGACCAGATGCGGTCGTGGAGACCGCTCATGATGCGTTCGGCTTCCGCTCCCGTCTGGACCCGTATGAAACCTTGGCGCTCGGCGCTAGCGCGGTAGCCCCGATAGAGATGGCCGAAGCCTACTCGGTGTTCATGCTGCGAGGCGATCGGGTTCGACCCCAACCGGTGGTTCGTGTTCTTGGCGAGGATGGCAGTATCGTCAAGCAGTACGACCCCCAGCGCTTCGTCGGAGTATTCGATGCAGGTGTTTGCGACGAGATGGATCAGCTTCTGCGGGCCGTCGTCGAAGAGGGAACCGGCCAAGCTGCCCGGCCTGTGCCGGACGCTCGTGGAAAGACCGGCACCACTAACGATGCCAAAGACGCGTGGTTCACTGGCTATACAGACGGCGTACTTGGGGTCGGTTGGGTGGGCAACGAGCAGAAGTACCACGGTCAATGGGTCCCGCGCCCGATGGCCGATGCCGTCTACGGTGGAACGGTCACCGCGCGCATCTGGGCAAAGATCATGGCGATCGCCCAAGCGAAGTACGGAAAGACGAGCGCACCCCAACCAGCCCAGGCGGTACATGTCGACCCTAAGAGCGCAAAGCCGACAGTGCCGGTAGGCGCGAAGCCTGATGACGGCCTCGCGGCGATCGACAGTTCCGATGCCGCCGGCAAGGCGGCCGCAGAAGGCACGACCGACGCGGCCGGCGCGCCTATAAACGAAGGGCCGCCTACATCGGCTTCGGCGGGCCAGGCCGCCGACACCATCGGATCCACCGAGGGAGCAAAAGCCGACGCGCCCAAACCAAAACGTAGCGATAGTGAGGCGACTGTGCCACGACGAGGCGGTTCGTCGCGGAGTGCCACCCGTGACGAACCGGCGAACACGGTCACCGTCGAAGTCTGCACAAAATCCGGTCAAGTCGCTAATCCTTACTGTCCCGAAACCGTAACGCGGACGTTCCAACGCGGCAAAGAGCCTAAGCATGTTTGCCGCATCCACGGTCCGGGAGACTAGGCAATGTCGGTCATTCACACGCCGCGCAAGCCGGAGTTGGAACTGCGTATTCTCGCGTTCCCCGTCGTTATGGGCGTGCTGCTGCTGGTCCTCTTCATGCGCCTCTGGTATTTCCAGGTCGTCAAGGCGCCGGAACTCGTTGAAAAGGCTGAGTTCTCGCGCACGATCGAGGTGACCAGTCCCGCGCCGCGCGGCCTGATCTATGATCGAAACGGCGAATTGGTGGCAGGCGTCAAGCCTGAAATCGTGATCACTGCGGTTCCTAACGTGGTGAAGAAGAACCCTTGGGTCCTCGATCGGGTGGCTCAGATCCTGAAGGTTGATCCGAGGAAGCTGGAACTAAAGGTGAAGGACGCCAGTTGGCGTCCGTTCTTGCCGTCGACCGTCTATGTCGGTGCTTCGATCAAAGACGGGGCGATGATTTCGGAGTCTCACGACGACTTGCCTGGGATCGGAGTAGCAATGCAGCCGATGCGTTACTACCCAGACAGCCTAAGCTTTACCCATCTGCTTGGGTACGTGTGGACGCCAAGCAAGGACGATTTGACGCGCATTGAAGGATTGGGCCGAAAACCGGCCGACTATGTCGGAAGGACGGGCATCGAGCGAGCCTATGAAACTTCGCTCATGGGTGACCCGGGCGCCGAGAAACAGGAGATCGACGCCAAGCGTCGCCCGGTGCGGATTGCTGAGCGGGATTCGGCCAATCCAGGTGATCAACTGGTGCTGACGATCGACTCGAAGCTCCAGAAGTTCGCCACAAATTACCTAAAGGACCACCAGCAGGTTGGCGGAGTCGTTGCGCTCGATCCCAGGACCGGCGAGGTTCTCTGCTTGGTCAGCAGTCCTACCTTCGACCAGAACGTGTTTACCGGCGGCGATCTTAAGTCTGTGCTGGACAACGAGGAGAGGCCGCTGATCGATCGAGCCATCCGATCGAGCTACTCACCCGGCTCGACCTTCAAGATCGTGACGAGCATTGCCGCCTACTACAAGGGCGTATTCGACCCCGACAAGTACTTCTTCTGCGCGGGCGGCGTGAAGGTCGGACGCCACGGCTTCGTTAAGTGCCTAGGCTACCACCGCAACATCGGCTACTACGATGCGATGGCCAAGTCGTGCAACAGCTACTTCTGTCAACTTGGCAAGGAGGCAGGCGAAGACAGCCTTCGCAAGGCGGCCTTGGATGTCGGGTTCGGAGTGAAGGAGGGCATCGATATCGGTGGTGAAGTAAACGGCGTCGTACCCACCGAGGCGTATATCGAAAAGCGCCACCTCAAATGGTACACGGGCGACACGTTCAATTTCTCGATTGGGCAGGGCTACGTTAGTGCCACGCCGCTTCAGCTTGCCAATCTCGCGGCCCTTGTCGCGAATAGCGGCACCAACTATGTGCCCCACTTGGTGAAGGAGATCCGTTCCGCCGATGGAAAAGGAGCGAAGACGGTTGTCCAGCCTCAGATCTGCCACCACGTCGATGCCTCCCCAAAATTCTGGACGGAACTCCAGACCGCCCTCATTGGGGTGATGGACCATGGAACGGCATCGTTCACCGGAAAGATACCAGGGGTTGTCTGGGCAGGCAAAACTGGGAGCGTTGAGCATGGGAGGGCCAAAGACGAGCAGATGAAGACCCACGCAGTGTTCGTGGGCTATGCCCCGGCAGAAAACCCCCGGATTGCGATCTGTGTGCTCATCGAGAATGCAGGCCACGGTGGCGACGTGGCGGCGCCGCCGGCACGCGATATCGTTGAATCCTACTTGAGAGAGAGCGAATCCAAGGCTCCCGCGAATACCTTGCCGGCCGCATCAGCCTCTGCCGCCAACTCGGGCTTGCCCAACGCTCGATAGGCGGCTGCCAGGTCTTTCGCCGCCTGAGACGCATCCGTCATCTTGGCCTTGGCTCGATCCGGCGACTCGCCGCCGTAGTCCATTCCACCACCCGCTTCCATGAATCGGAGCACGTTCGGCATCGTCAGCTTCGCGTATTCGCGATAGCCATCAACAGCCGTCTGGAGCAGATCAACGATCTTTTGCGGGTCTTTCTCGAATTTCGACAAGACAAGTCGGGCTTCATACGTATCGGTCACTACGAGTTCTGGCAGGCTGCGGACCTTGAAGTACGAGGTCTGCTCGGTTTGGACCATCCTTTGGAGAGTCTTTCTGGCTTCATCCTCGAAGCCGCCCTTTGCCTGTACGTCGGCAAGCAACTTGAGGGCCGGCATGTTGTTTGGATCGCGCAAGAGCACTCGTTGGAGCGTCGAAGTAGCGTCAGCGAGGTGGCCTGTCTCTTCCTGAACCCGCGCCAACGATCGAAGATTTCGCGGAGAAGGAGCCATGTCGGAAGCGTCCTTCGCGAATTGCATCCGCTCCTTTGGGTCACTTGTCATTTGAGCCGAGAGGCTGATGGCATCGGCGTCCCAGGGAGCCATCGATCGAAGCGATTCCAGCCTCTGCTTGGCCTCGTCGTACTGCCGAGCCGAAATGAGGCCGCGAACCTGGGCTCTCCCGGCTTCCACATACCCCAAGTACGAGAAGAACAAGCTGAAGATGCAAACCGCGACCATGGAGGTTCGCCTCAAAACTGGCGGTAGGTATTCGGGAGCGACCGCGTCGGTACTGAGCAGCATCCCGAGGCCCATGAGCATGAACATTGCCAAGCCGATCCCAAAATAAGACAGGTCGCTGTCGACAAGACTGTGGACTAGCACCGCCCCAACTGCGCAGGCCACGCCCGCCCTTAGGACACTTTGATTGGAAGCGAGGTTGGCGCCGCCTTTGAATAGTAAGCGGGTCCAGTAGCCCACGGCACAGGCAAATACCAAGAGCGCGAAGGGACTGACCTCTTCGGCAAGCTGAAGATATGCCTGGTGAGCCAAATGGGTTTGGGTCACCAGCCCGGGGCGAGCCGACTCAAATTGAAAGGTCCCGATTCCCGAACCGACTGGATCTTGTTCGATCAGCTTTACCGCAGACTTCCAGAGCAGGCTTCTGAACCCAACCGACTGTTCCATGTTTGTCGACGTGTTCTCGATGCGTCCGAGCGGCGTGCCCGAACTGCTTCCAGGTTTGCCGGTCGGACGCATCGACATGGCTGCCGCCAGCGCGCCGATGCATACGATAATCGCCGCCGCTGTGCCGAAAGCCTTGCCTAACTGCTTGCGAGGCACCCAGACGACGAGAAGAACGGCGTTTAGAATCAAGCAGACTCCAAGGCTAAGAATGGCCCCCTTGGACTGGGTTAGAAACAGAGCGATGCCAATGGCCACGCAGCCTGCCGAGACAGCCAGCGCGATCAGGCGCTCTGACTGAATTGCCAGGGCCATGCCAAGAAATAGGCCGATAAGCAGCATGGCTGCCATCGCATTCGGACCTACCCATTGCGGAAAGATGCGATGTGTGGGGTCGATCGCCTTGTTCTGCCCATATTCGCGTATTCCAAGGAGGGCAAGGAGCACGCATCCCGCGAACAGTGCCGCTGCAATGATGAGAGGGCCCCTCTGCCGGCCACAGGCGGCTACGACTGAAAAGAAGGCAACGCCATAGGCCAGCCACTCGATGGCGACGGCGATGGAGGTTCCCTTGAACTCCGAATAGCCAACCGACGCAAGAATCACCGAGAAGAGGATAAGGAGCGCGCCGCTGACCCAGTTATTCGGGACTTGAAGGATCTTTCTCTGGAAGAGCATGATCGCCAGCGACGCCGAGCACAGTAGGGCTAGGATCGAGTGAGAGAGGATCGGCGTCTCTAGTGCGCCGGAAATCGCGGAAAAGAGGGCATTCCCGCCTGGATCGAATGCCATGGCGTCGGTAGCGATCTGCCCTCCAATTAGTGGCGTCAAAAACGCGGCCAAAGCGAGAAGTATGAGCGGCAGATCGATCCTCTTTATCATCGATGTAATTTCCGTTTGATGGCGTCCAATTTGTTTTTGGTGATGAACAGGCTCGCCCGAAGGCCGATGGCGGCGGCGGCGCATGCGAGGGCAAGGGGCCTAAGCACGAATGGAACCTTGACGAGCATGTTTCGGCGATAGAACCTAAGCATCGAAGAATGAAACCGGCCGATCATCCGATTCGGGGCCTTGTCTGTGCTTCGGCCGATCGCATGCGTCACGACCGCGTCAGGCACATACATCACCTTGAACCCGCCATGCCAGGCCCGGTAGCACCAGTCGACGTCCTCAAAATACATGAAGTAGTCGGTATCGAAGACGCCGATCTTCTCGATGACTTCGCTGCGAACAAGAAAGGCACATCCACTGACCCAATCCACTTCGCGAGGCGCCTCGTGTGTCCAGTCCTGCATGAGGTAATCGCGGGTGAACCGGTTGTTGGGAAACAGCTTGCCGATAGGCGTGTTCCGAAAAAGTGCCGCCAGTGGATTCGGGAATCGTCGACAGCTGAATTGAAGCGAGCCATCTGGATTGAGGACCTTCGGGCCGATGATACCGGCGCCCGGATTCGATCGGATAAACGAAAGGAGGCTGCGAATCGTTCCCGGGTGTACCGCCGCGTCCGAGTTCAGCAGGAAGACGTGCGGCGCCTTGCGTTGCTCCATCGCATAGTTGTGCCCACCGGTAAATCCGAGGTTCCTGTCCATGCGATATAGCCGAACCCACGGGAACTCCGATGCGACCATATCCGGAGATCCGTCTTCGCTGTTGTTATCGACGACGATGACTTCGAAAGGGGCTTCGCCCATTGCCGCTTCAAGGCTGGCGATACATGCTCGTAGATCGTTCTGGGTGTTCCAACTGCAAATGGTAACGCTAAGCTCTAAATCCGGCATGGTAGCCCTTTGCCCTGGCGAACGCGGCAACGTAAATCGCAAGAGTCACAAAAGGTAACCCTACCACGCCAAGCCCGTTGCCGTGGTGCTTCCATAAGTATCTCGCGAGACTGCGGTGCCCTTCCCATATCATGCTGCTTCGAACTTGCTTTGTGCTCTCTCCCCCGTGATGTTTGATCTTTGCCTTCGGCGTATAGAGGCACTCCCATCCGTTGGATGCCAACCGATATAAAAGGTCCACCTCGTTGAAAAAGATCGGGAATGCCTCGTCGAATGGAGCTGCGGTTGAACCGATCGATGCCAGCGCCGCTTTGCGGAAAAGCAGAAACGTCCCCATTGGCTGAGGAGCCGGCTGTTCGCACGTATAGTCGAATCGAGTGAGTCGATACGAATCCAAGCGACCTCCATATCTCGCGCCGAGGCCGGTCATGTCGCCAAGGATCCCGATTACTGTAGGGAAGCCGCGAACCGATTGCTGGATGTCGCCGTCCACGCTCACCTGCTTGATACCGAGCGCTCCGGCTCCCGGATTCGCTGCAAGATGCTCCAGCGCCGCATCCAGTGATTGATCGACGAATTCCGTGTCCGGATTCAGGGTGAGAAGCCAATCGCCGTTCGCCCGACTGAACGCGATGTTATTGCCCTTGGCGTAGCCGGTATTGACCGTGCTTGCCACAAGCTGAACACGCGGGAATTCGGCACGTACCATCTCGCTGCTCCCATCCTTGGAAAAGTTGTCTACGACGATGATTTCGTAGTCGCAAGAAGGAGGGAATGCGTCGATCGACTTCAGGCAGACGCGAAGCAGGTCCTTCGTGTTCCAGTTCACGATCAGGATGCTAAGCATGTAAAAGTGATTCTACACGAATCAAGATTTGCGCAAGAAATGCCCCCCTCATCGGGAACTCAGCCGCCTCGAAAGTGGCTATTTAGGTTCAACGTCGGTAGGTAAGGATAGTGTAACCAACTCTAGCATAGGTTGACTTAGGCTCCCAAGCGAGGGTAAGTTCGTTGGAGTTTGCCTAGTCGCCCTCGGGTTTGGTGAACTGCCGGGATGCCGGCTTGGAGGAGATGGCTTGCAAATCAAGAATCTGACCTTGGGGCTCGGACTGGTATTGGCTGGTACCGCATACTCTCAGCAATCACAAACTTATAAGGTTCGAAACGGCGACTGCGATTGGACAATCGCTCGCAAATTCGACACGACGGTACGAAAGCTACACCAGGCCAATCCAGATGTCAGTGATTGGGATGTCGTTCCAAACGGGTACAAGCTTCGCATTCCTGGTTCAAACTCTCCGAAAATCGTGGCTCGAACTGCTCGGCACGAGAGTTTGGTAGATCATCGGCTGACGACGCGGCCGTTCAAAGTATCTGGCGACGACAACGACTGGATTATCGCTCACCACTTGGGCGTGTCGGTCCATTTGCTTCACCAACTCAACCCAGGGATCGATTGGAACCGGTTGGCGCCCGGCAAGAAGATCACCGTGCCGGTCGAGGGCTCCTCGGAGGGAACTCGGGTTGCCTCGTCCTCCAAGAGCGGCAAATCCAAAATCAACCGAATACGATCCCATTACGCGGTGATCAATACCGATGGTGTTTCGATCCGGAGAGAAGCTGGTCAGCATGCCGAGAGAATCACGACGGTCGATACAGGTACGCGAGTGGCCGTCTTGGACCGCGACGGAACCTGGTATCGGTTGCGGTTCCCGCGCGGCACTGAAGGCTGGGTACGCGGCGATTTCCTCAATTCGGTGAAGGCTCCAAGAGCCTCTCGCCGCCATCGAAATGACGATGAGGAAACGTCTACGAGGGTTGCTAGTCGACGAGGGCATCGGGGCTATCGCGGCAAGTCGGGTAGCGAGTCGATTGCTTTTCTGGACAGCGATGCCAAGACCGATCCGATCTTGAAACGAGCAGTGGCCATGCGCGGCACGCCTTACGTTTTCGGTTCGAACTCCCGTTCGGGCACCGATTGCAGCGGGTTCACCTGGCAGGTTTACGGAAGTCAAGGAATTCACCTCCCTCGCACCAGCGGAGAGCAGTCGCAAGTCGGAAAGCCCGTCGCCCATGGCGAGTTGAAGCCGGGCGATCTCGTATTCTTCTCATCGAGAGGGCATCGCCACGGAGTCGGACACGTTGCCATCTATATGGGCCACGACAAGTTCATCCACGCCAGCAGCGGGGGCGGACGCGTCCAGATCAACAGCCTGCACGACCCCTACTACGCAAACCACTACAAGGGTGCGCGACGAGTGCTTGCTCATAAGTCCGGACATTCCGCGAAGGTTGCCGAGCACAGTTCCAGCCACGGCACGAGAGTTGCTCAAACGGCCGACACCAACCCAACTCCACTCGGTCAGTAGCGGCGAACAGACAAGTTGCACTAGAGGCGAGCCGGAGGAAGCTCCGGCTCGTTTCTTGTTTCCAGCCGATGGAGACAGTCTGTCGGAGGACGCTCCTACGGCAAGTGAGTTTGTTCCAGCATGAGTTGGAATGTGCGAAGCAGCGAATTCGGAGGATAGGGTCCAACCACCGAGTAGCCGCGTTCCGTTCCTTAGGGCAAGCACCTGCTCATGTGCTCTCGCCCACCAGCACTCGGTACATCGCCTGTCTGATCTAAAGAAAACAGCGTATACGACCGATATACATGTAGCAGATTGGCAGAGTGTAGTGAAAACCGATCAACGTATCACCGACCAAGTGGCGCGATTCTCAAGCCGTGAGTCGGAGTTGATCGAAATGGCCTCGCGAGGAATGACTGACAAGCAAATTGCGGTGCAGTTGGATCTGTCACGCGACACGATCGTCTCCTATTGGCGGCGGATGTTTGCCAAGGCAAGGGTTACCTCCCGCCCTGAGTTGATTGCCAAACAAAGCCAATGGTTAGCCAACCGGCGAATCGCCGAGGCGGAGACAAGGAGTGAGAATTTTCAGCTGGAGCTGTCTCGCCAGGCCCATCTTCATGAAGAAGATCATGCGCGCGATCGGTTGGTCCAAGATCTGAACGCCACGTCATTGGCTTATATCGGTGGCCAGGTTCCTCGACAGACATGCTACGAATCGTTGCTGAACGCGGCCCTGACGCTTACCCAATCGACGATGGGTTTTGTCGGCGAAGTAACTGCCACAAAAGGCGTGCCATGCATCAGAACCCTTGCCGTCTCGTGGATCGAGTGGCCAGCCGCGCTGAACGGCGATTTTGAGATTACGACGAGCGGCGAGATTGTTTTCCGCAACTTCGACGTGCTTTGGGGAAGGCCCGTGACGGCAGCGGCCCCGATTGTTGAAAATGAATTGGCTCAAGGCGGCAATGCGAACTGCGTTCCGTTTGGCCACACTGGGGTCGAGTGCTTTCTCGGTATACCGGTAATTGACGAAGGGAAGACCATTGGCGTGCTGTGCCTGGCCAATCGGCCGGCAGGTTACGACGAACGAGTCTTGAGCGATCTGCACCCCCTTGTAGAGGCCTTACGTAGGTTCATCTTCCGAATTCGGAAGGTTCACGATCGGCAGTGGCTTGTCACGCGGCTGACCCGTGGAATAGAGGTCCTTCAAAGCATCGTTGACGACCTGCCCGGTGGAGTCCTCTTGGTGAGCGACGATCTCGATATTGAGTATGTGAATATGCCTTTCCTAAGGCTGTTCAGTCTGACGGTTTCTCCGAGTTACTTGATTGGGAAGTCATGCTCCAAACTGAACGAACTCATGGCGGAGCGGGTCGCGGATCCGGGCAGCTTTTTCGAACGCATCGGTGAGTTGAGGGAGCGCAAAGAGCAGTGCCAGAACGAAATCGTCGATTTGAGCGACGGGCGTTCCTTAACGAGAGATTTCATGGTGACCGCGTCTTCTGTCTCGACTTACGCCTATCTTTCGTTCTATCGCCCGATCGCTTCCGCTCAACTGCGAGAACTGACGTCTCGATAGATTAGGAAGAATTCTTAAGAGACTTTGCACCTCTTTGCATCGTCACCCTCGTTCCAGATTGAGGCCGATATGGAGCTCGTTCAGTTCAACCGTCATTGACTGCATTTCCTGGATGAGGAACCGCGTGTTCTCGTGGAAGTCGGTGCCTTCCCGCCTGAGCTTATGTCCTATCCTCAACTTCCTCTATCAGACGATCATTGCCTTTCACAGTGCCCGGGGCAGTGAGCATAGCGTGGTGCCTGGCATTGTTAGCGGCAAGCTCAGTGCGGCTTGCCGCGCCGAATTCTCGCGATAAGAGCTCGCTACCGTGTCTTGGGAAATGCCCAATGGAGAGTCCGAACTGATCGTCGGTGAAGCCCTGCGCAGCGTGCTCAAGCAGCACTTTCCAACGCACGATACTCGTCCGAGTCGCCGCCACCCAAAAACGTTACACATGAAATGGGGGATTGATATTGCCGAATCAGGAAAGTAATGTGTAGTCAAGTTGTTGCAGAAATTAGTTCGAGATCTGAATATGAGAATGAGACGCCAACGAGTCGTCTTTGGGACGGGAACCATCACTCGCGACCCTCAGATGTCGCAGTTGCTGACGAAACTCAGATCGATGCGCCCTTTGGGACGTGCCGGACTGGATCGAGACGTCGTTCAGCTGGCCGGACTACTCGCCCCCTATGGCTTTGACGTCGAGATTCGACTGGCAACCGAGGGCGGCACGCCGGGAGTCGTCCACTATGTCCTGAAAGAGCATGGTCGGGTTGTGTCCAAACTCCTGAGCAGTCCCAAGGAGGCTATAGTCGCCGCTAACTACCTGGCGACTCAGCGCCGCATCGCACACCGGCTTTCGCTGATTTGAACGACGCTCCCGTCAAAATTGGGGAAGCCTGGTTCACGCCGTTTCAAGCACCCTAGAGCTGAGCCCCTTGTATTTTGAGCCCAATTTCATCCACACTATTCAGTCCGTCGGCCCGGTCGTCTAGCGGTTTAGGACATCGCCCTTTCACGGCGAAGATCGCGGGTTCGAGTCCCGTCCGGGCTACCAGCCCACATCCGACGGAGTTTCCATTTCACCATTCGGCGCCGAGCTACGTCGAGTCCTGAGTCGGCAGTGCGAGGTTTCTGGCGCCTGCCATCAAAAGACGCCATTTCGGCTACATCATCCTAAGCCCCTGACTAGAAGGGCCGCCCCGAAAGGCCTGAATCTGGAACGTAAAGGAGCCACTCGATTTCTGGAAGGAGATTGGCCATTCGTTCGTTAAGCCGTGCGCAACCCGGTTGCTCGGTTTGGTAATGTCCTGCCGCAATGAGCGTCATGCCGGATTCCGATGCCTCAACCGCGATATGCTGCTTCACCTCGCCGGTAATCAATAAGTCAGCCCCCGCACGTTGGGCGTCGATCCAGTCGGAATCGCCGGCGCCTCCAACAACTGCGACTCGCTTGATCGTCTTGTATGGGTCGCCCCATGTCCACGTACGTGCGGCAAGTGCATTGTCCACGACGTCCGACATCGAGCTTAGTGAAATTGGTGCGGGCAGGACTCCAATTCGTCCTGCCGGCAACTCACGGTTGGGTTGGAGTGCATATAGGTCGATGACGGGCTCCTCGTAAGGATGTGACTTACGAACTGCCCTGCTTGCGGCGCTCACCCGATCGGAGTTTACAATCATCTCGATCCGGGCCTCGTCGACTGTCTCCTGATGCCCTGTAACTCCAACGGCGGGGTGCGACGTTTCAGCCCCCTGGAAAGTGCCTTTGCCGCATGAGACGAAAGCACAACGTGAATAGGCGCCGATCACGCCTGCTCCTGCCTCAGAAGCGGCGTCTAGAATGCGTTCTACGGAGTCTGGCGGGCAGCTCACCACTAACTTGACCTGCTGTACCTCAGCAGCGCTGCCGAACGGCTTAATCGACCGAAGGTCGAACATCTCGGCAAGGACGTCGTTGACTCCGCCGTTCGCCGAGTCCCAGTTGGTATGCGCAGCAATGAAGCTGATGCCGTTCTGAATCAACTTGATCACCGTGCGGCCTTGATGGCTGCGCGTATCGACCGAGGTCATCGGGTTGAAAATGAGGGGATGGTGGCACAGCAAAAGCTGGGCGCCATTGTCGATCGCGAACTTCACGGCCCCTAGAGAGCGGTCCAGAGACACAACCGCCTTGGTTACTGGCTGTTCAGGACTGCCGACTTGAAGTCCGACCTTGTCGAACGAAAAGGCATAGCGCTTTGGCGCAACAATCTCGAGTGTAGAGAGCACATCGCTAACGACAGGCATGCCCCTCATTGTAGATCCGAGCGAGGGAAGTTCCACAAATGGAAACGGGGGCGAATGCCCCCGGTCTTTCCCTTATATGGCTCGTGCGTTTTCTGCTAGCTGGTCGAACCCGAGATTTATATGATTGTCTATAGAATTGCTTTGGCTCGTACAGTATTCAGCTAACTTTCTTAACGCCCGTTCAGAAGTCGCATCCAATCTGTTTGGACTTGTTAGGCACAAGCTTAACAGCGAATACGCTTCGTCTTCGGTGAGCCGAAGTCCTTCTGGAGAATATCCAGCTTTCATCGTGCCCTCCTACGCGGTCGCGTTTACATATTTTAGACGTTTATTCCCGGGAATTCTTCTGCTCCTAAACTCAATATCAGCCAAAAGTGGCGATTCCTTAACAGTCTGTAGGGAAAAGGTCCCGACGCGGTATCCTTTGCCAATGCCTCGGGGCGAGTATTTGCAGTATGGCGGCCAAGCCGTCGTGGAAGGCGTGATGATGAGGTCACCGAGGTTCTTCTCGGTCGCATGTCGCGCGCCAGACGGAAGTATCGTCCTTCAGGTCGAAGCCGTTCAGAAAACTTGGATCGGTCGCCAGAAATGGCTGAAACTGCCGTTCCTGCGAGGCAGCTTGGCGCTGCTCGATTCAATGGCATTGGGATCGCGTGCCCTCAAGTTCGCATCCAACATCCAACTGGATCCCGCATACCAGCCTCCGGAGCAAGTTGATCCCAAAGGACCAGCGATCGTGGAAGCTCAGGAGCCGACGACGACTGATGTTGCCGGAGCCCCGAGTAAGCGAATCCAAGAGGGAGCGATCGTGTTGACTCTGATCGCGAGCTTTTTCATTGGAATCGCCATCTTCGTTTATCTTCCCAACCTGCTTGCCGAGTCGGCATCCCGCGCCCGAGGGCACACCGATGGAACATACATCAATGCGGTCGCCGGTCTCTTCAAGATGGTGATCTTCTTTGGGTATATCGGTGCGCTCGGACAGGTGAAAGATATCCGCGAGATATTCAAGTATCACGGCGCAGAACATAAGGCGATCAACACGCTGGAGGCGGACCAACCCTTGGACTTAGGATACTGCGTTCGACAGACTCGTCTCCATCCGCGGTGCGGCACCAGCTTTGCCATCATCGTCCTGATTATCGGCCTGGTCGCATTCACGTTTGTACCGAGGTATCCGGTGACTGGTCATCAGGGGAAGAACATTCTCCTCGATGTTACGGTTCGGGTGATGCTTGAGATCCTAATCCTTCCCATCATTTCGGGGATCTCGTATGAGTTGCTGCGCATCGCCGGCAAGTTTCGAAACCAATCGGTCGTCAACTTTTTCTTCAAACCCGGCATCTGGAGTCAGTACCTCACGACACGAGAGCCGGACGCTGGGCAAATTGAAGTGGCACTAACTGCTCTTAAGGCCGTTATCGCAGCTGAAGAAACAGGCAAAGTTGAATCGGAAGAACCGGTGGTCATCTTGGCCGAGCCGGTGGTTGCACCCGCTTAGTCTGCAATTAGGTCTTCGCGAGCGTTTCGCTCCAGGAGATAGTCGATGAAGCGCGCTACTCCTGCTTCGTTGTTGGAAGGTACTTGGACGTCCGCGGCCGCCTTGACCTCAGCCACGGCATTTGAGACGGCGCCACCGACTCCTGCCCATTGGACCATCTCCAGGTCGTTGAGGTAGTCGCCGATCGCGGCGGTTTCTTCGCGCCTGACGCCGAGCGACTCGGCGAGCACCCGAAGCCCCATGCCCTTGTTTGCATTCGATGAGAGTATTTCGAGATACTCCGGCTCCGACTCCGTTAGGGCTGCTCTCGTACCCAGCAACTCCTCCAGTGCAGCACGGTGGACAGGGATGGCCTCCGGTTCGTCGATCAGAATGATCTTCAATATCTCCGTTTGCGTCAAGTATTCGATCGTCGCGAACTCGGGCATAAGTGTGCGGACTCGCTGCCTGTACTTCTCGAGCCAAGGAGTTTCTCGCAGCACAAATATCTGATCTCGCGTGTACGTATTGACGTGAACTCCCGCCGACTCGGCATAAGCAAGGGAAGTGGCCACCACGTCATGTGGCAAGCCTACGTAAAGGATTTCCTTTCCGTGGAGCCCCTTGACGTGACCTCCGTTGCTGCAAATCATGGCGCCGTCTAGCCCAAGTTCCTCGGAGAATCTCGCCATGCTCGAAGCGATTCGTCCGCTTGCCAGCACAACCCGGATGCCGGATTCGCCGGCTCGCCGAATCGCTTCTACGTTTTCAGTGTGAGGAGTACGTTCGCTGGTTAGGAGAGTTCCATCGATGTCGGTGGCCAGAAGCTTCGTTCGCATGGATCAGTCAAAAGAGTACACGACAACGCTTCTCTAAATCCGAATCAAGACCTCCTCGCGGCTAAATAGGTACACCGCGATCCAGATCGCGATGGCGGCCAGAACGGCGCTAACTCCAAATGTGATCGATACTGCCAGCCAATCCGTCTTGCCTAATAGCGCGTTCCGAATGTTGTTGGCCGAATTCAGGACGGGAACCGCGTTGATCCAGAGCTTGCTGCCCAGGTCCGTTAGGCCGATAACCTGGCTGAACACGGCAGGCATGATCACGATGAAATTCACGAGCGCCAAATACGTTTGTGCTTCGCGAGGGTTACGGGCGAATGTGCTGATCGCGATCAACACGCTCGCGAACATGATCACCATCGGAACTTGAAGCAGGATGATCGTTCCTGCAGCTACGCCGGTCACGCCGAACCCATTCTTGAACATCTCCTCGCTTCCGGGCAGCTTGAGCACCGATGCAAGGACCAATCCAACCACGCATGAGAAACTGCTCAAAAAGCAGACAACGGCCAACGAGATGACCTTTCCGAGCACGATCTGATTGCGGCCCACTGGTGAGATCAGGAGTGTCTCGAGCGTGTTCTTATCCTTTTCGCCCGCAACCAGGTCGGATGCCATGCTCATTCCTCCGCTGAACGCAAAGAGGACGATCAAGTAAGGAAGGAACCCGACAATCAGTTCGCCCGCTCCCTTCTGGCCAACCTCCACCGGCTTCGGGATCAGTTTCACATGCTCCGCGGCAGCTTCCGGGATCGATTTCGACTTGAGGGTCTCCACAAGCAGCAACTTGTTCTGCTGAGCGAGGGCTTGCTGAATTCCAGACAGCGCAATTTGGGCCATCTGCTGCTTGGGATCGTAGTACCCTTCGATCTGAATCTGCCCGTCCGCCGTCGGAGGCTTGAATGCGAGGACGAGCTTGGCTTGCTCAGCCTTGATGAGCTTCACACCCTCATCGATCGTCGGGACTGTCTTGACGGTCATCCCAGCTGTTTGGAACGTCTTCGCAAGTTCTGCCTGCTCTCCGACGAAATATACCGTTGACTTGACGGCTCCTTTTGCCGCCCCGATGATGAACCCGAACAACTGGACCATCATCAATACAAGGAAGATTGGCATCACGAAGGCGCCAAACTTCACCCGCTTATCGCGGGCCATCTCCGTGAGCTCTTTGCGAGCGACCTTCATAGCTCCGCTCACGAGTTGACCGCCTTGCTGCTGACATATCCAGCCTGGAACTTAACCAACTGCAGGAACGCACGTTCCAAATTCCTCTCTCCCGTCATTTCTCGAATCGTCTCCGGTGTTCCAGTCGCGACAATCAGGCCGTCGTGAATGACCGCCACATCGTCGCACATCCTTTCGACCTCACTCATGATGTGGGTGCTAAACACGACGGTCTTGCCTTGGTCCCGTGCCTCCTCGATGAACTCCATCACCGTCTGGCTCGTGACAACGTCCAACCCGGCAGTTGGCTCATCGAAGAACAGCACGGGAGGATCGTGAAGGATGGTTCGAGCGATGCTTACCCTTTGCTTCTGGCCAGTACTCAGCTTGTCGCATGGCCGGTCGGCAAATTCTTGGATCTGGAGTTTGTCGATGACGTACGCAATCCTCTGGCTCAGAAGGGTGTCGTCCATGTCGTACAGAGCGCCAAAGTAACGGATGATTTCTCGTGGGGTCAGGCGGCCGTAAAGTGCTGTAGAGTTCGACATGAAGCCAATGCTTGCGCGTACCTTTTGGGCGTCTTGAACCACGTCGAGACCGTCTACCGTCGCCGTTCCGGCCGTTGGCTTGATGACGGTCGATAGCATCCGCAATACTGTCGTTTTCCCGGCCCCGTTGGCGCCGAGCAGGCCAAAGATTCTCCCGGGTTTGGCCTCTATGTCAATGCCGTCAACTGCCTTTTTTAGGCCAATCTTCGGGTCCTTGAAGTGCTTTTTGAGTCCGTTCGTCCGAACCATCACCGCATATACGGCTCGGCATTGACAAAAGGTGCAAGTTGATGCGGAAACCGGAGAGGAGTCGCTAGACCTGATCGTTCGGTTCTGCCGACCTGCGCCCGCAGAATCCGATCGATGGCGCTTTTGTGTATGTCTTCGTCCTTGCGCTAAGAACCGCACTCTCGCATAGTTAGTGCACTTTAAATCGGCCACCTGAACGAGGTTAATTTACCGTTTAAATGAAAACAAGCAATTATGCTTGCTTTTTGGCCCCCTTTTCGTGTGACAATACTCGGCAATACCGTGTCGAGAGGGGACGCGAGTAAACGAATGGAGGGTTCATATATTAATGAACTTGATTAAGCTTGCATGTATCTCTGCGCTAGCTACCGCTACGGTGGCTGCAATGGGTCAGGGCCTCACAACACGAATCTTTACATACGATGGGACGCAAGGCACTAACGGTCTTGCCACATGGCAGGTAAACGGCGACGGCGTGAACGCAGCGGTATTTAGCGGCTATGTTGCCGGAAGCACCTACGGCCAAAACGGCGTCTCCGGCTCGAGTTACACGAATGCTCAATTCCTTGAGCAGACGCTGATCAACGTCAGCACCTACGTCTATATCAGCGGCAACTTCGGTGGCGTCTACAACGTCCAGGGTATCGGCACCGCTTCGGACATTACTCAAACGAATGATGTCGAAGTTCGGACCAACCGGACTCTCTCGTTCACGGCATCCGGTTTCTACGGAATCGGCGTGAACCTCGGCCACGTCGACTACGCAATTTCGCTCTTCCAGGACTATCCTTCAAACGGCGTTCAGATCGGACCGACGATTACGGGTACCGATGCCGGCTTCAATGGAAGCACTGTCTACGTCAACCCGGGCGCGAATCTTCCGGCTGACGGACGAGCAACCCTTCGACTCACTCGAACACTCAACCTGTCCCAGGCTGCAGTGGGCGGACAGACCTACACTGTCGCCGGCTTCATCGCCGTCGGCGTCAACTAAACCAACTCGCGAATTGGAGAGGTTTTGCGATAATGGCGGAGGCGAATAGCCTCCGCCATTCTTGTTTGTGCGCCCGTCAGGGCGCACTGACTTGGGGGGCGTGCCATGAACAAAGTGGCAGTCGCAGAGTCCCCTCCGCGACCGCCATTGATAGGACAAGCAGCTTCCTAGTAGCTGTAGTCGCCGTTGTGGGCGTCTTCCAAGTAACGAGCGAGCAAGTCGATCGAAGCTTGGACGTCGCCGGCATCCACCGTCTCGTTGACCGTATGCACGTATCGGGCTGGGATGGATAGCGTGAACGACGGAATGCCGCCGTGAAGCCGTTGGATGCCCCCTGCGTCGGTTCCGCCGCGCGAGAGAATTTCCATCTGGTGGGGAATCTCCTTTGCCTCCGCGATTGAGCGGAAGTGCTCGACGAGTTTCGGATGGCAGATGAGCGAGCTGTCCATGATCTTGATCGCCGTCCCCTTGCCGAGCTGGGTGATCTGGTCGGCTGGAGGCACGCCAGGAATGTCATTGGCCAAAGTGATGTCGAGTGCCACAACGACATCCGGGGCGATTGCCGAACCGGCCGCCGTTGCGCCGCGAAGGCCGATTTCTTCTTGCACGGTTGCGACCGCGTAGATATCGACCTGGTGCTTGCCAACCTGCTTGAGTGCTTCGATCATAACAAACACGGCAACGCGGTCATCCATCGCTTTGCAGCTTAGGTGGTTGCCCATCTGCATAAAGCGGCCCTCCATCGTGACCTGGTCTCCCAGTCGCACCTGCTTCTTGACGTCCTCCGCGCTGAGTCCAAGGTCGACGAAGAAGTCGTCCAGTTTCTGCCCTTGGGCCTTCTCCGCATCGCTGAGCAGATGCGCCGGTTTGGTTCCGTACATCAAAACGCCCGGCAGGCTGCCGTCCTTCGTTTGCACGCGAACGCGTTGACTGTTCATCTGGCGCGGGTCCCAACCCCCGAGAGGGTTCAGCCGGATGAATCCGTCCGAGTCGATGTACTTGACGACGAAGCCGATCTCGTCCATGTGGGCAGCGAGCATCACCTTCTTGCAGCCGTTCCCCTTCTTGACGCAGAACAGATTTCCCATCAGGTCCGTCGACACGTCGCAAATCCCCTCTAGTTCGCGACGCACGATCACTCGGAGGGCATCCTCGTAACCCGATGTTCCGTGAGCTTCTGTGAGCTCTTTCAAAAGGTCGATATTCACGCCAGGTATATACCTGGGATTTGTTTGGCCTAACCGTGCCCCAGCAAAAATGACGGAGTTTCAGGCATAGCTCTCCCGGTTTGGTGGCAAAAAGGAACTAAGCTCGGAAGTGAGGGCGAGTGTGAAGACATCCAAAAGTGGTGCGAGGTGTCGGCTAGGACCCAAGCCGTCGGCGCTTGCCTAGTACGAGTGCGATCAGCACGAGCGCAACGACGAACGCCAACGAGGAACCAACGGTCCTGGAGAGGCTATCGCGGATCGCTGCAAATACAAGGATTCCCGCAACAACCAACACGGAAGGCAAGACCCATTCAAGCGGCGATCTCAATTTCACCCCTTCATTATATGTGCGTTTCGAATGACCGCGTTCGATTGGTAATCTGATCGGGCCACCGTTCTCGAATTTTGCAGTGCTATCATACGGGTGAAGGCAGTCTGCGCCGTGCTGCAGCGGGTAGCAATGGACTCTGCACTGCTTGAGAAGCTCCCGTCGAGGTGAGCCAGATAATGCCGATCAGTGTGCTTCGGAGCTGCTGCCCTTGGGCGGCAAAGGTGATCCGTTTCTCCGTGATCGCCGCTTGGATCACGTTTGGTCTTCACGCGGTTTGTACCGCCCAGACCATCAGTGGAATGACGTTGTCGCCTACGAGTCTTGTGGGAGGCGATAGCTCGAAAGGATCCGTCACCCTTTCGAAACCGGCTGGAGTAGGAGGCGTCGTTGTCACGCTCTTGTCTTCCGATCCGTCCGCATCGACGCCTGGCTCGGTGGTCGTTCATGCTAAATCGCGCTCTGCAACGTTCGTCGTAAGCACCGCGCCAGTCGGCAAAACCCTCACGACGAAGATCAAAGCAAGCGCTGGAGCATCTTCGTCAACCGCCGTTTTGACGATCAAGCAGCCGAAGCTGGTCTCTCTTCAGATAATTCCTGCCGCAACTGTTGGCGGGACGACAACTGGTGGAACCGTTTTGTTGGACGGAAACGCTCCGACGGGCGGAATCGTGGCCTACCTCACGTGTCCAGTCTCGGTTTGGGCCGGACCGTCTGCCATTGCGATACCCGCCGGCACGAAGTCAAAAGTGTTCATCTGCCCTTGGAACGTGGTCTCTGTGCGTACGGTGACCACGCTTAAGGCAAAGATCCCGGGATCGTCGGCATATTCACGTGTGACAGTCAACCCTCCGGCACTTGCCAGCCTGATTCTCAATCCTGCAGTCGATGTGGAAGGCGATGTTTCGACCGCGACCGTCAACCTGACCGGGCCGGCTCCCAAAAACGGAATGAGGATACTGCTAACAAGTAACCAGAAATCGGTTACCGTACCATCTTCGGTGACGATCCCCTACTTGACCACATCGGCATCTTTCTGGATCTCGACGGGATACGTATCAAAGGCGGTCGTTGCGACGATCAAAGCCAGCCTTCAGTCCAAATCGGTGATCAAGACCCTGGCCGTGAAACCAATTGCTCTGTCCGCGTTCAATCTGTCTGTATCGAGCGTGGTCGGCGGTGAGAAGTTCACTGGATTTGCACGAATCGATGGAACGGCTCCGCCCGGTGGGCTTGTGATTGCAGTGTCCACGTCGGCATCGATCGTGACTGCCCCGAGTTACGTTACTGTTCCATCCGGACAAAGCTCAATTCGGTTTGATCTGACGGCACAACCAGTAGCGACAAGGACCTCCTGCCGAGTGACCGCGACGTACGCAGAAGCCTCGATCGACGCCAACGTGCGCGTCGATCCGCCTTACTTGGTGAAGGTTGATCTGTCTTCGCCGACGGTGGTGTGCGGAGAACACACGACCGGCACTCTCTATTTGAACGGCCCCGCACCATCTGCTGGATTCCCGATAGCGCTAAGCAGCGATCAGACCGCCGCTCCCATAGCTTCGAGCGCTTCGGTCCCGGCGGGGTGGAGCATGGCGAACTTTAGCATCACCACGAATCAGGTCGCTCGCCAAGTAGTAGCTACGATCGCGGCAACCGACCCAAACGGCGTGGTTCTGACCACATCTCTGACGATACTTCCGCCTCATGGTCTCTCCGCCTCGGCTTGGCCCAAATTCCAAGGAGGCTTGGCGAATGCCGGCCTCGGAACAGGATCGGGAGCGGCCGGGATACCCAAGTGGCTCTTTCACTCGATTGGACCGGTGTCCTCTTCAATCTCCTTTGACGCCAGCGGGATCGGTTACTTCGGGACAGAGAACGGTTATATCTGTGCCGTCTCCGCCCTTGGCGGGCTGGTGTGGAGTTTTCAATCCGGCGGCGCCGTGCAGTCATGTCCCGCCATTAGCAATGGGGGCAACGTGTATGCCGGTTCGGGCGACGGCTCACTTTACGCCTTGAACATCGGTGGTTCGCTGGCTTGGAAGGTCATTACCGGTGCCGCCATAGTCGGATCGCCATGTCTCGGCCCAGACGGGTCGATCTATATCGGTTCGATGGACGGCGATTTGTATGCAGTGTCACCCTCTGGACATGTTCTGTGGACCTTCAAGACAGGTGGCCCAATCGAATCGTCCCCTTCCATCGATAGTGCCGGAAACATTTACGTCGGCTCAGACGATTCGCATCTATATTCGGTCAGTTTTGCGGGGCACCTGAATTGGACACTTGTGACCGGCGGTAAGGTGGTCTCGTCACCTCGAATCGGTGCAAGTGGCGTGATCTATGTCGGTTCCGAGGATGGTCTGCTCTACCGAGTCAACTCGAACGGAACGACTGGATGGACCTACAATACGGGATCGTTCATCGACTCAACTCCCGCGATTGCCGCCGACGGAACCGTCTATGTCGGCTCCAAAGACGGTTCATTCCGAGCAATCTCGGCGTCGGGCGCTTTGAAATGGGCCCAAGGCGGTACCAGCCCCGTGCAGTTCTCGCCCGCCATAGGACTCGATGGGGAAGTCTACGTTGAGTTTGGGGACAACAGCTTGGCTTCACTCCTTCCTACCGGGGAGATCGCCTGGGCCATTCCTCTCAAGAGCCCATTTGGAGGATCGCCATCGCCAGCGCCTGACGGTAGCATCGCGTTCGGCTCCAACGATGGAAACCTGTACGAAGTTGGGTCCGACGGTTCCCCGAAGTGGGCCATGCTGCTTGGCGGAGACTTTGAGTATTCACAGGTACTCGGTGCAGACGGAACCGTATACGCGGTTGCAGACGACCAGTGCCTTTACGCGATCAACGCCGACGGCACGCAAAAATGGCGGTTTGCCGCCGACAGCAATCTAGCGACAACCCCCGCCATTGGCTATGACGGCACCATCTACGTTGGATCGGCCGAAGGTGTCCTCTATGCGGTGTCTCCGGACGGCGGGGTCAAGTGGAAGTCGCGAATAGGGATGCTAGAGAACTCGTCGCCGACGATCGTGCCGGACGGGACGATCTACATTGGCTCGCTCGACCACAAGCTCTATGCCGTAAACCCGGATGGTACAGTAAAGTGGACGTTCGAGACTGGCGGCCCGATCCTCTCATCTCCCGCCGTCGATTCGGCGGGGACTGTCTATATCGGATCGGACGACTGCATTCTCTACGCGATCACGCCCGATGGCTATGAGTTGTGGTCGTATCAGACGGGAAGCGTCGTGGAGTCGTCGCCCGTTGTCGATGCCGCTCAAAATGTGTATTTCGGGTCTTACGACGGCAACCTCTACTCCTTCAACCAGGGAGGAACGGAGAACTGGTCGTTTCAGACGAGGAACTCGGTCGCGGGGTCTCCTGCGATCGGAACCGATGGCACAGTGTATGCCTGCTCGGAGGATGGCAGCGTCTATGCGCTGGATCCTGCCATCGGCCAGTTGAAGTGGTCGTTCGCAACCGGCGGTCCTATTGATTCGTCGGTTGCCCTGGGGGCGGATGGAGTCGTCTATGTCTATTCGAACGCTGGGGTTCTGTTCGCGCTTGGAGACGGCGGGGGTAAGAAATGGTCGCTCAACGTGCCATTCCATAGCAAAATCCATCGACCGACTTGGAATTCACTCTGCATCGGTGGAGACGGCACGCTTTACTTTGCCGGGGCAGGTTTGTGGGCGATTAGATAGAATTCCGATAGTTCTGGCTCTAGTCGATTATCGGGCTGGGTCGAGCGCCGAAGTATGCCCTATCTATTTCCTGTCCTTATCACCAAAGACCTCGGAGCTTCGTATGGCAGAGACGCTTCCGGCATCCAGGGCATCGAACTCAATATCGAGCCCGGAACGATTCATGCAGTCGTTGGATTCAGCGGTTCTGGCAAAACGACTCTTGCCAACGTGCTAACCGGGGTGGTCGAGCATTCCTCGGGCACTATTCACGTAAACGGCCAACTAACTACTCCAAAAGAGCTAAAGGACGCTGCCGCGAAGGGAATCCGCGTCATTCACCCTGCCAGAGTTTCGTCCGGCAAGATGACGGTTGCGGAGGCGCTCCACATGGAGGGCATTCCGTCTCATTTTGGGCTGCCTGACGTAAAAGAACGTAACCGCCGCGCCGCTGCCTCTTTGGGAGCCTTCGGGCTTGCCGACATCGATCCGACTGACCTGATCTGCTCTTTGCCGGCTGGAAAGCAACTGCTCGTCAGCGCCGCAGCAGCGATGTCCAAACCCAACGCGCTCCTCATCCTGGATGACGCCACCTCGGCCCTGACGAATTCCGAGGCTCACATCCTCTACACCCTATTAGGGCAGCAACGGACGGCCCGAGTTGCGATCCTCTTCCTGACATCGGACCCCGAAGAGGCTCTCGAAGTCGGGGATTCCGTAACGGTGCTACGCGATGGCAGGCAGATTGCGACTCACGATCCTGAGCAGGTCTTTGCTGCCCAGATCGTGGGTGAAATGCTGGGCCGGGACATATCGGCCGAACCAACGAATGTGAGCCGCCCCTGCGGGCCCGAGACAGTTATGCGTGTGGAAGGGCTGAACGTGGAGCATGCCGTATTTGGATTGAGCCTGAAGCTTCGAAGAGGCGAGGTATTTGGCCTCCTCGGCCTATACGGGGCGGGACAATCCGAAACCGTGAACGCCATCGGCTGCGCCTTGCCCCGCAACGACGGCGAGTTCTACCTCAGAGCAGCGTCGCTACCGGCTCGTATCAAAACCCGCGAGCAGGCGCTCGCGAACGGTATCGGGCTGATCGCCGAACCGATCGGTCATCCTCCAGGTACGACGGCGCAGGTCCCTCAGTCGCTGATCGCCCGTTACGTGAGGGGGCTGAACGAATCGAATCCGCAAAAGGCCCCGATTCTGAACTGCCTACAAGCCAACTGCTTCGTTCTCTTGATGGATGGTCCGACGCGCGGCCTGAACGTTGCATGCCGATTCGAGGTCTATCGAACGATCATGGACCTGTCTAGCCAAGGCTATTCGATGATAGCGGCTTCGACAAATGCCGACGAACTAATGCGTTACTGCGATCGTATTGGGATCATGGTCAACGGCCGCATCATTCGGACAGTAGAACGAACCGACTTCAGGCTGGATCGGCTAACAGCCATTCTGAAGGGCTCGTAGCGGCTTTCGAGCCTTTCAGAATGGTAGTGTTCCTGCAGCGCTGTGCCATTCGCGAGACCGACACAGGAATGCGGCAGCTACGGGCGAAAGGTCTGTACGATCCGTCCGGCGACACCAATGCCTCGATGACAGCTACGCGAACGCGATCTCCAGCGATTGCCCCGGCTTCAGCACGATGCCGCGCCCGAGAGACACGGTTGTGGATCGACCATCCTTCGTAAGGCTGGCGTCGACCTTCCGTCCATTCCTTGTAACCGTAACCGACCCCGTCGATTCGGTTTCGAGAGCGACCTGCTTCAGTGGAACCTTGCCCCAGGCGACTTCGATCCGTGCGGTTAGCTTTCCTGCATCGATCCGCTGCGAGTAGTTTCCCCAGCCCTCGGCGGTTGTGAAGGCGGTCCGGAAGTCGCCAGGAGTGATCCGAGGCGCAAATCCAAGGGCTTGCTTGGGTCCGTGATAATAGAATCCTCCCAGGGCCAAGAATACGCCCCAAGAGGCCATCGCTCGCGCATAATGGTCGCTGCATTCGACCTCGTTGTATGGGTTTCGCTTCATCGGGTGATAGCGCTCGTGTATCGCCCGACAAATCGCGAGCCCCTCTTCGACGAGGCCCTCCCAAACCATGTGGCCCGCCACCTGATATTCGATACCAGTCCACACTTCGTCGCGATACAGTACGGGCTCATTCTCTCGTCCGCCAATGGGCCAGGTGCATGTGAAAAGACCCGCCTCGCCCGGTAAAGCGAATGGGCGCTGCGGTGGCCAGCGCTTGTTCTGACCGGCGACGTCCGGCGCCCAGTTGTATTTCCAGATCGACTGAAGCCCTTTGACGACGCTCTCACGGGGGTAGATGTAGCCGAGGCCCACCTGATGAGCCCAGCCCTGGCCGAACAGCTGATCCGAAAGGCATCCCGGTCCATACTGGAATTGCTTGTATTTGGACTCGTCGACCTCTTGGATGAAGTATTCGCCGTTCCAAAGTCGCTTCATCGTCGCTTCGCTTCCTTTACGGAAGATCGTTCGGCACTGATCGGCAAACGCGGGGTCGCCGACGTCTGTTGCCATTTCCTCGCCCGCTCTCAGGGCGCCCAGATACAGAGATCCGACAAACGTGTTGGCCCCGAAAAACTCGATATCGTAGGTGTTCGGTTGGGCGTCCTCGATTATCCCATCGCCGTTGCCGTCGTGGTGGATCAGAAACTCCAGCGCCTTCTTGATCCTCGGCCAGTATTGCTTCAGGTAACGGTCGTCAGGCGTCATCATGTGCTCCCGGTAGGCCTTGAGAATCGTTCCACATTGTCCGTCTGCCGCATATTCGCGATCGCTTCGCATTCCCACGAGGCCCGAAGTTTCGTCGAATCCCACGCCAAAGTCCGTTTCAGTTCGGATGTTTCGCTCCAAGTCGGGGAAGAGCCGGGAGAGCGTGTGTTCGTAATTCCAAACATGGGTGCAGGTCCCGTCGCAGCAGACTACGCCCTCCCAGCACCAGAACAAGCCGTTCTTCCGCCATTCCGTGACGCCCGTCGCGAGATTTCCCGCTGTCATGTGGAGGCGATCGAGTAGCCAGTAGGGGAGCGTCGAGTCGTAATAGGTGTCCCGCCAGAGCTTCGTGTCGCGGCTGAGTCGCTGGTAGTTCCGGCTAACGTAGCGGGCGACCGCTTCGGCGTCGGCGAACAGGTTGCAGTAGTTGTGGCCCTGGGGATGGTGAGGGAAGTTCCAGGTCAACAC
Organism: Fimbriimonas sp.; assembly: GCA_031292555.1. Taxonomy (GTDB): domain Bacteria; phylum Armatimonadota; class Fimbriimonadia; order Fimbriimonadales; family Fimbriimonadaceae; genus Fimbriimonas. The sequence goes on from JARLGV010000032.1 coordinate 37,828, forward strand.
GAAGACAGCCTGGTGGCTGTTTCCAGGTTCTAGTCGGACGGTGAGCCCGCGCACTTCGCCGACATAAGGCTTGTCGAATCCGTAATCGGGATTGTCGTCGGCGTGGCCGGTGGCCAGCAACGAGAGCGCCAGCGTCCCTGTGTCGAGATTGGCGTCCACATGCCTGGCATTCAAATCCTCCTTCGACTCGATGCGGTCCGACTGGGAGATCTGGTCAATGTTGATGTGCCCCCATCCTCCCGTGGCGTTGTCAACGATCTCGATTCGGGCTTTGAGTCCGGCCAGATCGCCGACACTCCAGGTATCCCACATGAGTTTCTCGTCGTTGAGCCCGGTAGAGGTTCGTACGACCTTGCCGTCGACGACAAGGTTGATGCATTCTTTGCCTGGTTGGTTTCCTCCGCCAATTTTGAAGTTAATGAAGTCACGTTCGATCGTGAACTCGGGTGAAGTTAGCTTGCCGGTCGTGCCGTCACCCTTGTAGTAAGTGTTGACGAGCCCTTTCCCGACGAATCCGCTAACCGGATTCTGGTTGTCAAGCGTGCCTTTTGCCGGACCCGAACCGAATGCTTCCCCTTCCACAATCCAATCGCCGTACGTTTCTCCTTCAAAATCGGCGAGAAGCTTCTGGTTTCGAGGGTTGGGGCGCTCCGCCATCATGTCGTGCAGCGAGGAGTCTGCCGAGTGGAGCATGCAGGTAATGCCATCGGCTGACGATGCCCGTGTATGTCGCTTCCGGTTGCCCAGGTGACCGTCACCGGAGCGGGAACAGGCGTTCTCGAGAAATGCTGCCAAATCCACGTCAAGTGCCTCGGACGACTTGTTTTGCACCGAGACTTCGAAGATCGTCGCCGGCAGCGCCGAATCCTTCGCGTTGAGGGGGATGAAAGGGGAATACGCGATGAGCTTAGCTTCGAATGGACAAGAGGGGTCTTGATAAACGACTGTTCCAACCGGATAGGTGCCGTTGAACTGGATCTGGTGAAAGCTCGACTTGTCTAGCTGCCACGTCTTCCCGCCCGCATTCACCTTGAACCCGAACTGCGCTAGCTTGGGGATCGGGCGTAGCGCGTAGCTGTAGGGTCCTTCGTTCTGATACTCGTGATGATTGAACAGCTCCCAGCAGCCAAGCGTTCCGTCTCCACACAAATACAACTGGCCCGTTGCGATTCCGCCGACCGGCATTCCAATCGCATCCAACGCTTCTGCGGTCCAGATCTCCTTTTCCCCCTTCTGGAATAGCGCGGCGCGCCACTCTGCCGTGAGGTTCTTGTCGGCAGGGACCTTGTGCTCTTGGACGACCAATGTTCCATCTTGCAGGACGGCAAGGATCTTGCCGGGAAATCCGAAGGTGAGGGTGGCCCCTCCGGCCATCTTGAGTATTGTTCTGCGTGAAATCTCTTTCATAGAGTTACCTTTTCTGAGTCGTCGTCGATTCCAAAACTGTTGTCGTGCTCTGAAGCCGCCACCCCTTGTCAGAGTGCTTCCACCGATCGAGATATTCGTGTCGATGGATCGACAATCCTCTGCCCTCGGCCAGCGTCGACGTCATCGTCTCGATCGCATCCACCTCCACGATTGGCCCCTTTGTCGCGAGCTTCTTGATCCGAGTGCCATATTGGGTGAGGTCTCGTGGGTTCGACTTTCTTAGCTTGAGGTAGGAGACATAGGCTCCGTACTTCATCGTGTCGCGATCGTAGGTAGTCAGGGTGTAGTCGGGCGAGAGGATGTCCAGGAGAGTATCTAGGTCGTTCGACATGTATGCAACCGACCACCGGTCATACTGCCGCTGGATCTCCTTTCGAACATCGGAATGGGCGTTCGCTAAAGCCGCCACCATCACGAGCGAGGAAAGTAGGATCGGCCTTAGGCTCACTCTGGCGGAAGACGTCGCCCACCCATCCCGATCGAGATTTGGGATGCTTCGCCCGATTGGGATGGATGGAAGCGACTGCAAGATGCGTTAATCCTTTCGTACACGTAGCCGGTCGATCGCAACGGAAAGCACGATGATGCCGCCAGTGACCATCTGTTCGACCCAGTTGTCCAATCCCATCTGGGCACAGCCAGTACTGATCGTCGTCATGATCCATGCGCCAAGTAAGGAACCAAGAATCGAGCCCTGTCCGCCATTAAGGCTCGCGCCTCCAATGACGACGGCTGCAATGACCTTAAGTTCGAGTCCATCTGCCGCGGTTGGATCGCCGAGCGTCAGCCGTGAATACTGCATCAGGCCAGCTAATCCTACCAAAAGACCGGCAAGAACATAGACGGCCAACTTGACTCGCTCGATCGGCACGCCGCAAAGTCGGGCCGCTTGTTCGTTCGACCCAACTGCGACGATGTGTCGGCCGAACCGGGTGCGGCGCAGCATCAGGGCCACGATAACTGCAAAGATAACCGTTAGCCAGACGCCAACCGGGAGTAGCTGCCATATCGATTTCCAGGGAGCCGTGATGCTGAACTTCTCCGCCGTCGGCTGGCTCGTTAAATCGTTTAGCCACGATACGGGGCTGTCGATCGTTCGGTTGTGAGCGAGCCCTTTCGCTGCGCCTCTGACGAGTAAGTAGGTGCCCAAGGTAACGATGAACGGTACGACCTTCAGCCTCGTGATCAGAACGCCGTTGGCAAAGCCCCACAGCCCACCGGCGCCGATGCCGCAGATAAGGGCGATCCATGGGTTTTGATGAGCCTGGAGGAGGAGGCCGATTACGACGGTTACGAATGCGACCACCGAGCCGACCGAAAGATCGATGCCTCCGCTGATGATGATGCAAGTCATCCCGAGCGTCGCGATGGCGACGATCGTGTCCTGGCGGGCCATTGTCTTGAAGTTGTCGAGAGAGTGGAAATTGGGCGGCGCTTTCCACCAGAAGAACGCGAAGATCCCGAGCCAAGCGATGACGAGGCCGGCAAGGTTGAACACGCTGCTGTTCTTGATGAAACTCTTCATGCCCCGGCAGCCTCCCGGATAATCTCTTCTGCCCCGGTCTCATGCACGGCCTTGGTCTCGCCAAGCAAACCCTTGTGCATCACTGCGATGCGATCACAAACTCCGAGCAACTCCGGAAGGTAGCTGCTGATCATGAGGACGGCCTTGCCCTGTAGCGCCAATTGGTCGATCAACTGATAAATCGTCTCCTTGCTGCCGACGTCGATTCCACGGGTCGGCTCGTCTAGCAACATTACATCCACATCGTGATAGAGCAGTCGAGCGATCGCGACTTTCTGCTGGTTGCCGCCTGACAGTTCGCCCACTATCTGTTGGGGGCCACGACACTTCACTCCCATTTTCGCGATCCATGTGTGGGAATCCTCAGACTGCTTTTGGCTTGACACAATAGGCGGAAGCTTGGTCATCGTCATGTTGTCGGCGATCGTCATCGAAATCGCCAAGCCTTCGAGCTTTCGATCTTCGCTGAGCATGCCCACGCCCTCGCTCCAGCGTTTTGCCGGCTTTGCCGTGCCCTCGATCGTGCCCACTCGAATTCGTCCCGACTTTACGACGTCAAGTCCGAAAATGCAGCGAGCCAATTCGGTCCGTCCAGACCCGTTCAGTCCGGCAATCCCTACGACCTCGCCTTTCCGCAGTTCCAGACTGGCGTCTTCCGGTTTCCTGGCCCCATGAAGCCCTTCGACTTTGAGCACGACTTCACCCGGATGCCGCTCTGATCGAGGATAGATCGTGTCGATCTTGCGTCCAACCATCATCGAAACGATCATGTCGGTGTCGACCGCTCCGACCTTTGATTCGCCGACGTTCACGCCGTCTCGCAGGACGGTCATCTGGTCGCAGATCCGCTTGATCTCATCAAGAAAGTGGGAAATATAGATGATGGCGGTGCCCTTTTCTTTGAGGATGTTCACCACTTCGAAGAGCTTCTCTACATCCGCCTGAGTCAGGCTGCTCGTCGGCTCGTCCAGAACAACGATTTTCGAATCTAGGGCGACCGCCCGTGCGATTTCGACAAGTTGCCGTGTTGCAATTGGAAGGGAGCTGATTGGCGCATCTACGTTTAGCCCCACGATTCCGAGCATTCGTAACGCGTCCTCAGTCGTGCGTCGGCTGGCCTTGCGATCGATAACTCCGAACTGTTGCATCTCCATCCCGAGCAGCACGTTTTCTGCCGTCGACAGATGTGGACATAGGGCGAGTTCCTGATAGATCATCGCGATGCCAAGCCGCCGTGCTTCCATCGGATTGTGCGGAGCATACGGCTTGCCGTCGAATGTGATCGAACCAGAGTCGGGGTGAATGGCCCCCGAGAGAACGCGCATCAGGGTGCTCTTGCCCGATCCGTTCTCGCCGACCAGGGCATGAACTTCGCCGCGCTCGACCTGGAGATTGACATTATCCAAAGCGACGGTCGCGCCGAACCGCTTGGAAATGTTCTGCATAGAGAGGAATGGCATCTTTGGTGAACGAGAACGCGAGTGTTTACACGGTAAGGGCCGCCCACTCCAAGTCGGGTTGGGCGGCCAATGTCGATACCTTGCCGGTTTAGTCCTGAGGAGGAGCGACCAGCTTGGCGATGTCGGGTTGGCTCAAGTTGTCTTTGGTGACGAGAGTTGCGCCGGTATCCTCGTTCTTATCGAACGGCTTCTTGTTGATGACGTTCACCATCGTCGTTACGCTGTCATGTCCCATCTTGAATGGGTTCTGGACGATTAGACCGTCGATCTCTCCCGCCTTCATACCGTCAATGAGCTTTGGCGAAGAATCGAAGCCAACGAACTTGACCTTGCCTGCCCACTTGTTCTCTTCAAGTACACGGAGCATGCCGAACGTGGTGGACTCGTTGGGGCAGTATATGCCTTGAGCTTGCAGCGAGCCGTCGGAGTTCTTGAACCCGCCGAGGAGGCCCTCCGCCTTCTGCTGAGCCGAGTCGGCCGTCGCGCCGCCCTCTTCGTTTGCGCTGAGAACCTTGATGTTCTTGGCCTTGGATACGACGTCCATGAAGCCCTGCTCGCGGTCCATGGTGCTGGCCGACCCAGTCTCGTAACGGAGCATGATCACGCCGCCGCCCTTGGGCCCGAGGAGCTTGACCATCTCTTCGCCCGCCATCTGACCGCCCTTGTAATTGTTGGTCGCGACGTAGCTTGAGAACTTGTCGCTCTTGAGTGATGAGTCGATGATGACGACCGGAATTCCCGCCGCGACTGCCGCTTCGACCGGTTTTGCAAGCGCCTGATTGTCAAGCGGGGCGAGGACGATTCCGTCCACCTTGTCGTTCACGAAGTCTTCGACAGTTTTGATCTGGTCTTCGCGATCGTCTTCCTTGAGTGGGCCCTTAAAGACGATTTCTACCTTCAGTTCGTCTGCTGCGGCGTTGGCGCCTGCATGCAGAGCCTTCCAATAGTCGTGCGTCGACCCCTTGGGGATGACCGCGATCTTCAGTTTCTTGGCTCCGCCGTTATCGGTCGAGGTGGCCGTCTTGCCGGTGTCTCCGGTAGACGAACTACTGCTGTCTCCCGAGCCGCACCCCACGGCCATGAGCAGGGCCATTCCTGCCGCTAAAGCTGCTCCATAACAATGCTTCATCGATACCTCCTGTGTCCTACTTCGTTAGCTTAATCTTAACGGTTTTGATCTCGAATCCGCGTGCCGGCGCCGAAACGACGCCGTTTGCAGTCTTCGCGTTTGCGAGATCGTCTTCCAGAAAATTGACCCAAGTCGCTTTGGTGAACGGAACATTGAGTTTCAGTCCAGAGTTTGACGGTTTTCCAGTCGATTCATACATCCGAACCACCAAATCTCCCCCATCTTCGCTCTTCTTGAGGCAGGTTGGCACCAGGTTCGGGTCGGTCACCGAAACGGGGCTGTACTGAAGAGGCGCTGCGCCCTTGGCGTCGAACGGAACGGTTGCCTCGATGAGCGGCTGGTTGAAATCGGCCGCCTTTTCGACGATATTGGCCTGTTTCCAATCCCCTGAGTGTGGAACGATCGCATAGCGCCAATGATGTCGGCCCGGGTTTGGAACCGGATCGGGGCTGAAACTCGACCGGATCAAACTCAGCCGCAGGGTCGAACCGCTAGCGGAATGGCCGTGCTTGCTGTCATTGAAGATGGATAAACCGAAGCCATTGCCTCCCATGTCAGCCCACTCCAACGCCGGGTACTCAATTCCGTCGGTCGGGCGCTCAATCGAACCGAACGGGACTTCATACGTTGCCGTCGGCTTGTCGATCGCTGTATCGAAAACAACTCTGAGCAACGGGTTTTCGCTGCCGTCCTTGCCAATCGCTCGCCAGTTGCAGTCTACGTCTACCGGGATTTGGTCGCTCTGACTATCAATGTGGAATGTCTGGGTGACCGTCGTCGGCTTAGAGATCTCGTTGTTCGGATCCAGTTGATAGTGGAAAGCCAAGTTGACGCCTTGCGAACCCCGTTTAACATCGGATGAAACGAGATGAACGCGTTCGACCTTGTCGATGTGGCCCAACACCCATGCACTCATGCCGCCTGCCCTTTCATAGTGCGCTTCAAGCATGCCCAGCCCGCCGGCGCCGGCAAACTCGTGGTGGCTGCGCTTGTCCGTTAGACGTTTGATGCCCCCGTGCTCCCGATCGAACTCCACGGTAAACCGATCTGTATCGACGGTATAGCCATCGTCGCGGACCTGAATCGCTGGCTTAGGCGAGGCGCCGCTGGTTAGGTGGAACACCTTGTACCCGAACGAGGGCACGTCTCCCGCCCAGAATCGCACGCGTCGGCTCGGAACGTCGAGGACCTCGATCGGGTACTGCTTGCCGTCCGGTCCGATTGCCACGCATCCATTGAGGTCCAGGTCGTCTCCCTGATCCCAACCGCTTTTGACAAGGTACGTTTCCACCCAACCGCCGCGTGACCAACCAGTTGGGTTGAACACCATGGTGCTAAGTCCACCCGGCACGGGCGTCACTCGAACCGTCAGCATCTCCATCGCACGAATGATGATGTCTTGGTCGTCAGCGATAACACGCCCCAACTCGACCTTTGTTCGATCGTACGGCGCATGAATGCCGCTACCCGGAAGGGTGTCGTGATGGTGATTGAAACAGATGTCTTCCCAATTTCGGCGGAAGCTCTCCTTCGGATACTGGAATCCTTGCAGCGAGGCGACCGTCGCGACTGCTTCGGCCGAAGTGGTCAGAGCTTCGGCATTCCGGTTGAGTTGTTTGATCTCGGAATGCGACGTGTAGCACCCGTCGAACACCGGGTTGAGGTCGGTATTCAAGACAGGAATCTTCGACAAATCGTACGACTCCAGTTTCTTGAAGAACTGGGTCGCGGTCGAGAATCGGACGGTCGGCTTCGATGGATCTTTCATCCACTCAAGGGCAGTCTGAATCTGCTCTCGGGTGGGCCCGCCGCCATGATTGCCAACCCCGTATACCCACAGATCATTCTTGCTTCCGGTGCTTTCCTCGAAATTGAGCATCTCCTGGAACTGACGGTACGAGAGATCGCTGTTGTACCACGACCCGTTAGCCGGTTCGTCGAAAGCGAGAACTCGCGTTCCGTCGAGAGCTGTCCACCAAAACAGCGGCTTGCCCTTGCCGCCTCGGCAGAAATAGTAGTACTTGCATCCGCCCAGCTTAAGGATCTGCGGCATTTGGGCAGTGTGGCCGAAGGTGTCCGGCTCCCATCCCACGATGGCCGTCTTGCCGAACTTCTCGCGGAAGTAGCGCTGCCCATAAAGGAAGTGACGGGCGTGGGATTCGGGCGAGATCATGTTGGTGTCGCCCTCGCAAACGCGGCCGCCGACGATTTCCCACTGCCCCTTCTTGACCTTCTCCTGAATCTTCTTGAATAGTTCGGGATAGTGTTCTTCGGTCGTCTGGTACAGGCAAGAACTGCTTTGGCTGAACGAGAACCCAGGGAACTCGTCCATGAACTTGACCGCCTGGTTGAACGTGTCGTGACTGAATACGATCCCTTCCTGCCACTCCCATAGCCATTGAAGGTCGATATGAGCGTGGCCGACCAGATGGCCAGTGTACTTTTGCATCACCGGATGGGTGTGGGAAAGCGCGTGCCTCGCCGTGTGGAGGACTGCTTCGATTTCGTCGGTTGTGGCGTTTCGCGATCGTATCTGAGCGAGCATCCCCTCCGCTTCGCGAATGTGGCCCTCCAACCCAGGGTCTGGATTTCGGGCAACGTATTTCCGGGCCAGATCGATGTCCTTGCGGATTTCGTCGAGCTTGGCCAGCTCTTGAGCGGTGCCGAGCACGTTTTCTATGAGTTTGCCAAGGTCCTTGGCCGAATCGACTGACGAGCGGTCGATGGCGATGCAAGCCGGCGATCGGCTGTAGCCGTTCACGTTATCTGTCTCCAATACCTGCGGACTTCCGGACTCATAGACCCATGTCTTTGTCCCGTCGGCATGCTCGATGTAGACGTCGGCGACGAACTGAGCGTAGCGTCCGTCGATGTCGCCTTCGTCCGCCAATTCGAAGTCTGCCGTCTTTCGGCCTTTGGCATCGCTCAATGCAATTCGGCGCGTGTACCAATGGCCGATCGCCGGGGTCAGTACGCCGTCTCCGTGGGCGAGGATACCGTTCTGGTCGGTGAGGCCCAAGTCACGAAGTGCCCCGCCATCATCTTGGAAGTTGATATCGATCCCGCCCTTCGCGACCGGGTTGCTCGGGTCGAGAAACACCGAGTAAACGAACACATCGCCATCCCGGATCGTTGTTTGCAGATTGCTGAAGCGCAAGTACTCGTAGAAGTTGCCGTTTCCCTTCGCAAGGTTGGTCGCCACGAAAGCGAGACAAGTGCTTTTGGTCGTAAACGTCTGCTGAGTTCCAGGCGAGGCGAGGAGCCAAGGGAACATCACGGCGAGGCTGAGGCTCGCCAGCGATCTACGGAAGCGCATGTCCCCTATTCTGTGCTACCCGGTACGATTCTCGCTTGGCCGATCGAGTTCATCGCGGCACTTAATCGGTTCAGTCTCCGGCAGAGGGTGGAAAACAGGACGGACGGGTGAACATGTCTAGGTTTCGTTCAGCCATGCATTCGCCTTCTGCACCATCTCGGTCAAAGGCGCTTCGGCGCCCGCTCGGTAAACATCATCAAACCGCTCGTTGCCTAATGCATCTTTGCATGAAACCAACGCTGCTTCGTAGGTTGGTCGTTCCGCAGGGGAGCGCGGGGCGTCGATATCCACATATCTGCGGTCGACGGCGCCAAAGAGGGCGGCTGCCAGTTCGAATTCTCCGGCTTTCACCGCAATCAATGCAGTGTAGTCGATCGTGACGCAAACGCCTCGCTTCTCTCCCAACTCCAAAAAGGTGTCCAAACCCGTTCGGACCAGGGAACGCGCCAAATCCACTTGTCCAAGTTCAGCATGGATACTGCCAAGACTGATGGTGGCCATCGTGGACAGGATCCTCCCGCCTATGGTTTCGTAGAGTCTCTGAGCCCGCTCGTATGCGTCCTTCGCCTCGAGAAATAGTCGGCAGGAATGGAAAACACCTCCGAGGTTGATCAGCGCCACGGCCTCGAGTGGGGTCAACCCGTTAGTGTGACCGTATTCGATCGCCTCTTCGAGATAGGCTCGTGCCTCTTCGAACTTTAGCTGGTCGTACATCGCGACTCCTAGATCGACGAGAGTGTTGGCCGCGAACACGCCGTTTCCAACTTGGCGGTACGCGGCAATTGCCTCTCGGCCATACTCGATCGCTTGCTCGGGCCTACCAAGGTTGCGCACGACTTGGGAGAGGTTACGCAGACTCCCAGCTGCCCCTTCCATGTCCCCTTCCTGCCTGAATATCTCCAGTGCCCTGGTCTGGTCCTGGTCGGCGTCCTTGTTGTCTCCTTGGCTCCAGCAAAGGGCGCCGTGAGCGTACAGCGCTCTTGCATAGGGAATTCGACATTCCTCGGCCCCGTCAAACTCCAACACTCGAGCCAACGTCTCGCGACCCGCCGTCAGCTTGCCCTGGATCCACCAAAAGCGCATGAGCGAAGATGCAAGCCGAAGAGCGAGTCCAGTGCGATCTCTTGAGCGCTTCGCCCAAGCGATCGCCCCCAGGAAGTTCTCGTACTCGGCCTCGACTCGTTCCACCCAAAATCGCTGGTCACGGCCCATGAACCCCTGCGCTGCGGTTTCCGCCAATTCGGTGAACCACTTCAGGTGCTTTGTCCGAGTAGTGACCAACTCGTCTCGGTCAGCAAGTCGCTGGGCGGCGTATTGGCGCACCGAATCGAGAAGACGGAAGCGGGGAAGTTCTCCGACTGGATCGGCGATTACTAGAGAGCGATCCACCAACCTCTCGAGAACATCGAGCACCTGGTACGAGTCGAGGTCGACGTGCACCTTGGCGGCCGATTCCGACGTCCAGTGGCCGACAAATGCGGAGGCCGTCTGTAGAAGCGCCTTCTCGTCGTCGGAAAGCAGACTGTAGCTCCACTCCATCGTCGCTTCGAGCGTCTGGTGGCGCGCATCTAGGCCGCGCTCGTTTGTCCTCAGCAACCTGAATCGGTCTTCAAGTAGTCCGGCGATCTGGTCGAGAGATAGGAGTCTGGCTCGGGTCGCTGCCAGTTCGATTGCCAGCGGTACTCCGTCAAGGGTTCGGCAGATACGGCAAACCGACCTGAAGTTCCGGTCGTTGAGCTGAAACGTACCTTTTGCCTTGGTGATGCACTGAGCCATCAGAGCGATCGCATCACACTCCACCGCTTGCTCGAACGAGATCTCGTCAACATCTGGAACTGGCATCGGGACTATTCGTACGACGTGTTCGCCCGCCACTCCTATCGGAGCTTGGCTCGTTGACAAGATTCGAAGTTTGGGACAATGATCGGCGAGTTCTTGCACCAAGCGGCGTATAGGCTCGATCAGGTGCTCGCAGTTGTCGAGGAGTATCGTGGCTTCGGAATCGGCTAGGCGTAAGGCAACGGTTCGGGGACTGGCGTTGGGATCAGGGTCAATGGCTTTCGTTGCAGCCGCAAATGCCTCATAGACCTGGTCCGGGTCTCTCACTGCCAAAAGGTCGACCGCGATCGCCTGCATTGACTGTCCCGTGGCCAAATCGCGCAGCACCTCCAATGCAAGGCGCGTCTTGCCGACCCCGCCCGATCCTACGAGTGTCACTGGTCGATGCTGACCTAGCGATTCAACAATCTCGCAAAACTCCTTTCTCCTGCCGATCAGGCGGTTCGTCGGTAGCGGTAGGTTTCCACCGACGAAGCGGGACGGGTCGGACTGAATGGCCGTAGATGCAAAGAGCTCACGAATCGCATCTTGAGTCGTGTCGCTGGGGGCGGTTTCAAGATCGTGTCGAAGGCGACGCTTGAATTCCTCGTACGCCTTCTGGGCGCCGGACACATTCCCCATCCTCACATGTGCCTTGGCCAGTCGGAGAAATACGGTTTCGTCGTGAGGATCAATTCGCGAGAGTGCGCGTAACAGTTCCACCGCGCGCCCGGTTTCGCCTGCAATCTCCGCAAGACTCACTCGCGCATGAAGGCTCTCCAGCAACATCCGGTCGAAGATCGATCTGTCAGGATTGATCCACTCGTATCCCCAGTCGGAAAGTAGCGGACCTCGGTAGACCTCGGCTGCCCGCTCGATAGAGGCATCGGTTCCAAGTTTGAGCGAAGCCTCGAATTCTACGAGATCGACCCAGGCGACCTCCAGATCCAGTTGGAGGCTGGATGACGAGGGAGATTTTATTGCGGTGCTTGCGATTCCCAATGCATGGCGCAAATCGGTCAACGTACGACGAAGGCTGTAGAGAGCGTCTGAGGTTTCGCTGTCCGGCCAGATCGCCGAGGCAAGATATGATCGGTCCACCGATCTGCCGCGTCGGAGAGCAAGCATGGCCAACACCGCGTTTCCCCGGTGAGTACGCAGCTTGCGAAGCGGCTCTCCCTCGACCAGAGCCTCGAAATGGCCGAAAAGTCTTATGGTGAGTGGCTTGACGGCATCCATCGGTCTCTCGGGCGTCAAGATCGATCCTTCTTGGCGGGGGTCTTAGGCGTGCACGGAAGCGTGCACAGACACCCATATTGTGCTCTACATACAACCAGGTTGGAACCCGATAATTCGACTGGAATCAGTTTCGACGCCAATCGAAGCCAACGGCATCCAAAAAAGCTTTGGCGATTACCGTCGTTCCCGTCTGATTCGGGTGAACGCGGTCCCACGCCATAGCTGCCGGGTACCAATCCTTCATAACTCGATCGAAAGCGGCCTGGGTATCCACAAAAATCGCGCCGTGTTTCGTGGATAGGCGCTGGACGGCCTCGCCATACCGGTCCATTCGGCTCCGCATAGCATCAGCTTGAAGTGGCTCGATATAAAACGGAGTCATCATCACAAGCCCCTTGAGGCTTGGCTTCGTCCGGGAGATCAATTCGTCCAACGTTCGCTCGTAGAGTTCAATGCCGACATGCTGTTCGGTTTGCAGCGGCAAATCGAATTGCCGCCAAACGTCGTTAATTCCAATCATGACCGAAAGCCAGTCTGGTGCTTGATCTAGTACGTCCCGCTGCCAACGCGCCTTGAGGTCCAGGACGGTGTTGCCGCTTGAGCCCTGATTGACGACCCGAATTTGGTGGTCGCCATAGATCGCAGAAAGCAATCCGGCGACGATATTTACGTAGCCGGTTCCGTGGGCCCCGAATAGCCCTTCGCCCACCGGCTGTGCCCGACCCGCATCGGTAATAGAATCTCCAATAAAAAGGAGCTTGCTGCCACTTGCGATCTTCAGGGTACTGCCGTCCATGCCCTACGATACCACTGGGGTTCGAATCGGAGGCTCTGGTTACGGGGACTGCACTCATCCGTTTGAGGAACGGAGTAGATTATTGGAATGATCGGCGCCGCAGCCTTGGCCATCTTCTCCGCACCACTTCTTGCACCACCCTTACCATGGGCTTCTGGGTTTGCGCCCGAAGGGTCCTGGGCTTACGTTGCGGACATGGATGGCGACGGTTATGCCGACCTAGTCCGCATTCAGCCAAACGGCGACGCGTTTATCGACATATCGTTCAACGTCGACGGCATGAAGGCGGGTCATCCCGATCGAGCACTTTCGAATTGGGGAAAGGACTGCCAAGCGGCTGCCGTCGGTCTATTGGATGAATCTGGATGCGCCACCGTAGTTGGTGTCTTTGCCGGAGATACGCTACGCATGGCTCGATGCGACCGAAACGACAAGTTCACCGATGTTCCCGATTGGTCCAAGCTTCCGATAAAGGTTAAGCGGCCCCACGCGTCCATCCTCGGACACCGTGTCCTGGTTTGGGACGAGGTTTCTGGCCGAGGATATGGGCTGGACTCCTTTGGCAAGAACCCTCTACCTCTTTCGGTGCCTGGCAACGTAGTCTCAATCCAGAGCCTTGAAACAGCCGAGGGCAAGCCATCGATGGATTGCATCTTCGAGTTTCGAGATGGCACAGTCAAGCGCGGACCTCTTGGCGGCAGCGGCAAATTCCGGCTTCTCGGCAAGGTTGCCAAAGGTCAGAATGCCCTCGTTGCGGGCAGCAAGACCTATCTGGATACTCCTGCCGATGCATCCGATTCCGAAGTTAAGCGACGACCCGAATCGAAACTTCCTCCAGCGACATCGATCTGGGCTTCGGGGGATGTCGATCGAGACGGCGACGCAGACTTGTTCCAGTTCCGCTTCGGTAAAGAAGAGCACACCGCAAACGACGTTCTGATGTACCGCACGATCTCGCCAGGCGAGTCCGACTCCGATCATGACGGTCTTTCAAATGCAGAAGAGGACAAGATCGGTAGCGACCCGTACAACCCGCAGACGGCGGGAGACGGTCTGCTCGACGGGTGGAAGGTCAACGGGTTTCGAGGTCTGGACATGAAAGCACTCGGGTGCAATCCGAGGCAGGTGGACCTTATCTGCCTGATCTCACGCTACTCTGATGTCGACGAGAAATTCGCCAAGGACACGTTCGAGAAGGTGAAGGCGTACTACAAATCGCTGCCCGTCAAGAATCCGGACGGAACGTCCGGATGGAACCTGCATCCGATCTTCATCGCGCCGGTGACCGGCGACGATATGAAGAATCCATGGTGGGCCAACCGGGACAAGTTTCTACCTGCCAAGTGGAAGGGCGTGGTGCATTGGATGCAGATCGGTCGCGGCGGCGGGGGACAGGCCGACGAACTAGGGGACGGCGGAGGTTGCGGCGGGGGTGGGATGGCGCTCTACGCGACTTTCATCCACGAGTTCGGGCACCAACTGGGACTGAGCCACAACGGTTTCTACAACGCAGACGGCTGCCCGTCCTATCCCAGCCTGATGAACTACCCGTACAGCTACACGTTGAACGGCGATATCAAGAATATCGACTATAGCGATGGGAGATTGGCGAACTTCGTCCTAAAGGAAACAGACCTGGACGAAGTGATTCCTCTTCCGTACGAGAAGGTGAAGTTCCTAGAGAATGCGCCTTATCGGTTCCACCTCAAGAAGAATGGCGAAACGACCCTGATCGACTGGAACTGGAATGGCGTTTTTGGCGAGCATCACGTGAAGGCAGACGTGAACTACGCCTATTCCACCTCCGCCGGTCGCCGCGATGACATCGATAGAACCCAAACCGCGCCTTGGCTTTTTACCCATAAGGGAAAGGCCTACATCCTCTTTGGCAGAGACACTGCGCCGGTTGACAAAAGCGCGGATCCGACACTGGGGCCGACCAAGACGGGCGCCCTCTATCTGCGACGCCTCGACAAGCCTTTCAAGTGGGAACCTGCCCATACCGTAGACTACTGGGGCGCTTTTGGGGACCCGGTCGCCGCGAGCTTTGGCGGGAAAATCGTCGTAGCTTACCAATGCAAGCAAGGCATCGTCGTACGGGATGTCGATGATTCGGCGGGCGGTTTCGACGTATCGAAGCCAGATGTCGTTGAGCCTGATAATTCGCTCGTTCCAACGATCGGTGAATTTGATCACCGGCTCTGGCTCTTCCTATGGGACCCGGCCACTCAGAAAGTTCAAGTTCGAGCCATCCGGGGCGGAAAAACCGTGCCCCAGGTTCTCGGAGAAAGGAGCACGATTCCGGTTGGACCGTGTGAGGACACGATTCACCACCAATTGATCCTTGGCATGGCGCAAGATCAGCCAGGCAAACGCACAACTCACTGGCAGATCCGCCGCTTTAGCCTGAAGGGCGGAACGTTTGTAGGTGTTAGCGTGGATTGGATTCAGGGTGTGGATGGAGACGCTCGAGGACGATCCCGGCCAGTGGTGCTTTTCGACAGCGATCGCCGATTCGGTCCGGAAGGGAAGGTGTACTTCTATTCGCTCGGAGATCATGGTAAGGAGAATCCCTGGGCTTGCGGCTATGTCGCGGAGACGATCGCAGACAAAAAGTCTACCGGTGGTCACGTTCAGGGAGGATGGATCGTCAAGCGGTTCTACGACGAATGGACTCAGAGCCGGTCCGCGATCGCGGCTGCCTTCTTCGGCGGCGATATCCTCTACGCCTATCGGTGGGTTGACGGTGGCCAAGGCGATTCCGACAATCATCTGCACGTCGGCTATCGAGGCACCGGGATCGAGAATACGCCCATGGGGGATTTTGACGACCTCGGTTACATGAAGACGTTCGGCATCCAGCATTGCATTCTGTATCTCAACCGAGACAAATAGAGGGTGGCCTGCCCCATGGGTAGCTGACGAACTCGTTTTATACCGTCGGTACCACTCGGGAGATGTTCCTGTCGAATCCAGATGGCCCAGTTTGGAGATGATTGACGCTGTCGATGAGGGCGCAGGACCCTTGTTGGGGGGAGCCATGTAGGTCCCTTGTATGAAACACTGCTAGCGTAACGATCGATTTTGTGGGAAAATCGTTTTGAATTGGAAACCGACGCCAAATTGCGAACGGCCGACGAGAGCGAGCTGCCTGCTCTGCTGGAATTGTGGACGGCTGTTCTCAATCCCGACGTGTCGGTTTTTACCTCGATGTACTATTCGTGCCCTGCTGTCAAGCGGCGCACATTCGTGATGGAGGACCACGGCAAGATTGTTTCGTCCGTCCAGCAGTTCATCCTTCCAGTTCGCGACGAACTGTGCAAAGCGGTTCCGATCGGGGCGATCGCAAACGTCTCGACCTTGCCTGAGTATCGAGGCCGAGGCTATTCGACGAAGCTGCTTCATGCCTCCATATCCGATATGAAGGCGGCCGGTTGCGGATGGTCGTACTTATTCACGGGGATAATGCCGTTCTATGAGCGGCTTGGCTGGCGTCCGATTCACCGGACATCGTTGGCCGTTTCTGTTCGGTCGAAACCGGAGGCAGATGCCTTTACCGACGTCGTCATTGACGAGACGCCGGATCTCGAGCGCCTTAGGATGCTTGATGAGGGCAGTTTCGTCGCTCCTCTCTCGCAGATCCGAGGGGACTTAGATTGGAAATACAAGATTCCGCCCCGGATATTGGGGAAGACAGTCTTTGTGGGGGAGGACTCGTTCGCGATCGTTCACCGCTCGGACGACGAAGCGACGATCGAGGAGTGGGGTATGCCCGATCCGTCCGTGATCAAGTTCCAGCATTTGGTCGAGTCGGTCGCAGGTTGGACATTCGACCAGGGAATTCAGCGAATGGTCGTCTCCGCCCCTATTCTTGCCGAGGCAAGGCAAGCCCTTGAGACGATTTTCGCGACGGTCGACGAGATTGACCACCTCGGCGCCATGGTGCGCCCCCTAAGCTCGCGCTGGCCGCTTTCCCGGATTATCTCGCTATTCTCGCTTCAAGAAGCCCGATTCCTGACCTTGGACAACTTCTAGGATCGCTGGCTCCGCGTGAACGAGTTCTTCCAAGTCCGTTATTTTGGCAATCAAAATGCATAGGGTGTAAAGCAGCATGGACCAGCCTTGGGGAGCAAAGCGGACAGCTTCGACACTGAGAGAGTCCAGTTCTGTGCCATGCCGTTGTGGTGCACGCTGCTCCAGTTTCCAGGGCGGAGGTTGCCCGATCCTGGGGCCCACTTCGAGTGGAGCTTGACGCAGAGCGTATGGTGCGGTGGCAACGGGATCTAGGTGAGCATTTGGGGGCGACCAATTACGTTGGCGGCGTACATTGTCGTGAGGGTCATTTACGCGTAGGCCCTGCGAAAAGCGTTCGGGGCCCACGGAGTCAAGCGTGGCGATCCTTGGGCAGGATATGGCGCGCGTGCAGTGCTTGGTGGAATCGCCCACATGGCACGGAGAAGGCGATGGACCAACACGGGCGTTATGGGAATTGCCTATGGCGCCGGTCTCTTCCTTGCACTCCCGAACTTGTTCTCCTTTCGGACAGAATTGCTACACCTTGTCCCCGCCTTGAGCCTCGCAGAAGTCGCAGCAATGAGAAGCAAAGGTTTGGCTCTGAGGCATCCTGCCGGATGACCAGCAACTCCCGCCAAATAGGGTAAGCACGTCGTTACGTGACCATGTTCTTGGCTTTCTTGGCTCCAATGGTTTTAGGGATGGGAGGACCGATGATCGACTCTGCTCCAAAAGGGATCGACGACTACGATGTGGTGTGGACGACGCCATCCAAAGACGCGGCGGGCTCGATGCCGATCGGAAACGGGGAAGTGGTTCTCAACGTTTGGGTCGAGTACCAGACCGGAGACCTGCTCTTCCTCATCGCCCGGACCGATGCCTTGTCCGAGATTTCGCGTGTGCTCAAGTTGGGACGCATCCGCGTCCATCTCGATCCGAGCCCGTTCAAGTCGGCAAGCGACTTCAGGCAGCATCTCCATCTTCGCGATGGAGCGATCGAGGTTTCTGGCAACGGCGCCGACCTACGGCTCTACGTCGATGCAAAGAGTAACACTGTTCACGTCAATGGACAAACATCTGTTCCAGTGGGTGTCCGAGCAACTGTCGAGTGCTGGAGGAACGAAGCCAGAGAACTTCCTAAGGACGAAAACGCGTCGGCATGGTCGGTCCACGACGCGCCCTTCAAACTGGTCGAGTCGGCAGACGTGTTCTTTTCCCAAGAAAAGCAGTCGGTCACCTGGTACCACCGAAACGAAACGTCTGTCGTCCCGCAAGTCTTAGCCAACCAATCGCTCACCGGCTTGCCCGGAACGTTCGATCCGCTGATGCACCGCACGTTTGGTGGGCGTCTCGAAGGCACCCACTTCGTTGCAGACGGCCAACGCGGCATTCAAACCGATCGGTCGGTGACGAACTTCGACCTGAAAGTGACGACCTACACGTCGATCGCCAAGACGCCGGAGGACTGGCTCAAGGGTCTTGTCGATTCCGATCGAATGAGTGCCAAAGCCAGCACGGCCGCCTCCGACACGATGGCTTGGTGGCACTCATTTTGGGGTCGATCCTGGCTCGTCAGCGATGCCGGCAAGAGCGGTGAGGGAACGTCGCCGATCACCAAGGGTTATCTGCTTCAGCGATACGTTCAAGCCTGTCAGGGGCGCGGGGAGTACCCGATCAAGTTTAATGGCGGCTACTACACAGTTGAGCCGAAGGTCATGGGGCGCGATTCAACGCCCGATTGGCGGAACTGGGGGGACTGCCACTGGTTCCAAAATGTGCGCCACATGTATCACCCGATGCTCGCCGGCGGCGACTTCGAGATGATGGAACCGTTCTTCAAACTTTACGAGACGTCGAGGCCGCTTGCCGAATCCCGCACCCAGAAATACCATGGCGCGGAGGGAGCCTATTTCCCTGAGACTATGACCGTCTTCGGAACTTACTCCGGTGGGGACTATGGGTGGGATCGAACCGGAAAGCAGCCGAAAGATGTGGACTGCAAATACTGGCAGTACGCGTGGAACCAGGGCCCCGAATTGGTCGTATTAATGCTCGACCGTTGGGACTACACTCGGGATGAGAAGTTCCTAAAGCAGCGTCTTCTTCCGATGGCGAAGTCGGTCCTTGAGTACTTCGACACCCGTTTCCACAAGGATGGGCAAGGGAAGGTCGTGCTGGATCCAACCCAAGTGGTTGAAACCTATTGGTACGGTGTAGTGAACGACATGCCGACCACTGCCGGGCTGATCGCGATTACCGACCGGCTCTGCCAACTGCCCGAATCCCTCGTCGGCTCCGAGCGTCTAGCGCTCTTCCGAAAGATGCGCGCCGCTTGCCCGGATCTGCCAATACTGGAGAAAGACGGAGTGAAGGTGCTGGCCCCTGCCCAGAAGTTCCAGCCTGAAACCTCGAATTGCGAGAACGGCGAACTTTACGGAGTCTGGCCGTTCAGGGTTGTATCGCTTTCTCATCCGGCGATGCTGGATGCGGCGAAGGAAGCATACAAGAACCGTCATAACCACCTCGACGTCGGCTGGGGGTATGACGGAAACGTCGCTGCCCTTCTGGGTATGACCGACGAAGCGGCAAGGATTCTCGGCGTCAAGTGCGCCAACTCCAACCCACGCTTCCGTTGGCCGGCATCGTGGGGACCCAATTTCGACTGGGTGCCTGATCAGAATCATGGCGGCAACCTCCTGAACACCGCGGACCTAATGCTGCTGCAAGCCGATCCGATCGAAGATGGAGGAGCGATTCGCATTCTGCCCGCTTGGCCGACGGCCTGGAACGTCGACTTCAAGCTCCATGCCCCAGGGAAGACGACGGTTCGTTGCGTTGCGGAAGGTGGCCGAATAGTTAGTCTTGAGGTGTCTCCCAAGTCGAGGCTGAAGGACGTCGTTTGGCCCGAAGGCTGGCAGCGGTAAGATCATCCCTATGATCTTCAAGACGGCCCTGTTCGCATTGCTGATGCTTGGCAGCATGGCATTCGCATCGACCGACGATGTCAAGAAACAACTCGACGCGAACTATGAAGCCCTCGGCGCCGCGTTCAAGCGGAAGGACATGGGCGCCTTCGCCAAGTTCTATGCCGACGACTTTGTCAGTTTAGATGCCAAAGGCAAGTCGATCTCCCGCTCCAACGTGTTATCGACTCTCGGAAGCGAAATGAAAGTGGCCACCAGCGTCGAATGGAAGCGAAAAGTGACGAAGGTTACGGTGTCAGGCGGCCTCGCAACCGCGACCGTCTCCGGCTACTTTGCCGCGACCCTTCCGATGCCCGACAAGAAATCACACAAGATACAAGTCCGGACCCTCAACGAGAATGTGTGGAAGAGGGTTGGTCACTCGTGGTTAATGAAACGGTCGAAGCCGATTAGCAGCACTTTGGTCCAAGATGGACACCTAATGACGAGAACGGTGCGCCGCCGCGTGATACCACCCAAGTAAACGCGCACCAACTACTTCCTGGACCACTCCCACAGCCGATAGAGCAGTTTGTCCTCCGGTTCCGCACCATTGAGGCGAAGGGCGATTTCGATCTGTGCCCGGTGGTTTGCCTCGTGCGCAATGCAGTATGCGAAGAAATTCAGCACGTCTTGCCGGCCTGGCTTATCGGCGGCGTCCATCGCTCGGAATCGGGTTTCCATCAACGTGCCCGATAGCTGGAGGCCCTCCGTAATCTCCTCGCGAGTGGCCGTCTTCCAGTCGAGCTTCGGGATCGTCGCCGCCTCTGCCGGCATCTTTTCGGCGAGCCAGTGGGTTCGGAACCCGATCAAGTGAACGTAGTTGGACCTGATCGTCTTGCCCTTCCCGGGCTTGAACTCCAAGTGCTCAGCGGCGCATAGTCCCAGTAACTCCAAGTTGATCTTGTCGTTAACGCGCCAGGCTTCTACTAGATCGTCGATTCTCATATTGGTTACATTGACCAAGGTTCGGCATAGATATCGTGCTCGTCCGACCACCTTCGCTGCAAAGCGACCGTTTCCTCTTGAATGTCCGGATCCAGGGGACGCTCCTGCGCGGTCTCATCAAGAAACGTCTGGAGGTTGGTCATCTGGCTCGTCGATCCTATTGTCGATTGGACCTGCGCAAAACCGAAGACGAATCGGACGCAGAATTCGGTCCATGTAACACATCCAGACCTGTCGAAGATCGGCTCAACTTCGATTGCTCGCTTCCGCAGATACTCCGGAGCCTTCGGATCTTGGATCAGCCGCTTAATCGAGCCCCCACAAGTTGTCCTCATCGCGACGATCGTGACGTTTCGATCGTGGATCATGTCCCAAAGTTCGTTCGTCACGAACCTCTGGAGCGGATTGAGGTAGAAGATGAATCCCTCAACCAGCCGGCCGGCGTTGTCTTCCCTCAATGCCTCAATCGCCATCTGGGAGTTCCACGGCCACAGTTCGAGGACATATCGATCGACTAGGCCCTCCTGCTTCAAACCGTTAAGGCCCTCGAAGCAAATGCCTCCCATCTGGAAGTCCTGGGCGAGCGCTCCGCCAAGGCATAATTGGCCCACCGTCATCTGTTCGATGGCAAGCGGCTCAAGGTTCAGGAGAATCTGTTCTCGTACCTGTTCGACCGAATCCCAACCGATTTTGACGATCGTCTTTGGCAGAACCGTGCGATTCTCGTCGAAGGCGGCCCGCAACACCTGGAGCGCCTCCCCGTACTGATTGCTCGTATGAATCCAAACCCCGGCGTCAATGGCTGCTCGGGCAATGCGCACCCGTTCACCAAACGACAGTGAACTGTCCCCGAGCCGAGTCGTACCGTAAATGAAGTCGGACAGATCGGACAACAGATTCCCTGGCATGATGCAAGTCTTACCCCCGAATGACCGCTTGGCGACATAAACCGCGTTAGGTAAATGTTCTCAAACTCGGTACGGCAGGAATTGTGCGATGATCTACCCTGTGTCCTTTCGAATCCTCCTAGCCACCGTGCTGCTCACGTTCGTCACTCTCGTACGCGCTCAAGATAACTACGAGATTCAGGTCTACGGTTCTGACACCGTCAAGAAGGGCCATACGATGGTCGAACTCCACTCCAACTACAACCTGAATGGGCCATCCACGACGACGAATGGAGTGCTTCCGACCAAGAACGCCCTTCACGAGACGGTCGAAATCACCCACGGGTGGACGGATACCTTTGAGACGGGGTTCTACATATTCACGAGCTACCGAAACGACCAAGGATTCAACTATGTTGGCAGCCATATACGGCCGCGCTGGCGCGTTCCCGATAGCTGGAAATGGCCGGTAGGCGCGAGCCTTTCGTTCGAATACGGATTTGAGAAACGGCAATTCGCCGAAGATACCTCCGACCTGGAGATACGCCCGATCGTCGACAAGCAACTTGGCCGCTGGTACCTGGCCTTCAACCCTGCTCTGGAACGAGGCCTCACGGGTCTCAATGCGGGTTCGGGCTTCACGTTCTCTCCCAACTTTATGGTGAGTTACGACGTCACCCGGGTTATTACGCTCGGGCTGGAGTACTACGGTTCAGTCGGGCCGGTTACGAACTGGGATAGCCCGACGAACCAAACGAACCAGTTGTTTCCGTCGATCGACCTGAACCTCGGGGACGAGTGGGAGTTCAATTTCGGAATTGGCTTCGGCTTGAACGATTCTTCTCAAACATCTCAAGGAACGATCGTCAAAATGATCGTTGGACGGCGCTTCTCGTTCTAGTTGAGCGACCTGGTTCGAATCGCAGGAGATTCGCCAATGAATCATGGAATACCTTGGACGGGAAGAAGCAAACAAACCGCGAGCGTCTCGCATTCTGGTCTACGGCGTAACCGGTTCGGGAAAGACGACGCTTGCTCGCCGAATCGGCGAGATCACCGGCCTGCCGTGGTACTCGGTCGACGACCTGACCTGGGAGCCTAACTGGGTGCAGGTGGAAAGTGGGGAGCAAAGAAAGCGGATAACCGAGATCTGCAGTCGCGACGAGTGGGTGCTCGACTCAGCCTACGCTCAATGGAGGGAGATTCCCTTGGCGCATGTCCAGTTGATCGTTGCCTTGGACTATCCCCGGTGGGTCTCGCTTGGCCGCCTGGTACGTCGATGCCTTCAGCGTTTGGTGGACGGAAAGCCGATCTGCAACGGCAATCGCGAGTCGCTGGTGACGTTGTTCTCACGGGAGTCCATCGTTGTTTGGCACTTCAAATCGTTTGGCAACAAACGGGCGCGCATGCGCCAATGGGTGTCGAATCCGGGCGAGATGACCGTTGTTCACATCCAAACTCGTCGCCAGCTGGACATTTGGGTTCGCGACTTAGAGGTTCTTTACCGTCCGTGATGGGACCGGCACGTGCGCTCGTCGCATAATGTGCCCTATGCAAAGCCCTTCGGCAACGGCGCAAGAATTTCTTACGAGTCTGCCAGATAGTAGACGGACGGCTATTGCTGCCGTTAGGGAAGTCATCTTGACCCACCTTCCCGAGGGCTATGCGGAAGGCATGCTGTACGGCATGCTCTGCTATTTCGTGCCCATTGTTCGGCTTCCAACCAAGACCGGCGTACCTATTGGGTATATCGCTCTTGCATCTCAGAAGCAATACATGTCGCTCTACTTGATGGCCCGTTGCTACCGGGACGGAGTTGCCGACCGCTTTCGTGAAGAATATGCCGCGACCGGGAAGAAACTCGATATGGGAAAGGGCTGCATCCGCTTCAGGAGGCTCGAGGATTTACCGCTGGATGTCATTGCCCAAGCGGTCGCTGCGGTACCCGTCGAGCAGTTCGTTGCCGAATATTCGGTCGCAAAATAGGGCTTCGACCAATGGAAGGCGCGAGCCCCTATCCGCCTGGGGCAACGAGTGATGATTCGACATGACCGAGGAACTGAGAACGAACTGGAGGGAGCGCGCCACCAAACTCGAGCGTCGTTGGGGATTGACCGATGTGAACTGGAAGGATGGCGTTAGCACCGCAAGGGTCGCCACGTGCCTTAGCCCATCCGGGCCAGCTTTCCTGAAGCTCAGTTGCTATGCCGACACGGTTCAGTCGGAAGAGCGTGCCCTCCGGCATTTTGGCGACAAAATCTGCCCGAGAGTCCTCCAGGCATCGTTCGAGGATGAGGCGATTCTGCTTGAACGGATTGACGTCCAATACGACCTATCGGCCATCTATCCGAATGTCGAGGCGGAGGTCGAGGTTTGGGCGTCGTTTTTCGAGTCGATCGTCGAGAACACGGCCCCGTCGAATGGATTCCGCACGTTGGGGGATTACGCGCTTGTGTTCGCCAACGTGCTGGAACTCTCAGACTCTGCCGACGTGCGTAATGTGCTCGCCCTTGCCGATCGATGGAAGCCGATCCTCATGGACGAGCCAGCTTCCCATCGCCTCCTTCACGGCGATTTGCACCATTTCAACTTGCTGTACGACTGCGGCGGTAAATGGCGGATGGTCGATCCACACGGAGTCTTTGGTCATCCTTACTACGAAGTCGGCGCCTTTATGCGGAACCCGATGCCAGCCTTCTACCGTCAGGGCGATTTGCCGACCGCCGCCATGAACCGGTTGGACCGCCTTGCCGATCATCTGAGCGCTTCGCCCCGGACTCTTGCCCGTTACGGTTTCTTTGGCGTTGCGTTCTCCATCGCCTGGGACTTGGACGAGGGATCCATGGCAATAGACCCAGACCTCGTTCGACTAGCCCAATTCTTGGCTAAAGTTGGAGATGATCGGACGCGATAAAGTCGTAGGAGAAGCACATGGAATTTACGACCCTCGGACGCACTGAGCTCAGAGTTTCCCGTATGGGCCTTGGATGCGGAGGACACAGTCGGCTGGGGCTCGCAAACGGTGCTTCTGAATCGGAGAGCGAAGCAATCGTCCGGTCGGCAATATCCTTTGGTATCAACTTCATCGACACTGCCGAGAGCTACGGTACAGAAGAGGTCGTTGGACGCGCGATTTCGAGAACCCCTCGCGAGAAACTCGTGATCTCCACGAAAGCAGGCGTCGGATGGCAGGAACGTCGATGCACCGGTGATGAGATGCGAGAACGAGTGCACGCCTGCCTCGCCCGATTGAGGACCGACTATATCGACATCTTCCACATCCACGGGCTGAGCTTGGACGACTACATGTATGCGTCGGTCGAGCTATTACCCGTCCTATTGGACCTTAAGCTTGCCGGCAAGATCCGGTACGTTGGCGTCACGGAGGCCTTCGGCCCCGATCCCGGACATCGCATGATGAATCGGGCCGTTGATGACGCGTTCTGGGACGTTGTCATGGTGGGCTTCAACATCCTCAACCAGTCGGCTAGGAGCAAAATCCTGGTCAGGACGCAAGAAAAGGCAATCGGTACGCTGTGCATGTTCGCGGTACGCCGGGCGATGAGTCATCCGGAAACGTTGCCTGACATCATCCGGAATCTGGTCACCGAAGGCGCAGTCGACGAGTCTCGTGTCGACCTTGAAGATCCTCTAGGGTTCGTGACTGCCGGCGGAGTTGCCGGATCGGTCCAGGAAGCTGCCTATCGCTTTTGCCTTCACGAACCGGGGATTGATGTGGTCCTATCAGGAACCGGCAACCTTGCTCACCTGAAGTCCAATGTCGCCGCCCTGTGCGGCGATCCACTGCCGGAAGAGGTCGCGACACGCCTTCGAACCATGTTCCAGCGCGTCGATACGATCTCCGGCAACTAAGGCTTCTTGATGACCTTTATATGCACGACGCCCTCGTCGGCGTCCCGAAACTCGAGGTCGAATTCGGTCACGTTTGGCGGTCCGTCGATCGTCCCCCGAAGGTCGTTAGCGGGCGAGTCGATCAATTGCAGCGGCTGGAATGTGGCCTGTCCAGCGAACTTCGCTCCCAGGACCTGATCGGCAAGACCGAGAGTAATTCGGGTGCCAGTTGCAGTCGCTTGGATCGACTCGATTGTCGGCAACTTGACCGCTCGGATGGGCGCCGTTCCTGACGACGATGATGTGTCCACGAGGGTCCACGGACTGGACAGATCCGACCGAGTCAGCTTCACCCACAGGAGACCGGTGTTTCGCTTGGCTGTCGGAGGCAACAGGGCCTCAAGGTTGAGTGTGAGGTAAGCGTCAGGGCTAGAGCCGTCGATCGCCAGAGAAGGACCCTCCGGCAGAGTCAGCGCGCTTTGGATATCCCCAGCCGAACCGAATCCGAGTTCGAGCGATACATCGTGCGACCACACGAACGGCTGAATGGCAGCCAACTGGATCCGAAGCGGCTGTTTCGTCCGGAACCAACCGGTCGGCATCGTTGCCTGAGCCCAGTCTGGATCGGGGCCCGAGCCAATCGATACGACTTCTGCGAGGGGGCCGACGACAATCGGCCGAATCCTCGGTCGAGCCTCCCCCATCGATATAGGCTCTTTCCGGGTCCACTCAAGGCCGTGCTGTGGGTCGTGATACGTGACGTTCACGACGCGCACGTTAGCTGGAACTGGTCCGGACAGCGTCAGCCTCCGATCGGTCGCCTCCGAGTTGTCGGTTGCCTGAACCGACAGGTCTGGGATTTGGATCGATTTGACCCAACTTGCCTCCGGGCCAGTAATCCGTAGCATGCGGTCCCCTTTGCCGCAGATCACCGACACAGAAGGGTGTTTGGGCGCGACGAACATTCCTACCGGGCTATCGGCTCGACCGGCTTCCTCTTGTAGGACATAGATCTGGGCATTGCCTGGACTTACCGACGATAGGTTAAATCGGGCCTCAAGCGAACCGTGATCGTTTACTCCTTCCGCCGAGGTGATCTTGCCAGAAGAGTCCTTTAGGTAGATCGACGCATAGCGATAGAAGGGTTGCGTCGGCCCCTTCCGTTTCAGCTTGACTACAATCGAAGGGTCGCCGGACGCAAAGTCAATTGTGGACTCCTCGGCGATCGACCAGGACTGAGGTGCGACCTTCGCAATTTCGATGGCCTTTGTCTCCTGGTCCTCAAAGCCAATGCGAGCCCGCAAGTAGACCGTCTTGACTGAGTCTTTGCCCCACCAGTCATCGGCAATGGGGAACACCAAGCCACGTCCGGGAACCAAACGCGCCCCTGGAATGGTGACGAATGGTTGGCCGGCAACGCTGTACTCCCAATGCCACGCCCATGGGTACACGAACAGGGACCGGCAATCTGCCCCAAGAGGGATCGCGATCTCCTTTGGACCGGCTAGCACCTCAGTTCGGGCCACGTCCAAACGAATCGGACGTCCCGCATCGTTGCGACTGAACGGTGGGCGATAGACGATCGTCGGGAGCGAATCATCCGTCGTCTCCAGGACACGCTGCGTTACCAAGTCAATCCAATTCTCGTCGAAGCCTTCGGATGCGTCAGCTTCGGTGGCAGATGCCGGTACGAACGTGAACTTCACGTCGTGTGGAGGCTTGATGAACACGTGCATGAGGTCTCCAACCAGGCTGACCCAGTCCGAAACGATGCCCGGCAACTGGGTGCGGACCACGGCGGCAGCCGGAGTCGGGTTGTCAGGGGACTGCCTCATGGCGTCCAGGACTCCCACGCTCGCATCCAACCCATGCTGCAACTGCCCCGGAGACGTGTACTGCAAAGTTGGATCGTAGGTGGCGCCCAGGTCAAGGTTAATGGCGTCCACTCGGTTCTGCATGCTCAACGGATCGGGGCAGGTCTTGGGACCGAGTGACGCGTAGGCGGTCATGAAGTTCAGGAGTCGGTTCTGCTGGGTGTACTTGGTTTCAAAGATCGCCGTTTGGGAGATCAGCAATTGGCTCGTCGTCTCAAGGGCGTGTCGAATGCCGTCAAAGACCCGATGCTCCTTGGGCTTGTTGAGTACAAGAAAGTACAGGGGCACCAGGTCCGCGTCGGGCAATGGCCCGGTATCGATCGCATGACGAGTGATTCGCTTGTCCCAGAGGTTCCAGGTCCTGACTCGAATCCTCTCGCCGGCGCCGACGGTCGCCGCCACGAGCGTCCAATTTCCTTTGAGTCGATCGTCAACGGAAACGAGCACGTCGTCTCTCGGGCGTAACGTATCTACACGGAGGATTGGAATCGGTTGTCCGCCTTTGTCGTTCCGTTTGACCATCAGCGAGATAGGAAACCTGCGCAAGGAAGCGGTCGGGTCGTCGGTTGGCAAGCGTTGTCCGCCCAATGCCTGAGAGGAAAAAATGCCGATCGCCAACGAAATCGACAGAACCCGGGAGATGAGCGCAGTTTTTCCTTGCGCCGGAGATTTTCGATTCATCACGTACGCCATTTCAGACGTTCGATGCATGGAATCCGCAACGGTCCTTGGAGCGTTCTCACCTAAAATCGCTCCAAGGTTCCCACAATTCTCATCGGCGAGGCAAGACGAGGCGGCTAGGACGCCAAAGGCGTGCAACCAGCGTTCGATATGCCGCTTCCATAGCCAGAATCCAGATGTTGATCGCCACAACCACGCCCAGAATTAGGCCGTAGATCGAAGCCGTCCGCCAAACGACGAGTCCTAACTCGTGCGGGGTCATCCATGCCGCGCGCCAAAAGGCCTGGTTGGACTTTGCTTCGCGCAGCGATTGCTCAATGATTGGCGCAAAGGTCGCACCATATCGTTTCCAGAAACCTTCGGCTTCCTGTCGCGTTGCACAAGGCATAAGCATTGGCTGAGTTGATCGGCTGGAACTTGTAGCTATCGGCACGCCGCTGATATACCGCTCGTCGACGACAGTTTGAGGTTTCGGCGCCAAGAAGTATTCTCCACTCCTAAGGCAAGAAGGGAACCCTTTTGTCCAGGATCGCGATCGAGCAAATTCGATCTCCTCCTCAAACTGGCCGATATTCCGGTCGAATCCTGCGATCGTGTGCGCCCGTGCTTGGCGGGACATTGACGTATAGCCCATCGGGCCGAACGCAAGTGCCTCGGTCAGTACAGCGACGCATACCAGTGCTGCGATCGCCGCCATGGGGCCGATCAGCAGTTTTCTGCTTCTCCAGCACGAGTACCCGAACGTGATGACGAAGAGAGAAGGAAGCCAATTGGTCTCATTCATGAGCCACTCGGGTACCGGCTCAAGATAGAAGAACGATAGGGGGATGACGCCATACAAGAGCAAGATCGGCCCCGCAATCCGGCACAGGCTCCAAGTAGTCCGCCTGTCGATTCCAGTCCTTGCTCGAATGAGGCTGTCGGCAACTAACCGGTCGCAACCGATGCTGCGCAACGCCTCGGTGCTTGCTTGGTGTTCGGGCATGCCGCTCCGAATCCGGTCAGCGACGCTTTCGCGAAGGTGCCCGGCGATCTCCTTCACATGATCGTCGACGACGGCTCGTGGCAAACGTCGCAATAGCCTGAACCGCAATCGGCTGACATACGCATCGATGAGGTCAGCCACGTTGAGCCTCGCCAAGCCTCGGATCCGTGTTGACGGTAAGGATGACACCGGAAACGGCAGATGAGAACTTCGCCCATTCCTGGCGACGCTTCTCAAGTTCGAGCCTGCCGCTCTCGGTCAGAACATAGGTCTTGCGTGCAGGGCCAGTCTCGGTTGTCTCCCACTCGCCTTTGATCCATCCGGATTCCTGCATCCGATGGAGAAGGGGGTAGAGCTGCCCTTCATTCATCTTGAAGAGGCCGCTCGATCCATCTTTTAGTTGCTTGACAATTCCGTATCCGTGTTTTGGGCCGTCGGCCAGGGCTGCGAGAATCAGCGCCTCAGGATCTGACTTGAATCGCATTGTGTACCTCTATGCATATGGTACATCAAATTGTATGGTATATGGCCCAGTCTTTCCGGTGAATGCGAAGACTCACCGGAAAAGCGGGTTAGGCGGAGACTATTTATCGCCCTTGGGGATGATGTGGACGACGCCAGCCTCGATGCGATAGGTCAAATCTTGCTTAACTGATGCAAGAATGTTGCTCAGTGCTTCTAGTCGCTGGACATGGTGCAGCGACAACGTCACCTGATCGGCCGTGACGTCGGACCGGATAACGTAATCCATATGCGCGGCCTGGGCCAGGCGCTTGATCGCTTCCCGCAAATCGACCTTTTGGAACTCAAGGGTAAAGGCTTGACTTGGGTCGGAGCCTTCATTGGATCGGGCCGCCTTGATGCTCTCCGGTAGGACTGATGACACGGGCTGGTTGCCGGTTGTTGGCGCGCTGGTTTCTACTGGCGGCTCTAGTCTCGCAGGCGTGTTTCTCGTGCC
Organism: Fimbriimonas sp.; assembly: GCA_031292555.1. Classification (GTDB taxonomy): domain Bacteria; phylum Armatimonadota; class Fimbriimonadia; order Fimbriimonadales; family Fimbriimonadaceae; genus Fimbriimonas. Next base: position 67,701 of record JARLGV010000032.1, read on the forward strand.
ATCTGGCAGGGCGCCACTGGCTGGTCCCGTAGACAGGTCGCTAGGCGGAATCTGGTTGTAGTTGCTTGTGCCGGTGTCGCGCACTGCCGCAGCGCGGGCTGGCACGATTCTGACGGGCAGATCTGGAGTGGCCGAGCCAGCCTCGTGCGCTGCCGCAAAGTGGGCAGGCAGGGCCATGCCGGTCGACGCCGGAGTTGAAAGTCCCGCACCGCTCCAAGCTGCAGGCGCTGTCGCCCTCGCCGTCGTCGGCTTGATGAACGTCGAGACGTGCCCTTTGGTCGTCGAGACAGTGGCCTTGTGGCCCAGCTTTGCCGATGTGGCATGGACGTGACGATGCGATTTGGCAGTCTTGCGCGTTGCCTTGGCATGCGGCGGTGTCTGCGCCGATTGCGCGACGACCGTCCAAGGGAGAGCGCACACGGCGCCAGCGACAACGAGCAGTGAGAACGCGCGACGCGCGACAGTGCAATAGGGACGAGCCGGTGATTTGAGCATGTTGATTCTCCTCCTAATGAGTCGATAGCCGATAGCGGCACCCATAACCGACGCTTGAGCGCCGGACTGAGCGATGTTCAAGAGCAGGCGAGCATAAGCGGCCGGAGATCCGCCGGTCACCTGCATCGCGTCGAGGTCGCAAGCCTCCTCGCGTGCGGTTTCCGCCTCCCGCAAGGCGAGCCAGGCAAGCGGGTGAAAGAAGAACAGGATCTGGCTGGCTACTGGAATCAGACCGAGCCAAAGGTCGCACCGGCGCAGATGAATCAGTTCATGGGCGATCGCCATACGCATCTCGCCTTGGCTCATCGTTGAGGCTGATTCACTTGGCAATACGATGACAGGACGCCGCCAGCCCGCCAGCAAGGGGCAAGGCGCCAGTGAAGAAAGGTAGATCGGAGGCATCTTTGCACCGATCCGAAGACTAAGATCTTCGACCATCGCGGAGATCGAGGGATCACCGATTGGCGCCAGGTTCCTGAGTAGTTTCCGCGTTCCGAACATTCGTCGCAGAGTCGATGCACCGAAGAACCCGACTCCCAAGAGCCAAAGGGTAAGCACGGTGGCGCCAATGTCGGGTGCCGGCGACTTCGCACTGGGGGGTTTGGCAAAGATCGGCGCTGACGTAGTAATCGGCGACGCCGAAATCGTCTTCGGTTCTACTAAAGCCGAGCGGCTTTGGCGTGAATCAGCGGTTATCGGTGTGCCCACCGCTGCCGGTCCAGCTTGGTTCGAAGGCAGAATGGCGAGGGAAATTGAGGATGAAAAGAACAGGCGCAGCACCAGCTGAGCAGCGGCCAGTGTCCACAATCCGTGACGGGTAGCGGCGGGAATCCGAGGGAATATCCGGCAAACACACCAGACAACGGCGATGAAAAGCCCTCCCTGCCAAGTGGCAGTGAACAATCTGGATAGCCAACCCGAGGTGTCGCCGAGTTGCGCCGGCCAAAGCACGCTCACTTTACCGGCTCCTCTTCCGTTTCCAGCGAGTCGACTATACGCCTGAGTTCGTCGATCTCATCCTTGCTCAAACGACCAGAATCCGCCATATAGGTGACGAACGGCGCCAGAGAACCGCTCAACGACCGTTGTACAAAGTCAGCCACCAGGTTCTTAAGCACGTCGTTGTGGTCGTTCTTTGCCGAATAGCAAAAAACGCCGCGCAAGGGGCGGCGCACCAAGTACCCCTTGGTACGTAACCGCTCCATCACCGTGAGAATAGTCGTTCGGGCAAGACCACGAGGCGCTCCATACTCCCGTGCGACATCACCGACAGTGATCGGTCCGTGCTCGGATACGAAGCGGAGAAGATCCAGTTGCTGTTCGCCGAGAGGCGCGTGTTCGTTTGCTCGAATATCTTCGTTCATCGGTAATGACTACTCCGATAGTCATTATAGACCTGACTATTCGAGTAGTCAAGAGGCGCCGTGAAAAAGGTGACCCAGCGCGGCCCGGACGCTTAGCTCAGTAGGGAGGTCAAGCGGGCCGATACTTCGCTATGATTGCTTCGGCCTCTGGGCCGAACTCGACGAGTCGCTCGTACAGCGTTAGCTGGACCATCGCTCGCGTCTTGTTCAGATCGGCAGGATCGTCCGGTCCAAGCTGGAAGTAGGTGTCACCCTTCAGATAGTCGGTCATGAAGCGAAGTCCTAGCTCAAGCGTGATCGCCTGAACCGCGGGCACCATGAGCGCGATCTCTGCCTCCGTTACCTGCGTTGCCGCCTTAAGGAAGCCCTTTGCGACTGCCTCGTATACGTCACGGTCTACCTTGACCTTCGTCAGGTCGGTTTCCTTTTCGCCCGCGACGTTGACCATGGATCGCTGAAGATCGCCCCAGTCGGCTAGCCATGTAAACGGCATGATCGTGTCCAGATCGACGAGGGCCTTGACGCGGCCCGATTTAGCACAAAAGAGGAAGTTCTCGATCTTCGTGTCGCCGTGGATCAACGTATGGCGTATCTCATGAGATTCGAGCGCCTTCCACAGACCCATTGCGAACGGTTCGCGGTCGCAAACCAGTTCGATAAAGGAGGCGAGTTCTGAGTCGTTCTTGCGTGCCTGATACTCTTCGTCCGTAAGTGCGACCAAGAAATGCTGACCGGTGCTCTCACGTAGAATTGCATCCTTCGGAAGCCATCTGTCGGCCTCGTGAAGGGTGCGATTGCATGCCATGACGGAATGGAATTGACTGAAGTAGAGACCCGTGTCCCGATAGCCGGGAAGTGACCCATCGATCGTAGAAGGATCGATCGATGCCGTTAAGTCTGAGTAGATGGCGAGCCCTCGTCCGACTTCTTCTGCCAATGTGAGCTGGGCAGCCTGGCCGTCTAGCTCACTCAGGCTCTTATAGGAAATGGCGTCTGGGATCCGAACCATCAACCGCCAGACCGACCAACCGTGCTCGTCGGTTAGATCGAGGAAAGCCTTCTCATCACGTGTTTGGATAAGCTCGATGGGCTGCCATACTTCGTCGCCGTGGCCGCTTGCGAGCGCAGCGTTCTGGGCATCGATCGACGCCAGCATCGAGTTCATGACTCGATACGGAAGCTTGAATACGTCCGAGTTGACCTTCTGAAGCAGATACTCGCCGTCGCCGGCGTGGACGTGATAGGTATGAAGATTAATGTTTCCCTTTCCGGGAAATGGGCCAACTTTGATCGGGCTGGCAATCCGAAACTGTTCCGCTACCCATTCGATGTCGCTTGTCGAGTAGTCGACGCAGGAACCGATTAGGTGCGGGGGCTTGTCCCTCAATTCGTCAAACATTAAATGAAACCTTAGGCATGCAGTATACGCCCCTGGGCATGGGCGATTTGAATGGAGGGGCAAAGGAAGGGCATTTCGGGTCGAATGGCGTCGACTAAGATTGCGACCGACCTCCGTGATTAAGGTCTAGGGCCACATACTCTTAGGCATGGGTTGGCTGAACTCCCGCGTCGCCCTTCAGATGCTCGTTTTGGCGTCGATTTCTCGCCCAATCTATGCGGCGCGCGACCATAGAGAGCAGAATGTGCCCATGGAGCTCGCATTCCATTCGTCAGTCCGGCACGAAGACCCTTTTAGCTCGATTTCGCTTGACGTCGAGTTCGTCGACCCGCACGGATTGACCCATATCGTGCCTGGATTCTGGGCGGGCGGAGATGTTTGGAAGGTGCGTTACTCATCGGCCGTGCCGGGAATCCATAGATACCGGACGTACTGTAGCGACGCTCTGGACCGAGGATTGACGGGCATAGCCGGTGACCTCGAGGTGAGGCCGTATTGTGGCTCCAATCCCCTGTTCGTGCATGGGCCGGTCAAGGTGGACGCCGATCGACGTCACCTCACATATGCTGACGGCACTCCCTTCTTCTGGCTGGCCGATACCTGGTGGATGGGGTTGGCCAAGCGCCTGGAGTGGCCAGGTGAGTTCAAGGCTTTGACCAAGGATCGAGTAGAGAAGGGCTTCAACGTGGTGCAGATCGTCGCTGGTCTGTATCCCGACATGTTCGCCTTCGACCCGCGCGGCGCCAACGAGGCCGGCTATCCGTGGAAAGCCGAGTATGCGGAAATCAACCCCGCCTACTTCGACCACATGGACGAGCGAATTCGCTACCTCGTCGATCAAGGGATTACGCCTTGTATCGTCGGCGCCTGGGGCTACTTCCTGCCGTGGATGGGCGAGGACAAGATGAAAAGGCACTGGCGCTACCTGATCGCGCGTTACGGTGCGATGCCGGTCGTTTGGTGTGCGGCGGGGGAGGCTAACTTGCCTTGGTATCTTTCTAGCGGGTTCCCATATGACGATCGAGAGGTCGTTCACGGCTGGACCGACATCCTGCGCTTCATTCGCGCGACCGATCCGTTTCGGCGTCCCCTGACAATCCACCCGACCGCTATCAACCGCTATACCGCGCGTCACGCGACCGACGACGAAGCTCTTCTCGACTTCGATATGCTCCAGACACCGCATGGCCAGCTCGATGCCGCTCATGTTGCCGTGCGGGCCGTTCGGGAGTCGTACGAAGCGTCGCCCAAGATGCCCGTGATCGATGGGGAAGCTGCATACGAGATGCTGAGCGATTCTCTTCCTACCCAATGGACCCGCGCGATGTTCTGGGTTTGCATGATGAACGGCGCAGCCGGACACACCTATGGCGCCAACGGCATCTGGCAGAACAATCGACCCGGTGATCCCCACGGTCGCTCGCCGAACGGACCGGGTTACGGAACATTACCGTCTCAGGAGGCAATGCACTTGCCGGGCTCGAGCCAGCTTGCGATGGGGAAGAGGCTGTTCGAGCGGTTCGAATGGCAGAAGTTCAAGCCGCATCCCGAATGGGCGGTCTATGCCTCCAAGGCAAGTCAAACCTTCGATCCCGGCGACTACGACCAACCTCAATCCACCGGCATACCGGGCCAAGTTCGTCTGACCTACTGCCTCAAACCAGAATCCGTAGTCCTTCGCTGCCTGGACCCAAGCACCGCCTATCGGCTAGAGTTCTTCGATCCAGTCACTGGCCATACGACCCCGCTCGGTGAGGGAACCCAAAAGTCGGACCCAACTGGCGCCCTGTCCTGCGCCCCTCCCAAGAGCCTGACTCACGACTGGCTACTCATCTGCCACAGCTGATAAAGCCAAGGAGCGCGGGCTTCAGTCCCGAGCCTCTCTGGCACCACCCAATCCTAGTAGTCCACAAAACCTCGACTGACCCACCGTTGCAGGGCCTGGCGGCCCTGCCGCCTGCGCCGAAACGTAGCCGGATTTGCCACCTGACCAATCGCCCACCTGTCGAACGTGGACCGGTCCTGGCCTACCCCTTTACCCTCCACCTCAACGCCGTTAAAGTAAGTGGCTCGAATCGGTATTCGAACTTCGCGCCGCCGGCATGGAATCGGCTCGCGACAGGAGCGATCCGCTCCGGCTCGGCGAATGAGTTGACCGCGTCTGGTTCCCCTGCCTTCTTCGAATCGCCAAGTGTCCAGACTTCGACGTCTTGGGCGTCGGATCCGAATTCCGATAGATCGAGGCTCCTTGTCAACGCACTCTCAGTTTGATTGACGAAGAACAGGGTCAGCCACTTGCCGTCCTCCGAAAGCGTCGCGCTGGTGTCGGGGGCGACATCGATCGGCAGTTCCGATTCGATCTTCAGTGGCCGAGTGCCGGCCAGGTTAGCGTAGAGAAACTGAGCGTAGTAGGTCGGCGTCAAGTAAAGCCCGGAACGATTGGTCTGAATGATGCCCGAGCAAAAACTGTTCGTCAGGTTCGAGCGATTGGCGATTTCGACCAAGTCAGCCTCGCGATGCATCAAGTTCTGGTATCGAGAGCAGGCCAATGCGTTATCCAACGACCAAAGCATTGCCCGGGGCAGTCCCGCGTCGCCGGCGGTCGTATTCCACTCGGTTACGCCGATCTTCAGTGCTTTGCCACCTCCGTTCTCTTGGATCAACTTCCGCGTGTCCTCTAACTCCTGCCGCGAGCCTGACAGGTCGGCGACGTTGTACTGGTGAGGGCTCACGTACGACACGTATGGCGCCGCCAACTTGACGAGTTCGGCGCTCGGGAAACTCGTAAGCAGCTGAGCCTTGGGGTCGACCTCCAAGATCGCTTTGGCGAATTCGGGAACCGCCTTCCAATACTCCTCGCCCCACCGCTCGTTTCCGATCTGCCAGTACTTGATGCCGTAAGGCTTTGGATGGCCGTTCTTCGCCCGAAGCGCTCCCATGGGGGAATCGACCGGACCGTTGAAGTACTCGACCTCCCTTGCCGCGTCGGCGGGAGATTTCTTCTCGTACCGAAGGCAGATAAGTGGCTCCGCCTTGACCGCTTGAATGAGTTGGACTACCTCTTCCAGGCCCGCACCGGTCGGCTGAAGTCCACCCCATGCGCGGAACGGAACACGCTTGTCAGGATCACCGATGGTGTCTGACCACTCGAACGTGCCGAGATTGGCGTCGTCGAGAACGCTGCCACCGACCCGGATAACTCCTGGCTTTATCGCCGTGAGAACCTTGACAACGTCCTTTCGCCACCCACCGACCGTGTCCTCCGGCATCAGCGAGGCGTTGTCCAACCAGAAGCTGCCGTTTCCCCTAAAGGTGATCGAAATCGTAGCGTTTGCATCTGTCGCAGATGGCGTGAGTACTGCCGAAACCTTGGTCCACGTATCGGTGACGGGCAGCTTTGCCTCCGCAAAGCCGACCTGGTTATGGAACAAGCGAACCGTCATCGTCGCTCCAGGAACGCCCTTGACGTATACCGAGAACTTGCACGCCTTTCCCTTGTTAAGCGACAGTCCGTCCTGCGCGATTCCCGCGCTCGAAGGAGCCCCGTCCCCGAGAAGAATGTGCTTGCTGGACGTTCCGCTGATGCACGTTGAAGTGTCCTGATCCACCTTGAGTCGTGTTACCTGACCGAATGGATACCAGCCCTTCTCCTTGAAATCGGTCTCGACCGTGAATTTGAACTTGTATGGAGAAAGTCCCTCGAAGCTGCCGTCGTAAAGCTTTTCTGCCCACATACTTGGCACCAGATCGCACAAGTATTCGATGAATTGCCCGTACTGCATAGGATTGATGCGTCCAGGGCATTGCGGTTCGCGAGTGATTTTCATAGGAATGTTCTCCGACTTCAGTTCCTCAAGTTTGATTCCGGAGAACCAGGCTGTTCCAGTTCCTCGGCCCCATCCGAACATGAAAAGTGCCACGTGAGCTATCCCCGAGCTAGGGGCAACGAAGTAGGCAGATTCATGTACCCAGTCAGTGTCACCGGAGTGATTGTGGCCACTCGACAAAATCCGGCCGTTCTCCTGAACCTGAATCGTGCCGACAACTGGCGCCCCATGTGGATCAAGATCCTTGGTCTTCACCCAGCCGGTAAGACGATACACGGCTCCCGGGTGAACCTTGACGTCCTGACCGAACGCGGTGTCCGTCACAGCGGCGGATGTAACTTTGAGGGATGGTGACGATCCGTGCCTGATAACGCTATCGATCGCTACGGTGGGGTCGGCGCCATAGGTCGCGCGCATCCAACCGTCCATCCCGGAAGAGAAATCGCCGTTCAGGATGTCTCCTGTCTGAAGTGCCAGAGCTGCCAAGACCGTAATCCCGATCATGGGCACGATGTTACACCTACCGGCAATCGAAGGGAAGCGTCAAATGTCACCTCAATTCGGACATTTCTTTGGAATCTGGCCTCAATCGAGGGCTCAATTAACGAAAGTCCGCAAATCCTGAAGTGCCGAGATCAGAGGAGCCACGAAGCAGTGAATCTCGATCTCAACCGCCGAGTCGACCTTCGAAAGACTACTCCAACTAAACGGCCAGGACTGCTATAGTGGTCACATGACAGCGTTGGTTTACGCGTTTACATTGTTGTTGACGGCTTCAAACGCCCGCTTCGATTCAAGAGTCCCGGCAACCCGGTTGGCCCACCTCCAGACTGGGACAAACGTGTGTCTTTGGTTTCGCGGACGCCCCAGGAACGATGACGGGTACGCGAGCTACGTGACTGACGCGGAGATGGACACGATGCGGCGGATGGGCTTGAGGCACGTGCGCCTGTGCATCGCGCCCAGAACGGTAATGGATCCAACGACCGGTGTTCCCAAGGAGAAGGAGTTCGGCTTCGTCGAGAACGCGATCAGTCGGTTCCTGAGCCATGGTCTCGCGGTAGTTGTGGATATGCACAACGAAAACCGCCGGGATGAAGCAGATCCGGCTTGGCAAGATCGGTTCAACACATTTTGGAAGGAGGCAGCCCACCGGTTAAGCACAACCGATCCAGAACGTGTCTTTCTTGAGATCGTCAACGAACCGGTCTTCGAAGGTCACCCTCAAGACTGGTTCCCGATTCAACAACGGTTGGCCGCCACTATTCGAGAGCAGGCGCCGAAGCACACGATCGTCGCAACCGGTCCAAACTGGAGCAACATTAACGGGGGATTGCTTCTTCTGACTCCGCTAGCCGATAGAAACGTAGTCTACACATTCCATTGTTACGATCCTCACACCTTCACCCACCAAGGTGCGATGTGGTCCGCCCGTGCCGAGCACCCGTTGCGTAAGGTCCCCTATCCCTCGACTCCAGAGCTAATTGCTCCACTTCTAGATGGTCTGCCCGAAGACGCCAAATCCGCGCTCAAGTCCTATGGCGACGACCGCTGGGATCGAAGGAAGATGGTGGAGAACTTCCAGCAGGCGATCGATTGGGGCAAGCGCTACCGGGTTCCGCTCTACTGCGGAGAGTTCGGAGTCTATCCGATGTATTCGCTTCCCGAACACCGTGCGAACTGGTTCCGAGACTTCGGTGGAGTGCTTCGTCAATTCCACATCGGGTGGTCCTCCTGGGGCTGGGACGACGCTTTCGGTCTGAATCGCAAGAAGGACGGCGACAAACTCACCGTCGATCCAATCGTCGTCAAGTCCCTTGGCCTCAAACCGCCCTAGGGCAGGCACTAAAGTGGGCGGACCCTAGTCGGCCGAAGTGTTACGGGCTTCTGCCCGTCCCTCGCTGATCGAGGAAGGAGTCGAAGCGGTTAGGAAACGGCCCTGGGGAATTGCGTACCTGGCCCTAACTCCGTCTATGACAGTCCACGGTAGCAACACGGCATTCGCTCTATGCGAAATCCTGCCACGGATCGTGGGCAAGAAGAGCCGGTATTACGCCTTGGGAACCACTTTCTGGGGCGGGCTGAAGTCCACCTTCCTTAGGCAAACTGCGCTCCTCGCAACCCGCAAACAAGATATGCTCCAAAGCGATGAAGATCGCGATTGTCGGCGTTGGGAGCTTCGCCCAGTGCTTTATCCCCTTGTATAAGGCTCACCCCCTGGTTTCGAAGGTCGTCCTTGCCGATTTGGACCCTGAGAAACTGGAAGAGAACAGGCAAAAGCACGGCATCCAGGAGACTTACGGATCGCTGGAAGATGTCCTTGCGTCAGATGTCGACGCGGTCGCCCTAATTACCCAGAATTGGATGCACGGTCCTCAGGCTGTGCAGGCCCTCAAGGCAGGGAAGGCGGTGTATTCGGCGGTGCCAGCCGGTATCACCGTTCAGGAAGTCGAAGATATTGTCCGAACTGTCGAGGCGACCGGTCAAATCTACATGATCGGGGAGACGAGCTACTACTATCCTGGCGCGATTTACTGCCGTCGACGCTTCGCGGAGGGCGGGTTCGGCCAAGTCGTTTACAGCGAGGGCGAGTACTACCATGATTGGGATCACGGGCTCTATGAAGTCATGAAGGCCCGCGCTGGGGATCGGTGGAGGGAAGAAGGTGGCATGCCTCCCATGCACTATCCAACTCATTCCACCGGCGGCATCTTGTCAATCCTCGGCACCTACGCCACCCATGTCTCCTGCCAAGGTTTCGTCGATCATGACGAAGACGGCATCTATGCCCCGGGGGCAAACGCCTACGACAACCCGTTTTCCAACCAGTCAGGTCTCTTCAAGATGGCCGACGGCAGCATGATGCGTGTCAATGAGTTTAGGAGAATTGGCAGCCCAGGCGCCGAAAGAATGTCGATGTTCGGAACCGAAGGGTGCTACCACAACACGCATGCGGGCCAGGTCTGGACCGACAAGAACACGGTGACTCGGCTGGAAGACATCCTTTCCTGCGCAGATCGGAGCTTCGGCGATTTGGAGAACCCGTTCGCCGACATGTCGCAGGTCCACGAAATAGAACGGCTTCCGAAGGAGTTCGCCGGCTTGCCTAACGGGCACCAAGGATCGCACCAATTCCTCGTCGACGACTTCGTGAAGGCGGTCATCGAAAAGAAGCACCCACCCAACAGCGTTTGGCAGGCGGCACGATACCTCGTACCCGGATTGGTCGCCCATCAGTCCGCAATGCGGGGCGGGGAATTGCTGCCCGTTCCGGATTTCGGATCGGGCAGCTAAGCAACGGCTACTTGCCGACGACGACGATCGAGAACGAGCCAGGAATCATGGCGCGTCGTTGACGTCCTCCGGCAGGAGCGTCACCAGTCGGAGCCGCATACTCGGCGGCGATCAGGTAGACCTTGCCGGTCTTGGGGTCCAGGGTGCATGTTTTGGCGCCGGTCATCGTCTTGACCTCCTGCTCGACTTCGAAAGTCGTCGGGCTGGTCTCCTTGACGATTGTTAACGTGCCGTTCCCGTGCGAACTGAACGCTTCCTTGGTTTTGGCGTTGAATACCACACCGTCCGAACCGCCTGCGAGCGGAACGTCCGCAAGGTATTTGCCAGTCCTGGAGTCAAGCATGACCATCACCTGCGGTTCTCGGCAGGCGACGAAGAGCACGTGATTCTTGATGTCCAGACCCAGGCCTGCACAGCCGTCGCCTTTGCCATTGAGGGAATAGGTCGTCTCGAGCTTCATCGCCTTGGCATCGATAACGCCGACTGCGCCCTTGTCCTCCAGGTCCACATAGATATGGCCCTTTCCGTCCGACTGAGCCTGCTCGGGCGCTCCGCCGAGATCGATCGTGCCGAGAACGTTTCCCGTTGCGGCGTCGATGACGGTTGCATTCGGCGCCCCGTGACTAAAGATGTAGATTCGGTGGTTGAAGGCATCGCATAGGATTCCGTCAGGACCACCGTCGACGTCGATCGTCTTGATCGGCTGGTTGGTCTTGGTGTCCCACATGGCAACCGGCTTACTTGAAGCAAATCCATGATGCGACTTCGGATCCACTGCAACGCCGTGGGCGCTGGCTTTGGGGATCTCGGTGATCGCGGCGAGCGTGTCGAGATCGAATACCGACACGCGGGGGTTCTGTCGGCTCCGGGCGATGTATAGTCTTCGTCCGTCTGGGTCGGCATAGACGTAGTCGAAGCCACCGTCGCCTCCGACTTTGGCGGTTTGTAGTATATGGTAGGGTCCGTCGGCAGGGGCCATCCGGCTGGTTGCCGCGTTCGCGCAGACTGCGAGACCGGCAAGAAGTGAAAGGGTTATCACGCGCATGAAGTCATTCTCCGGCATGAACTCTATCACGCAATCAGTCGGCATTAGGTTAAAACATTGGCGGATTCGCCATAGCAGGCTGATTTGCGGGTGTGGCTTGCGAGCGATCGGCCCAGGCACGAGTTTTTCCGTTGATACGCACTTCTCGCAAAACCGGCACAGTATAAGGTGACGCCAGGTTAAATGGTGAGGAAGAGAGTCACGCCAGACCACCGACCGACGGACCATGAGTAACGAGAGCACGCAACCGACCCAGATTGCCCACATCCTGTTTCTGGACATTGTGAGTTGGTCTCGCCAGTCGATCGAAGCTCAGGGCAGGCTGCTTGCCGAGCTTTCACGCCTTGTCACCGAGTGCCCTACATTCAAGCGTTCCAAGGCTGAAGGCAGTCTCTTGGCCTTTCCGAGCGGGGACGGAATGTGGATCCTGTTCACCGGTGATCTGGCCTCGCCGGCTCGCTGCGCGGTGGAACTCGCCGGTCTCTTGAAATCCGTGCCCGACCTTTCGGTGAGAATGGGCATCCATAGTGGGCCTGTTCGATTTCAGACCGATATCGCAGGTACGCGAACCGTGGTTGGCGACGGCATTAACATGGCAAAACGGGTCATGGACATGGGAGACGGCGGGCACATCGTCCTCTCATCCCAATATGCTTCCTGGCTGAGACAGTTTGAGGAGTGGGCACCCTTCGTGAAGCCCTTCGGCTTTGGTGAGACAAAGCACGGGGAACAGCTTGAGCTGTTCACGCTAGCCTCGAACGACTTCGGCAGGACCGATCCATCGAGTCATATTACGCCCGCAGCTAAGCTTCCTGCCGCTGGCGCTGCGTCGACCGGCCTGAGGATCGTCGTGGTCTATCGCCGAAACACCCTGCCTGACGAGCAACTGGTGGCTACCTTGGAATCGGGCCTCGCTTCCGAGGGATACGAGGTATTTGTCGACCGGCACACCAAGATCGGCATCGATTGGGCGCAGGCCATCGAAGAGAAGATCCGCCAGTCAGATGCAGTGCTTGCCGTGCTTTCGGAAGCGGCAATGGGTAGCGAGATGCTCGAATTCGAGTTGGAAAAGGCGGACGACGAGCGACGAAAGCGCGGCAAGCCCGAGATCATTCCGATTCGGGTCGGTTCGGATCGAATTGTAGAGGGTCCGGTTGGCTCTTACGTGAATGGCCTAACGGCATTCGTGTGGCGAGATTCTGCCGATGATCGGCGGCTCCTGGCCGAACTCCGGTCTACCGTGTCCAAGGAACCCAAGCCTGTGGCCTCCGAACTCCATTTGGAGCCAGTCGGTGGCGCCGTTCCGCCTGACTCGCCGTTCTACGAGGAACGTGCATCGGATACCGAGTTTCATGCAGCCCTACGCGCTCACGAGAGCATTGTTCTGATCAAGGGCCCTCGCCAAATGGGCAAGACCTCCCTAATTGGACGCGGAGCGCGAGATGTCCGAGATCAGGGCTGGCGGATGGTTTCCACCGATTTCCAGAAGCTGAGCAGCTCTCAGTTGGTATCAGACGACGCATTCTATAAGCTTCTTGCCGCGACCATCGCGCGTCAGCTCAAATTCAAGTTCGATTTCGATTCCGAGTGGCTGGACGTTTTCGGCGCGAACATGAACCTTGACAACTTCGTTCGTACCCTGCTGGACGAGTCGGACGAACCGCTCGTCTGGTTCATGGATGAAGCGGACAAGCTATTCGGTGTCTCCTTTGCGAGCGACTTCTTTGGGTTAGTACGCTCATGGCACAATTCGCGTGCCACCGAACCTGGCGGTCCCTGGTCTCGTTTCACCGTCGTGATCGGGTACGCGACCGAGGCCCACCTGTTCATTCAGGATTTGAATCAGTCGCCGTTCAACGTGGGGAGGCAAATACCGCTCCAACCGTTCAACCTGGACCAGATATGGGATCTGAATGGCCGGTATGGCAAGCCACTTCTAGGCCTCTCGGATGCGGAGACTCTTCACCAGTTGGTCGGTGGCCAACCGTTCTTGGTGCGGCGGGCTCTCGATGCCATCGCCCGGGGGCAGGTTGACTTTGGCGAGTTGGTCGCGAATGCGGATCGCGACGACGGCGTCTTTGGAGACCACCTTAAGAGAATCCTACTCTCGGTAACCCAACTGCCCTCGGTGCTCTCCGCTCTTCGTCAATCTCTAACCCATCCTGATATGAGCGCTCAAGCGGATGGCATTCAGCGCCTATTGGCCGCCGGCGTCCTGAAGCAGTTGCCCGACAATCGGCTTGTATTGGCTAACGAACTCTATCGCCGGTATCTCTCGGCCCAAATTCGCGAATAGAACGAATCGAGGCTATTCGGTGTAGATCCAAGGATCGGCGAGTTGGCCCCGTAAGTCCTCAATCGTCTCGGACGCCTCGCGAAGTCGCATGGAAAGCACGCGCGCCAGGTTGCTCAGCATGATGAACCCGATCTCTTTGTTCTGATACATGAACTGACGGAGAACTCTACCGTCGATATGCGCATACGTCAAGGACGCCTTGGAAATAACGTATGCCGAGCGAGGCTGATTATCAACCAGGGAGATCTCGCCGATGACAGAACAGGGGCCGCGTTCGCCCAGCAGGGCCCCGCCCTTTCGATAGACCATCGCGATTCCGTCGAGGATGATGTAGAGATCTGGGTCGCGGGCTCCCAGTTTAACGATCTCATGGCCACGGCTGACGACCTCGAGCTTTGCTAACTCGGCTACCTTGGCGATGTCCTCATCGGAAAGGCCGACGACCAGATAGTTCTGCTTGAACATTTCGAGATTGACTTCCATAGTGGCTCTGTTCTCCTAGTGTGGAAATACGTATTGGGCTGCAAGATTCTACCGCGCCAGGCAGGAACCTATCCTGTGCTCAAAGGGCTGGATCGGTCTCAATTTGCGGTGTCACCGCAATCCGTGGGCAACCGCAAGCACGAACTCATCTTGGATGGCACGGGCCTCGGCGGAGGAACAGCCAAATTGATTCAGAATGATGCTCACTACGACCTTCTTGCCAGAGTCGGTTGTCAAATAGCCGGAGAGTGAAGCCACCATATCGAGACTGCCAGTCTTGGCATCGAACTGGAGCCCTTTGAGCCGGTTCGATAGCGTCCCGTTCCCGGGATGGGCGAGCGCATGATGCCAGAAGTCTCCCGTTGGCTGCTTTTGTTCCCAGCACAGTAGCCTCGCGATGGCTCGAGTTGTAACGTAGTTGTGGCGGCTCATGCCGCTGCCATCGAAGACGTGAACATCCCCTGGTTCCACGCCCACGATCCGAGTCATGAAGTTCTCAAGTCTCTTTCGCGAGACGGTGTACGGATCTTCGCCCAGTTCGCCCTCAGTTCGAGCGCCCATTAGTAGTAGGTTCTCTGCGATGTTGTTGTCGCTTGGCGGAAGACATGCCGCAACCATGTCCTTGGTAGTGCCGCCTGTAATTACGTAGTCGGCAGTTCGAACCGGAATCTCAGTCGTTCTCGTAACCGAGTGACCGAAGATCGACCCGGCCGCAAGATCTGGTTCCGGCAAGGCAAGCGTGTCCAACCGTTCGTTGGCTGCCGGCATTTCGCCCGAAATCTCAAGTCGGCGTCGGATCGGATCGTATTGAATCTGGGGCCTGCCCTTTCCGCCCAGGAACTTCACGTTTACGCCGAAAGCTTCCGGCTCCAGCCGAAAGCGTCGCTTTCGGCTCCAGGCCTCAAAGCTCCCCCGATCGAAGGTAAGGGCCGAAACGGCTGCCGCGTAACGATTGGGCAGGTCGTCGATCTCCCAACTGTCCGGGATTTCCGGAGCATATGCCTCGTGCAAAAACACGGGCGACCGGCCGTCGATTCCCAGCGCCACCTTTGCTTGCTGTAGCGCAGCGTAAGTCATTAGCGGATCCCCCGGACAGTCGATGACGATTCGATCCTCGGACTTCCAGAAACTTGTCTTTGGCCGATAGTCCGGTCCGAGCGCCCAGAGCGCAAATGAGTTGCTGAGGAGTTTTTGGTTGCTAGCTGGCACCACGTGGGCGTCCGAATCGTGCCGGTAGATGGGCGCACCCTCCAAGTCAGTTACGATGGCCGAGACCGTCGCGCCACCCAGTTTTGGATCAGCGAGAATGCGGTCAAGGTCGGTCGGAGCGAACGTTTGGTATGCGGTAGCGAAGAGCACCCGACTATTTTAGCCGGGTCGGTTCGCGAGGATCAGTCCTCGTCAGGGAAGACCGGTTCTTCGACGTGATCGTAGGTGCCGTCCGCAATGTCTTTCGCAAGGTGCGAAGCAAAATCTCGCAAGGCCGGTTCGGAATCGGCCGCAGCCTGTTCTTTGAGCGCCGAGACGACCTGGTTTCGCATGTCGGGAATCCACTCCACGACATGGAAAAGTCCATGGATGGCGCTTCTCCGCCCGATCTTGCTGGGTGCTTTCAGGCACTCCAACAGAATCGGCCCCCCAAAAGTATGGGGAATATGCCCGCCCAGGACGACGCCAGCCTTGTAGATCGTACGCGCATAGTCGTCCTCCGCCTCCCATATCAGGTTTCTCATCGCAATCGCGGCATCTTGCTCGTCGGTCGCCGACTGGCAGAAACTTGGGAGATCCTCGAATAGGTCGAGTACGCACCACTGGGCTGAGCGGCGGTTCGGGTGACGGCGATCGTTGAGTATCTCAACAAGGGCAGGGCAGAATGCCCCGTTTCGAGCGTGCGTCTCGATCACCGTCATGGACTCGTTTGCGACGTCCCGATCTTCGCAGTACAGAAGCTTGATCAACTCGATCTGCGACAGGTCGCGGATGTGTCCCTTGAAGCGCCCCAGGTGTCCCAAGACCTTGTTGATCTCAATCTGCCGTTTGAGCAAAGGCTCAGAACTGACGCGCAAATTCAACAGCATCAGCTCGTCGGTCGAACCGCGATCCTCGTGCCAAAGCTCCTCGCACCGCCCGAAGACCCCGTGCGGCGTCCGCGCAACCTTGACTTCGAACTTCTCGCCATATGCCTCGAACGAAGCGTGGCCTTTCCAATCAGATGCCAGGACATGAAAGCTATAGCTGATAGGATGGGGCGGCCAGTTGAACGGCACGCGATGTGCCGGCTTCTTGGCTTTCGTTGAATCGCCGTTCAGGGAAACGGCACGGTCTATGAAGGTTCGAAGGTCTCGAACCAACTCCTCGGGGGGTATTGCCTGGCCAACCGTGTCCATAGTTTGAGCGGAGCCGAACGGCTCCGCCCTTTTATCTTACCGGCTAGTCGTCACGTTCCGAGAGAAGAACCGCTGAAGCATGTCGTGGCTGTCTTTCAGATGTAGGAGGCTCAGTTCGTCAAGCCCGCTAGGCTGATGAATTTGAGCGACGAGGCGAGTATCCAGCCGCTTCAGCGCGTCGTTCGCGATGATCCGAACGTCGTCGTTGATCGCGCCTTCCGGTGCCCCTGCCTGGAGCATCAAACCGTTCAGAAGGAACCGCTGAAGATCGCGTCGTAGCGGTTGGATCACCTTTCCGGTCCCGACCTCCTGGAACACTGCGCCGATGATTGCGCCATAGTGCTCGGTCAGTTTGTACTCGTTGGGGGACTTGTATGAGTTCTCAGCGATTCGATCCGTTGTTGAGGCGCTCATCATCAGGGCGAGCAGGTTGCTTTGCTGCGTACCGATGATGCCTCGTAGCGGCGCCGACCAGCCAGGACCGTTCTCGTCGCTGCTGAGCGTGTCAAGCACCGATTTTGGAAGGTCGAAGGCGTCCGGAGCCCAGAAGTTCTTTACGATCAAGTGCATCGCCTGTCGTTGAACGCTTGGCGAGATCGGATCCAAAGTGGGCCGCTCATGAGCGTCTCCCTTGAAGTTCCTGCTCTCGACGATGCCGCCCACAAAACGAGCCTCGGTGCGGGCTTCGCGGAAGCCTTTCAGGATGGATGACAGAATGAGCGCTGTTCGTGTGGAATAGCTCTCACCCGGCTTTGGCATGTTGGCAATCGCATACTGGCGTGCCTTGCGAAGGGAAAGCATGACTCGATCGCTAAACTCGAGCGGGTCTTTGGCGCCATCGAACTTCACCGCATAGGGGTCCCAGCGGTCGACGTTCTCGTCGGGCATATAGGTGTGGCCCGGGAGGCTGGACTGGCTCGCGACCTGAGAAAGGGCAAACCGCTCGCCGAGGGGGGTCTTGGCGTCGATCGGCATATATCCGTATTTGATCGCCCACGAGTCATACGAACCGATCGTCGTGCTGTAGAAATTGCCGCCACCCTTGAGTACAGCCATGACGTTAGGAGGCATGTAGTCCATTACGCTCGCGCTGATCCCTTCGGTAGACGTCAGCTTGTCGTCTGCAAGCTGGGCGGTCGTCAGGTTGGTCGAACCGGCGAAGTTGTGCCGAAGCCCCATGCAGTGGCCCGCCTCGTGACTGACGCACATGGCAAGGAAGCGCTTGACGTACTCCTCCTTGCTGATCGTATGGGGAACCGTCTCCAAAGCCGCCCAACTGAGCATCGATTCTGAACTTAGCTCAGAATCGTATTCGCACAAGTGGCTGTGCCAGCCAAACCGGCTGAACTGCTGCTCCAAGATCTTCTGGGCCTTCTCCTCGGGCGATGCGAAAAGGAACCAGTCATCGGAGTCCTTGCGAGCGGGGTCCCTTGTCAGAACCTGCAACGCGTGGGTTTCCTGCGGTCGCAGCGCGCTTTCCTGGTTACGGAAATGCTCTTGCATGAGATCGCGAACCACGTTCGCGTCGATGGTGATGCTTGCGTTCAGAATCTCGCCCGAAATCGGATCGGTTCGGAAAAGCGAAATGGCGGAGAAAGGCGTGGACGGCCCAACCACCATTCGAACCACGTTGTAACGCCCATCGGCGTGATCGTAGTCACTATCGTTTTTCGGCACTTCCTGAACCTGAACGGCATTCTTGAACCCAGCATTTTCAAACGCCTTGTTCCACCTGAGAATCCCCTCCTTGACCGCTGGACGGTAGATCTCGGGGATCGAAGGGTCAATCGTCCAGACGATCGGCTTGACTGGTTCGCTCAGCTTGGATGAAGGGTCCTTTTTGATTAGGTTGAATCGGTTGATGAACCGTTGCGTTCGATCGTTGTTGAGATACTTGTCTAGGGTGAAGAACGAATCGTCGAAATAGCCGACGCGCGGATCGGCAAGGCGCGGCTTGTATCCATCGTCCTTTCGGTACCACATTGTGTAGACGACTTTGAGCGGTGCGCTTCGATCGTCCTCAAGAGTGTTCTCGCCGCCGATGCCTAACAGGGCTGCCAACGGGCTGGGCTGCGAGCCTCGAGGAGAGTAGAAGTGCATGTTCATCTCGACCACTGTATTCTCGGGGAACCCCTTCGCACTATCGACTGAGGACTTCTCGCGATCGAGTTGATACGGGCCACCCAGACCCGTCATCACCATTTCTGGTAGGCGGAACAGATCGCCCATAAACAGGCTTGTGATGTTCACGAGCAGCAGGTGCTTTTCTGGATTGCGTTGCTCGATGCGGAAGGTCCCGAGGATTGCTTGAGGGAATGTCCTCTCAGCGCCGACCGCAAACGGGTCTTTGTCCTCCCACCGGTAGTTGATATGGGGGCGAACGAGCCAAACCTGCTCCTCGTGCTCCTCCCATTTGAAAACATCGACGTCGTTGCCGCCGATTGGCATTCCAGCACTCATAAAGCCGGCGTCGACTCCACTCTCAAGCGCCACCTGCATCAAAAAGAGCTTGCCGAGTTTGTCTTCCGGCAACTCCAGGAGCACCTCTTTCTTGCGCACATAAACTGGAAGCGGGCCGTCTACGCGCTTAAGGTCCTTGACCGCCGTGTTATAACTGGCGACCTTGGAGTCGTTCTCTTCTTTCTTATCCTTGTCGGTCTGCGAGAAACCGAGTGCCGGAAGGGCGGCTAACGACCAAGCCAAAAACATAACGGCCTTGCTATGAAACATCGATTCGGAGGTCTCCTTGGGAGGCGAAACGCCTATGCTTCTCTTATGTCGCTCGCGAGGGCGACGGTTCCATTGTCGAACGAAATTCTCTGTTAGGATCGAGAATTATGGCGGGTCTTTGAAGGTTCTTACGAAGCGATCTCCACAGTCGACTCGATTTGTGGACCAAAGGTCTCTTGCCCGCTCGTGATCTAGTCAACGCGTTCCTGCCAAAAACAATACCGCCTCGCACCGGATCGAGTCCGTTGCGAGGCGGTGACGATTAGTTCTGTGAAGAAGTCGTCGAATTGAACGAAGCCAACCGAGTCTTGAATTCGGCGAGGGTCGCCGCGTCGAAACTCTTGTCGCCGGAGGCCTTTTGGATCGCCTTGTTTTCGGTTGCGACGGCGTCGGCGGTGCGCTTGGCGCGGTAGTAGCAAAGCGCCAGCGTGTCGAGAATCATCGGATCGTCGTTCGAGACCTTGGCCGCTTTCTCCGCGATCTTGACGGCGACTCCAAAGTCCGCGTTCTTGACTGGCGACTTGTCTTCTACGATGAACCAGGCAATCGAATTCAGGCCCGATGCATCGGACTTGAACTCGTTATCCGCCAAGCTCTGGGCTTGCTTCATTGCAGCAGCTGCGTCGTACTGAGACATCCAGCCGATCTCGCTGATCGACATGCTCGTCTTGTACATCGGCTCAGCGGCCATGATCGTGTTTGCCGCTTCGACGGCAGCTTTGAAATCCTTTGCGCCGAGAGCCTTGGTGAGCGGAGCGAGCAGTTTCATTCGCTTTTCCGACTCAGCCTGGCTGGCTAGGGCCTGCGCCTTCTGCTTGTCGGCTTCCGCCTTCGAGTCGAAGGTTCCGTCGATGACCTTGCCTACAACCTCGTCGAGGCCCATCATCGGGTGGCCGATCCATGCGATTTTGCCGGCTTTATCGACGACGAAGGCGGTTGGAATACCGTTTTGGCCGGATGCCATCATCCAGGTCTTGCCCATCGTTCCGGCGTTCCCGTCGATAGCGACGTTGTAGTTCATCTTGTCGCCAAAATCTTCCACGAATTTGGAGACCTTCGAGAAGCAAGTCGCATCGTCGGCCACATGCTCGAACGAGTCGACGCCAACGAAGGTCGCCTTGCCAGAATACTTCTTCGCCAACTCCGTGAGGTGTGGAATCGACTGCTTGCACGGGCCGCACCAGGTCGCCCAGAACTCGACGACGGTGATCTTGCCATTGCCTAACTTCTCAACCGGAGTGCCCTTCGCCCATTTGGCGATAACCATCGGAGGTGCTGGGTCTCCGACGAAGAGCGTCGGCTTGGTCCCCTGGGCCGAGGCGATGGCCGCAAGGAGTACGAAAGGGGTGAGGGCTGTGAGTTTACGCATTGCTGTTGAGTAAGGATACGACAATTCCCTCTCATTGCACTCCCAACGATCGCACTTTCTGCTCCCGGTAAGGTGCGCGGAGTTCGGTTCGGTTGGTTCCGGCGGACTTCTTAACGTCCCAAAGGAAACTTTAGAATTGCTATCCGGGACCCTTCCTGGGCAATTCGAGGTGTGCATGTCCATTGCCGCCTTCGCGACATAGACGACCCAAAGCGTATCGCTTTTCGACGAAACAAGGACCCCGGACTAATCCCGGGGCTCTTGGCCGTTAGGCGCGTCCAGCACGCGCCTAAGAAATCGAATCTGCGGTCGACCGAAAGACGAAGCTCCCTTCGACGTAGTCGACCGTGGCGGTGCTGCCGTCCTTTATTTCGCCGCGCAATATCGCCTGCGCGAGCGGATTAACAATATCTCGTTGAATCGCACGCTTGAGTGGGCGCGCACCGTAAACCGGATCGAACCCCTCGGTGGCGAGTTGGAGTGTCGACCTTTCCGTGAGGTCGAGGCCAATCCTCCTCTCCGACAACCTTGCCTTCAGACCACGAATCTGAATCGCTACGATCTGCTTGATCTGTTCCACCCCGAGCATATGGAAGACGATGATGTCGTCCAGCCGGTTGATGAACTCAGGCCGAAACACCACCCGGATCTCTTCAAACACCCGTTGTTTGACGGCTTCGAATCCGCCGTTCTCCGATATAGGATCTCCGAAATGCTGCGAACCGATGTTGCTGGTGAGGATGATTACGGTGTTCTTAAAGTCCACTGTTCGGCCCTGGCCGTCGGTCAGACGGCCGTCGTCGAGCACCTGCAGCAGCGTGTTGAACACTTCGGGATGGGCCTTTTCGATCTCATCGAGGAGGATTACCGAATATGGGTGCCTCCGCACCGCTTCTGTAAGCTGACCGCCCTCTTCATAGCCGACATACCCTGGGGGGGCGCCAATCAAGCGTGCGACTGAGTGACGCTCGCCATATTCGCTCATGTCGATCCGAATGATATTTTTCTCGCTATCGAAGAGGAACTCGGCGAGCGCCTTCGCGGTCTCCGTCTTTCCAACACCGGTAGGACCGAGGAAAAGAAAGCTGCCAGTCGGTCGATTCGGATCGGCTAGCCCCGATCTGGACCGTCGAACCGCATCCGCCAGCGAGCGAATCGCCTCATCTTGGCCAACGACTCTCTCGTGGAGTTGACCTTCCATTGAGAGAAGTTTCTGCATCTCGCCTTGCATCAGCCTGCTAACCGGAACGCCGGTCCACTTGGCTACGACTTCGGCGATGTCGTCGCTGTCGACCTCCTCCTTCAGCATCTTGCCGCCCTGCTGAATCTTTTCGAGATTCGCGGTTTCGGCATCCAACTGCTTCTGAATCATCGGTATGCGTCCGTATTGCAGTTCGCCCGCCTTGCCCCAATCGGATTCGCGGGTCGCCGTTTCAAGCTGACTCTTCACCGCGTCCATTTCCTGTTTGAGGCTTCGGACCTTCTCGATCTCTTCCTTCTCCCGAAGCCAGACCGCTCTCAGCCCGCTCTGCTTCTCGCCCAGTTCGGCAAGCCGTCGTTCGGTCGCCTCCAGCCGTTCCTTGCTGGCCGCGTCGCTCTCCTTCTTGAGCGCTTCTCGGTCGATTTCCAGTTGGATGATCTGGCGCTCGACCTCGTCGATCTCGGCGGGCACACTGTCGATCTCGATCTTCAGGCGCGAAGCCGCTTCGTCCATCAGGTCGATCGCCTTGTCGGGCAGGAAACGGCCGCTGATGTATCGACTGGACAAGGAGGCAGCCGCCACTAGAGCTGAGTCAGTTATGCGCACACCGTGGTGAATTTCGTAGCGCTGCTTCAGGCCGCGAAGGATGCTTATCGTCTCCTCAACCGTCGGTTCCTCGACCATGACTGTCTGAAAGCGTCGTTCGAGCGCCTTATCCTTCTCGACATACTTCTGATACTCACCCAATGTCGTGGCGCCCACGCACCGCAGTTCGCCTCGGGCAAGCATCGGTTTGAGCATGTTGGCGGCATCCATCGCGCCCTCGCTCTTTCCTGCGCCAACTAGCGTATGCAATTCGTCGATGAACAAGATGATCTGGCCGTCCGAGGATTTGATCTCTTCAAGCACGGCCTTCAGCCGCTCTTCGAACTCGCCTCGATACTTTGCTCCTGCTACAAGTGACGCAAGGTCCAGAGCGATTACCGACTTGTTCTTCAGCCCCTCTGGAACGTCGCCACTGACCACTCGCTGGGCGAGGCCCTCGACCACCGCTGTCTTGCCGACGCCGGGCTCACCGATTAGTACGGGGTTGTTCTTTGTGCGCCGGCTAAGGACTTGGATCACGCGTCGTATCTCCTCGTCGCGCCCGATGACGGGGTCCAGCTCACCATGACGAGCTCTTGCCGTCAGATCGATGCTGTATTTTTCAAGCGATTTGAACTGCTGTTCGGCGCTCCGATTTGTGACGCGCCGTCCAGCACGGAGGTCCAGGATAGCCGCTCCAAGCGATTTATGATTCACGCCGTTTGCGCGCAGAATCTTGCCGGTCTCCCCCTTTTCGTCGCTCAGCGCAAGAAGAATATGGTCGGTCGACACGTACTCGTCCTTCATTCCGTCCGCTTCAGTGAAGGCCCGTGTAAATATCTGTTGCAGGCGAGCGGTCATCGTTTGACCGTAGGGACCGCTCGAAACCTTGGAGATGCGGTTGAGTTCGGTTTCGACCGCATCTTTGACGGCCGATGGTTCGGCGCCGACCTTTTGAAGCAGGGGCCAGGCAACACCGCCTTCCTGGTTCAGCAAAGCGAGCAGCATCTCCTCGGCATCCACGCTGGGATGCTGATACTGCTCGGCGAGGACCTGCCCGGATTCAAGCGCCTCCTGGGCCATGATGGTTAGTTTTTCGAGTCTCATGTTTGTTTTGAGCCTATGACTGTCAAGTCATCTATTATTATAAGATTCAACGTCCAAATCCGCGCGTTGGTTTCACGATTATTTGCCGATGCAGAAATCGTGGAAGATTCGTTCGATCATGTCCGGCGACGCGGTTTCACCGGTGATCGCCCCCAGGTGTTGGGCGGCATCGGTTAACAACACACTCAACAGATCGTCCGGAGCGTAGCTGCTCACCGACGAGAGGCATTCGCTTAGCGACTTTCGAGCCTGCAGTAAAAGAGGCTGATGTCTGAAGTTGATGAGTGGTTGCCCTGAGTCGCAGTCCAGCAAATCAGAAAGCGAATCGAAAAGGCGTTCGAATCCCATGCGAGTCAATGCGGATATGGGCCAGCCATATTCGGCATTCGCGAGGTCGGATTTGTTCGCAAGGACGTGGACCGGCCGGTCGAACCTGTCAATGGCAGCTTGATCGTCCGGCGTCCATCCGACCGATGCGTCGAACAAATACCAAACGACGTCGGCGTTCGCGGCGATTGCGCAGGTCCTTTGAATGCCTATCGATTCGACTCGGTCGTCGGTATCCCGCAATCCGGCGGTGTCGATCAGAACGATCGGGAGTCCAGCCAGTTCGACCTGTTCTTCGACGTAGTCCCGGGTCGTGCCCGGAATCTCAGTCACGATCGATCGGTCCTCGCCGAGTAGCGCATTGAGTAGGGAAGACTTGCCCGCATTGGGTGGTCCGACGATTGCCACTCGGTATCCCTTTCGCAGGATGCGACCAGAATCGGCGGTTCGAAGCAGGCTGTCGATTTGCGCGATTGTTTCCGCCAAGGCAAGGGAAGCGGCATCGTGATCCAGTTCGCCGATTTCCTCGCTGAAGTCGACGCTGGCTTCCACCATGGCCAGGATGCGGAGAACGTCCTGGCGGATCTGAGCGACCGAGCGGCGCAGAACCCCCTTGCGGTTGAGATTGGCGGCGCGAAGCTGCGTCTCCGTTCTTGCCTCGACGGTATCGCGTACCGCCTCAGCCTGGGTAAGGTCGATCCGTCCGTTTAGGAAGGCGCGCAATGTAAATTCCCCCGGATCTGCGTGGCGCGCTCCTTCTGCCAAGCACAACTCAACCAGGCTTCGACTTGAGGCAGTCGAACCGTGGATCGAGAGTTCGACGGCTTCTTCCCCCGTGTAGCTGTGGTGCTCTTCGAACGCGAGGGCGAGCCCGCTATCCCCGTGTCGGTAAGTTCCGAACACGGCGCGATGGCTTTCCGGGGTGTGCGGCCAGTTAGTGAAAACCTTCGATGCGATCTCCCAAGAGTCTGGACCGGAGAGTCGCACCCAGGCAACCGCCGCCGGTTGGTTGCCGGTAATCGGGGCCACGATCGTATCGAATGGACTGGACGCCACACGTTAAGCATGGCTCAAGTCTCGCAGGGAGGGCTGTTCCATCTGAAGCGATTCGTCACGGGATGCCTGGATCGCTGTGATGAAGCCGGCCTTGGGCAGGAGCGGGCGCTCGTTGAGTGAGGATCATTTTCGATGCCGCCGCTTGAGATGATTACCTTCATTGGGTTAACGCCGACCGTCAGACACACAAGAAGATCATCGAGCTAATCGGAGATATCCGTCGATCGCCGTATTCGGGCTTGGGCAAACCGGAACCCCTCCGATTTGAGCTAATCGGATGGTGGTCGAGGCGAATGGACCGCGAGCATCGCCTCGTCTACCGGGTCGAACAAGATGCGGTCCTTATCGCCCAGTGTCGGTTCCACTATTGACACGGAAGCGGCTATCGCCAATTGTTCAACATGTGGCCAAACCAAACCCAGCCGGTATCCCGCACCTCACCCCGCATGCCACGATCCGCACCCCGCACAACGCATAGTAAACTAAGGCCTATGAAGTTGTTTGTGGATACCGGAGATATCGAGGAAGTAAGACAGGCGGCCGAGTGGGGGATTTTGGATGGCGTGACCACCAACCCCACGCTCATCGCTAAGACCGGGCACGGGTTTAAAGAGACCGTACTCAAGATCTGCGACCTGGTGCCGAACGGGGCGATCAGCGCCGAAGTAGTCGCCACCGACTACGACACGATGCTAAAAGAGGCTCTCGAGATCCACTCTTGGCATCCGAACATCGTTGTCAAGGTTCCCTTGATCGAGCCGGGCGTCCACCTTGTCAAGACGCTCTCGGACAAGAACATCAAGACCAATGTAACGCTGGTGTTCACGGTTTCACAGGCCCTTTTGGCGGCCAAGGCGGGAGCCACGTTCATTAGCAACTTCGTCGGTAGAGTCGACGACATTTCCGACGAGGGTATGGTTGCGGTTTCCAAGACGGTCCAGATGGTGGAGAACTACGGCTACGACAGCGAAGTGCTTGTTGCGTCGGTGAGGCACCCACTTCACGTCGTCCAAGCGGTCGAGGCGGGAGCCCATATCTGCACCTTGCCATTCAAGATCATGTCTATGCTCTTCAAGCACCCTCTGACCGATGCCGGTCTGAAGCGATTCCTGTCGGACTGGAACGATGCCGGTCTTAGCATCTTCCCGAAAGAGGCTTAAGCGCCCTTTCCGAGCGGGCGCCTGTTCAAATTGGCGCCCCTTTTGCATTTACAGAAGCGGCCCTGCCCCCTCCCAACGACCATGAGCAGCCCTCCGAAAGTGCTTTTTCTGCCCGGAGCCGGCGGCGATCCGCAGTTTTGGCGCCCCGCAGGGGACCGCCTTCCGTCCAATTGGTCGAAGACTTACCTCGCATGGCCCGGACTGGGAGCGCAGTCGCCTGTCGATGGCGTTGCCGGTCTTGACGGGTTAGTCGGCATCGTGGAGAGTCACCTTGGCCGAGAAGTGGTGGATTTGGTCGCACAATCGATGGGTGGCGTGGTTGCGCTCCTGACTGCGATCAAGAATCCGGCTCGGGTGCGACGCCTCGTCCTCTGCGTTACCTCCGGTGGAATCCCGATGGATGGACTGGGTGCGCACGATTGGCGTGAGGACTACCACACGGCCTTTCCAAATGCGTCCGACTGGATCTACTCTTCTATCCCTGATTTGACGCAATCGCTTGTCAAGATAATCCACCCTGTGCAACTGATTTGGGGAGGTTCGGACCCAATCAGCCCAATCGCAGTGGGGAAGCGCCTAGAAGCCCTCTTGACGGGCGCAAGCATGTGCATCGTCGAAGGCGGAGATCACGACTTGGCGGTTGTTCACGCCGATGAGGTAGCGCAAATCATCGAACGCCATCTTCGTTAGGCAGGGCCGAATGTGCTCGCAATTTCCAATTGTCCAAGTTTCATTTAATTCTGAAAGTTTGATATACTGTGAAACATGGGGAAGCGATCTTCGGGATACGATACGATTCCACCCGCAATGGGCGGATTTCTAGGGGCATTGGGGATTGCCTTGGTGGGAGTCGTTCTTTACGGTCTCGCCTCAAAGGTCGACAGCCAATACGGCTGGGCGGTCTTCGTCGGGTTACCGATCGTCTTGGGTTTTGCTTGTGCCTGGATTGTTAGCCCAACTGGCGAGTTGACGTACCGTGCCTGCGCGGCGACCACGATGTGGGCACTTCTATTCACCTCCTTGGGTTTGGTTTGCCTGGCTTGGGAGGGAATTGTCTGTCTATTGATGGCCGCACCTCTCGAGATTCCGCTGGCGCTGCTCGGGGCAGGGTTAGGGTTTGCAATGCGAAGGGGCATGGGGAAGGGACATGATCACCGGGCGTCGGTCACGCTGGTTGTTGGGATGTTCCCCCTGCTTTTGTCCAGCGAAGTCGCCGCCCCTCCCGGCTTCGTGGAACATTCCGAATCCACGACGATTGTCATCGACGCTCCGCCAGAGAAGGTTTGGCCCTATGTCGGTTCGCTCGAAAACCTGCCTCCGGCGAAGGAGTGGCTGTTTCGGGCCGGTATCGCTCACCCAATGCGTGTAGACCTACCCGAGCCCTGGGTCGGTGGACGCCGTTACTGCCGTCTGTCGACTGGCGATATGCCGGAGCGGGTCGAAGTGATCGAGCCCAATCTACGGTTCGCGTTTCGAGTCCTTTCGACACCGGAAGCGATGCGCGAAACCAGTCCATGGGGAGACATCCATCCGGCTCACCTCAAGGGATACTTTGAGTCACGGAGAGGTGAATTCGACTTGGAGCGGCTGTCGGGAGGGAGGACTCGGTTGATCGGAACGAGTTGGTACGCCTCGCGAATCGCGCCTGATCCTTACTGGTCCATCTGGACCTCCGCAATCATCGAACAGGTACATCAGCGGGTTATGAGAGAGATCAAGCTCCGTGCCGAACGGTTACGCTAGAATCAAGAATGCGTTACCAGGATCAGGTCGTGCGGTCGACCCAAAAGGCGTTGGATGACGTTTGCCGTGCCGCACTTTCCGTTCCGTCCGATCGTCTTGAGTGGATCCCAATGGGCGATGCTCGCTCCGTACTGAGCCAGATGCAGGAGGTCGCGACGGCCGGCACGTGGTTCCTTCCGATTGTCCGCGACCGCAAGCCCCCCGAGTTCGACGAACACGCCCGCCGGGAAGCGATCCGCCTCCGGCGAAGCTTCGACACGATCGAGAAGTGCGTGGAGGGCGCCCGCGACACGACCTCCGACCTATGCCGCGCCATTGCTGCGTTTCCAGACGATGCGCTCGAAGACGAGATGCAGCTCCCCTTCGGAGGCGGTGTCGTGATGACGATGGCTGACGTGCTCGGAATGCACTATTGGAACATGGTCTACCACCTGGGCCAGATCAACCAAATTCAGCTCCTGCTCGGCGATCGAGAAATGCACTAGGTCTGGGCGAGCGGGGACGCGGGTAGCGGACCGGAAAACAAGAGCCGCGCCCTTAGCGATCCCTCTACGTCCTCCTCGCAGGATCCGAAGGGCACCGCGCCATCCAGCAATGAGGAGTCCGCAATCGCGCTTAAAAGTCAAAGATCTGGGGCTTGCGAACCTGCGCTAAGTGGCTTTACCGCTCCCAGCTCACATCGCCCCGCGACCCGCAGCTACCGTCCCAGCAACCCTCTAAACATCGATCGCCAAAAGATACAAGACGTTGCAGAACGGCGTGAAAGATGCGAATTACTCAAAAAGGTTAACGAGGCCTTGACACGAAGGATGCCGGGAGGTACCATATTCGACTGTCAGCCAGTAAGGCACTAGCGAAAAAGCGAAGTCCAAAACGAGGCCGGCCAGCGAAGAAAGCTCTTTGAAAGTTGCATAGCGATTGAATAGAAGCAAAGTATCGAGCACTCGAAAGAAGCTACATGTTTAGCAAGCTATAGAGGGTGTACGACGAATGCCTAGGGACAAGTTGCCGAAGAAGGGCGCGAAAGCGGCGAAACGCTCAGGGGAGCTGCACAGAAGTGTTGATCCTGAGATCCCCGAATGGAGAAATCCTGTTGGAGTAATGTCCAGCAATCCATGGCTGAATACATAGGCTGTGCGAAGGTAAGCCGGTGAACTGAAACATCTAAGTAACCGGAGGAAAAGAAATCGAAGAGATTCTGCAAGTAGCGGCGAGCGAACGCGGAAGAGCCTAAACTGGTCGGTTTACCGCCCAGGGTCGTGGGGCCACTACTACCATCCCTTGAATCAAGCCTAGCGGTTTGATTCGAGGTTGGTAGAAAAGAAGATCGAGCAAGTTAACGAAACAAGACTGGAACGTCTGGCCATAGAGGGTGACAGCCCCGTACGTGAAAACCCAATCGAATTCAAGTGGTACCCGAGTAACACGGAGCACGTGGAACCCCGTGTGAATCTGCCGAGACCACTCGGTAAGGCTAAATACGACTTGTCACCGATAGTGCATCCAGTACCGTGAGGGAAAGGTGAAAAGAACCCCGGGTAGGGGAGTGAAATAGAACCTGAAATCGTACAACCCACAAACAGTCAAAGCACCATGTCCGGAGCAATCCGGTCAAGTGTGATGGCGTACCTTTTGCAGAATGAGCCTGCGAGTTATTGGTGTTGGCAAGCTTAAGTCGTTCAGCGACGGAGGCGGAGGGAAACCGAGTCTGAATAAGGCGTCAAGTCAGCATCAGTAGACCCGAAACTGCGTGATCTAGCCATGGCCAGGTTGAAGTGGTGGTAACACACCATGGAGGACCGAACTCATTGATGTTGAAAAATCTCGGGATGAGCTGTGGTTAGTACGGTGAAATGCCAATCGAACGCAGAGATAGCTGGTTCTCCCCGAAATGCATTTGGGTGCAGCGTTTTGCGTTGTTCTTTGGGGGTAGAGCACTGAATGGGCTAGGGGGTTTACCGACTTACCGAACCCAACCAAACTCCGAATACCATTGAATAAGCAAGGCAGTGAGACGGCGAGTGATAAGATCCGTCGTCAAAAGGAAAACAATCCAGATCGACAGCTAAGGGCCCTAAACGAAGACTAAGTGTGAAACGATGTGAGATCGCGTAAACAGCCAGGAGGTTGGCTTGGAAGCAGCCACCCTTTAAAAAGTGCGTAACAGCTTACTGGCCGAATGTGATCTTGCGCGGAAAATGTAAGGGGGCTAAAGTCTTCTCCCGAAGCTTCGGGATCGTAGTAATACGATCGGTAGGGGAGCGTCGTGTTCAGCAGTGAAGCTTGAGCGGAAGCACAGGTGGAGCGGACACGAGTGAGAATGCAGGCATGAGTAGCGATAATACAGGTGAGAATCCTGTACGCCGAAAACCTAAGGTTTCTCCGGCTATGTTCGTCAGACGGAGGTTAGGCGGTACCTAAGGCAAGGCCAGAAGGCGTAGCCGATGGATTTCCGGTAGATATTCCGGACCCAGGTATATGAGCCATGGGAGGACGCTTCTTGATATCTCATCCCACACTGTTGGTAGTTGTGGGCTAGACCTAGGCTGGGCTACTTGAGAGAGTAGCGGAAAGGCCGAAGTCGGGGAAAAGGCGCCTTAAACGGCAACTGAACTGAGATTGAGGGGGGCCGAGAAAATCCCCACAGCGTTAATCATATATCTGACCGTACTGCAAACCGACACAGGTAGGTGAGTCGAGGAGACTCAGGCGTTCGAGAGAACTCTCGTTAAGGAACTAGGCAAATGAGCCCCGTAACTTCGGGATAAGGGGCGCCCCGCAAGGGGCCGCAGCGAAGCATCCCAGGCGACTGTTTACCAAAAACACAGGTCTCTGCTAAGACGAAAGTCGATGTATAGGGGCTGACGCCTGCCCAATGCCAGTAGGTTAATCGGAGATGTCAGCGCAAGCGAAGCATTCAAGTGAAGCCCTGGTGAATGGCGGCCGTAACTCTAACGGTCCTAAGGTAGCGAAATTCCTTGTCGGCTAAATACCGACCCGCATGAAAGGCGTAACGACTTGGGAACTGTCTCAACGAGAAGCTCGGTGAAATTGTAGCACCCGTGAAGATGCGGGTTATGCGTAGTAGGACGGAAAGACCCCATGGAGCTTTACTACACCCTGTCATTGTGAATTGGATACTCGTGTAGAGCGTAGGTGGGAGCTTCGGCACCAATGGAACACCACCCTCGATTATCTGGTTCACTAACTGTCGCCCTTATCGGGTGACAAGACAATGACTGGCGGGTAGTTTGACTGGGGCGGTCGCCTCCCAAAATGTAACGGAGGCGCCTAAAGTTGCACTCAGGCTGGTTGGAAATCAGCCGTTGAGCGTATAGGTATACAGTGCGATTGACTGCGAGACACACAGGTCGAGCAGGGACGAAAGTCGAGCTAAGTGACCCTCTGAATGTGCGTGGGCACGTCAGGGTTCATCGGATATAAGCTACCCTGGGGATAACAGGCTGATCTTGCCCGAGCGCTCACAGCGACGGCATGGTTTGGCACCTCGATGTCGGCTCGTCGCATCCTGGGGCTGTACACGGTCCCAAGGGTTCCGGAGTTCACGGATTAAAGCGGCACGCGAGCTGGGTTCAGAACGGCGTGAGCCAGTTCGGTCCCTATCCACTACGCACGCAGGAAACTTGAGAGGAGTCGCTCTTAGTACGAGAGGACCGGAGTGAACCGACCTCTGGTGTACCAGTTGTGCCGCCAGGCGCAGACGCTGGGTAGCCACGTCGGGCAGTGATAAGCGCTGAAAGCATCTAAGCGCCAAGCACACCTCAAGATGAGGTTTCCCATCAAATGAGTAAGACCCCCGGAAGACTACCGGTTTGATAGGTCGCAGCTGTGAGTGTAGTAATACATTAAGGTGAGCGATACTAAGTGGTCGAGGGCTTGAAACATTTGGCCTCTTTCGATGGTTCGATATTTTCTTCTATTCAATCATGTGCAACTTTCAAAGCGCTTTAGGCGCTGAACAGTTTCCGGGTGACCATGGCGAGGAGGTCACACCCGTTCCCATCCCGAACACGGCAGTTAAGCTCCTCAGCGACGGAAGTAGTTGGTCCGCAGGGTCCCGCGAGATAGGTGCGTCGCCCGGTTAATTTTAAGAGCCCCACGAAAGTGGGGCTTTTTCTTTTTTTGTGCCCGGCAGGGCGTCGTCCTCCAGTAACGCCATGCTTGGACGGTGCGTCTGTTGTCTTGTCCGGAGGATCTTAATTGCCAATCAGATCACTTTCCGCCGGGTTTTATCTCGCATCGATGCTTGATTCGCCGCAAGTCGGTGTTCGGTTGACAGTCGGGTTGGCCCGTCGTGCATGCGACCATCGGAAGGGAACCTGACCAAGCTGGAAGCCGGCGCTCGCAAAGGATCCGAGGTCGCCCGGCTTAAGGTGATTCGCGATCTCGGCGATGTTGCCGACTTCGGTTCTGACACCCGGCCGGTCGAACTCGTCGCCGACTACAACGCAGCGACAAGGCAGACTTCTACTGACACGATCGACGAGATCTGGGCACGCGGAGACGTCGAGGTCGAGCGACGCGCCAAGTCTGTCGGAGAGGACATGACAGCAGGACTAGTCGGGGCCAAGTTTCGAGAGGAACTGGACGGTCTCCACGTGTGCATTGATGACGTCAACGGCTGCGCTTAAAGCGAGGAGATCTCGAATGCTCTCCTCCTAAGGCAGTACCGAGTAGTTGTGCTGAATACCATGACGTGGCATGACGCGAAGACCCTCCGACGGACTTTGGATCTTGTCTTCAGCGATGGAGACAGGGACGGCAGTTTCGGCGAGGATCAGTTCATCGATCCGAATGGGACGGTAGATGATTGGAGTGGGAGATGTGGCGGCTGTTGCGGTCGCTCTACTTGGCAGTCAGCCTTGGTTGACCTATTCGTCGGGATGCTGGCCGAGAGCATTGCGATGCTTTACGACTCTTTCAAGTCGGTACAGATCGTTGTCGCTTGATGAAGTCGGAGGTCAAAAGCCCATGACGCCTGGCATCTTCTTGGAGTTTGCCGATGACCCCGTGGACTCCCTCCGGTGCGCATATCGGTTACACGCTTCAAGAGGTCGACAGCGCTTTACTGGCGCATACGCACGACCCCGTTGCGAGCGTTGAGGCGCTGCACTGTAAGTACTTGAACGGCACAATCCGTTCCTGGGAGTGTCCAACGCAATCGGGCTGGCAAATGACCGGCCGCTACGTAATGTCGTGCTTCACTGCCTCCGCGAGTACTCCGAAGAG
The DNA here is from genome assembly GCA_031292555.1 of Fimbriimonas sp. GTDB lineage: Bacteria > Armatimonadota > Fimbriimonadia > Fimbriimonadales > Fimbriimonadaceae > Fimbriimonas. Next base: position 100,819 of record JARLGV010000032.1, read on the forward strand.
GCAAGCATCCCGGAGCTAATGGCCTTGCTGGACGGGGAAGATCGCAAATTGGAGCAGGCGGCCTGCGCTGGCATCGTCTATGCCGGCGGTCAACCAGTCATTGAGGTTTTGGGGCAGATCGGCAGCCAAAGCCAGCTTTGATTCGCCGGTTCTATGAACGATCGAATGGAAATTTACGGCATCACCGTATGAACGTAAAGACAATCGTTGACAGCGAGTTATGGAGGCCCGATGTGTCTGGATAGGCGCCGCCGATGCCGTTCCATATATCTCCAAGTAGTGCGCCCATGGGAAATCCGCCTATGATGCAAACTACGCCGAGTGCCAGCGCTGCACCGTTATCGATTCCTCGAATCCTTAGTTTCGCCAGACGGGAGAGCGCTACAACGACGATTCCGGCAAGCACGAGGAGAAGACCACGTCCGATGCCACGGACGAATTCGAACCGCCCGGTTGCTGCCAAGTGCCACCCGGCTGTGAACTGAATGCCGACCAGCCAGAGAACGAACCCTCCCACCAAATGGTTAGCCAATGATCTGCCGGTTAATTGCTTGGCTGGCGACTCTGGCGATGGCCCAACTGCCCGATCAACCTCTTGATGACTTGAAAATCGGCTCATGTGTTCTTCTCCTTTACCCCTCGTCGAGTTTCGGCAGAAGTCGAGTATTTTGACAGGCTACTGCCACCCTTCGTAGAGTATGCACTCAAGCGGAGTAACGAAGTATTGGAGTATTGCCAGGAAACTGGAGGACTGGCAACTTTGGCCAGAATAATGGTAGCGAGGACATACAATAAAAAAGAAAGAGAAGGGTGACAACAATAAAGAGGCGAAAATGAGGCGATCTGATTCCCGACCGGCGGGCCAACTACTGGCACGCCCAGAATTCATTGAAGAATCCACTGCTTCCGGAATCGTGCGGCTAGTAGAGGGTTGCTCCGCTTGCGCTTAACTTCGAAACGTACAGACCCGTGACGCCGCTGAGCGACGTCATCGACGCGGCGCAAAAGGCGTTGCCGGAGCCGTCCAGGTAGTAGGCGTAGCCAGTGGACGCTGGGTTAGAGCCGAGGCGAACGCTGTATGCCACCGTGCCAGTTGCACCCACCTTGTTCAAATAGAGTCCCGCGGCCCCGGTCAGACTGGACATGTTCGCGAGGGTCAGCACGTTTCCGGATCCGTCTATCCAGTAAGAAAACGGCGGCGCCACCGCGTTGATCCCCACCCGCACGTTGTAGGTCACCTTTCCCGTCGAGCTTAGCTTGGTGAAGTAAAGGCCGGTCGTGCCGCTCAAACCAGTCATGCTGGCGACCGTGTAGACATTCGACGCAGAGTCCACGTAATCGCCGAACGGGAATCCGGCCGGGTTATATCCAATGCGGTCCATGTAAGATACCGCCCCGGTCGAACTGAGCTTTGTGACATAAAGCCCCGAAACGCCGGTAGTTGCCGTCATGTTGGAGAACGCAAACGCATTGCCCGAACCGTCTAGCCTGGCGTCAAATGGGACGGCCGCCGGGTTGGAGCCGAGGCGATCGTTGTATACGACTGTGCCGGTAGCGTTTAGTTTGCTGTAGTACAGACCCTTTGAGCCATTTAGCGCCGTCATATTGGCCACGGAGTAGAGGTTGGAGGAACTGTCCACCGTGACCGCGAAGGGAGCGCTGGCCGGGCTATAGCCGAGCCTCCCGTTGTAGATTGTCGTACCTGAGCTATTGGTCTTGGAGTAGAACAGCCCCGTGACCCCGCTTAGGTTCGTCAGGTTCGAAACCGTGTATGTGTTATCGGAACTATCCAAGGTCGCCCAAAACGGCGAGGTCGCGGGGCTATAGCCTAGCCGACTGCTAAACGTAGTCGTTCCGTTGGCATTAACTTTCAGAAGGAAAAGCCCAGAAACGCCCGAAGTGGACGTCATGCTGCTGACGGAGAATAGGTTCGCCGAGGAATCGAAACCGTTCCCATAGGGCGCCGTTGCGGCGTTGTAGCCGATCCGGTTGTTGAAGGCGAGCGACCCCGTCGTCGACAACTTGCTCAAGTACAGCCCGGACACCCCGTTTGCGGCGGTCAAGCTGGAAAGCGTGAACTCATTTCCTGCGCTGTCAAGGTTGGCTGCGAATGGCGCGGTTGCCGGCTTCGTGCCGAGCGAAACGCTGTAGACAGTGGCTCCCGCCGTATTCAACTTGATCGAATACAGGCCGGCGACCCCGCTGAGCGACTTCATGCTTGTGACGACGTGCACGTTACCGGAAGGGTCCAAAGTCGCGGCGAACGGCTGCGTCGCCGGGCTCGTCCCGAGCCTCGTTGTGTAGACGATCGCTCCGCTGGTGTTGATCTTGGTTACGTACAGCCCGGAAACGCCATTCAAGGCGGTCATGCTGTCGACGACAAAACATTCGCCCGCGCTATCCAAGAAGCTGGCAAACGGCGCTGTCGCCACGCTATATCCGAGCCGGTCGCTGTAGACGATCTTTCCAGCCGAGCTTAGCTTCGTAACATAAATCCCCGAGACTCCAGTCAGAGACGTCATGTTGGCAACGACAATAGAGTTCTCGCTCCCGTCGAGCGCAAATTGGAACGGCGCCGAAGCATTCGTCCCAATGCGAACCGAGCCTATCGCCAGTGTCACAAGAAGGGGCAATGCCGTCATTGAAACGAATCTGTATATATGCGGGCCGCGAGATGAACCTCGTTCCATAGATTGTGGGACTCCTCATCTGATCCTACCAGCATGGGCATAGATTCAAATGGCAAAACGGGTCGTGGCGTTCGAATGAGTGCTTTCGACCTGTAATAGATATAGGCATAGAAATGTATGTGACTGTCTGGATTGGCCCGGCTGGCGTAATCCCAGCAATTGTAATGGCTTTGTAGACACTTAATGCACTACCTCACACCCCTTTAGATGCCAGTCGTATAATTCGGCCAACTCCGGGCTCGCGTAGGCCCGGGTGGGAGATGGTTATGAGTATGGGCCTTCGTCTCTCCAAAACCGTTTGGGCTTTGCTAACGGTCACGATCGTAGGTTGCGGCGGTGTCACTCCACGAGGCGGCGGCCCCCTTAACTCGCCGGGACCAAATGCACCAACGGGAACGGCCATCGTGACGGTCGACACTAGAGCGGGGACGGTTTCAGTAAAGAAGCTGCGAGGGCCGGCTGGTTCTATGGCGGTGTTTACCGGCACAGCCGTTACGTTCACGACGAGCAATCTTTTAAACGATGTGGGAGAACTTTCCACAAGCGTTATCCAGGTTCAGCTTACGAATAACCAAAGCCAACCAATCGGTGGATCGTTCGGGTTCAACGTATTGTTTGGTCCATTTACCAACCTATCTGCGCCAACTCTCGACCTCAGGTCACTCACGACTGTGACCACAATCGCCGGAAATGGCACGACCGGCTACAAGGACGGCAGCGGAGTGAGTGCATCCATAAAGGGGCCCTCTGGTTTGTTGTTTGACTCGCAGGCACCGGCCGTCTATTTCTGTACCGCAGACGGACGAATTAGAAAATACAAGGCTGGCACGGTTTCGACGGTCGCCGGCGGCGCAGGCAGTCTGCTCAAGGGACCCGCTGGGCTTGCCTTCGCTACCGGGTTATCGGGGCTTCCTGATAACAGCAATATTTATGTCGCTGACTCGGTTGCAAACCAGGTTTTCTCGGTGAACGTCGCGACTGGCGTCGTCACCTCGGTCGCCGGCTCGAGTACCTCAGGATCTACCGATGGGTCACCGTCATCTGCGACTTTCAGCGCTCCGACTGGTATTGCCGCTGGAACCCAGGGCTTCTATGTAGCCGATAATGGCACGGGCAAAATTCGCTTCCTATCCTATACGCCGGGGATCGGAATCACCAATGTTACGACAGTCGCGTCCGGGCTTTCGAAGCCTGCAGGAGTCACTGTCTTTGGCACTAATGCGGCCGCCGGAACCGATGGGTATCTTGGCGTCGCCGAAACAGGTAACAACTGGATCGACGTCTACCAACTTGGCGTTAGTAATTCCCCATTGGGTTCGCCAGCGGTGATTGGAACCGGAACGGCAGGCACCACCAATGGAATGGGGGCCTCCGCAACATTCACGGCTCCGCAAGGCATTACCGCGGGCAATGGCGCTCTCTTCGTGACCGATACTGGCAGCAATGAGATTCGTCAGTTGTCGCTCATGGCCAGTGGTGGTGCTACGTCAGCAGGAAACTGGCTCGTCACGAGTCTTGCCGGATCGGGCACTGCAGGTTCTAGCGACGGGAACGGAAACACGGCAACTCTGAATGCGCCGTCGGGCATTCTCGCGGACCTGAACGGCAATCTGGTTATTGGCGACACGTCGGCAAATCTCCTTCGGCGAGTCGTTCCAACGAATGGATTCTTTCCCATCCAGGTGAATGGAGCAACCGGGACAGTACCGGCCGATAGTGTTCGTCTGGCGAACCCGACTGGTTTCGTCCCTACGAACACGACCAGTTCGCCATACATATCGGAGCACTTTGCGATTGCGCCAGGTCAAACAGTCTCACTACATCCTTGGCAACTCTATATTCCCCAAGGAGTTAGTCTCTTCCAATTCACTGTCACGGTCGAGGGCGACACGCAATATACTGAGCCAGTAGGCGCAGTTCTGAATCCCGGACCTTCCTATGCTCCTGGCTCTCCTTACGTAAATGTCCGAACTCTGACTGGGGCGCCATTGTCATCTTTCAACAATGGAACCCTTGACCAAGCAGGGTTTGGTGGCCTGAGTGGCGCAGCGATTGACAGTGCCGGAAACCTCTATGTAACTGACTCGGTGAACAACGCGCTTAGGTTCATCTCTCCCAGTGGCAACGTGTCTACGATTGTAGGCGTGCTAGGTACCTCAGGAGCGCTGGACGGTGCTGGATCGGCGGCAGAATTTAGCGGCCCGACTGGGATCGCTCTTGGTCCCTCTGACCCCGCGAACCCGGGTGGCATCGTCTTATACGTCGCCGACTCTGGCAACAACACTATTCGGCGGGTTACCAGTAATCCGGGCGCGCTAGACCTTAGTGTTGCTGGGAACTACACTGTATCGACGATCGCGGGAGAGCCGGGAGGCGCCGCCTACGCCAGTGGTTCAGGAAATCTCGCGAGATTCAATCAGCCCTGGGGCATTGCCATCAGTGAATCTGGGGAGTTGTTTGTTACAGAGACCGCCGGCAATCGTGTCCGTCACTTAGTTCCTGTAGGTTCGAACCTATCCAGCCCAGCTTCGTGGATGGTCTCGCTCTATGCGGGTGACGCATCGGCTACCGCTGGAACTGCTGGCGTTACCAACGGGATCGGTGCCAGCGCTCGTTTCAGCGCGCCGATGGGAATTGCCATTGCTGCATCAGGTGAGTTGTATGTCGCCGACACGCTCAACTGCAGAATCCGCAAGATAACCGTGGGCGCTAACGTTTCGATCTTCTCTGGCACGCTTGTTGGATACGTTGACTCAGATACGCCTACTACGGCTGAGTTCAAACAGCCGGTAGGTATCGCGGTCGATCCCTCCGGGTACCTGTTCGTTACGGACAAGCAGAACACCTACGTACGTCGCGTAAGCCCAACAGGTGGGGCGAGGACTGTGGCTGGAACCGGGACCGCCGGTCTGTCAGACGGGACAGGTGCGACGGGCCAGTTTGGCGCAAGCCTCGCCGGCATCTTGGAGAAGCCAGATGGAGACATAGTCGTTTGCGATGGTACACGCCTAAGGTTGGTTGAGCGTGTCATTTCGACCGGGACGTCGGGTTCACCGCTTATCGGACCTAAGGCAAAATGAGCCAGGGGTACCGAAAGGTTGCTCGGCCCCGAATTTCGGATCGGGGCCGAGTCTGTCGGTTGGCTAGCTTCCTTTTGGCTTGCGCCGTTTTGCTTGTGTCTTCGTCTTCGATGGCGATGGCGTTCGGGGCGACCAAGCAGGCTAGTCCGACGTTGAGCATCTTGGACGTTTTCATGGACGACCAAGGGACGAGTGCGTCTTCTCGAATCGGCCGGGAAGTGCTGGCTCCGGGAGGCTTGTCGGGTAACCAGCGGATTCACGTCATTGTGCTGAATTCGAGTCTGTCGGCTCAGCCGACGACCGGGACTTTGTCACTGGTGACGACGGACGTGACGGGCGCGACGAATTCTACGCCCGGGGTTTCGATGAGATTCAGCTTGGCGTTCAAGTCAGGTACGACGGACGTGTGGGCTCCTGCGACGGCGGTGTTTCCTGACGCGCTTGTAAACCCAGCCCAGTTCGGCTCGTACTCGTTCAATGGACGCCTGTTCCAAGTGGCCGCGAAGTTAACGGCGGCCTCTCAATCGGCTTCGAGCTTTTCGACGACGGTGAACCTGGACGGCCTGGGTGTTCCGGATTGGATGTGGGATATGAGGCTCGCTTACTACTCCACTCCGAGCGGTCTTTATCCTCCGTTCCCCAAGTTGTGGCAGCCGTCTCAGATGTGGAACCCAAGCTATATGGGCGCCGCCCAGAGCGATTTGCAGACGCTAGACAAGACGTACGGGTTCAACACCTTCCTGGTGGGTGAGTTCTTCAAAGTCAGCAGCTTGAGCGCAAACGTCAACAACGACTACTTCGCCTTTTTGCATACGCTCTCGCTGAGCGGGGCGATCGGCGACTACTTGAGCCATCACGTTTGGAATCCTTCTGGCGGGGGCTTTACTTTTCCGAGCGTCAGCTATAGTTTTCCTCCAACGTATTCTTCGATAGGCGCCATCCAGTCGCTGGTCGGCTACATCCACGCTTTGCCGGGAACGCCTCACGTCATCGCCTACACGGATCCGTCGGTCCTTTCGGTCGAGTCCATCGGCGCGCCTTTCTCTCCGTATACGAAGAAGATGTATGCCACCAAAGGCACAGACTTTTGGGGCAATCCGGTAGCGGTTCCGTTTCGTGCCGTCGAGACGATGAATCTGGCTTCGTTCTGGCTCGCGATGTGTTGGTCTCCATTCCGAGACTATTTCAACTACGTTGGTGACGACGAGGAACTTCCCGACGTGTCGGTGTTGGCGGTCCTCTTTCCAGAAGCCGCCGGGATCATCGCTGTCATCGAAGGGGTCATCGAGACGATAAACGACATCTATAACGACCTCCATTTGGCGTATCAGGCTGACGCACTCCTAAACGGCTATGACTTTGATGATCCTCCTCGTTTTCTGAGCGAGGTGGCTGGGGACTTGCCGAACTTCGGTCCGGCGTACCAGTCCGCATCGGCGAGCGACATCTCGAATGCGGTGAAGACTTACGGGTTTGACGCGGTGCTTGCCGACGATACCGGTCGGCCACTTCAGAAGCTTCAAACGGGCAGTGCCGCAGTGACGCTGATGTCGGTGGCCTTGGTAGACGTCATCGACATCATGTCGGCTATCGCCTCCCAATTTCCGCTTCACGGATTGATTCAGAGCGCGTTTGAGAACGTAGTGAACACCCTCGTTTCCATCGGGTATTCGCAATTGGACAGTTTTGCGCTCTCGGTACCGGTGACCGACAGTCCGTTGTACGCAACAGATGCGGGAACCGATTGGAACGGGATCTCGGCGACGACTGCCGGCATTCGTTCGGGCATCAAGACCGCGCGCGGCACTTTCGGAGGCGGACTGATCTCGAGCGACTACTTCGACGTGTGGACGAATTTGACGCCGACAGGGAAGCCTTATCTTCCTGCTCAAGCGCTTGCCGAGGACGTTCCCAGCACTGACCAATATGCGCTTTTCTCGACCGCCTTCGCAACGACCGCGTACGACGCCAGACGGATTACCCGCAAGCCGTTCAGAACCGACACGAAGGATTCGGATCTATTGCTGGGAGGTTTGCTTTACAACTCGGCTCGAGCACGTTCGATAGAGACGGGTTTGGCTTGGGCTCAAGGAACGACCTTGGAGAATTCGGGAGACGCTCTTCTAAATAGATGGGCGGATACGAGCGTTCAACAAGTCGTACAATCCCTGAACTCTCTAAGGGCTCAGCGTCCGAACCTGTTCGATTCGCCTTCGGGCGCGGTGAACGCGAGTCCGATGGAACTGTGCTTCCACAGCTTTGGAAGCATCTTGGCTCAGATACCGTCGGGACAAGTCCTGAAGTTGTCGTCTTCGACGCACGATATCGCGGACTACGGTTTGAACAAGATCGTGACGACCGCGTATCGGCAGACGCTTGTGACTCCGGAGGGAAGTTCCGCTCCGAATTCGACGACTCGGCGTTATACGATCTTCCTCGTCAATACGATGGATAGGGACAAGGGCCGATCGGTCGGTTCGGGAACGGAGGCCGTCAAGCTGACGATCTCGCTCAACAGCCCCGAGCATTTCGTTTCCGGTTTGAACGCGCTTGCTTACGTCCCCCAGGGATCTGGCTACAACATGGTTCCTGTCTCTATCGGTCAGGGGTCTAGTTCAACGGTTACGGTTCCTGTCGACACGGTGACTGTCTTGCAGTTTTACACCCAGGTTGCCACCGTTTCGAACAACGACGTCGTCCTCGATCCCCTTTCTTCCTTCTTCGTCACGCCAACCTCAGTCGTTGGTGGTGCAACTGTGCATTTAACTGTGGGTATTTCCACGCCGGCTCCGGTTGGCGGCGTCACTGTTTCACTCTCAAGTTCATTGCCTGGCGTGGCACCGATTGTTGCGTCCATTACGATACCGGCGGGGCAGTCGATCGCCGTTGTCAACGTGCAAACTACGCCAATTCAATACTATGCGGAGGTCACGTTCACAGCGTCCAACCTAGGCACGAGCCTTGCCGCGACGCTGACCGTTTCCAAAGGGCCATCACTAAGTGTTACGCCTTGGCCGAAGTTTCGAGCGAGCCAAACAAATGGCGGACTTAGTTCGGGATCCGGTTCGGGAGGAAGCAAGTTGTGGGCATATGGAAGCGGCCTTTCTACTTCAAGTCCTGTCGTGGGCGCCAAAGGGGTCGTCTACTTCACGGGGCAGACCAACGGACCAGGGTATTTCCCATACTACTTCAATCTCTACAGAATAACTGACGGGGTAGGCAAAGCTCTTTTTACGGGGGGTGCTTCTTGGGGCGTTCACTATACGGGCGATCTTCTGTTCAATTCGACACCTGCGCTCGCCAACGACGGCACAGTCTATTTTGGCACTTGGGACGGTAACCTCTATGCGGTTAGTTCCGACGGCTCAAAGAAATGGGCTTTCCAAACAGGTGGTGATATCGACTCCAGCCCTGCAATCGGTCCGGACGGAACGGTGTACATAGCATCCACGGACCATAGTCTCTATGCGATCGATCCAGCCACCGGTTCTAGGAAATGGGCCTTCCCCACAGGGGGACTCATTTTGTCTAGCCCAGCAATCGGACTAGACGGAACGATCTACATCGGTTCGTACGACAAGCGATGGTACGCTGTTGACCCCTTAACTGGTCTAGCTAAGTGGTCGTTACTTACCCAATATGGAATTGATACGAGTGCCGCAATTGGTCCAGATGGCACCGTTTATTTTGGGTCAAGTGAAGGCAATCTCTACGCGATTGACCCGAAAACTGCAGCGAGGAAATGGACTTCCTATTGTGGGTTCGGCGGCATTGTGTCTAGTCCAGCCATAGGCCCAGATGGAACGATCTATGTTGGGTCCAGTGACTTCAATCTCTACGCTATCAACCCTAAGGATGGCTCGCAAAAGTGGGTCTTTCCTACAGGCGGGCTAGTATATTCCAGCCCTGCGGTCGGCGCAGATGGAATCATCTATCTCTATACTGTCAAAGGGCTATGTGCAATCGACCCGGCTCACGGTGAGCTTCGTTGGAGTTATGCAGGTGCCTCGAGCGGCTTCGAACGGAGTCCGGCGATAGGAAGTGGAGGAACCGTCTATATCACGGATGGGTCTGGCAACCTATTTGCTCTCGATTCGGTAGCCAGTAATACGCGACATTGACCTGCTCCAGTGCGATTCACTTATTTTAGTGGGTCTGCGCCGTGAACTTGTGTTGTGCAAAGGCCCAAAGCCATTCTAGCCCGAGTTCCGCAGTTTGCGGTTAAAACTGGTAGATTTTGAATCTAGCCCAGTCCTAAACCGGGTGTTTTGTGTCACTACAATTTGTGCTGTTCGGCGTTTGTGGGCAGGGTTAGTTTGAGTTTGTGGAGGAGTTGGG
>JARLGV010000033.1 GCA_031292555.1 Fimbriimonas sp.
ACGGTACAGGTGGTCGTTGAGGCAGCCGCCGCGGGCAAGCGAGACATCCGCCTAACGACGGACGACTTCCGCCTTGCCGCGATTCAAACCTATCTGAATCTCGGCTTCGAACCAGACATGTGGCACGAATCCCACCCTGGCCGGTGGGCAGCCATTCTGCAAGAATTGGGACATTCCTAGCGGCACTCGTTTTGCGCCTTGCCACTCATCTTCGGTGGCGTCAGGCGAACGCCGAGCACGCCATCGGCGTGAACCTCGTCGAATTCACGGCAAAAAATAAGACGTAAGATGCTATGGAAGTGATGAAAACCTACCGCTTCAGGATTCCCGTGTTCCTGCATTTCGTGCCGTTCACGATAGTCGGATGCGTCTATTTCCTCGTGCTGGGCAATCCCGGTTGGCGAGACGGGGTCTTCTCCCTTCCATCCATATGGATGTGCGGAGTGGCGGGGGGCTCTCTTCTTGTTCGGGCTATTCGCGTTCCTCGCGTAGTTGAACGAAGGCGTTGTGTTGGATGAAGACGGAATCGCCCACATAGGCATCCTTGGTTTGGTCACCAAGCGAATATCCTATCGGGATATTCATGCGATCGAACCAACGGCCCCAACGTATGATTCCAAGGGCATTACCGGACTCACGATTCGGTCCGAGAAGAAGAAGATCAAGATCAAGGAGATGGTGTCGCACTACCGGTGCCTCCGCACCGATCTCCGCGAGCGCGTGTTGCGCACGGGGTATGTAGCCCGAGAAACCGAGCCATCCAGAGTTGTGGGCCAGTTCGGTTTGGGCAATAGGTGGGCCGTCGCGTTTAGCAGTCTATTGTGGGTACTTCTTCTCTGCTTCGGCGTTGATTCAAGTATCCGCACAAATCACGGGATCACGAACTTCGGAGCCTTCATCGCGATCGTCTACTGGATCTCAATCTCAGTGTTTATGATCCAAGTGATCAATCTGCCCATGTTGCGTCACAGACTCATCGTCTATGAAGACCGAGTCGAGAGATACTTCCGATCCAGTGAGCCAACCGCTGTCGTCCGGTTCGACGAGGTCACCAGCTTCGAAAGACCACTTTACGCCCCGTTCTATTGGCTTTGTTCCGACGACGATGCGATCGCGATTCCGTATCGATCCCCGGCAGTTACTTGCGTCGGAGCCCAATTGAAGCTATTTCAAGCGTCTTCCAGCGTGAACTAGCCGGCGATACACTTGGCTCCTCGCCTAGGCGAATTCGAACCGGAGCTAATCTAGTAGTGCCTCGACAGGGGTGAGCACGAATGCAGGCAGACGACGCCCTTCGCCAGACGAGTCCCGCTCCTTTCGGGGCGAGACTCGTCCATTTGCCTAATTGCCTACTGAATCTATTGCGCGGTGAGCATGTCCAGCCAAGTGTCCTTCGGCCAGCAACCTTGCTCTCCGCCGGGGCGCCCCGGGAAGATGGTCGGTGCAGCGGCAGGTGGCGGCTGAGGATACTTGCCGTCTTCGATCAGACCGATGACGCGGCGACACTCGCGCATGTGGCGAGCAGTAGCCTCGTCAGCGGCATGACCGACCGTCTTGTCGATCCGTCGGGCCAAGTTGCGCAACGCTTCTCGCTCGATCGCGTTCAGGTCCGTCTTGGTGGCCGATGCTCCGTTGATACGGGAGTCGACCATCACCAGGTAACTCATCTGTAGATTACGCCGATAGACGTCGACGGCCGGATGCTTCTGGTTCAATTCCTCGAAGACGCCCGACTGAAGGTCCGTTGCAAGATCGGCGACCGTGTAGGCGGACGATCCGAACTCGGCCTCGTAATCCAAAAGCCGCTGGATGCGGGCCTCTTGAAGAAGGGACGTCGCAAGCATAACCTGGCGGCCGGTAACCCGGCTAATGTCGCCGTCGGGGTAGATCTTGGACAGCAGCCATCGATTCGTCAACGAGGCTGGCGTGTGCATGCCCGCATCAAGCAGGAATCTAACGGCCGCTTGCTGCTCCGCCTTCGGAACCGGCTTGAAGACGGTGTCACCGTGCCCGATATGGTAGTTAGTCTCCACCACGCCGCCTACATATCGGAGGATTCGCGCGATCTCCGTGAAGCGCTGACCGTTCAGGGTCGTGTAGAGGTCACGAAGCGTGTCGTAGTTCTCGCCCTGAATAGCCGCCGCCGAATAGAGATACTTGGCCTCGCGATCGATGTTGAGCAGGCCCAACTCGCTGGAGCGTATGGCGTCCGAACCGATGCACTCGCTCTGAGTTTCGGGATCTTCGTTGTGCATGTAGTTGCCGAAACGATTTTCCGGATGGGTCACCTGCTGGGCTGCCCACTTATCGAGCGTCGGTTTCTCCTCATCGGGGTTGGCAGCGCCCGAGATTGGCGCGTAGCCCCACATGATCGCGAACTTATCGTATGGGCCGATGCGGCCGAGCAGGTCCGTTGTTTTCAACTTGTCGCCGGGTTGGGCTACATAGTTGAATCTCGAATAGCTCATGATCGAAGCGGCAACACCGTTATCGGACACGAATCCGGGAGTGCGAAGCTGGTTCACGCTGAATGCGGCGCTGGCCTTGAAGTTGTGCTCAAGTCCGAGGGTGTGGCCGACTTCGTGCGACACGACATATTCCACGAGGGGACCCATGACCGTGTCAGACAGCGGCAGGTGGCGTGCACGCGGATCCATCACCGACGCCTGGGAGAAGTACCATTGTTGAACCAAGTTCAAAACGTTGTGCCACACGATGACGTGAGCGGAGAGAGTTTCACCCGAGCGTGGGTCGGCAACGTGAGGGCCTTCGGCGTTCTCGACGGCGGAGGGCGCCCATCGGATGACGGAGTACCGGGCATCCTCAGGGTCCCAATTCGGATCTTCTTTCACGGACGGAGCGTTCTTGCAGACAATCGCGTTGGTAAAACCGGCCTTGCGGAACGCGATGTTCCAGTTCTCGATACCAGCCTTGATCCAGGGACGCCACTTGTCGGGCATCTCTCGGCTCAAGTAGAACACGATCGGCTTGACTGGATCCGATAGCGCGGCGCTCGGGTCCTTCTTCTCAAGCCGGAACCGGTCGATATAGGTAAGGGAAACGGCCCTTTCTTCGGGCCTGCCGAATACAGTAAAGCTCGTTCCGAAGAACCCGACTCGGTCGTCCCGGTAGCGCGGCTTCATCGGCTTCTCTGGAAGAAGATCGAGGCTGTAGTGAACGAGCGAGGTCCTTGCTTCAGGTGCCTGGAACGTAAGCATCGATCGCGTTTCGATGTTGGTTGGGAAGTCGCTGACCCGATCGATATAGGAGCGAGCAAGATCGACGCCCGATCCGCCGATGCGGCTCCCAACCGAGAACGGAGCCTGGTCGCTTGTAAACAGCTTGGTCACGTCGATGACCACAGACTTGTCGGTGCTCTCGGCCTGAATCGGAAAAGCGGCAATGATCGGCGCGATGTTCGTCATCTCAACGCCATAGGCGAGCCCGTCCTTCGCCTGAGCACGTACGTTGTAGCGCTGCTCCCGCATATAGATCGTGTTCTCGTGCCGTTCGAACGACACGACGTGCGTGCCTGCCGCCGTTCCCGGGTAGGCGGAACCATCGGGCACCTCGGCGATTTCCGTTTGCCAAAGAAACACGCGCTTCGGTTGTACTAGTGTTTGGGAATTCGGCGACGAGGAGTCATCGACAAAAAGGGTCGTCGGAATCTCCCAGAAAATCGAGTCTTTGATTCGGTGGACCTTGAAGACGCCCACTTGGGTCTTGGCTTCTTTGGTGATTACATCGGCATACGGTTTGATAGTCGCCTGAGAAAGAGAACCACTGGGGCCCGGTGGGCCACCCGGAGGGCCACCGGCCGGAGTTCCGGTACCGGGAGTCCTTCTTCGCTGTTGGCTTATATCCTGAGCGGATGACGGTACGGCAAGAGAGGCGCAGAATACAACGGCGAGCGCCAACGTTACGTGGGATCGAATAAAGTTCATGGGAATCGTAATCCGAACCGAACTTACTTCACGGCCCGGTTGGTTTGGTCCTATCGTATGAGAATTCTAAGAATAGGCCAAACTCGCAAGGATTGCTATGAACAAACCGCAGATCGTGCTCTACTTCCCGGTACCGCTAGATGTTTTGAGACTTCTGCAAGAACACTTCCACGTGACATCGTTCGACAGGGTTGATTCGTCCAATCGGGACGCCTTTCTTGAGGCAGTTTTTGAGGCGGACGGGTTGATTGGAATGGGATTGCCGGTGCCGACCGGCGACCTTCGGGGCGCACGACGACTCAAAGCAATCGCGACGATCTCGACGGGGTACGACGCCTTCGATGTGGCAGAACTCACGTCGCAGCAGGTCATCTTGATGAACCTGTACGATCCGCTGACCGAGACCACAGCGGATCTGGCATTCTCGTTGATTCTCGCGACCGGTCGGCGCATCGCCGAACTAGACCATCGGGTTCGTGAAGGGCAGTGGACCCATGCGGTCACCCGGGGCTGGTTTGGTCTCGATATCCACGGCAAGACCCTCGGGATCGTCGGTATGGGGAGGATAGGCGCGGCGATCGCAAGGCGCGGCGCCCTTGGTTTTGGCATGAGGGTTCTTTACACGGCGCGTTCGCCAAAGCCGGACGTCGATGCAGCTTATGGGGCATGCAAATGTGCCCTCGACGAACTGCTTGCAGTGTCCGACTTCGTATGCCTTGTCGTGCCGCTCACCGACGACACTCGGCATTTGATCGGGTCGCGCGAACTGAGCCTCATGAAACCATCGGCCATCCTCGTGAACATTGCTCGCGGTCCTGTCGTCGATGAAATGGCGCTAGTCGATGCCCTGAAGAGCGGCACGATTCATGGCGCGGGACTCGACGTCTACGAGGTTGAGCCACTGCCAGTGGACTCCGGCCTGCTTGAAATGAGGAATGTTGTTCTTGCCCCGCACATCGGCTCGGCGACCGCCGAGACCCGCGACGCAATGGCGCGCTACGCCGCGCACAGTCTCGTCGGCTTCTTGACTCGTGGCGAGGTGCGCAACGTCGTCAATCCCGAAGCGATGTCCTAGCGCCCGGCAAAGAACCCGATGGCTCCGCAGAGCCCGATTATGGCGACAACGGGAACTCGCGGCAGCCATCCCAAGCCAAACGCTGCGGCAAGCAGCAGAATCTTGAGCGAGTCGATTCCCGATCCGCCAAGTATGGTGATCAAGACGGTGACGAAGGAACCGATCACCGCTAGCATCAATCCCCGGAGAAACCCCTCGACAGCCGGATGATGCTCAACTTTGCGATAGAGGCGATCCACACCGATCACCAGGCAAGGGGGGATGATGATGGCGATGAGAGCGGCGATCGAACCCCATGGGCCCAGCATCAGATAGCCAAGGCTGACGACCCACAACCCGTTTGGGCCGGGCGAAAGCTGGCCGACCGTGATCGCTTCGACGAACTTGCCGTCGGTGGCCCAGCCTCTGGGCACGAAGTCGTCATGGAGCGACGAAACGTTCCCCATTCCCCCTGTCGAGAGCAAGGCGGCCCGAAACATAAAGAAGAAAAGGCTCAGTGGGCTCAGGTCGTGGACCCTCCAGGCGCAAATCGGGCTCGAAGGGCGCCTTCGAGGGCGCCGATGAAGCCGCCAAGGATTAAGACGGTGGTGACGGGAACGACCTTCATCGCCAAGAGAGCCGCACTCCCGGCCAGAATTACGCTCACAAATAGGAACTGAGGCCATCCCATACGCCAACTCGATTGGACCGGGCCCTTCGCCATCTGGAATGCGGTGAGCAGACCGAGGCCGACCGAAGCCGGCAAGATTCCTCGAAGGCAGGCCTGGACGGCCGGAAGAGAACGAATTGAGACGTATCCCGCGGTCAGGGCGGCGGTCAGAAATGCACTTGGCAACAGCAGCCCAGTCAAGCAGACTATGACTCCGCGGGGCCCGGCGATCTGCCGTCCGACCAAGATCGTAAGGGCGATCAAGTTAATGCCTGGCGTCATCTGGCAGAGCGCCCAGTCTCGATTGAACTGCTCTTCGGTAATCCACCCGTGGATGTCGACTGAGTTGCGCCGGATCAACGTCATCGTCGTCGTGCCGCCCCCGAACGACTGGATGCCAATTCCGAACCAGATACGAAACAGGGCTACGGACGGTATCGCTCGGCGTGGCGGTTCGATTCTCATCGGCGTCGCCAGATTCTACGGGTTTCCCATTGCTGGCGACATCACCAACGCCACCAAGCCGACCCATCATAACGAATTCTCAGGGACCCGAAATTGGCGTTCAGCCTGGCCGAGGATGCGCCGTCGATCTGAGCGCCGCTGCCGGAAATGGTGATCGGAGCATGTCCGGCATTTCCACCTTCATCCTTGAACAGGATCGTTTGGCCTGCAAGCAGTCCCGACGGTTTGGGTAATCGAACGGTTCCACCCATCGTACCGGTGAGTCCGATCCAAGTAGTCGAACCGGGAGCGGCGACTATGAACCCGATCTCTCTTCCGGTAGTTGGAAGGGTCTCCGAATCGGAGCTAGCGGAGTCGGCGATGCCCAGGTTGGAGGAAGCGGTGAAGGTCGTGCCGGGTTCGGCGAAAATGCCTCCCTTGACATGATCCTCTTTGGGGCAGGTGTTGCCAACCACGAGATTGCCGGTTACACCGTCGTGAAGCCAGATTCCATAGGCGGACGAAACGGGGTCCGAGGCGCTGGCGTTGACGTCACCGCAGTAATTGCCGATAAGGCGCGTGTGGGCGGTCCCATATCCAACGTCGATATTGGAGAACTGCCCGACTCCGGAACGGGAGTTCAAATGGACCTGATTCCCGGCGATCGAGCAATTGTTGCAGTTCGTAAACGCGGGGCCGGATCCCAGGACGATCCCTTGGCGGCCGTTATTTCGCACCATGTTATTGGCGATATTCAGACCCGTGCAGTATTGGGCCGAGATCCCGGCGGCGTGGTTTGAGAGGATGTTGGCGCCGTTGATCGACGTGTAGGACGAAACATGGAGGGCAATGCCGGCACCCGTGTTGAAGTCGTAGTGGCCACCGATGATCTCGCAATCGCCGGGCGCGAAGACCCCGCCTGGGCCAGTGAAATCGAATCGAACGCCGTCTTGCCCGTTCAGAACGGAATAGCAATCGACGAAGTCGATTTCGTCGGACGTTTGCACCGTGTTTACGTTCTCGAGGAGGATGCCGCTTCCGCTGCACGACGTCACGTAGATGTTGTCGCAACGGGTGAACTCGCAGTTGACCATCCGAATCCCGTTGAGAGGGCGCTTCTGATTCAGCTTGTTTCCGTCGAAGGCGAGGCCGCTGATGTTCGAGTAAGCCGCATTGGTAAGGGTGAGCAAGTCCTCCTTGGCGTCGTTCCCCTGGATGATGACGGCGCCGTCGGCTGCCCGGTCGTTAAGCCAACTACCGCCCGGCCCCAACCAGTGAACTTCGCCCGTCGCATGTAAGCTTCGCACGAGGTACTTGTGACCGCCCGGGAAGTAAAGCGAACCTCCGTTTTGGGTGGCGTCGATCGCCCGTTGCATCGCATCCGTGTCGTCGGTCGTGCCGTCGCCGACTGCTCCAAAATCCATCGGAGTCTTCAGACTGGCCGACGGGACGCTCCCTTGCCAGAACAGGCCACCGAGAAGGATGGCAGATCCCGTTACGGCCGCCAAGGAGATGCGTAGACTCATGCATCACTAGAGACGGCCGACAAGGACCGGGCGGTGGGAGTGTATTCACCAAGTTCGATTTGGCACCCCCGTAGGGGTAACTTGGAGGGGATGCTGCTTTCACTGGCGATCCTCTCCATGGCGGGAGCTTGGTCTCCATCCGCCATCGTCGTATCACCCTCCGGTTCCGATTCGAGCCCTGGGACGGAAGCCCATCCGATGGCTACGCTTTCGGCCGCGCGTGACCGAGCGCGCTTGACTCAGTGCCATACGATTGTCGTGAAGCAGGGACGTTATCGCCTTTCCGCCAGCGTCGATTTGGACCGTCGAGACTCGGGCCTCACGATTCAGGCGGCAAACGGCGCCCACCCTGTTTTACTGGGTGGCGTCGATATTTCGCTTGATGTCGTGAGTCCATGCCATGACGAAGCGATTCTCGATCGCATCATCGACGAATCGGCCCGATCGAAAGTGATGGAGGTCGATCTGGGCGCACTCGGCATCGAGAAGCCGGCGCCGATCACATCCAGGGGATTCGGACGTCCGCCGGGTCCGGCGCCGGCCGAGCTCTTTTTTGATGGACACCCGGGCACGCTCGCTCGTTGGCCCAACACCGGTTACGCCAAGACGGGGAAAGTATTGGAGCCCGGCAACGGTGAAAACGACCAAGACAAGCCTAAGCGGCAACCAGTCTTTTTAGCCGGCGAGCGGGCAAAACAGTGGGCCAAGGCGGAAGATCCTTGGATGTATGGTTATTGGTTCTTCGATTGGGCCGACGAGAGCTTACCGGTGGCCAAGATCGATGGCGAAACGGGAGCCATTACACTGGCTTCTCCTCACGTTTACGGGGTGGCGGCCGACAAGCCATTCTACGTCGAGAACCTGGTCGAGGAGCTCGATCAGGCGGGTGAATACGTCGTCGACCGTGGCCGGCAGAAGCTGTATTTCGTCGACCGGCCCGGAACGACTACGCACACTTTGTCTACTTTGGCTCAGCCGCTAATCGCGGTCTCGTCAGCCTCGAAAATCACGATCCGAGGCTTGACGTTTGGAGTCTCGCGAGGGGACGGCCTGTCGGTCAAGGATTGCGACTCGGTTCGTATCGAGGGATGCCGTTTCGACTCGCTAGGCGGTCGTGGCACCGAGATCACCGGATGCCATCGATGCGGCCTACAAAGTTGCGACATTGCTCACACTGGTGAGGGCGGGGTCGTCCTTTACGGCGGCGATCGAGCAACTCTTGTCGCGGGGGAGAACTTCGTCGATAACTGCGACATCGGAGACTACGAACGACGGTCACAAACCTATCGACCTGCCGTCTTGATCGGCGGTGTCGGCAACATCGTCTCTCACTGCCGTATGCACGATGCTCCTCATTCGGCGATCATTTACGGTGGTAACAACCACGTCATCGAATTCAATGAGTTTGCCAAGACAATCTCGCTGACGGGAGACGGCGGCGTTGTCTACACCGGCCGGGACTGGACGGCGCGAGGAACGGCCATTCGCTACAACTGGTTTCACGACAATATCGGAGAGCGCAAGTGGGAGCCTGCCATCTACGTGGACGACCAAGGTTCCGGAATCAAGATGATCGGGAACCTGATCGAGCGATGCCACTGGGGTTTCTTAATTGGAGGTGGACGAGACAACGTGTTGGAACACAATGTGCTCGTCGACTGCGACCTAGCCTTCGATTGCGATGCGCGCGGCCTGGGATGGGCGGCTCGCTCGCGCCCGACGATGGAAACGAACCTCAAGGCGGTTCCGTACCAGTCGGCAATTTGGCGGTCGAGCTATCCGACGCTTCCAAATATCCTCGCCGAAGACCCGATGTCGCCGACCGGGAATATCATCTCATACAATTTGCTGATTCGCGCCGGCAAGGTCGAGCAACAGATGGAGGGTCCATTCCGAAAGACCGTGCTGCTCAAGGGAAACCTCGAGACGAATTCGGAGGCGGCTATCTCCAAGTACCTTCCCGTTCCCAAATCGAAGATGGGGCTGAGGAAGGATCGTCTGAGAGCCCAGTTGCCGACGGAGGCTGGATCGAAATAGGGTTCGTCCACCCGATGAACCCGACTATCCGCGAGAACGTATCATAAGGTAGCAATGGCCGAACGGCGATTTAGCGATCGGGATATGAATGCGATTATCCAGCGCGCGGCCGCGCTGCAATTGGAAGGGTCTGTCGACAAGTCGGCGGGCGTCACCCTCGATCAGATTCAGCAGGCCGCGTCCGAGTTGGGAATCTCAGCGGATATGGTCGCCCAAGCTGCCGACGAAATCGGCACCGGGAACCAACCGGCAGGGCGGAGCGTGTTTGGCGGTCCGACTTCGGCGGAGTATTCGCGAACTGCCGATGGAATCGTCCCCGAAGGCGAACTGCCGGGGCTACTCAAGGAGATCCGACGATTGACTGGGCGAACCGGCTATCCCAAATCGATCGGGAATGCGTTTGAATGGCAGAGCAATCAGCCAGACGGGCTTCTCGTCACGTTCACGCCACGGAACGGAAAGACCCTGATCGACGTCAGGGCCACGTTTGGTCAGTGGATCGGCGTCTGCATCGTGCTCCCCCTTATGATCTCCCTTATGCTGGGATTCGCGGCTCTGGGCGAATTTGGACCGGAGTTTGGAGGAGCGGTTCTCGTCATTCTTCAGTTGGTCTGCTTTGCGGCCTGCCGGGAGTTATTTGGGCGCATCAGCCGGGCGAAAAGCAAGTCCGCCCAGGACCTCGCGGTCGCCCTTGAGAACTACGTGGAGCAGGAAGCCGAGGCCGTCGTCAAACAACAAGCCTCGGCGGAGCAAGCGTCCACCCCGAAAATCCACCAGACCCTAATCGGTTGACCCGCCTACTTCTCGCTGAATGAGCCGCTGAGCCGGATATCGTCGGACGACGCGCCGATCATCACGTCGAATCGTCCCTTCTCGATGACTCGCTTCATCTTCTCGTTCCAGATCGCCAACTGATCCGGCTTGAGGGTGAAGGTCACCGACTTCTTTTCGCCAGGCCCTAAAGTGATTCGGGCGAAGTCCTGTAGCGACTTGATTGGCCGCACGATCGATGACACTGCCTGGTGCAGATAGAGTTGGGGAACTTCGTCGCCTGCCACCTTACCAGTGTTCTCGACATCGAAACTGACGGTGACCGTCTGCTTCGAGTCAGGCTTGGCCGGGGAGATATTGAGGTTCGAATAGGCGAACGTCGTATAGCTGAGTCCGAAGCCGAACGGGAACTGGGGGCGTCCGGACAGGTCGACGTAATCATATCCGCGGCCGGAGGGTTCCAGGTTGTAGTAGGTCGGGCACTGTCCAACGCTGAGGGGAAACGTCATGGGAAGTTTTCCGCCTGGGTTCACGTCACCGAACAGGACGTCGGCGATCGCAGTGCCGCCCTCTTGGCCTGGGTACCAGGCATCCAGAATTGCGGGAACTTGGGCGATCCAGTGCTGCATCGTCACCGGCGAACCGGCAATGAGGACAACGACCACCGGCTTGCCGGTGGCGGCTACCGCCTTGATCAGTTCTTCCTGGTTGCCGGGCAGATCGAGATACGCGCGATCCTGCCCCTCTCCCTCAATGATTCCGGCCACGACGATCGCAACATCCGATCGCTTTGCGAGTTCTACCGCTTCGGCGATCTCCGGATTCGCTACGCCGACCATTCCCCAGCCAAGTTGGAGCACTGCATCGCCCGCTTCCTGGAAGTACTCGATCTTGAAATCGACCGGCTGTCCAGCCTCGACGTGAATCTTCGCTTCATCCATCTTGGCGGCATGGACGTTCCAATCGTCGATCACCTTGACTCCGTTGATCCACATACGCGCGCCGTCGTCGCTGGTGAGTGAAATCGTGTAGTCGCCGCTCGTCTCGGCGACCAGCTTTCCGGTCCATCGAGCGGAGAAGTGAGTGTTCGCGATCGATTTGTCGGGAGATTGGGTGCCCCAATTGAAATCGATCTGGGCATCTTGTCGGACAATAGCTGGCTCGCCGGACAGATCCTGATTGGCGAAGTACTCGCCCTTCAGATCCCGAAAAGCGCGCGCGGAAACGGCAGGCATCCCCTTCGATCCCCCGAAATCGCTCCCCTTTGCCCACTCGACCGATACGCCGGGACCAACCTTTGCTTTGATCCCGTCAAGGACCGACACCGTCGGAATGTTAAATCCGCTATATCCGCCAAGCGGGATTTGGTCCTTGGCGTTGGGGCCCAATACAGCGATCGACTTGAGCGTTTTGCTGAGAGGAAGTGTTTGGTTGTCGTTCTTGAGAAGGGTCATCGCCTCGCGAGCGGCGTCCAGAGCGACCTTTCGATGAGCTTCCGATTGAACGATCTGCTCGACGTGCTCGGGATCGGCAAACGGCGCGTCGAACATACCGGTTTTGAATTTGATCCGCAGCACGCGTCGCACCGATTCGTCTACCGTCTTCTGGCTGATGAGGCCATGCTTGACCGCGTCGTCCAGACCCTTGCCCCAAATGTAAACGCCGGGCCACTCGGAGTCCATTCCCGCGTTCAACGCAGCGGCGGCTGTCTCCTCGGGCGTGCCGGCATTGTGGTGCTGGTCCATTATCCCGCTGGTGGCGCCGTAGTCCGAGGCGACCCACCCTTTGAATCCGTACTCGTTTCTGAGTACGTCTGTCAGCAACCAGTGGTTTGCAGAGCATGCCCTACCGTTGAGCGAGTTGTACGCAGACATGATCGTACTCGCGCCGGCCTCTTTGACAACCGCCTCGAACGGGGGCAGGTAAACCTCACGCAGCAGACGCTCGGTGATGTTGATGGAGTGGCTGTCCCTTCCGCCGTCTCCCGAGTTGTCGACATAGTGCTTTGGAGTCGTCGCCACGCCATGGGATTCGAATGCCTTGACGAACGCGACCCCCATTCGCGAACTCAGGAGAGGGTCCTCACCGTATGTCTCCTCGACACGACCCCATCGGGCATCCCGAATGACGTTGATGACCGGCGAAAGCACGTGGCGAACGCCGCGTGCCCGAGCCTCCTCGGCGATCGCGGTGGCGCCCCGGCTGACAATACTCGGGTCCCAGGTCGCTGCCATTCCGATCGATTGGGGGAAGCTTGTGGTTCCGTTGGCGATCAGTCCGTGCAGCGCTTCGTCGTGAATAACGATCGGGATGCCCAGCCGGCTCTTGAGCGACCGGCTATACACTTCGTTGGCGCGTTTGGCCGCTTCGAGGCTGGTCAAAGGTCGGAGAATATCGAGCGTCTCACCGAATCCTACGGTGTCGATTGCCTTGTCCCAGAGTTCGCCGTCGCAACGGAGCTGGTTAAGCTTCTCCTGAAGCGTCATCCGCTTCAGAAGATCTTCGACGCGCGCCTCGATCGGCTGATGCGCGTCTTTGTAGATCGGACCGCTTGCTTGGACGGAAGCAAATAGGACGAGGGGCGAAAGGGATAGCGCGATGCGCGAAGCTACGTTCATAACGTGACCTGAGTTAGTCGAATCCTACCCAACCCCTCGAGTCGCACGGTCTGGAAAGCGGCTTTTACTTCCGTAACTCGACGACGACCTTGTCGGCAAGGCCAAGAAGGTCTCTTTCGGTCGCTCTCGCCGCAAGCCCGTAGTAACCAACCCTGCGATCCCTCCAGACAACTACCGAGACTGCATCGCCGGATGTAAAGTAGTAGAGGCCATTCTTGTTCTGGAAGCGCTTCATCTCGTTGAACAACTTGGATGGCGCGAGGAACCGGTAGATCAGAACGGTCGATTTGCCGTATTGGCAGAGAACGACGGCCGATTTATTGCCGCCGAACGTCGAAGTCGAATACTTTGCCGGTTTGATGCCGAGTTGGCGAAGGTCGGGAACGAGGACCGGGAACTTCAATTCCCGGGAGAGAGACGGAATGTCCCAGCCATGCTTGATCCCCTTGTCAAGCACGGAGGTCGCCGGCCAGATCATTGCGGTGTTCGGCGAGAACTCCTTTCGCCCCACCATGAGCACCCAAACGAGGATCATGATGATCAACGTGAAGATTAGGGCTCCCATCCGGTACCAGAGCATCTCGCGATCGCTCATCTGATTCGCTTCGAGAATCGCTTCGTGGATCGCGTCGTCTTCGGAGTGGTGGGAATTCATTTGCGTCGGAATCCGTATCGGTAGATGAGCGTATGCCGATCAAACCGACCAAAATTCTAGCCCGAGCCGTCGACTGGAATCGACAATTTCACTAGTGCATCACCTTTTTTCTGCCGTACGGGCGGATAATTTGAGACGATCAACGGCAACATGAAACGCACCGTCATCCTCTGGACGATTTTGGCGGCAATCTGCGCTTCGGCCCACGTTACGAGCGCGCGACCGATGGTGCAAAAGCCGCAATCCGAAATGGACTTTGAGATAGTTGGAGGCCGCATCTACCTTCAAGCGTCGATAAATGGCCATCCGATTCGTGCGGTTCTTGATAGCGGCGCGGGAACGACGGTTATCGACTTAGATTTGGCGGCCCAGCTTGGGCTTCCTACCGCCGGCAGTTTGGCGGTCCAAGGAGGCGGTAACGCGACCGTGGGCGGCAAGTTCTTGACAAAGGCAAACATCGAGTTCGGCGGCTTCTCGGAGCCGATCCCGATCGCCATCCCAATTCACTCCCTTGACGGGATGGAGGGCCGTCCCATCCAAGCGATAATCGGCTACAACTTTTTCAAGGATCACGTCCTCGAGATCGATTACGGAAAGCGCCGGCTCCGATTGTTTGCGACGGAAGCCGGGTTCAAACCGGTGGGGACGACCCTTCCAGCGAGGATTGAAGGCGGGCTTTGCCGGGTCTCGGCAACGATGAAGGTCGGGACCGAGAGTTTTCCGCTTGAAACTGTCATCGACACGGGGGCATCTGGATCCGCTTTGACGACACGTTTCGTCGAAGCGCATTCGCTGCAGGTCGATTCGACTCCCGTCTTTCAGATTGGGGCCGGAGTGGGCGGCGTGGCAAAGGGACGGCTCTTTCGGCCTGACGCCTTCGTGGTTGCGGATCACACGTTAGCTCGGCCAATCGTCGCGATGACCGAGTCGGGTGGAGGAGTGGTCGGTAACCGCTCGACATTCGACTTCCTGCTCGGAGCTGAAATCCTGCAACGGTTCGTCGTGACGTTCGATTACGCGCACAAGTCAGTCTCCCTCCTGCCGCAATCCGACGCCGACAAGCCGTTCGAGGCGGATAAAACCGGATTGCAGATTCTGTCAGAGGGGCCCAATCTGAACCAGTTTCGCGTGATTGGCGTACTTCCTGGATCGACGGCCGAGTTAGCCGGAGTGAAGGTTGGCGACGTGATCGAGGCTGTCGACGGCGTCCCAGCCAACAAGAGCGCGCTACACGAATTGCGTGAAAAGTTCAAATCACGGGATGCGAAGCAATGGAAACTCGGCATCCGCCGTGACGGGAAGCGCTTCGACGTAATTGTCCAGTCCAAATCGGTGATCTAGCAAGGTCGCTAGAAGAAGGGTGGCGGAGAGGGTGAGATTCGAACTCACGGAGACTTGCGCCTCACCGCATTTCGAGTGCGGCGCACTAGACCACTATGCGACCTCTCCGGGGCATATTATGCCGCAAAGAGCGCGCATCTGTCACCCTGTGGGGAACCGGACGACGGTAGAGGGCATCTGGGCCGCCGCCTCCTCGATAGTGAACGGGCCGCTGATCTCCTTTCCAACCAAATATATGCCCGGTTCTCGGCCTTGAAGGTCTTTCCTGATTTCGCCGACGGCAGGGGCCACAAAGTGGATGGGAACCCTCCGTGCGAGAACGTCCGCCATATCCTTTGCTCGGGGACCAACCGCGATTGCATAGAGCGGGTCGATGGACTCGGCAGCGGCACAGTAATAGGCGGCAGAAGACGGCCCACCCCATCCGGCAAGATTCGCGAATTGATCCACCGATCGTTCGGCCAAACTCAGCAATGATCGCGCAAGAGCCGGATCGCTTACCAACCGGCCGTAGCACGTGAGCAAGCGAATGGCCTGCGCTGAGCACGACTCGCAAAGGTCGTCGGAGATCTGCGGCATGCAAAAATTGTCGATTCCACCGACGTCTCTCGGCGACGACACCAGATTAAATGAACCTGGCTGGGACCCGTGGAAGAGCTGAATGGCCTTTTCGAGAAACTTGAGTCCGTCTTGGAAGGCAAGCGGATCTCCGTTAGCCAGGAACTCCTGCAGTTTGAGGTCGGCATAGGCAAGGTAGTCGCCTAGATAGCCTCGCCGATGCGAGAAATCGTCAACTCGGTGGATCAGTACGCTGCCTGACCGGAACGATTCGATGGCGCCAATAACATGGGTCAAGCTTTTCAATCGAATGGTATCGCCCCACATGCGGGCTGCATGAAGCATACAGGCAACCGCGTGGGCATTTACGTCAAGGTATCCGGCGTCGCTGTATCTAGGGCGGAGCGCCACATCGGCATCGAGAGCGGTCAATATTCGGCGATACCGGGCATCTGGTTCTGTCAGCGTGGTTCGCGAATGGACGAAGGGCACCATCTGAGGGTTGTGAAACGGATCTAGACCCAATCGATCGGATGCCCAATCTTGATCTTGAGGAGCCAGGCGTTCGCGCACCTTCCATGATGGGATACTCAACCTTGGGCTACGGCGTTGGAGATTCTCGTCGTCATCCTGATATCCCGGAATCAGCCGATTCTGGTCTGCTTCCGAGACGAGCCAATCGAACGTGGATTGGGCAAGTTTGACGTAAAAGCCATCGCCCTCAACCTGGCCCTGAATGGCGAGGGCTTGCATCATTTCCGCATTGAGGCACGAGCCCTTCTCGAATTCGATCCCTCGGACGTTGGCCGAGTCGCTCAGGCGGAAGAAGCCTCCATCCTCTAGGTCGACGAACGGAGAGAACAGGAGCGGATCCAAGGTCGAATGGAAAGCGTCGCTGTCCCCCATCTGCGAAAGGAACCGCCACACGTTCGGATAGAGCGCCTGAACCTCGCTTTGTGGGAAACCGCCGTTAACTCTGTCGGCCTGCTCCTCGATGAGCACCTTGAACGAAGCGAAGTTGGGCCGATCGCTTGCAGTCTGACTATTCATGAGCTTGATGTCGGCTTGCTGTAGATCGTGGATGTTCTTTGCGCGCGGCCCTTGGGACTCAAGATCGCGAAACAGGCGACGGGCATGTACGAATCCGGCGTAGAGTTCCGGCTTGTCGATCTGACGGGCTTCAGCCAGGCTCCCGACCTCACTGATGATGCGACCATCCGCATCCAGAATCCATGCTTGGAAACCGGGAAATATCCCCCTCTGCACACGTGTGATCGGCAACAGGGCATTGAGCCATTCGGGGTGCTCGTAACCGTCGATTCGGATACAAGTGAAGTTCTGGGAGACGAACCGGGCGGTATCCGGGTCTCCGAAGATAGCGTTATCCAGATTGTTGGCCAGACGGCCGCCATCGACTCCGACGACCAAGAGGATTGGCTTACCGGTCTTTCGCGCCGCTTCAAATGCGTGGGCTTCGATAACCTGCCAATTCACCGCGAAATGGCCGGCCGATCGGAGAAAGGGATATTTGGATCCTTCAAGCCGATTGGCGGCAGGCGGGGGCAGGAGGCCGACGAGAAGTTGCCGGGCGCAGGCCAATATGGCCAATACGACCAGCACCGATGTGACGACTACATAGCTCGGTTTGTACATCTCGGCCTTTGGCTGGAATTATGATCGCTGTGCTACACTTTCCCCATGTCGATCTCGCTCGATGAGGTTCGGCACGTCGCGCGGTTGGCGCGTCTGGCTCTTGACGAGACCGAGATCCTCTCCCTGCAAGGTGAACTGAACGCCCTTCTTGGACATTTTGAGGATATTCAAGTCATCGAAGGGTCAGGCATCGAACCAAAGTCGCACGCCGTGGCCATTCAAAACGTCTGGTCCGAGGATGTCCCCGGGCGGACGATGCCCCGTAATCAGACGCTGCTTAACGCCCCGCTTTCGCGAGCCGGCTTATTTGTCGTGCCGATGATCATCGAGGATTGACCCTGTCTTGTTGACCGAGTTTAGCGCGGCCGAACTATCGCGAAAGATCGCCTCCAAGGAAGTTTCCTGCCGGGAGGTCGTCGATGCGTTTCTTGATCGTATCGCTCGAGACGATTCTCGCCTCGGGTGCTTTCTTACGGTCGATCCTGAGAAGGCCAGAGAGAGCGCTAGAGCCGCTCAGGCGATGGTTGACACCGGTTCAGGCGGTCCCTTGACGGGTGTGCCCGTCGCACTGAAAGACAACATTTCTACTGAAGGCATCGAGACGACGTGCGCCTCGAAAATTCTGAAAGGCTACATTCCTCCGTTTGATGCCACCGTCGTGACGCGCCTGAAGCTGGCCGGTGCGACACTCCTCGGCAAAACGAATCTGGACGAGTTCGCGATGGGGACGTCCACCGAGAATTCGGCATTTCAATTGACTCGGAATCCATGGGACCTGGATCGGTCTCCGGGAGGAAGCTCCGGCGGATCGGCGGCATCGGTTGCTGGTCGACTCGCGCCACTCGCGCTTGGCTCAGACACCGGTGGTTCAATTCGGCAGCCGGCGGCTCTATGCGGCGTTGTGGGATACAAGCCGACATACGGCCGTTGCTCTCGCTATGGCCTCATCGCATTTGGCTCCAGCCTCGATCAGATCGGACCTTTCGCCCGATCGGTGGAGGACGCGGCTCTGATAACGGAGGCGATCACTGGGCACGATGCGATGGACGGAACTTCGCTGCCCTTGCCATCGATTTCGTCGGCCCGTCTCAAGGAAGGATCTCTCAAGGGCCTTAAGGCGGCGCTCCCAAAGGAGTTGTTTGCCGAATCCATGAATCCTGGAGTGCTGTCAACCGTCTACGCGGCAATTGAAAGCTTGAAACGTGAGGGTGTGAGGTTCACCGAAATCTCAATGCCTTCCATCGCGCTCGGGGTGACGACCTACTACATCATCGCTCCTGCCGAAGCCAGCAGCAATCTGGCGCGATTCGACGGCGTCCGGTACGGAGTTCGCGTGGACGGTCAGGGGCATATCGGACTGGTTGAGCGAACGCGGGCGGAAGGATTTGGCCACGAGGTCAAATCACGAATCATGATCGGCACGTACGCTCTATCCGCCGGCTATTACGACGCATACTACTTGCGCGCGTTACGAATTCGCTCGATCATGCAGCACGAGTTCGAGGAGACGTTCAAGGATTTCGATTTCGTTTTATCTCCGACCAGTCCGGTTCCCGCATTCCGGCTCGGAGAATTGAGGATGGATCCAATGGCGATGAAGCTCCTCGATTTCTGTACGATTCCGGCTAATCTGGGGGGCATGCCAGGCATATCCCTTAATTGCGGATTCACGGAGGGGCTGCCGGTTGGTCTCCAACTGATGGGTGCGCCCTCTGAAGATGAAAAATTGCTCCAGATCGCCTATAGTGTTGAGCAGGCGCTACCGACTGCCACGAATTGGCCGTCTATCGCGTAGGGACACATGATGGACGACATCCGCCGACAAGACCTGCGGCTGTTTGCAAAGGAAGCTTTATCTCCATGGCGGCTGATCTGCACTTTAGCCGTGGTGATTGTCCTGCTAGGCAACATGTCGTCGTTCGGCCCGATTGTCTTGCCGTTGGCGGTTGTGACGGTCTTCGTGTCCGGCATATGGGCATGGATGGAGTCAGACAAGAAGCGATTCTTGAACAAGCGCTTCAAATCTCTCTGGTTGGGTTGCCAGGATCGGCTCGCCCGTTTCGAAGAGGTCCAGAAGCGGATGCGCAAGGACCAGATTGCCCATCTGTCGGAAATGCCGAACACGATCAGGGCAGTGTCCAAAGCGCTCTATATCGCATTGCGGCGCGCGGATATCATTTCTCACGAAGTTGCTCTTTCGGAAAAGGGCTTGTATTCCGAACCGCCCTCGTGGAAATCGCCTTCGAGAGACGCTCAGTCTCAAGAGCTGTATCGCATTGCTGACAAGAACATCGCTGAGTACCGTGCCCAGTTTGCCGGCGTAATGGCAGGCGTGCAGCGAACGGAAGCGCAGAGCGCAGTTTTTATGACGACCCTGGATACGCTTCGTATGAAGATGATTGGCTATCGGCTCGTCGGCCGAAGTCCTGAAATGTCGTCGCACGATTTCCTCGAAGCGCTTGCGGAAGCGCGTGCCCAACTTCAATCGATCGATACCGCGCTTGACGAACTCGATCTGGGCCACTATCCCAAGACGATTGCGGTCGTGCCGCCGCCGATTCCCGAAGATGTCGCTCAACAACTCAAGAACCGCGGCATCGGGGGATGAAGAAGCCAGGAATCGGTCCCGTATTGCTTCGAACTCGGTCAAATGCGGCAAGCCCGACTTTCTACTGTCGAGCGCTTGTGTTCTTCGATCTAGGTCGTTGGGGTTCGGGCCAAAATGCTCTCGACATAACTAACTATTGAATGGCACTTACGGAGGAACTGAGCACGACGTCTGCCTATGTTTTTCGGGGAAATGGCCTCAACCTGGCTTCGGGGAGGTCAAAGAAACGGTAGCATCGGTTCGATGAGCAAGGGACCGATTCGAATCGGAATTATTGGTTGCGGGCAGATCGCCCAGCACCACATGGCCACGTACGCCAAGATCGCGGATGCGAAGATGGTCGGATTCGCTGACATCAGTGAGCAGGCGGTTCAGAGTTCGGCGAAGGAGTATGGCGTCGAATTCGCGACGACGAACTTCAGAGAGCTTCTTGCACGCGAAGACATCGACGCGATTGATGTCTGTCTGCATAACAACTTCCACATGCCAGCGACGGTTGCGGCTCTGGAGGCAGGCAAGCATGTTTACTGCGAGAAGCCGATGGCCGGCTCCTATGCCGATGCGGTGACGATGCTCAAAAAGGCGGAGGAGGTTGGGAAACTGCTGCACATTCAGCTTGCGACCCTGTACTCCAACGAAACGAGGGCCGCAAAGGAGTTGATCGATGAAGGTCGGCTCGGAGACGTCTACCATGCCCGCTCAACCGGATTCCGACGCCGCGGAAGGCCCTACGTCGACGGCTACGGCGCACCTAGTTTTGTTCAGAAGCGCCACTCCGCGGGCGGAGCGCTGTATGACATGGGCGTCTATCACATTGCGCAGATCCTTTTCCTACTGAACAACCCGGAGGTCCAGAGAATAACCGGCAAGACCTACCAGAAGGTCGCGATCGATCCCAAGCGGCTGGAAACGTCCGGATATGATGTCGAAGAACTCGGTATGGGCTTTGTCCGCTTCGCCGGTGACGTAACGATGGACATCATGGAGGCTTGGGCGATCCACCTGGATTCATTCGAGGGTTCGTACCTGGTCGGGTCCAACGGCGGCGTTAGGCTGTACCCATTTGGCTTCTTCCACGGCGACGGCAATCTTGATTTGAATGCGACCGTCGATCTTGGTTCGGCACGGTCCCGTTGGAACAGCATCGTCGGCGACGGCCAGGTTTATGGCGAATCTCAGCGGCACTGGGTCGCGGCTCTGCGCGATGAAGTTCCACTGCTACCAACCGCCGAGATCGCGCTGAACACGATGCTTATCTCGGAGGGCATCTACATGTCGCAAAAGCTGAATCGAGAGGTCACCTCCGAAGAGGTCAAAGCCGCGTCGGTCAGCACCGCTGTCACTATGTAATTCGTCGGGGGCCGGATGGCCCCTGAGGCACTCCTGTTCTGCTCGCTGACGAATCGTGAGCCCATCATGGCGTCGCCCGGCGCCTTGACTGGCAAGGGAAGCGATCAGGCAAGTGGGTTTGACCCAACGAGTTACGTCTCGGAGATCGGCTCGTGTGTGCCGTGCCGCACTTGGAATGCGACGACGGCTCCCGCGACATGCACGTTCAGCGAGCGCCCCTTGCCCGCCATCGGGATGCAGACGGCGGCGTCGCAATGCTTCATCACGTCCCATAGACGCCTTTCCCCTCGTTACCGAGCACGAGGCAGACCCTCGAGGGATAGCTGAACTCCATATAGTGCTGGGCTCCGTCGGCGAGTTCAACGGCGATTAGAGAATAGCCTTCGTCCTTGAGCGCGACTGCAGCCTCCTCATTGCGGCCTAGCTCCCGCCATTGGACACGCCGATGGTGTCCCAGTGACGTCACTCCGATCTGTGGGTTGGGGGGGGCCGGTGTTCTTCCGGAGAAGACCATCTCGTGAGCGCCACAGGCGTCGGCGACGCGAAACATGCCGCCGACGTTATAGGCGTCTTCCCAGTCCTGCAGTAGGAATGCCAACTGCACGTCGGAATTTCGCGACTCCGACATCTCGCGATTCAGTTTACGGACGCCCGTTTTGCTAAGGATGGTCTTCATGAGACGCGGCTAGAAACCCAGATTCATCCGGTGGAAGGCGATCGCCTCCTGCACATGGACATCCCAGTACCCCCACTCATGGCTCCCGGGAAACTCTTCGTATTCGTGCTCATACCCGATCGAGTCGAGGAAGGCGTGGAATCTTCGGTTGTCCTCCAACAAGAAGTCCTCGGTACCACAATCAATTCTGAGAGACGGACGCTTGACTGGAACGAGCTTTTGGGCCGCGACGGTCAGATCGTTCGGACCACCGCGGGGAGTGTCTCCGACGATACGCCGGAATTCCTCGGCCAATTCGATACGTGGTCCGGGGCCATCCGTTTGGGGATCCCAGTGGCCAAACAGGACCGCCCCCGAGTGGGAATGCCCAGACTTGAACCGATCTGGATACTTCAATGCCAGCTTTACGGCGCCGTATCCACCCATAGATAGCCCGGTCGCGCACCAGGGCAGTTTGGTGGGGAAGTAGTTTTCGACGATGGCGGGGAGTTCCTCCGCGATCGCCGTCTCGTAGGCGAACCCCTCCTCGGCGTCACAGTAGAAGCCCCGTCCACCGTTCGGCATCACAACAATGAGCGGCAGCCCATCCACATACCGTTCGATGCTCGTGCGCCGACTCCAGATCGTATGGTCGTCCGACAGTCCGTGCAACAGTAACATCACGTGAAATGGGCCTTTGATATCGGGATTGGGGAGGATAATGTTCGCTGCCGTGGCAAACTGCAAAGCGTTAGAGAAATATCGAAGCTCGAAGCTAGGCATTTGACTCTATTTTAGGCACAGTGAGATGCCTGAAGTGCAGGCGATTCGTCTGGAAGGGTTAATCGCGGTGCGAGCTTCATTTGTTCCGCTAGCGCCGAGGCATCACGTTTGACGTTTTCGGGACGTTAAACTAATCGGGCGCTTTTGCCATCGTATGAAGTACCACGTCAGTCGCATCTTTTTCGCCGTTTCCCTTGGGTTCGTCTGCCTTGGCGTATGGTCTTGCACCGGTAAGGCGAAATCGGCAGCCGGCGGTCATCCCGGTGACAACGAACAGACAGTCAAGGACGCGGTTGCCGGCCCCTACACCGAGATCTCGATGCTCTGCCAAGGGCAGCGGGTACCGATCCTCATGTACCACGACGTTGTAAAGGAGGACAAGGACGTCTACTTCGATGTCACGAAGCAGGAGTTCCAAGACCAGATGGAGTGGATCGCCAAAGAGCAGATCACTCCGATCTCTCTGGATAAGCTTTACCGGCACCTAACAACGGGCGAAGCAGTACCTGATCGATCGATCGTTATTACGTTTGATGACAACTACCAGGGCTTCCATGATTACGCCTTGCCGATCCTGGAGTCGTTCAAGTTTCCGTCTGCTATGTTCGTCCACACGAAATATGTGGGAGACAAGCACGGAAAGCACCCGAAGATGGACTGGGCAACCCTGAAGGAGCTTGTTAAGGACCCGCTTGTCACGATAGGGAGCCACACGGTCACCCACCCGGCGGACATCACTCAAATCGGACCGGACGAACAGACCCGAGAGTTGAAAGACTCCAAGGCGACTCTGGAGAAGGAACTCGGCAAGTCAATGGACTACCTGGCCTATCCAGACGGGAAGAACGACAAGGTCGTCCAGGCCAAGGCGACCGAGTGCGGCTACAAGATGGCATTCAGCATGGACAATGAGCCGGCGGAAGAGTCGCCAAGCATCATGTGTGTGGGCCGCTACATTCAGTCTCGCATTGAAAAGGCATGGGAGGACAGGGAAGTGGCGTTACGGGGCGGCGCTCTCGGTATCTTCCGCAGCAAGATCACCGACGCTCCGGTTGTTTTCGTCGACGGCACGTTTCATGGCACGAAATTGGCCCTGGTGGAAGGAGGGATTCCGGAGTCGATGATGTCCTCCACTCGGGAAGGCGTACTGGACTTCATTCACCGCTCGCCCGGGACGGTCGCCGGCATAAACGGAGGGTTCTTTGCGATGGCAGCAATTGCGAGCACGGACAATCAGATGGTAGGTCCGTGCAAGACCCACGATTTCGGCACGTTCTATCCGGACAAGTTTCCTCAGATATGGGACAAACTTCGGAATCGGCCATTGGTGGTGTGGGGGCCGAAGGAGTTCGCTATCGTGGCGTTTGAACCTGAGACCGAAAACACGGACGACGCGTTCAAAAACTTCATGCCCGACTATACGGACACGTTCCTTGCTGGAGTCTGGCTGGTTCACAACGGCATTCCGCAGACCAAGGAGGACATGAACCTTTTTGGCTCAAAGGACATCCAAGACCCGCGCCGGCGCGCCTTTATCGGCATGGATCAGGATGGTCATATCGTGCTGGGAGCATCGACCGAGTCGGCTACCTCGAAAATGGTTGCAGAGGCCGCCGCAGCCGCTGGGGTTCGAGAGGCAGTCCTTCTTGACTCCGGATTTTCGACATCTTTGGTATACGGCGAGGACGTCAAAGCCTCAGGGCATAGCACCAACTTGATCCCGTCGCGGCCGGTACCTCACGCGATTCTCCTCAGGGGAACGCTCGATCCGCGCACGTCCGCTCAGGCCGTGTCCACGTTCACCCCCAAACCGGATGAACCGGAACCAAAGGCGAAGCACCGTCGCCGACGGCACAAGGAGCCGAACGACGAGACGCCAGAGGATCAGAGCGCCATTGCCAACCCCGACACGGGAACATCTAGCGACGACTCGAAGGGAAATCCGCCGGATCCCAGCGACGACCACCGCTCGAAGGCGTGAGATATGGATTGGATCGGAAGGCTAAACAGTTGTCTGAATCGCCTGAACATTGGGGGAGGGCGTCTCGAACTGCTGCATTGGGCTTACGATGAGCACCTGCCTGACAACTGGCCCCATCGACATACTTACTTCGAGATATGTTTAGTAGGCAGGCACGGAATTGGCGTGTTCTACGAACCGGGAGGCGAGCACATCGTCACACCGGGCACTGTCTTCGTCGCCCGGCCAGGCGTCGTCCATAACATATCGAACAAGGCGCTGCCACGAATGGAGCTATATTGGCTCGCCGTCGGCTGGAGCGCGGATGAGAGGACGCCGAAATCAGATGGCGAACGGGCGATGAGGGCCTTTGTGGATTCCGACATGTGTGTGGCATACGGACACCAGAACCTCCTCGCCCTGTGGGAGGCGCTTCGCCAAACCGCATCCGGCACCTGGGCGATCGGTTCGGTAGAACAAACGGCAGCGCTTGTCAAGGCGTTGGTTCTCGGAGTGGCCCAATCACTAAGCCCGCATGAGCGCGCCGAGATTCCGGATGACCCGACACGCCCAGGACGTCAGGCCGCCACTCTAGCGATACGTTACATCGCGGACAACATGAATCGCCCGTTAACGCTGAAGGAGATTGCCACTCACGCAAATGTGTCGACACGCCAACTCACCCGGTTGTTCGGTACCTTCACCGGAACCTCGCCTGCTCAGTACATCCGAGTTCTTAGGCTGGATCGTGCAAGCGCGCTACTGACTCGATCCGAACTGCCGATCAAGGAACTTTCCCACCAGGTTGGGTTCTCAGACGTCCAGTATTTCACTAGGTGCTTCACTGCGCATTTCGGCGTGCCTCCGGCCGCGTATCGGCAAGGTGCGCGAAGTGGCCGAATTATCCAAAGGCCGGGCATGCTGGTGTAATTGCTGGATCGGCGATGTGCTCTACCATAGTGGTCGACATATCGCCATGATCAACCAAACCTACGTCGACCAGTATCGGGAGCAAGGCTACGCGCTCGTTCCCGGCATCATCACCCCTGACGAGGCGGCAGCCTTACGGAAGGACATGCACGACCTCGCCGATCGCTTGTCTAAAGACCGGGATATCGATGCCACTTGGGGGAGCGCCCGGGCGGCCGTCGCCGAGGCCGCCAAGACAAAGATCCTGCATTGCCACAACGTCCAGTTCTACTCCGCGCTTGCCGCACGACTAATCGTCGATCCTCGAATCACCGACTATGCGGCCGCGATGATCGGGACGGAAAACGTGCAACTCCATCACACGAAGATGTTCATCAAGCCCCCGGAAAAAGGATCGCCGTTTCCGATGCATCAGGACGCGCCATTCTTCCCGCACGACAGGCATACGATGATGGCGGCGATCGTCCATTTCGATGACGCTCCGATCGAGAAGGGCTGCGTGCGCGTGGTGCCAGGTAGTCACAAGTTGGGTCTCCTCGAACATGAGGGGGACGGAGCATGGCATCTCCCATTTGACAAGTACCCGATCGAGTCGGCGGTGCCGGCTCCGGCGAAAGCTGGAGACGTTCTGTTCTTTAGCTACCTGACGATCCACGGAAGCGGCATCAATGTCAGCAACGAGGCGAGGACCACCGTGCTTATCCAAATGCGCGATCCTTCCGATCCGCCGACCGTCGACACTCACCGATCGAGGGGGCAGGGGATGATGCTTCGAGGGATCGATCCGAACCCGATTCCCCAATTCGAGGGATAGCAACGAACAAGGTGTTGAAGAGACAGGGAAGGACCGGTATGGATACTATTTACCGGTTCGGTACTTGCATCTACAATGCATCACTACTTGGTAATTTGCTCCAATGAACCTGAAAGTAGGTGGTCTGCCAGCCAAATGGATGGCCATGGACTTGTTCTTTTTCCGATCTCGTGATACGATATCGGCAGTATGAAACGAGTTTTCCAACTGATCGCATTGGCTACAATCTCTTTCGCAGCAGTTGCGTGTTCTGGAGGCTCCGATGCCCAGACGCCCGCTATAGTTAAGATCGGCGTTGACGATGCGTCGAAGCTACGGCATAAGCCGAACCCCGCCGAAGGGGTCAAAACGGATGTCAAGCCAGGTGCAGACGCGACGAAGCCGGGTGCAGATGCAGCCAAACCGGGCGGTGCCAAGCCTGCCGACGCGGCAAAACCTGGCGACGCAGCCAAGCCCGCGGAAACCAAGAAATAGGTTCGTTTTGAGTTCGGGCTTCGTTGAATGCCCAAGACTCGTATGGGCGGCGCTTAACTTGCGCCGCCCTCTCTTTTGTCAGCCGCCTGCTACGTTACCGATTATTCCAAGCCGTCTGGCCGGGATCGATCTGCCAGTCGTTGCCAAAGAACCCACAGCCTCGGATTCCGTCGTCCCCCTTCTTCAAGATGTCGGCGCTAACGATCGTCCAGTCAGGATACGAAACTCCACTTCCCAGGATGCCGAGGCGGTCGGTAGTTCTCAAACCCACGACACTCGTGCCGGTAATGGCGCCCACCATATACCAGTGGCTCTGGACCTTGTGCGGGTAGATCAAAAGGCCGCCAAGATCAAGGCCGGCAATTACCTTGTCTCCGACCTTCACGGAGTTTCGTGCGAACTTTACTGGGCAGTCGCTCAACAGCGCTCGGTAGGCGGAGTTGTTATCGAGGTTTCCGTAAACGACTACGTTGCGTGCCCAACTCGGGCGGTACTCGCGATCGGTGACGATATCGACGGAGCCGTTCCCGCGGTATTGAAGCGTTTCCGCGTCGTATCGCGCTTTGCAAAGGGACCAGTAGTTCTCTTCCGGCGTGCCATGAGTGGCGACGACGAATACGAACCGGTTCTGGAACACGCTCTTGAACGGTCCACTGTTACCGGGGGACTTGTCGGTGTCGGGCAGGGCACCCCGTTTCCATTCACCGTTAGCAAGGATGAGCTGAGTGCCTGAATCGATCCGGCCGAGAGACTGTCCATCTAGCGTCAGAGAATCGAGTGACCGGTCGATGCGCAGTGCGGCGACGTTCTTGGTAGTGCCGGCATTGACGTTAATCTTGACGTTCGAGGGGATCATGGCCTGAATCTGTTCGAGCACGGTCACCCACTGGTCGTGACTTGAGATAGAAGGGCAAGGTGTCGTGAAGTCGATCGAGTCTCGGCGAATGAGGTGGGACGCCTTGATCTGGTCGAAGATGCCGGGCCAATCGACGCAAGCCGCACCCATGTTCGGCAATCCCCACCAATGTCCCGCACCTGGCTGTTCGTGATACTGGAAGTCGGCGTGGATGTCAGTCAGCGCCTTCTTCATGGTGCGGGCCTCTTCGACCGGCACATTGTCGTCGGCGTCTCCATGGAGAATGAACACTTTTTCTTCAAGGGTGTTCGTGACCCGCGCCAGCGTATCTCCGCCCGCCATCGACCTGAGAAGAATCGATTGCACAGGCGTAGGGTCGTGCGGCTTGTACCCCTCGGCATAGGTCCACCAGGAGATCCAACCGGCGCTTGGAGCGATGCTGGCGAACAGGTCCGGATACAGGGTGCCGATGCTCCACGTGCCGTGGCCCCCCATCGAGTGGCCTGTTAAGTGGATACTGGCGGGGTCGTGAGGATAGCGGTGCTTGGCCAGGTCGAGAACCTCAAGTGCATCCAAACGACCAATGTCCTCCCAGTCGAATCCGTACGGTCGACGGTTGGTCGGTGACACCAGCGTGCACCAGTCCTTGGAGGCATAGGCCGATGCCTGACCGATAGCCTCGACGCTAGCGCCATGCAGGCTCAGCACGAGGGCGTTGTTTCTTGCCGGCTTCTGGGCAGGGTTCACCGCGTAGTATTGGACGCTGCCGTCGATCTTGCTGAGGAAGGTCACCTTATATGGCTTGTTGGTCGGCTTAACGCTCAACGTGATCGTCGCTCTATCGCTTGTCTTGCCGTCCGTTACCTCGATGTCGAACTTCTGTTCCTTGCCGAGTTCCCCGTCTGGCACCTGCAACTTGACTGGAATCTTTCGAATGCTCAACCCAGGAACGTCCGCTTCGCCCTCTTGAGTCGCCCCGGCGGAGTTTCTGGTGAGGAACTTGAATCGATGGTCCTTCACCGTGTTGTTGAGCAAAACAACACCGGCGAGTAGTTGCTTCGACCCGCCAATCAGGATGTCGGGCGAAGTCAAATCTCCTGTCTCGATTTGAACGGGGCCCCGGGGCTCGGACAGCGACGCCTTTACCTGACCTCGCTGGACGCAGAACAGGAGGGTGTTCGCACCCTTCGTTAGAGGGACGGGCAGCTTCAGGTAGCCATAGGAGTACGGATCGCCTGCACGCGGCACGCCGTTCACATAGGTGACGCTTGGGCCGGCGCATTCCAGCACCATGACCTTGTCTTCGGGAACGTCGACGGTGGCCGCCAAATAGCCACTTCCCAGGTCAGCAAACGTGCCGTCCTTGTTGGCATGCACCTTGTGCCATGTCGCCTCCTTTCCGCTCGGTGTGGGACGAGTGTCTCCTTCGGCAGGCATCGTCCATTCGCCATGAACGATCAAGTCCTGGACGGAATCGAAGCCGACGGGGAGTCGTCCACTACGAAACACGCCTCGAATGGCAAGACCATCGGTGATTCGGATGGGCTCGGCGGTTTGAACCACGGTAAGCGAGAGAAAGGCGGATGCGAGAAGGATCACGGTTCCCCTAGGTTATCATGTGCGAGCCCTGAAAGAGGTGCGGCGCCCAGTTGGGCGTGGTCCTAGAAAACCGGGCCCTCCCTTGTTTCCCAGGAGAGCGAGACTAAGGAGGGTGAAAATATGGTCCGTTCAAGAACGAAAGCCGTCTTAGGTATCTTCGGTGTCATCGTCGCCACGACTATCGCCGGCTTCTGGAGTGTATGGGGGACGATCGAGAACTTCCACGAAGGTTGGTATACACACAGCCTCTGGAGCAACCTGCTCCTGGCTGCGGTTCAATACGTCGGCTGGCCCCTCGGATTTGCATTTCTGTCATGCATCGCAATTTGGAGGCCTGCAATCGGGTCCGCCTTGTTTGCCCTTATCGGCGTTGGTCTGAACGCGTTTCTCTTTGGCTTCCGAAACGGCCCAGGGATCGTGCTAATACTAGTTCCGTGCCTGATGCTCGCCGTCCTCTTCGGTGTGGGTCGGACGCCCAAGCCGCGTGTAGCGGCGGAGATTCTGCTCGGTGTGCCCATGGTAATCATGGTCGTGATCGGAACGCCGTTACTGTGGAAAGTCTCTCACCGGCTGACGGCGATCTCTTCAGGAGCGCTCACTTGGAAGGCCCCTTCGGAAACGATGGTCTGGGCGCCGCCTGGTCCGGGGTGGACCACTTCGGGCTCAAGCTTTGCCGAAGCTGAGAGCATCTGCGATCGGTTAGCCGCCGACGGGAAGTCCATCGTCGCGAAGCCAACCTACCTGTGGCGACTTCCAACCGCCGAGGAGGCGATCCATGCACTCAATCGTGGAGGAGTTCCGGCAGGATGTCGGCTCGGACGGACGCCAGGATTCCAGCCATGCTTCAACGAACCGGACAAGGAGGCTCCGCTCTGGAATCCGTACTGCCCGATCATCTACTGGTGGACCGCGTCACACGATCAAAGCGGCAAGGTCCTGCGCGTCGCCTACAACGGCTACGTCTTGCCGGTCGACCCGTGTGCGAACGGGTACACCGGCTTCCGCGCCGTCCGGGTCGACACCTATCCGGAGGCTGCCCGTTCTTTGTTTCGCTGATCGAATGTCGACTTCAAGTTGTCTTTGCCTGGCTTTTCAAGAATGAGGTGGGTGATGAAATACTCCCACATCCGATCAGCCGGCATCTGGGTGTGTCCACGGTCTGGACCCACTTGGAGATCGTAATGCCGCTGCGTGCCCAGTGCCTGGATGAACTGAAGTGTGTTGCTCGGATGGACATTGTTGTCAGCGGTCCCGTAATAGAGCAACAGGTGCCCTTTGAGATTCTTTACATAGGTCGAAGCGCGCCCCGCGTCATACCCAGACTTGTTCTCGCCTTCGTCCGGCAAACCGTTCGTTCGCTCCGTGTAGATCGAATCGTAGTTCAGCCAATCCGTGACGCTTGAACTGGAGCATGAGACGCTAAAGACGTTCGGATATCTCAGCAGGCACATCAAGGAGGCGTAGCCCCCGTAGGACGTCCCGAAGATGCCGATACGGCCGTTCACGTAAGGCAGTTTCCTAAGCGAGCTTGCGCCGGCGGCTTGGTCGTCGATCTCGACGATGCCCATCTTCCCATACATAGCGTCTCGGAACGCCTTTCCGCGTCCGCTGGTCCCCCGTCCGTCGAAGGATGCTACGAGGAATCCCAACTCGGTGATCGCGTTCGGCGTCTGGAACGTCTCCGGTCCCCCGCCGGACTCAGGTCCGCCGTACACGCCTACTACCACCGGATACTTCCGATGCGGGCTGAAATCGGAAGGGAATTGAAGTGTTCCGTAGCAGGTCGTCTTGCCGTCGGCGGCAAGAAAAGTAATGCGCTCGGTCTTACGTAGCTTGAGCTTGTCGAACTTGGTGAGGTCGCTCTTTGCGAGTTCGGTCACCTGATTGCCGGCATTATCGTAGAGGAAAGTAGCCGGAGGGACGCTGATCGTCTGTTGGACGTCTACGAAGTGTTTGCCGTCTGGAGCCAAGGTGACAGTGTGGCTCACAGCCGGATCGGTCAGACGCTCGTTCCCAGTGCCGTCGAGATGAACGCGATTGAGCTGCTGGAGGTATGGCCCGTTACCGCTACGGCAATAATAGTAGACCCAGTCGTTCTTCTCGTCGACGGAGACGATCGACTGCATGTCGTACTCGTTCTGAGTGATGGGATTCAGTAGCTTGCCATCAATGTCGTAAAGATAGAGGTTCTTGAAGCCGTTTCGCTCGGAGCCCCACAGAAAGCGCTTCTTGTCTTCCAGAAACTGCACGATCGGATGGTTCTCGGCCCAACTTTGCGGTTGGCTTTCCTCCACGATCGTCCGGCACTTTCCGGAATCCGGATCGGCGGCGCAAAACTGAGTCGTCTTCTGCTTTCGATCGGCCCGGTTGAAGAAAAGCTCCTTACCGTCGGGGGACCACCGCACGTCGTAGACGTATTCGCCCAGCGAGGCATTGGCGAATCTCGTTTCGACGGTGATGGTTTGCTTGGTGGCCAGATCGAAGACGAGCAGCGAAACGATCGGATTTGGCGCGCCCGCTTTGGGATATGCCTCGGTGTCGAGCACGTCTTGAACCTTG
This sequence comes from Fimbriimonas sp., assembly GCA_031292555.1. Taxonomy (GTDB): domain Bacteria; phylum Armatimonadota; class Fimbriimonadia; order Fimbriimonadales; family Fimbriimonadaceae; genus Fimbriimonas. Next base: position 31,860 of record JARLGV010000033.1, read on the forward strand.
GTTTGGTCCAACTGAAGGAAGTAGTCCTTCACTTGGCTTTCGTCGAATCGATAGAAGGCCAGCTTTGTCGCATCCGGCGACCACCACATCGCTTCTCGTACTCCCAGTTCTTCCCCGTAGACCCAACTTGCTACGCCGTATTTGATGCGCGATGCGACGCTTCCTTCGGTTGTGACCGCGAATTCCTTCTTACCGGCGGCATCGCTGATGAACACGTTGCGTTCTCGCGTGGTCGCCTTGAGCTTGCCGTCGTCGCTGATCGCCAACGAGAATTGCCGCCCTCGATCCGGGTTTGTGCGCCCTGCCCTTTGTCCCCCTCGCCGTCCTCGTTCGGGCTCCGCGGGGAGGCTCGCATCGGTTTCGACCGCCTTGCCAGTCGCAATCTCGAATTTCCAGTTCTTGCCTTCGTGGCTGTATGTAAAGGACTGACTGTCTTCAGCCCAATGGGCGGTCAGCGAGCCGCGGACGACGGACCCGGCGATCTCCTTGCTGAACTTCTCGTAGCGATCGTAGCGAGGCATGGTTTGGAGTGTGTCTTGAGCGAGCGCCGAGATGCTAGTGCATGCGGCAATAAGAGCGGGACCGACGAATCTGGACCATCGGGCGGACATTGATGCATATTACGTGTCCTTCAATGGGACACGCAAGCCTAAGCCGTGAGCTTTCGAAACTGGTGCTTTCCGACACGGAGCGTCTTGCCCGTCAACTCGGCAACACTCAGCCTGAGTTTCGGATCGGTGACTCTTTCGGTGTCGAGGGACACTGCTCCCGCCTCGATGTGACGCCGGGCATCGCTGTTGCTCTTCGCCAGGCCGAGCCCACTGATGAGGGCGGCGATTGAGACCAGGCCATCCTCTATAGCAGCACTTGGAATCGAGACTTCTTCGGCTTCAACAGGCTGCTGGCGCTTGCTGAACGTGTTGACGAAGTATTCATCCGCTTCTTGGGCGGCTTCCGGCCCGTGGTAAATCGAGACGATCTCCTTCGCCAGACGGCGTTTGGAGTCTCGAGGGTTGGCCGTGTCCTTGAGAAGCCGCTTGACCTCAACCATCGGAACATCCGTGGCTAGCTCGAAGTAGTTCTCAATGATGTCGTCCGGAATTGACATCGTCTTGCCGAACATGTCATTCGGGCTGTCTATCACCGAAATGTAATTGCCGAGAGACTGGGACATCTTCTCTCTGCCGTCGGTACCCACTAGCAATGGGCAGAGCACGACGACTTGGGGCTCCAAGCCGTATTGCTCCATCAAAGTTCGGCCAACCAAATTGTTGAACTTTTGGTCGTTTCCACCAATCTCGACGTCGGCCACGATTTCAACGGAATCCATGCCTTGGCACAGCGGATACATAATCTCGTGCATGGCGATCGGCCGATGCTCCTCCATTCGCTTCGTGAAGTCGTCCCGCTCCAGAATTCGTGCGACAGTGTAGCGAGAACAAAGCCGAATGACGTCTTCGAACGTCATCTTCCCAAGCCAGTCCTTGTTGAAGTAAATGACTGTCTTCTCGCGGTCGAGGATGGCGCCGACCTGATCCATTACGGCGTCGACGTTCGCCTGAACCTCGTCCCTGGTCAGTTGCGGACGGGTTTTGTTCTTGCCGCTCGGATCGCCGATCTGAGCAGTAAAGTCGCCGATAATCAGGCATGCGGTATGTCCCAGCCGCTGGAAGTCGCGGAGCTTCCGGAGAACCACGGCCCAGCCAAGCGTGACGTGCTTGGCGGTCGGATCGACTCCTAGCTTGACGCGCAAGGGAGTGCCTCGCTCCAATTTCTTCCGGAGGTCGGCTTCGCTGATGATTTCGGTCGTGCCGCGGCGCAATATCGCCAGTTGTTCGTCAATGGTCATTCGGAGCGATCAGTTTACCGGTCCTTGCCGGCTACATCATCTGAAACTCCGGAGAGGCAAACAGGAGGCGACACACTGCAGCCGCTGTTCTGCCGGCGTTTTCCGGCGTCAATTCGCCGTCGGATGCCTTCTCGGCCGTCTTGACTAGTACGGCGACCTTTTCACGATTGAGCGAGGCATCGAACGCGGACAATATTGTGGCAGTCACTCCTCTTGGAGTCGTATCGCGGGATAGCAGGGCAAATGCGGGAATGCGGAATCGGAGCTTCGTCGATTGAGACTGGCCGAAGAGTTGGTCGGCCCACGCCATCCGTTCAACCATGGTTGCGGAACTGATCCAAGCGGGGCCGAATTTCCATCCGGAGACATCGGGCGGATAGAGGAGCCACATACCCATGGCTTTCATGGCAGCTGCTGCTGCACCGGCGGGGGCTGCCCGCCCGGCGGGCAGGACGCCGAGGGCAGACGATCGAAAGGCATCGCCGACAAGTTCGCCAACGCCCAGTTGCCTTAGGGTCGTGATGCATACGTCGGCTGGGTTCTTGAACACGGAGCGTTCTGCCTTGTGCGAAAAAAACTCGGGCGCGGTCATCATTTCGCGAAGGAGCACCTTGATCTCCATACCCGATTGGTGGAATTTCGACGCGAGACGCTGGATGAGCTTCGGCTCCGGGTTCAAATATCCGAACCACGACCACATCTTCCAGGCAATGAACTCTGCAGTTCTTGGTTGATCGCAGAGGATGTTCAAGACATCGTCGCCATTGAAATTGCCGGAGCTCCCTAAGAACGTCTTGCTGCCTTCATCGTGACGTCCCGGTCGATCCACAAATGAGGCGGTGACAGCCTTAGTGGCTGGGTCGGTGGTTCGACGAATGGACCAACCGGTAAACGCGCGGGCTCCTTCCTGAATGTCCTTCTCTGAGTAATGTCCGATGCCGAGAGTGAACAGCTCCATCACCTCACGCGCGAAGTTCTCGTTCGCATGGCCCTTGACGTTCTGCTGGCTGTCGAGCCAGAGAATCATAGCGGGATCCTTGCTGACTTCGGAGAGAAGGTTCCGGAAATTGCCGATAGCGTTGCGACGAAAGATCTCGTTCTGCCCGTACATGAGCATCGGCGCAGTGACTTTACTGGCACTCGTTGCGAAGTGGTTGTGCCAAAAGAGCGTCATCTTTTCCTGGAGAGGGCGTCGCGTCATCATCATGCGGAGCGCCCACCACGTCGAAACACCTTGCATTGGTACTCGATTCTGTTTAGGGTTCTTGAACGTTTCGACGGGTACAGGAAACGCTTCGTCAATCTGGTCATAGTTCAACAACATTTCGATGGCGCCGTTGAACCCAGATTTGAGATAGAAATCCAATTCGGCCTCACTCGCACCGAGACCGAATCGGCGCAAGAGATGGGCGCATTTCTGCCGGTCGTTTACAAAAGGCATGCACGCCAGGACGGAAAACGCCGCCAGGGGTTCAGTATTCGGTGCCCGTCATCCAATCGAATCCCATGCAAAATGGGATTTAAGACCGGTTTTAGAATCTAGGGATGTAAAAAAACAAAAAAATGCGGCATTCAGGCCGAAGCCTTAATGCCGCATTCCGGCGACAGTCACCGGGTTAGGCTTCTTTCGCGCTAGACGAGTTGTAAGTCGCTTCATTAACGAATTTGAAGAGTTTGCTGCCCTCATACGTCGCCGTGAGCGCATATCGAACCTGTTCGCCCGACTTTGTCTTACGAATCATCTTGAGCTTTTGAACGTCCGCATCTGGAATTTCTACGTGCGATCGGGTCTTTAAATTATAAAACTGCATTATCCCTCCTCAGTGGGTCGCCCAGCGGCATTCCCGAACTGTTCGCGGTCAATCATATCATAATATTAGGTTCAACGGAACCTGGTTTTTTTGAAAATTGGGCCGATCATCTGTTCAAGGTAAGCTTTAGCAACCTCTTGCGTCCAGAGGAGTCAGAATTCTAAAGACGTTCGATAACTTTGACAAACAGTAAGCAAAGTGAAGTGAACTGCCTTTTTCAAACGTCGTACATAATATCACCATGAAAGAAAGAAGATCTCGAGACCATGTTGTTCAAACACCAACTGCTCTGACCGAAGCAAAGGTCTATGAAGAGCACTCATTGAAAGAGCTTCGAAACGCCGGATACCGCATCACGATGCCCCGAGTCCAGGTCATTCGAGCTCTCGCCGACACCTCAAAGGCCCTGAGCGCCTACGCGATTCACGAGAAGATCATCTCCGGCGGCGGAAAGATCGACGTCGTGAGCGTCTACAGAATCCTTGCCACCCTGCAAGAGGTTGGCCTTATCCACCACATCGGCGTAGTTGACGGGTATTTCCCCTGTCGGATGGCCGAATGCGCCGGAAGAAGATCCGAGGTAATGGTCTGTGAGCAGACCGGCGACGTGATGGAACTCAAGCTCCCGAGTGCGATCGTCGAGGCGATCGAGAAGCAAGCGGTCGAGCACGGTTTCGAAGCGTCGACGATCAAGGTTGAGATCACCGGAACGATCGTCAGCAAGCGCTAAGCACACTTCAATCAGACGCACAGTAAGAGCCCGGTGGGAAATCCCACCGGGCTCTTACTGTGTATTCGATTGGCGCTTCGACCGAAAGGACGAAGCGCCGGGTGAGATGAGTCGCTAGAACGTAACGTCCAGTTCGGACTGGATCGTCGAGTTCTTACCGAATCGCGCGAACTTGATTCGCTTAGATTCGCCTGGCTTGACGCCGGACATGGCGGAAATCAGATCGTCCGCCGAGTTGATTTGCTTGTTGCCAAGCATTTCGATGACGTCGCCCGGTTGAAGGCCGACGCTCTCAGCAACCGAACCTGTGTTCACCTGTCCGACCACGGCGCCGTGAACGTCGCTTGGGATCGAGAACTGCTGGCGAACGTCGTCGGTCAGGTTATTGACCGTCACTCCGAGGTGGGCCTTACCGTCCGGGTTGGCGGGCGTCGAAGGCTGCGTTCGGGCGTGAGGATTCGTGAAGCCGGGGAAGTCCTTAAAGAAGTCGGGCGCCTCATCGAGGCCCTTGGGGAACCGGAACTGGAACGGTTGGGGAGACATCTGGCCTCCCATCGGCTGCTGCTCGGCCTCAGCCTTGTGCTCTTGAAGCTTGACGTTGTACGTCTTGTGGACGCCGTTTCGAATGACCTCTACGGCAACGCTTGTGCCAGGAGCATACTCAAGCATCGCATTGCGAAGATCGAGTTGCGTGTTGATGGATGTATGACCGACGCGTACAACCACGTCGTCCTTCTTGATTCCTGCCATGCCGGCAGGCTGGTTCTCCGGAGCGTCGGCGACGAGAGCGCCACCCGTAACGTGCCGTTGCTGCTTCTGGTATTCGGTCAGGTTCTCAGGAATAAGACCGATCTGAGATCGAACGACTTTACCGTTCTCGATGAGTTTGTCGACGATCAAGCGAACCTGGTTGCTCGGGATTGCGAAGCCAATCCCAGCGCTGGTTCCCGACGGGCTATAGATAGCGGTATTCAAGCCAATAACCTGTCCGTCGATGTTGGTGAGCGGGCCACCGGAGTTACCCATGTTGATCGCGGTGTCGGTCTGGATCATGTCCGGGTAGTACCGGTTCTCGATCACCGTCTTGTCGCGACCAAGTGCACTGACGTGTCCGAACGTCACCGATTGCTCCAACCCGAATGGCGCGCCGATCGCCATCGCCATTTGCCCGGGCTTGAGCTTGCTGCTATCGGCAAAAGCGAGGGTTGGGAGGTTTTTGGCGTCGATCTTTACGATCGCGATATCGCTGTCGTGGGCCCTGGTGACCTTTCCGTCAAACTCGCGACCGTCCTTGAGGATGACTTTGACTTTCTCAAAGCCCCCCACGACGTGATCGTTTGTGACGATGTATCCATCGGGGCGCAGAATGAACCCCGAACCTTCGCCTCCGGAAACCGGCATCCGCTCTCCGTTAGGTCCGACCTGGCGACCGCTAGTCGACTGGATGTCGACGACGGCCGGACTCACGAACTCGGCGAGGTTTGTATAGAAGGCATCGAGGTTGCGGACTTCGGAAACGCTCTCGCGACTAGGTGCGCTGATGGTTCTTGCCTGGAACGACGGCAGGTGATTGTCCGATGCGAGCGCTTTGCTGAAAGGCATGAAGCCCTTACCGTAGATTCCGGCCATAAAAACGGCGCCGAGGACAAATCCCGCGCCCAGCGTCACATAGACGCTTTTCGGTGTGTGTGGATTTTGATTCATCTCTGGTTTTTGATCTCCTTGTTACACTGGCCTTCCGATGAGATCCCGGCTCGCCGGTTGAAGTCACCCTCCGACTCGACGATCGCCCCGTGGGGCCCAATACCGGACTCTCGAAGTCCAATCTAAATGTGCTAACGCCGATAACCCGGGGTTCGGTTCCGAGGTCCTGTCGTCATGTACATTACTACGACTTTCCCTCAGTTTGATTCCTGGTTCTCGGCGTATCCTGAGTGCCATATCGATTGCTGTATAGATTCTAAAGGTTTCGACGACAAGCACGACGGTCAATGGGCTGAAGATCCGGCAAGATCACCGTGGATTTTCCGCTGATTCGGCACTGACATCGCCTGCCATCCCGATACGATCTGTCGAGCCGTCGCTATCTCGGGCCGAAATTCGCCACGGAGATGACGGGGCCAACCGGTTCGGTGGTCAAGACCTCGGCATTCGCATTGCTTGCCACTCCGAGCCCAGATTGACCGCCATTGCTATTCGGCGCGTTCAAATGCCGGCCGATTCCGTAATTGACGATCAGCAACGTTGCGAGCATCGAGCACGCAGTAACGCTGGCAAACATTAGGGCGGACACTCGGAGGGTCTTGCGAGGCTCTTCGTGGCGAAGCTTCATCATGTTCGCCGTCAGCCGATCGGATAAACCCTCTGGCGGCTCCGGGCAAGAGACTCCGCCGAGAAGGCATTTGAGCGCCCGAAGGCTGTCCGCTTCGGCTCGGCAGTCTCTGCACGTCGAAATGTGTGCTCGAATTTGAAGTAGCTCGTCCCCGCCGAGTTCGCGATCGAGATACGCCGATAGGCGATTCTGAACGGATTTACAGTTCATCGCAGAAACTCCGATAGGTTTGGGGTGCGTGTTTGAGAAGGTGGCGCCGAATCTGCTTTCTGCCTCGGTGAATACGGGAACGGACTGTGCCTACCGAGGTTTTCATGATTTCTGCGACCTCTTCATATGCTAGTCCTTCTACGTCCGCAAGCAGCACCGCTGTTCGGAACTCGGGTGTCATCGATAATAATGCCTTCTGAACCGGCTCGTCAAGGGCGTTGACCAGCATCTGTCGGTCGGGAGAGGCATCTAGGTCGGGCAAGTCCCAGGTCGTCGAGCCGTCGTTGCCGGCTGCCTCCAAGCTGGTCGTCCGCAACCGGCCCCGTCGACGAATCGAGTCGATGTGGGCGTTTGTCATGATTCGATAGAGCCAACTGGTAAAAGGAAGCGACTCATCGTACCGATGGAAGAAGCGGTAGGCGCGAACGAACGATTCCTGGACGAGATCCTCCGCCTCGGCCGCGTTGCCGGTAAGGCGGTATGCCAAACCGTAGGCCGGTTTGTAGGAGTCTCGTATTAACCCTTCAAACAGTTCCAATCGGTCGCCGACCGTCGTGGTTCTTTCTTGTACGCCGGAGAAGATCATTGTTGGAAACCTGGACTCACCGAATATGTACGGTTGACTTCCATTGCCGCGTTCCCGTCTGCCGACTATATTGTTGACAGACAGTCCATGAGTGGCGCAGATTGGCAATTTCTGACGCATTTCGGTTCGCCAATCCAAAAGCAAGCAGATTTTTGGACAATTGCCGGCTGACCATGCGATATCTGGCTGGGTATTGTGGGCGACTTCCGTCGGCATTAAGGTATTACCGTTGCGTGAGCCTCCAGCGAGGACGGATAGTGTCGGTCGGAGATCGAGTCCGGCAGGGTTCGATGCAGCCGATCTACGCCGAGATCGAACTGCCGGGGGGAGTGCGCACATCGACAATCTGTAAGTTTCCCACCCGTTCCAATCGAGCACCGATCGAGCAAGTCATCAACGAGTGGATCGTCACTGTGGCTGGACGGCTGGTGGGACTTCAAGTTCCTCCCTGCTACATCGTGGAGGCATCGCCCCACGTAATGCTTCACCTAGTCGAACGCCACGGCGTAACGCTTGCATGTAACTTCGGGTTCGCAGCCGAGGTTTGCCCAATCGACGCATTGATCTACCCGAGTTCGCTGGATGCGATGGATCCGGAAGACCTGACTCGGCTGTTCTGTTTCGACATGCTGTTTCTCAACGCGGACCGCACGCCGAACAATCCAAATTGCGGCCAGTCCAATCGTCGTTTGTTTGCTTACGATTTTGGAAGCGCTCTCGTGTCGCCGGGCACTGCTCCGAATAGCTTTGAACGACTCTTCTTCGGGCCGAACATGGCAGATCGAGCCGCGGCTCACCTGTGCAGAAGTCACGTCGGACCTTCCGTCATGGCGCAAAAAGTGCTTCAGGACTTGATCGCGGCGGTAAGTAAGAACCGATGGTACGCTGGCATGAACTTGAAGTTTCTGCCCGTGGCCCTACAGGAGCAAATGAGGCTTGCGGTGCAATACTTCGACTACGTCGTTCAGGAGCGCGACCTGCTCTGCCGCCAAATCGTTAGTACGTTGTAAAGAGATGAGACAAGGATGAGCGTCTTCGTTTTCTATGCGGTTCGATTCAGCCCTGCTCCAGAACTTGGAGAGTGGCTGAACGTGGCCGTCGTAGGCGAGGGCATCACCGAGCGTAGGGCTGGTCTGATCGTCACGCAATCTCTGGATCGAGTTGCTTCAGCCTTCGGCGAGGAAGCGGTGGAACGCGTAAACGCGATCTGCCGCGACTTGGAAGACCGGGTCGTGGCCATCACGTTGGCTCACAAACGGGGCGAGGAAGCACCGACAATTCCATCGTCGGTGAAGGACATGGCTCTTTCAGTCGTCTTCTCCGAACAGATTGTCGTGTTCGAGGGTGCCTTCGAGGAAGCACTGAGGAATATCGCAAAGAAGTATCTTCCGCCTCAGCAAGAACCCCTCACGGAGGCAAACAGGATTCAGCAAGCAGCGGGTAACCGACCGGTTTCAGTCGGCGACGCCGACAAAGATTTCTTTAGGATTGCCGGCTCCCTACAGGAGAAGCTGACAAACCTGTCTCGAATCACGGTTCCTCCCGTTGTCGCGAAGTCAATCGAGCAAGGCAAGAAGGCACTTGAGGGAATAGTCCAACCTCCTACGACGCCGACCGTATTGGTTGTCGGCCGTATCGGGCATCTCACGTCGGCCCTCATTCCGGAACTTCTGGACGGTGGGCATCATGTACGCCATTTCGATCCCTACACCGAGCGAGTTATGCCCGGAGAGGACATCAGCGGGACGCGATCTACGAGAACATCGATTGCCGAGGTCGCGGCTCAAGCGGGAGTGACCGCCCTAACTGCATCGAAAGTCCTGCTCGGCGAACTTGGCGGCTCCAGGGTTTCCGATTCAACAATCGAACGGATCAAGGATGCGGCACGTCGACTGGGCTACAGCACCGGTTTGAAGGACGCGGATCATGATGTGGCGTCAATGCTAAATGGGGTCGACGTCGTTGTCTGCGTCGCGGATTCTGCCCCGGATATTGCCGACGCTCAGGGCCACCCGGCGCGTCTCAAACGATTTGCCGAGGAAGCGAAGTCACATGGAGTCCGGCGGTTTGTAATCGCGAGTTCGTGTCATGTGTATGGTAAAGGCTCTGACACGTTCCACGAGGAATCGCCCCTTAACCCGGCCACTTCAACCGGGAAGCGCAGCGCCGAGATAGAGCATCACCTGAACAGCCTATCAGACGATTCGTTCGCCGTCACTGTGCTGCGATTCGGAGACTTATATGGCTATCGAAATGAGAGCACTTGGTTCGGCGACCTTGAGCAGATGTCGACGACGAACCCGCACGATATGTCGGTGAACGTGCTCGCCGCCAAGGCTGCTCTTGAAGGAAAGCTCTCGGTCGTCGATTCACAGCGAAGGCCGTTCGTGCATGTCGACGACGCGGTGGGTTCGATACTGGCGGTGCTCTCCCGATCGGCTGACGAGACAAATGGTCAAATCTACAATGTTGGATCGGATGACCAAATTCGCACAATCGGCGAGGTTGCCCAACTGATTCGCCAGTTCATGCCCGAAGCAGGAATTCACGTAGTAGAGGGGGACATCGAAGACGCTCCCTGTGAGGTTAGCTTTGAGAAAGTGAGCGTTCAGTTGGGTTATGTACCTCAGAAATCTCTCGAAGACGGAATTGCTCAGGTCCTGGCCGTTTTGGAAGCAACTGGTTTGGCGGAACGTCTGCGCGCCGAGCTGCAAGTGAGTCCGGGCACGCGCATCGGCATCGATTTTCAGACATTGGAGTCGGTTACGGTCGAGTCGGAGCCCCCGACGAGCAAGGTTCGACGGGATGTGAAGCAAGAGGATTGATTGGATGTTGGCGCCAGGTTATGTACCAGGAGGCGTCAAATGCGGTAGAACCCCTGCATGCAAGCGTTGGTACGCCACCTCCTATCGGTCCTCCTCCTCGTGGTTGCGGCTGCGGCTTTCGGTCGCCAAGATGGCCTTCAAATGGTTCGCGGCAAAGAGGTCGTCACCGTGCACGGCGTCTTCAACGCACACTACATTGGCAAGCGGACCCGGGAAGGCAAGGAATCGAGTCAAGTCGTCGTTTCGCTTACGCGTTCGGAATTGCGCGGTTACGATCTTTCGGATCCGAAGGATGCCGGCAATTGGTGGCTTTTGAAGGGAGCTCAGAACAACCAGGGCACGTTGAGCCCCTATCCCAAAGCACTGCCAAACCACCCTGCAAAGGTCTCGACAACGAAGACGGTGGATGTTTACACCCTTGACGTCGACCCTCAAGCCCTTGGGCTGGTTGACGGCGATAGCCTGCTTGTTTTCATCGCGGCACGGCGCAGCGGAGCGCTTGATAACGAGGCTGTAGTTCTCAACGAAATGGGACTGAATATGGTGGTGACCCGGCCGGCAGAGACCGACTCGATCACCGTCGGAGGTCTATCTGTCGCGCCGAACGCCCAGCTAGAGAACGGCTCGACTGCTTTCGTTGTTCATGCCACTCTTACCTACGATCAGCCGGACGTGCGTGCCCAACTTGGATGGGCAAGGCTTCACTTTATCTCGACCAACGTTCTTTCCACTCAAACCGAAGACGAGAACGCTTACTTCTCGGGGATGCTTCTGGCGGAGAAGATCAAGCAGCTTGAGCAACTTCTGCCCAGTTTTCCGTTGTCCCCGTTCGTTCGGATGGACACGAGCGAGTCGTTTCACAACCAGTCCGCCAATTTCGGGGTGATAGGCAAGGTTCGATTGCGTGGTACTCGTTTTGGAATGGGCGACACGTTCGACTCGGTGAAGGACGCGATGCTGTACTTCGTGCCGATCCAGTTTCAGGATCGATATCACCGGACCGGCTATATCGCGCCGTGGGATACTCGGGCAAACATCCTCGTCAGTTCAGCCAATATCCTGTGGGAGCCAATCTTCCTCGGTTCTTCGAAGGATGTGCCGGACATCAACTCGGACTACTCCCTTCACTTAGGCGGGAACTTGTGGTACTTCCCCGACCGCGGATCGGCCCCGGGCGTGGAGACGA
>JARLGV010000034.1 GCA_031292555.1 Fimbriimonas sp.
TGCGCTATTCCAACGAATTCGGCCACCTATTCCAATTTAATCCGGCCACCCGTTCCAAAGTTATCCGGCCACCTATTCCGAAGGAATTCGGCCACCTTCTGGGTTTGCGATTCGGGTTTGCGTGGTTCCGTTCGTCGTCTTTGCGATGATACCGATTGGTCAGCCGTTTTGTAGCTCCTCGATGGCCAGAATTACAGCCTCGACTAGTTCGATTCTTTCTTCGAACGCCAGCCCTTTGTCTGCCTCATGCCAGGCTTCGGAGCGATTGTCGTAGTAGCTCTGCATTTCGTCTTGGACTGACTGCAAGCATGTTCGCGCCTGCGTAATCAGCGCCGACCACCTTGCCGTGCTTGGCATGGACGCTATGGAAGAAGCGGTCGGCGAGGACTCCACGCCGGTTGCCCGGCTGCTTCGAAGTCTGGCCCTATATGCTCGCTGCCTCTGGGCTGCTCCTGTGTGCATGCGGGGCCTAGCCATGTTCTGCCTCCTCGTTTCGTAACGCGTTACGATTGAGGCCTTTGGCTTTGCGCATGGACTCTCCGTCCAAGGGGAGTTTGTAGGCGTTGTGAACAAGCCGGTCGAGGATCGCGTCCGCAAGTGTTGGATCTCCGATGGCCGCGTGCCAGTTTTCGACGGGGAGTTGGGTGCAAATGATAACGGAGCGTTTGTCGTAGCGATCGTCGAGTAGTTCGAGCACGTCTCTTCGTTCGGCGAGTTCGAGCGGGGCGAGTAGCCAGTCGTCCAGAATGAGCAGATCCACGCGGGCGAGGGCTGCGAATTTTGTCGTGATGGTTCCTTGGCCCCTGGCAAGACGAAGCTCGGCAAGCAGCCTGGGCAAGCGGTAGTGCCTTGCCGAGTACTGATGCTCGCAAGCCTTCCTTGCAAGCGCGCAAGCCAGGAACGTTTTGCCGATGCCGCACGGCCCGGTGAGGATGAGGTTGCGCTTTTCCTTGAGCCACCGGCATGAGGCCATCGTGGCAAGAAGAGATCTATCGAGGGTGCGAGAAGCGCGCACATCGAGTTCTTCAAGCCTTGCGTTTTGCCTAAGGCCGGCGGCTTTGAGTCTCCATTCGAGGCTGCGTTCCTTGCGGTGAAACTCTTCGGCATCCAGTAGCAGGAGCAGTCTGTCTTCAAAGGGCATCGCTTCCATTGCTGGAGCGGTTTGTTCCTCAAGTGCCTTTTGCATGCCCTTGAGCGAGAGTTCGGCCAACTTATCGAGAGTCAGTTGGCGCATGTCCGGCCTCCTGCGTAGTAGAGCGCCCCACGCACGTTGGAGTGCGTGGGGATCTCGATGAGTACGGGCTGGTTAGCGACTTCTTCTTTGTCGAGCCCCTTTTCCAGAATGGTCTTTATGTTCCGGTATGTAGTCGCTCTGTAGTGAAGCGCTCTGGCGCATGCAGCCTCCAGACGCTCGGGAGTGTAGCTCTTGGCGAGCTTGATGACGCCCATACAGGAACGAAATGCTTGCTGTGGGTGACGTTTGCCGCCCATCATTCGTCCGACGAACTCCTTTGTTGAAGGTCCGGTCTGAGCGGCCCAATTCTGGATCCTTTCGGGCGTCCATGCTGCCAATTCGCCATGGGCGGCGGGCATGTGGATATCCAGCCTGGTCACTCCCCATCGCACCAGAGATCTGGGATGCCCACATACGCGGATGCCGTCGACAAAGACCTCGACGAGTTTGGAACTCACTCTGATGTCGGCTGGCCTACCGTATAGAGTGTATGGCACGCTGTAGCGGTGGCCTTCGAACTCGACGCAATAGTCGGGGGCGACCTTGGCCCGTTTCCACGTGGCGAACTGATAGCGGGGCATGTTGAGCGGACGCATCGCCGGCAGGTCGATCTGCTCGAAGAACTCGCGTCTGCTTAGGTTCGGGCCCTTCATGAGGCGGGTATCGAGCCACTCGATTCCTGCCGCGATCTCCCGGTTGAGTTCTTCCAGACTAAAGAAGGTGCGGTCTCTTAGAGGAGCCAGGACCCAGCGCTCCACCTGCAAGACGGCGTTTTCAACTTTGGCTTTGTCCCTGGGCTTCTTTGGCCTTGCCGGTATAACGGCAAGACCGTAGTGGCGCGCGAACTCGGCAAAGGACTCATTGAGCCCCGGCTCGTAACGGTCGGGGCTGGTCACACAAGGCTTCGGGTTGTCGGGAACGAGTATCTCGGCAAGAGCGCCGTAGAATTCAAAGGCGTCAGCGTTCCCTTCCAGCCAGCTCTCAACTGTCTGAGAAGCATAGGCTTTGGCAAAGATGCGCTGGCTGGCGCCCATCGCCGAGGCGAACACCGAGACCACGCGAACCTCACCGGTAGACGGATCCGTGATGGGCATCTTCAGACCGACGAAATCTACGAAGAGCTTCTCTCCGGCTTTGTGATGCTGCCGCATCCGAAGGTCGGTCTTTTCAAGCCACTCACGGTACAAAGACGCATAGCGGCTGTAGCCGTAGCCGTTCGGATGCACCTTCGCGTACTCGTGCCAGAGCAGAAGCAGCGTCACTCCCTTGCGCGAGAGATCTGTTTGAACCTTAGCCCAATCCGGTAACGGACGAGGAGATTCTTCCTGAGTCGGAGAAGGCGGGAACAGTAATCGCTCCAGATCTTCGTCAGAGAGATTTACCGGCAATGGCCAGCGCAGCTCAGCAGCTTCAGACCGATACAGATACTCGGCAACCGTCGAGCGAGCGATGCCGACGGCAAGCGCGATCTCACGCCGGCTTGCGTTCACAACGTTATGAAGGCGTAACACTTCACGAATCTTTCTCATGTCTATGGGTCTCCTTGACAACTTGCCGCTCCCTGGCCGAGCTTGGCCAAGGAGCGGACGGGAGACACACAAAACTAGCCGCAAACAAACCGGAGGGGGTGGCCGAATTCCGTCGGAATGGGTGGCCGAATTAAATCGGAATCAGTGGCCGAATTGTTTTGGAATGGGTGGCCGAATTCCGTCGGAACGCGCATTTTGCGCCAAATCGCGAATTTGGGAGGTTCTGGTGGTATTGGCAACTACCTAATGACAACTAACAACCGGACCCATTCGAATTCATCGTGAATGCGCCTTACGATGCCCTTTGGATGAAAGCAGCAGCAGTGGATCTTTCAGGTTGGCTATTGCTGAGCCCTAACCCAGAGGCCCGGAAAAGGTTCATTCGTGTTAAGAAAACGCTGTTCCCAATCCTTGATCACTACCGGTCGATGTCACCGACGTCAAGGACGTTCTTGCACTAGTCGAAAACTCAAAGGACCTGCAATCAAAACCGTTGGATCAGGCAATCGACACCGCATTTCGCAAAGCTCTAGCAGTGCCGTTTCTTGGTTATGCAGATAACGACGTTCTGGACGACCTGGCAATCGCGTGCACTGAACGATTGGTGACAAGGGGATATTTCCAGCCTTATCAGAAGTATCCGCACAAGAGGGCAAACCAGATGGTTCCCCAGTATGGATATTCAACCGTGCCCAAACGGAGAGACGACCTTCGACATTGGGTCAAGATCCTGGATTACTCTTCGGAGTTTGGCCGATCGCCGCACCACTAAAGCACGAGGAACGGATTCACGAAGGTGATTCCACCAAGTTCGCGACCGTGCTGAAAGCCTTCCGAATAGACCTTCGAACATCCACATTGTTGGGCGGCCTCCCAGATCAAGGCATCCCAGAAGGAGATGTTGTGTTGGCGGACTACTTCCAACGCCGACAAGGTGGTCGAAGGTGTCAGCGAAACGATGGTTGACATCTCTACGAATTCGGAGACAATCTTCGCGGCCTGTTCGTGAGCAAGCCGAAAAGGTCGGGACGGCCTGGTTACAACTGAATAGAATTCGTGAAGTACCTGGACACTGAGGCACAGTCGATCTTCCCGGATCAAGTGGATTGTTAGGGCGTTCGCAGTTGCGTGCTTTTCGGGATCCGCGGTGTCGAACGCGTAGACAAGGATGTTCGTATCGACGAACGCAGGACTACTTTGGGCGTCCGGTTTCGCCATAGAACTCATCGCGGTTCAAGTATGGTCCGCCGCCAAGATAAAACCCTTCGCGTAGGCTTGCCAGGAGGGTGCTTCCCGAGGCCCCAAGGTTTGACTTTTCCAACTCCGCGGGCATGACTACATCAACGATTGTGCCATCTGGAATAAAGTCGATCGCCTCTAGTTCAATCTTGCCGGCTCTGGCTACGCCTTTTACACGTCGTTCACGAATGGCCATGATGTCAGTTTAGGCGATTGAATCCAATTCCCCGTTTGATTAACGACGTGTTGAACTCAGAAATGGTCCACAAAGTACAGTAGGAGGTCTTGCTTAAGTCTCTCTTACACCACGCACGGTCTGGTACGATCACGTACGGCAGTGAACTGAGAGGAAGGTATTTGAACCTGCTTTCTTTTCGCTTCTAAGCAGTGGGGCATCCCGATGAATCGGGACCGGGGGTGCCGTCTTTTGAACTCAAATCGTTGGACAGGCCCGACAATCGTCGGACGGGCCACGTGGGCCAGCACGTTTGCTTCGGCCTGGGTCATGAGAACAGAGACTTGGCAAAGCTCGGTGATAGGGACGAGGTTACTTACTGACAATGCTTGTGGGCTTTCACGCTTATCGGTTGGCCATGGATTGGGGCTACCGGCTTCCTAATGATTGCCTCGAGCCGCATTGTGTAGATCTTCGAGCACATTCCAGTCAACGTCGAAGTCTATCTCCTCAAGGAGCATCGTGATCTGCTGCTCGTTGCCTGCGTCGTAGCCAAACTTGGCATCGTAAGCGACGGCGTAACGGTTGAACCAGTAATAGCGATTGTAGAGAAGATCGTCGGGTGCGAGGTCTTCGCCGATCTGGCCATTGGAAAGAGCCAAATACACGCGCAGAGCCGGCCCGCAGGCTTCGTCGTGAAAATGTTCGCTGACCATGTCAGCCGGTGGCATAGCAACGCGATCGAGAGCGAGTTGCACTTCCTCGGTGGTCAACATTCTAGGCATGGCTCAATATACGGTCATCCCGATCTGTCGTGCTAGGACCATCCGTTGATCGCTTTGACTGGCGCGCCCAAGCGCTAATAGACTCGGTCCGCCAGCCTTGCCACTCATCGCGACCGTCGTCGGAAGGGCTGCACTTTTTTGGGGTCGACTTCTTTTCCGTTCTTGAAGAAGATCCTGGCGGTCGATCCAGGTGCTTGTCCGGCAAGGTAAGGACCGAAGGGCTCGAGCGTGGGGTAGATACCCGGAATCGCATGAAAGGCTCCGTCCGGCACGCGAATGGACAGGAACTTCCAACACATAGTGTTGCCTATTACGCGTGGAGCGTAGCTGAATAGCACATAGGGACCAAATAATGAGTCTAGTCGATAAGGCTGATTGCTTTCTATGGGGTACGACGAATTCGCTGGACTGAACAGCACCCGGTATTCCCCGGTTGAAAGGTCGGTCGCTTCGAGCGTTCGGTTGGTGACATCTGTGGATTCGGAAATCACCCATCGATCTCCAGCGAGGCCCAGAGGAAGCGATTCGATGCTCCAGGCGCAGATCTTCTTGATCGCGATTCCAGATGAATCGACCCGACTAATCTGATTCGAATCGTTTAGGTAAAGACGTTTCCTGAATCGGTACAGCCGGCGGGCCGGCCCCAAGCTCTGGCCATCGCCCATCGAACTGAGGCGACGAATCCATTTGATTCTTAAGGGCGATGCGCTGAGGGTTACGAGTACCTGAGCGCGAGGCTGCGCCATCCTGGCGGACTCGTCGAGAGATAGGATGGCGAGGGCTTTCCCAGGCCCGACCGGCGCGAAATCGCTGATATAGGTGTCAAAGCCTTCACCTTGGCCAAAGGCGATATGTCGAAGCCGGGTGCATTCTTCATGACCGCCCCACCGGGCATCGTCTTCGAACCAGGCCTTTTCTATGGCGCGCAGATCGATCTTCTCCCGTCGGCCCCCGTTCTCCAGGACAAGCTCTCTGCCCGTGCCAGTCAACGAACCGCCATCGAAATCGTAGCCGTTTGTGGAGACGAACGTCTTCCCTCGAACCACAAGCTCGGTTGAGCCAAGCCGAAGCATCGCCAGCGACGGGCCAAGCAAATAGGCGCCGAGAATTGCCGCTACGAAGGACATCGCATATCAGACGGCCCATGCAGTTCGAAGAATCGTTCCTGCCAGAAGAATATATGGTGGGAGCCTAACTCCGATCACCGGAACTTCCACAATGGAAATTGCGATTTCAACCCGTATCGCCAGGGCTTTGGAGATGCTTCGCTGGGCGCGTGCGAGCGAAGAAATGGTCTACTGAAGTTGCGTCGTCGAGTCTGGAGGCCAGACTTCTCCGGGGAAGAAGTATACGAACGGATAGTCGTTCACCTTGCCTGGATCAACGGTCAAGGTCCAGGTACCTCCTACCAAATACATGTGTTGGACCTTGCTGCTGCTCAATCGGAAGACAGAGCCGTCTGCACGAAGAGCTGTCCAATAGGTTGCCGGGTCCGTGAGGTTATTGTTGATCACGTGGTTCCAGTCCCAAGCTAGCACGTTGCTTGGGCGTGGGATGTACGAGTACTTTCCAGCTTTCGGCGAGCGTTCCGTCAAGTCGATGGTGAACTTGGACATGTAATCGATTCTCGACGGACCCAACCTAGCCTCATATCCGGACGGGACCCGCGGGCAATGGCCCACGTCCAGGTTCAGTCCATAGTTGCGCAGTGGATGCGGCACGGGCCGGCTTATGCCTGTCGATGGGTCAGTCGAGAACTGGACATCAAAGAAATTCACGGGCGGCAGGTAACCGTCCGTGTCGCTTTGGTACAACTCGATGCTGTGCCCCGTGGAGTGCAAATGACTGATGCACAGTGCAACGTTCCCACGTTCTTTCGCTTGAGCCAAAACCGGAAACAGAATGGCAGCCAGTATTCCGATGATTGCCATAACCGCCAATAGCTGGACGAGCGTGAATCCTGCCGCATACCTCCGTCGAACTGATGCAATCGATCGATTTCGGGTGTCCCAATTATTGAGGAAGGCCATGATTACTCTCCAGATATGGACGAAAGAATCCTGGCCTCTCTGTCCGCATCCCGCCTACATAGATATCCTCCGATGCCATGGCTGGTTGCGGAGTTTCTCTGGCCGAGCACTCCGAACGTTATCGGGCCGAGGCTGCCTCCTGGCTCCGTTTTCCAAGGCTGAACTGAGCTCTGGCCTAAATGGGTCCTCATGGTCTTGGATGTGTGTGCTCTCCTGACCGAGAGAGCGATCCGATCCATGGCCCCGGTTTGGCATGCGTCCTGGGAGCCGGCGCTAACAGAGCCCTTTCTTCGCCATCCGGGCAGCGGACATCCCGGGGCCCCTTTCCGGGTGGAAGACTGGGAATCATAGCACAGAGATCGGACCCTTTTGAATCTTTATTGCACCCGGCATGATCACATGCTGCAGTCAACTCATGGACAACTCGCCGATCCGAAACCAATCGATAGGCGGAACGGATTTGCACGGAGTCAGCTGTTGGATGAAGGGTAGGAGACTTGCCCAGTCTAGGATTTCAACGGTCGCCCCTTCGAGCTTCGGTTTCGACTTGGGAGGCAGTACCAAAACACCTCGGACCGGCCCCGTCCAGCCCAGTGGCTGCAGATACGCTTCAATCGCCCGGACGTTTCGCTTCAACTGACGCGATGGACTTTTGATTCGCTTTCGAAAGCCGTTGTCCTTGACGTTCACCCAGTCGTCGCCGGAGCATTCGTACTTCGACGAGTAGTTCTTGACCTCGATA
Organism: Fimbriimonas sp.; assembly: GCA_031292555.1. Classification (GTDB taxonomy): domain Bacteria; phylum Armatimonadota; class Fimbriimonadia; order Fimbriimonadales; family Fimbriimonadaceae; genus Fimbriimonas. The sequence continues at coordinate 7,735 of JARLGV010000034.1, forward strand.
ACTAGAACACCATGAGGCCCGATCAATACCAAGTCGACGTCGCCCTGTTCCGTCCCTGGAATCACCCAGTTACTGATCGCCGTGTAGACGTCTGGTAGGTCACCTAATGCCCGAATGACTTGGGCCTCGCCGGCTGCCCCGTCCGTCCACGAAACTGCTTTCTTGACGAAGGCGCCAGCCGCCGATAGCGACATCAGGGACCCGGCAACCAAGAGCATCCCAATCGGATCCCCAACGGCTTTAGCGGATAGTCCGAATGCCAAGGCGAGAACGAAACTGATGCCAGCGGCCCGCAACCAAGTCCGGCTCATTGACCTTGGCATAGACCTATGGGCGATAACCTGCACATCGAGACGATATCTCGGAAACCCGACGTTTCTCAACCGAGAAACAGGCAGGACATCGAACTTGCAGCCCGTTAGGCAGAAAAGCACCAGTTAGGAAGAAGTGCCCAAATCGCACGCTTATCACGGGTCTATGTCAGTAAACTCACCTCAACCCAATGAACGCGTTCATTATTGCGCTTGCCGGAGCTATCAGCCTCGGAGTGGCTTCCGCCCAATCGACCACGCCGATCAATCTCGGAGGGAACCTGGAGGGAGTGACCGACTGGTCCTATTCGAACGTGTTCGCCGACATGGTCAAGCAGTCTCGCGGGTTTGGCCCGCCGACGACGCCTTGGTCAGGCACGGTGGCAGTCGACGCCAAGGGATGGCCGACCGTCGATTTTGGGGTCATTCTGGCTACGTGGCCGGGAATGAACGGGATCGCGGGAACTTACAAGATCAGTTGCGTTTGCGCTACCACTCCGACGATCGGCTTGGTCGCCAGCCCAGGGCAGATCGCAAATGAGGTACGGAACCCAAAGACCGGTGTCGTTACGGCCGATCTCGTCTATCCGGCCGGCGGTTCCCAGTTGATGCTCAACTTCACCAAGACGAACGGAGGCGTCCGGAACCTCCAGGTGATGCGCCCCGGCTACAAGACCACCGACGTGTTCACAACGCCGTTCACCACTCACTGCAGCCGCCTGGCCGCCCTCCGATTCATGGATTTCCAGGCGACGAACGGGAGTTCCATTCAGCATTGGTCGGACCGCACGCCGGCCGGAGCGCCCAGCTATTCGTCGGCGGCGAATGCCCAGGTGCCGTGGGAAGTCTGCATTGCCCCATGCAACAAGCTGAACAAGGATGCCTGGATCAATATCCCGGCCAAAGCCGACGACTCCTATGTTGAGGATCTAGCTCAGCTGTTTCATCGAACGCTCAACCCGAACCTTCACGTTTACTTGGAATATAGCAACGAGGTTTGGAACTGGGGGTTCTCCCAGGCAACCTGGAATCAGACGCAGGCCGCTGCCGACGTCGCTTCGGGTGACCCAGACCTCAACTACGACAAGGTCAACGACAAGAACGTTTGGTGCGCCAGACGCATCGCAAAGCGGATCAAGACGATCTCCGACATCTTTCGAAGGGTCTATGGAAACGGCGGCTGGGCAACATCCGTTCGGCCTGTGCTGGCAACTCAGATCGCCTGGCCAGGCTACTGGCTTGTCGACGGGCTAACCTTCGCGAACGATCGATTCGGCGCTCCCAACAAGTATCTGTTCGCTTGCGCCGGCGCGCCCTACTTCAATCTGGGAACCGCCGACCAAGCCACCAACTTGAGCAAGCAACAAGTCCTCCAGGCCCTCGCCGCCAGCGTCGAGGCCCAGAAGACTGACCTGAGCATGGATGCCTGTGCGACCTTGTCTCGCTTCTACAACCTGAAGTTCCTTGGCTACGAGGGTGGGCCGGATACATTCGGGCCGAACAACATTGCCGCGAAGAAAGCGGCATCCCTCGATTCCGGAATCCAGCCCATCTGCGCGAACTACCTGAACGTGTGGTTTGGCTACGGCTTCGACTTGCTCAACTGGTTTGTTGCAGGCGCAACGAGCTACGACTCTCAGTACGGAACGTGGGGGCTGACAAACGACATGACCAACCCGTCCGCACCCAAGATCAAAGCGTTCGACCAGGTCAAAGCCCAAGGTAAAGCGGTACTTACCGAAGGAATCTCCGTCCCCGGCAAGGTCGACCCTCGGCAATTCTGCCTTCGTGACGCAAACTGGCAAACAGGGGGAGGGCTAACCCTCAACCCCACCGACTGGCGTGGCCCATACCGCGACTACCTGCTACGCGTTCAAACGGCAGGATCGCATCCGATCACCCTCAGCGTCGGCACGGACCAGGCAGGAGTCAAGGTACAGGTTTGGCTGAACAACGTCCAAGTGGGAACAGTAGCGCTGCCCTCTACGGGAAGTCTATCGACCTTCAAGACGACGGTCCCGCTCGCGGTCAAGATGAATGCCGGAATGAACGTCATCCGTGTGAAGTTCGTCGCCGGAGATCAAGCGAGCGTAAGCCAGATCACGGTCGGGTAAGTGCCGGAGGGGGTTGCGTCTAGCTCCTCGCCGGTGGCCGCCTCCTGTGAAATGTGCGATCGATGTCGTCTGCTACAAGCGATGCGGGGATTCGTCATGACCTGGCATGGTGGGATCGACGAGTCGCGACATAACTTCGAAGGCGGCGGTCACCCTTGCAGGAATCGGAAAACTCTTGTTTGCCAGCATCACGATTCCAATCTGCCTGCTGGGGATGAATGCGACGTAGGCGCCGAAGCCGTTCGTAGATCCGGTTTTGTCGATAAGCACGTCTGTCTGAGGAGGCAGCGGTTTGCCAAGTGCAGTCGCGGAATTTGACTCGAGGATCATCTGGACTGAGTTGCCCGCGAGCAGACGTTTCAACTGCACCGGGTAGGGATACTGCTCCCAGATCAAGTCTTGCACAAGGGCGCCGGAAGTGAAATAGCCCGTGTGGGTTAGAGATATCGCGCGTTCCATCGGGCCTCTACCGGACGCTGACTGCAGATTGGCCAGGACAAATCGCAACAAATCGGCCGAGCTTGACTTCACGCCATACGCTTCGGAAGCAAGCACGCCGACGCTCATCCGGATGGGCCCACCCTCTTTCGTGTAGCCCTGCGCGTACCGAGCCATTTGGTCTGCCGGTACGTGAAGGTAGCTCTCGTCCATCCCCAGCCTGGGGAACAACGTTCGTTCCATCAACTGGTCGAACGGCTGGCGCAAGCTCTTGGCTGCAATGGCGCCGAGCAGTCCAATGCTTATGTTGGAATAGGTCCTGGATGTGCCCGGTGGAGTCGCGGGCTTCCATCGACGAAGATAGCCCATCAGTTGTTCGAAATTCTTGACCTCAACTGGAACCTGCAGCGGCAAGCCGCCGGTTGTATGGGTCGCAAAGTTGATCAGTCGCACACGACCGAAGCTGCTGCCCCGCAGACCAGGCAGGTACTTGCTCACTGGATCTGCCCACGAGAGCCTTCCGGTGACTTGGGCATACGACGCCAAGGTGGCAGTGAACGTTTTGCTGATGGACCCAATCTCAAATAGCGTCCTGCTATCGACGGGCCGATGGCTCTTCTTGGATGCGACGCCGTAATTGAAGAAGTACTTCTTCCCGTGGATGGTTACGCCTACCGCCAATCCGGGTAGCTCTTGCTCTCGAACGAGAGGCGCCATAACGCTGTCAACCAGAGCTCGGACTTTAGCCTGATCGACACTCATGCCAGTTGAGGCTGCGAAAACACAAGCCGGGAGAAGGATCATAGGATTGAATAGTATCGACGTTTGGTCACCGTAGGGTGTCTCGCCGACGGCCAGGTTATTTGGTCACGGATGCCGAATCCATCAGCTCCACGTTCCCGGACAGCCCCTATTCGCTGGCAGTTCAACCCTGAGCCTTCAAGCCAGACTTCCCATTCGTCGAAGGCTTAGCCCATCGCTGAACCAGGCGTGACTCGGTACCTCGAGCGAATTCTCCGATGATCCCATGCCCCCCGAGCGAACAGGCCATCGTGGTGATTGTAGATGCGATCCAGATGAAAATCGACGCTGCGAAGGACCACTCTCAAGACGGGTTCTTCCGTGAGCATGGTCAAGCGGATTTTGCCTATGCGGTTCGACGCATAGGCGATCCATCTGCAGCAGAGGACATCACCTCCGAAGTGTTCCTTGAGGCCATACGAAACTCAAAACGACGGTACCGCGCCGATCCGTTGCCCTGGTTATATGGGATTGCGCGTCGCAAGGTGGCAAACTACTTGCGAATTGGCGCTCGCCACAAAATCGAACCGCTTTCCGACCTGATGCAGACTGGCATGCAAAATCCGTATGGCGCCCTTGAGGCGGCAGAAGGCGCGCTGGAGTTCAGGCGGGTTAGCCCTTCCCGCGCCCCGCTACTTGCCCTGATCCAGTTTCCGATAATTCATACCGGCGGCATCCAGGCGTTGGAGGTCGACTTGCAGACGGGGGATGAATGACGAGAAGCTTCGATCCGACTTCTGCGACCACGCAATTTCGGCGAGTGCGCAACCGCGGGGCCAGGCCATGTACTCCATGTGGGACGGCGTCGCAATGTACTCGCACCAAATGTTGCCCTGCACTCCCAGTATGTGGGTCGCCTCGTCGGCGGTCAAAGCTTCGGGAACCGGCTCGTACGAATAGACACTTTCAAGCGGCACGAACCCGCCGATCCCGCGCGGCTCTCCCTGTCTGGCCTGAAGGTAGTCGAAGTACATATGGCTGGTTGGGCTCATCACCGCGTCATGGCCAGCGCGCGCGGCGGCGATCCCGCCGTTGATGCCGCGCCAACTCATGACAGTTGCTCCCTTTGCCAAACCGCCCTCCAGAATCTCATCCCAACCAATCAGCCGTCTCCCGTGGGCAGTCAGGTAATGGTCGATCTGCTGAATGAACCAGCTTTGCAGTTCCTCCTCGTTCTTTAGGCCTCGCTGATTGATGAGTTCCTGAGTGCGCGCATTCTTCTTCCATGGTCCCTTGTCGACCTCGTCTCCCCCGACATGAATCCACGAACTCGGGAAGAGCTTCATCACTTCGTCCATTACGTTCTCGTAGAACTTGACCGTCGACTCCTCGGCGATCAGGTTCGACGAATCGAATGCCCACGGGTCTGGCGTTCGCAGCTGGTTCCAAACTCCCAATTCGGGGTAGCTCGCGATTGCCGCGCCGGAATGGCCCGGCATCTCAATTTCTGGGACGATCGTGATGTGAAGATCTTTGGCGTGTGCGACGACCTCTCGAATATCGCTTTGAGTATAGAAACCGCCGTGGTTCTGTCCGTCCTTTGGCTTGCGGAACGTGTCGTAATTCTCAGTCGAACCGATCTTCGTCAGGTTTGGATAGCGTTTGATTTCGATGCGCCAACCGGGATCGTCGGTCAGATGCCAGTGAAACCGGTTGAACTTATGGGCCGCCATCATATCGAGCATCTTGAGGATCTCGCCCTTGACATAGAAGTGGCGGCTGACGTCCAGCATCATTCCTCGCCAGGCGAAGCGCGGGCGATCCTGGATCGCCACGTTTGGCACATCCAAGTTCGTGCCGGACAGCGCTACCGTGCCATAGGAAGCAGCCGGCAGTAGTTGGCGTAGAGTTTGAACACCGTAGAACAGTCCCGCCGACGTGGACGCCTCGATCTTCACGCCCTCGGCGGCCACGTCAAGTCGATATCCCTCGTCGCCAAGATCCGGAGTCGGTTTCACGACTTGCAGCACAATGAAGTCTTTGTTCGCGTTGCCGGCGGCCTTAAGCGGCAAGCCCGTCGATTTCAGCGATTGTCGAAGGAATTCGGCGTTCTCACGCGCTTCCCTGCCCTTTACAACGATCACAGTGGCATCGTCAAGGTGGAAGGAGCCCGCGTGAGCCTCGACGTGGGAGGGCCAGGGCACAAGGGGAAGTGGCTGCGACATTTCTTGTCGGAGCAGGGCGGTAGCGGCGAGAATGAGCATGGACGTTCACAGCATTCCCGAGCCTGACGAACTGTGTCAACTCGCAGGCGCAGAGTCGAAGGGCCAATCGTCTCGTCAGATACGCCAAAATCGCCATCTCACATGTCTAGGTATGTGATTTCTCAGGCCCAAGGTCTCCCCACATGTCGGCAAAGTGCCCTACACTAGTCTGCATGATTACCGGGGAATCGGCCCGAATCAAGCACCTCCTGCGTCGGGCAGCGTTTGGATACCGCTCTAGCGACTGGGCGAGGTACGCCTCTCTTGGCGAGGCCGGCGTCCTCAAGACGCTCGTCGACTACGACTCGATCCCGATGAAGATCACGGATCTGCCGCTCGACGATATGGGCGGACTGGTAGCGCCAAACGATGTCGATTCACTCAAACGTTACTGGCTGTTCCGATTCTGCCAGAGTTCGAGGCCACTCGAAGAGGTGATGACGATGTTCTGGCACCATCACTTCGCCACGTCCGACTACAAAGTCCAAAACCCCAGCATCGAATATCGGCAGAATCAGCTTCTTCGAAAGCACGCGATGGGCAGCTTTCGAGATCTCCTCGGCGTCATCGCGATCGACCCCGCGATGCTGATCTGGCTTGATGGAAACAACAGCACGAAGAAGGCGCCGAATGAGAACTTCAGCCGCGAGCTCCTCGAGCTGTTTACGATGGGCATCGACGGAGGCTACACGGAGCATGACGTCAAGGAGGGCGCCAAGTCGTTCACCGGTTGGTCTTACGATTCCGACCGTTTCCAGGTGAAGTTCAACGACAAGAACTTCAACGACACTCCCAAGGAGTATCTGGGCCAAAAGGGAGACTTCAACCTCGGAACGACCCTCGACATCGTGGCGCGCCACCCCTCCACACCGAGATTCGTTACCAAGAAGCTGTTCGAGTTCTTCGTTCACGACAACCCGCCGCCCGAGGAGATCGATCGGCTCTGCAAGGTCTATTACGACACCCGCTACAGCATCCGGGAGTTGGTTCGAGCCATCCTGACGTCCCCCCACTTCTATTCCGATGAAGCGCTTTACTCGCAGATTAAGTGGCCGGTGCAGTACACGGTGATGCTGGTGAAGACGCTCGACGTGCCATACACATGGATTCAGGACATGCAGAGCTATGCCGACAACATGGGTCAGCAGCTCTACAATCCGCCGAACGTAAAAGGTTGGAAGACGGGCCGAAACTGGATCAACACCAACACGATGACTGCCCGGTTGAACTTCGCCAAGCACGCCGTCGATCAGCTTCGCTACCGCCAACTGGTGAAGCAACGCGTGACCGACGGACTCGCAATGGCACACCTCAAGGCGGATGCGTCGTTCAGAACGGCTGAAACGGCGATCGAGGACGTGTGGGAATGGCTGTTGCCTTCCATGCCCCTCACACCAGACACACGACAGATGCTCAAGGACTACATGCACACGGGCGCGCCGAAGAAGCCGACCGAGAGCTACTACTGGGATCGGGCGCACGGGCTGGTCGAGTTGATCTTGACTTGCCCGGAATATCAACTTGCCTAGCGCACTGAGGAGATAGATGAGCGACCAAACAAGAAGAGAATTCCTACATAACGGGATGACGTTTGTGGCGATGGGCATCGGCATGCCCGCGCTGTTCATGGAGGCGGCCCAAGCCCGAACAAGCAATGTCCTCAGCGCAATCAACCATCCTGCCGTCGGCTCGGACAAGATCCTCGTGCTCGTCGAATTTGCGGGTGGAAACGATGGGCTCAACACCGTCATCCCCCATATGGACCCCGCCTATCAGAAGCTGCGCCCCCGGATCGGCATCCGCAAGTCGGACGTCGTGCAGATCGACAACAAACTCGGCCTGCACCCGAGACTGAAACCGCTGATGGAGCTTTATGAGAAGGGCCATATGTCGGTGGTGACCGGCGTGGGCTACCCGAACCCGAACTACAGTCACTTCGAGTCGATGGACATCTGGCAGTTAGCCGACCCCGCTCATCAGCTCAAGGAGCGGGTCGGATGGATCGCTCGGTACTTCAACGAGGACGGCCATCTCAAGACGAATCCGTTGTCTGGACTTACCCTTAGCGGAAACATGCCTCTTGCATTTGCCAGCGAGGATATTGCGGCATCGGTCTACACGCAAGGCCAAGAGGACCCTTTCACCAGCACGAACAAAGATCGGGAATATCAGGCGCGGCTTGCGGCCCGGCGTGCGCTCTACACCAAGGGCACTGTTGCAAACAGCCATCTCGACTTCATCCGCAAAGTGGGGCAGCACGCCTACACCAACACGGCCGAAATCAGGACCGCCCTCGCTAACTACGATCGAATGGCGAACAAGGCCGCCCGGTACCCACAGTACAACGAATTCGCCAGTTCGATGGAATCGGTGGCCAAGCTTATCTTAGGCGGGCTATCGACCCGGGTCTATTACGTCTCGGTAGGCGGCTTCGACACCCATGCCAACCAGCCGTATCAACACGGCGCGCTACTTGGCGTCATCGCGGAATCGATCGTCGCGTTCTTCCGAGACCTCGAATCGCAGGGCCGGGATAAAGACGTGGTGCTCATGTCATTCTCCGAGTTCGGCCGCCGCGCCGAAGAGAACGACTCGGCGGGAACCGACCATGGAACCGCGAGCGTGATGTTCGTAATGGGTGGCGCGGTTAAGGGCGGCGTCCACGGGCTCTACCCGAGTCTGACCGACCTCAAGGACGGGGATCTCAAGTTCACTACCGACTTTCGGCGGGTGTATGCGAACGTACTTGACGGCTGGCTTGGGGCGAACTCAGAGAAAGTCCTTGGCGGCAAGTACGAACCCGTCGGCCTAGTCTAGCAAACTCGCCCGAGCAGGCGAAAAGCGTGCTAACGCCTACGGGCGTCGAAATCCGGAATTCCTCGCGAGACTACGTAGTTGGGATGGTCGGCGAGCCATTCGGCATCCTTCTGAGCCACGAACCCGATCCAGTGGTAGGTGGCTGAGCACCCACCGTTCCCGCCTCCGACGATCATCCGGATCTGCATGCTGTAGGTCGCCGGCAACAACTCCTTCGCCAGTTCGCACTGCAGCACCCCGGCAGGGACCTGGAACCGATCGGAATTGGCGCCTTCCATTCCTGGCATTGAGGACCGCTTGACCGCCGTAACGTTTACAGTGTTTGACCGTATCGTCTTGACCGCCTTTCCATCGGCGTCAAGAACGTCGACGTCAAGGTGGGCATAGCCGCGAACCGGCCCGACAAATGCCATCAGGACAGGAAAGCGGGCGACATCGGCCGTGACGTTTCGCTTTAGCCCGCTCCATTGAAACCCGTATGGCCAACCTTCGGGAACATGCCCGAGCGAGAGCCGAACATTTCCGGCCGCAATGATCTCGCATTTCGCCTTGTTATCCATGTCGAGTGGCCGCCAGCGGTTGACGTTGCGCAACTCGTCATGCCAACCCAGTTGAATTGGAGGGCGGCTCGGTCGTCCGTCCATGTCCTGCCGAATGATTGCGGCAAAGCAGAAACACAAGGTCAAGATCATTTTCAGTCTCCTAGATCAGTCGCACGACTGCGTCACAAGTTTCGGCAGGAAGGCCTCGTGACCTTACGATCACCAATCTCTGAGTGAACGATCTGCGCAATAGAGTTCACGCAGGTTCCTAGAATCGGCTCGCCATGTCGGCCGTCGATCGCAACAAGTCATGGCACGCCGATTCTACAAGTATTCAAGCGACTCGATAACGTGTACATGCAGTGGACAATCCGACAGGCAATTAGCACAGATGAACAACACGAATACACAGTTGCGAGGACAATCTCATGTATCGTCCGATACTTGTCCACAAAATGGACGAATTTATTCGCATTGCGTGAATATCCGCGATATAATGGACGCGTTGATGAACACTAGCCTTCAAATTAATCCGTATATTGTCCACTAATTGTCTGTTATCGGATCTGAATACAAGTCATCTTGATTGATCGTCCATCTCGTTATGGAAATAGCAACCACACCAACCGTCCAGTCTGCGATCGAGAGCGTCCGGCAGGGCATCCGGAACGGTGACTATCGCGCCGGGGGAGTCCTGCCAGCCGAATCGGACCTTGCCATCACATTCGGCGTCAGCCGAGGCACGGTTCGCAGAGCGATCGAGGCGATGGTAGAGACAGGCGAACTCGTTCGTCGGCCCCATTCCCGTACGATTGTTAATGGATATACAAGGACGCGTACGGCCGAGGCTGCAGACGAAGTCCAAGTCTGGATAAGCCACCCGATATCTGACGAGCCGACGCTTCAGTTCCTCAAAGGCATCTCGTTGGGCCTGGCTGGCTCGCTATACCGAATGGTCGTTCGCGAACCGAGCCGATTCGTCAAGGATGTCGTCCACGCCGACGAACGCCGGTTCTTCACCGACATGATGTCGAACGAACGAATCGCAGGCGCGATCATCCAAAGAGATGTCTTTGCCAACGACGCCGACCTCATCGAACAGCTGGTACAAGCCGGACACGCGCTTGTGTTCGTCGATTCGCCGGCTCCCAACGGAATTGCCGCCGACCATGTCGGCACCGCTAACGTTGCGGCAACCCGCCGGTGCATCGAACACCTGCTGGAACTGGGCCACACGAGAATCGCCTGTCTCGCTGATACCGACATCCCATTCGCGGTTGTTGAGCGAATCCGTGGCTACCGGCGGGCCATGAGCCAGTCCAGAAACGAGGAGTTCAGCCGGGTAATCATCGCAGAGCAAGTATCGCCCGCGGATCCGACTCGCATGCCGCTGTCCGGGCAATTTGCGCAGTCGCTGGTACGAAACCCATACTTCGTTGATAAAGGTTCCCGCTTGGCGTCGGCAGTGCTCGCAATGGACCCCCTTCCTTCGGCACTCTTCATCTGCTACGACATTCTCGCGTATTGGACATGTGCCTTTCTTGAAGGCGCGGGAATTCGCATCCCGGAGCAAATGTCAGTCGTCGGCTTCGATTGGATAGCCGGACGCGAACGGGGCCTCGCCGACGAACTCACCACCGCAAATCAGGATTTTGCCGGATTCGGACGGCATGCCGCCGATCTCCTCATCGATAGAATTACCGGCCAACTACCGCCTGCACCCAGGCATGTCCAGTTGGATGCACCGCTTGTCATTCGGTCATCGACCCTTCCCTACCTATCCATGCCGGGGATACCTCCGGCCAATCGATCCCCGGGCAAAGATGCCCCCGAGTTAGTCTATGAAACATCCTAATCGTTCCGCGTTCACGCTCATTGAGCTTCTTGTCGTCATTGCGATTATCGCGATCCTTGCTTCCATCCTCTTCCCCGTCTTTGCGCAGGCCAAACAGGCTGCCAAGAAGACGGCCTCCCTGTCAAACGTCAAACAGCTTGGTTTGGCGGCCACCATGTACGCCAGCGACTACGACGATACGTTCATGGACTCTGCGTTCGGCTATGTCGGCGCCAACTACTACACCAGTAAATACATCAACGGCGCCATGAGCGGCTACAACGGCGGGCCTGGCTTCCCTGCCCAGACAAACTGGGTTGCGGGCAGTTTCCCATACGTTAAGAGTCTTCCGCTTTACGGTCCAGACGCTAACGCGGTCGATGAAGACGGTTCGGGCAGCGGAAACGACGGCTGGGGCTGCTACTATCCCAACACGTCAGCTGTGACGGCGGCAGGGCTAATCCCGAACGGCCCCACCTCGTATTGCTCCAACTACGGAATGAATGCGGTGCTCAACGCCAAGTCGATCACGGTGGACCCCGAGCCCGCAGATACCGTGTTGTTCGACCAGATCGACGGCAAGCAGCAAATCGCCATCGAGCAACCCCAAGAGGCACGCTATGGCGCGGGTTCCCAAGGACCGGCTGGACTCTATCTCGACGGAACCGACGGCCCAACGCTCTACCACCTTTGGGGCAATGGCGCGAACTTCGCCTTCGCAGACGGCCACGCCAAGTTCCGAATCAAGTCCAGCATGCTTTTCTCCGAGTTTGGTGAGGCCGGCACGTGCAATTGGCTCGGCAGCGGCCCCATCCCGCCGAACATCCCGAACGGTTCCGGCCAAGCGAACCAGCTTCACTTGCTGGATGCGAGCCTCGAACCCGCTCAGAATCGGTCGTTGTATGGCAATGGCGGATGGGAATACGCCCTCTGGAATATCGTTTGCCCGGCCGCATTCTAGGCCTGGAAATCTATCCCGTTTGACGAGGATGCTGAGGGAGTCGTCGCTCGGTTGGGCGACGACTCCAGCGGCAGTGAGGAGAAATGATCAGGCTATTTAACAACCTCAGAATTCCGCTGGCGATCGCCGTTGTCGCCTTCGGCACGGCAATCTACGGATGCGGCAGCGGTTCCGGAGTCCAGCAAACCGACGGAACACCGGCCCATGCTCCGGCCGCCACTGAAGCCGAGGCGCTTCAGCGGTGCGCCAAAATGAGACCCGAACGTCAAAAGGAGTGCATCGATTTCGTCAAGAATCGGTTCCACGACACGTCAAACTAGTCGTTAGCGATCGTGGAGCCTCAACCTTGACACCTATCGAAGTCGCCCGCCAGTTCTTTTACCGTGGTGCGTTTCATCAGGCGGTCGACGCAATTTCTGCAATTCCCGAGGACCAGCGATCCCAGCCGGACATCCAGCTTCTCCTCGGGGTCAGCTTGGCTCGACTTCGCCGCGTCGACGATGCGTGCGTGGCCTTAAGCCGAGTATTGGAAGCCGATCCATCCAGTTTCGAGGCAATAACATGGATGGCGGTTCTCAAGAAGAACCGCTGGGAGATCGATGAGGCGTTCCGGTACGCCCAACTGGCGATCGACCTTCAGCCGGAAAACCCGGTGGGGTACGGGGCACTTGGCGCCTGTCATCTTTACATTCGCGAGCCGTTACAAGCGATCGAAGCGTTCGCGACGGCCCTGAGCCGTGCGCCTGCGAGTGCTGAGAATCACCACAATATCGCCCTCGCCTATCAGATGCTCCATCGCCATGCGGAGGCGATTTCCCATTTGCAGCAGGCCATTCGGCTGGCCCCACGCAACATTCAGAGCTACCTGGTCCTTTCAGGCGAGTTCTTGAAGTACGGAGACGCAGGCAGAGCTCTTGACTGTCTGGCTGAGGGCCTGAAACACAACTCTAGCTCAGCGGCCCTCAACTCGGCGATCGCCGCCGCATTCACCCTACTTCGCAACGATCAATCCGCCGAAGCGCATCACGTAAGGGCCATGAGTATTTCCCCTGCCGAAGCCAAGGCGCCCTACGCTGCCTGGCTGCTCAATCAGGGGCGGTTCGAAGAAGCCGGGGACTTGTATGGGAGCATGCTGCATGAAGAGGCTACCGCCGGACTGGGTTTCTATGGCATCACCCAATGCAGGAAGCTGACCGACCTCGACGAAGATCTAGTTGGAGCGATGGAGCAGTTCAGAAACAAAGGGCGAATGAGCCCGATGAGCGAACTCCACCTTCGCTACGGGCTGGGCAAGGTAAACGAGACCAGGGGCCGCTATGGGGAGGCGATCGCCGACTACGATGTGGCTAACCGCCTCGCGTATCAGATCCATAACTCGGGAGCCGGTGTCCAGGGCTCACCCTGGCGAGATGAGCAAGAACGTGTTCGCGCGCTTTTCGAACGGTTCGATAACCAACCGGGATGTGGGCACCCGGGCCAATCTCCGATTTTCATTATCGGAATGATCCGGTCGGGGACCACGCTGCTCGACCAGATCCTCGCAAGCCATCCGTCGGTGAAGCCCGCCGGAGAGATTCAGTTCTGGACCGAAGAGACAGTTGGGCTCGCCTCCCTTAGCGACCCGGTCGACCCTCAAAAGTTGCGTGCATTGGCCACTGAGTACCTATCCTACATCGAACTCGTAACGGGATCATCGGAACGCATCACCGACAAGATGCCACTTAACTTCGCCTATGCCGGCATCATCCATCGAGCCCTGCCCAATGCGCGCTTCCTGCACATCCGCCGAAATCCGGTCGACACATGCCTGTCGATCTACACAACTTACTTCGGGTATGGCCCTCAATTCGCCTACGACCGCTCCAACATCGTCGATTTCTATCGTGCTTACCTGTTCGCCATGGAGTATTGGCGGAATCACATTCCCGCCGACCGACTCCTCGAGATCGACTATGAAGATCTGATCGCCCGTCCTGGGTCGGTGATTCCAGAAGTGATTAGCTTCTGCGGTCTGCCGTGGGACAGCGCGTGCCTTCACCACGACAAGAATGCGAGCGCGATCAACACTCCGAGCCGCTGGCAAGCACGACAACCGATCTATCGAACGTCGGTTGCCCGGTGGCGTCACTATGAACCATGGCTTGGCCAATTCGCCGAACTACTTGCCGAGTGCGAGCCCGTGTCCGTCCAGGGTGTGAGTGCTCCGGTACGAAGCTAAGACGTGATACGAATCATCGCCACGGGTAACTTCTCGTGTGAGTGATAACCTACAAGCCGTTTGCATTGTGTCCAGGCGACACTATCCGTGTCGTCTCCCCGGCCTCTCCGATTGAGCCAAACGAAACGGAGGCGGGTATCGCCCTGCTGGAGCAGGCAGGTTTCCGGGTCGAAGTCGGCGATCACGCATTCGACCGAACCGGTTATTTCGCCGGCGCCGACGCCGATCGAGCGGACGACCTGATGCGCGCATTCCTTGATCCGAAAGTCAACGCCGTGATCTGCTCAAGAGGCGGATACGGATGCCCTCGGCTGATACCGCGCCTGGATTTGCATGCGATGGCTAGGTCCGGCAAGATGTTCCTCGGATTCAGCGACATCACGACCATTCACGTCGCCCTGAACAAGGCAGGACTTGCCACCCTTTACTCGCCAATGGTTGGTTCGTTCTCCACTCCGCGCGCCGATTGGGTGAAACAGTCGTTCCTAAATGCGCTGGCCGGCGCAGATCCCTTCGATGTGGACTACCCTCCCGGTACATGTCTTGTGCCTGGGGTGGCAGAGGGCCTATCGGCAGGCGGTTGCCTGGTCCCCTTCATGGACTCCTTGGCAACTCCCCACGAGATCGAAACGGATGGATGCGTACTGATCATTGAGGATGTGGGCGAGAAGCCGCATCGAGTGGACGCTCTGTTCACCCACTTGATTCGGTCCGGCAAGATTCAACGATGCGCCGGAATCGTCATTGGCGAAATGACGGGCACCGACGACATGATTCCGCGAAACGAGGCGGGCGAGCCGATCGAGGGCTATCGAAACGTCACGTGGAGAACGATTGTGACCGAGCGGATTCGGCCCCTCGGAATTCCCACCGTGATCGACTTCCCAGTCGGCCATATACCGAACATGCTCACGGTGCCGCTTGGAGTCAGGGTTCGAATCGATGCAGAGGCAGGCACCATGAACCTGCGAGAACCGATCTGCCAAGAGCAATGACTTCTCCCATTATCTCAAATGGGCCATTCGGCCCTTACCAGTAGCAATGGTCCGCTCGAACATGCCTTGATGCATCATAATGTCGTTTCCTGCATACCTCTCAACGACGAGAAGGCTCGTTCAACTGGTTACCGCCGCGTTACTTTTTTCGTGCGGTCCGTCCGCACTCGCTCAGTCGCCCACATCGTGGAAGAGCGTGGGCATCGGAGGAGGGGGCGCTTTCTTTGCACCGACATTCAACCCGGCAAACTCCAAGGAAATGTGGCTCGCTTGCGATATGAGCGGCCAATATCATTCGACCAATGCCGGCGCAAGCTGGAACCTGACCCCGTTTACAACAATCCAAACAGGTCCGTTCACGCCTCAGGTCCAGTTCACCAGCGACAGCAAGACCTATTACGAGATAGACGCGACCGGGGGGAATCTGACTCCCGTCCGGACCACTGACGCAGGAAACACCTGGCACCCGCTTGCCACCGATCCGACGGGCCAGGGCGCCTTTTACATAGTCTCCGATCCTACAACTGCTACGCGCCTCTTCGTTTCGAGTTACTCCACGCTGTACTTCTCAAGGGATGGCGGACAGGCCTGGAGCACGGTCGTTGCCGGAGACAATAACTCCGGAGTCGTTGTCTCGGGCGCCCTCTTCTCCGGCAAAAGCATCTTCATCGGTACAAGCCTTGGCGTCTTCGCATCTATGAACGGAGGGGCATCATTCGCGAAAGTGACTATGGCCGGCATTCCAGCGGCCGAGCAGATCGAGAGTTTTGCCATCGCGAAGAGCGGTTCGACCATCCGGTTTCTCGCGGTGACGCTTGCTGCCGGAAGCGTCTACGGTGGGATGGGCGGCGATAATTACAGCGGCTTCAAGAGCGTGTATACGCACGATTACGGTTCTCCCCACGCATGGAGCAAACGAGTCGGCGGGATTGCCTCGGGCACCTATCCGTTTTTTGCCGGTATGGCCTCGAACAATGTCAACACGATGTATCTGGCGGGCAGTTGTGACGCCGGAGTCCCCGTAATCTATAAGTCGACGAACGCCGGGCAGTCATGGACGCCAACGCTCCTAACCGCCGGCAACAAGAACGTCATCACCGGCTGGCAGGGCTCGGGCGGAGACCACGGCTGGACCTATGACCAACTCGTGTTCGGATTCACAGTTTGTCCCAGCGACGCGAATCGGGTGGCATTCACGGGGTACGGCTTCTGTCACATGACGGCCAACGGCGGAGCAACGTGGCAGCAAACATACGTCTTGCCTTCCAGCCAGAATCCTGCCGGATCGCCGACTCCAAGAGGCAAAGCCTATACGGGTGTCGGTCTGGAGAACACGTCCTGTTGGTGGCTAGCTTGGTCGGACGCCTCAAACCTCTGGGCAACGTTCTCAGACATCAAAGGCATCCGTAGCACCGACGGAGGCACAACCTGGAGCTTCAACTACTCGGGTCAGAACCAAAACTCGTCCTACCAGGTTGCCATCGGGACAACCGGCACAATGTACATGGCGACCTCTTCCATTCACGATATGTATGAGAGCACGCACCTCACTGACGCGTCGATCGACTCCGGGACTGGCGATGTGCTGACATCGTCCGACAAAGGCAAGACTTGGTCCAAACTCGGATCTATCGGTCATGTAGTCTTGGGAGTGGCACTCGATCCGACCAACGCAAAGAGGATGTATGCCACGGTCGCTCACAGTTCGCTGGGGGGCGTGTACGTTTGCTCCGACATCACGGCTGGCACAAGCGCACCTTGGAAGCTCCTCTCGGCCCCTCCCCGAACCCACGGCCATGCGTTCAATATATCGGTGCTCAACGACGGCACACTGGTCGCTACGTATTCGGGCCGAATGGCGCCGAGTTTCACCGATTCGTCCGGCGTCTTTGTGAGTACAAATGGCGGAACAAACTGGATCGACCGCTCGGCGCAGAACATGCACTGGTGGACCACAGACCTCACGGTTGATCCGACAGATTTGAGCCAGAACACGTGGTACGTCGGTGTTTATAGCGGATGGGGAGGCGCTGCGAACAACCGTGGCGGGCTCTACAAATCGACCGATCGCGGACAGACGTGGACCGAGATCTTGATCTCGGATCGCGTTGGTTCCTGTACAGTCGACCCCAAGAATTCCAAGACCGTCTACGCAACGACGGAGACGGATGGTCTATGGGTTTCATTCAACGCCACATCGGCGAGTCCGACCTTCGGGCTCGTGCCGACCTACCCTTTCTGCCATCCCTCGCGGGTCTTTTTCAATCCAAACGTTCCCGGCCAAATCTGGGTGACCAGTTTTGGAAACGGTATCAGAGTTGGGCAGCAGGGCTCGCCATAGCCCTCAAGGTATCAGGCAATCGGGGCACCCCCTTAGGGATCGTTCGAGTCAACCGTGAATTCGGCTGTCTCCATAATCCGGTTTGTCCCCCATTTTCGACACGGCTTGCTTCGTGACCGGGCAAAATAGGGTGCCATGAGTGAATCGAAAGTAAGTCGCCGAACCTTGATCAAGACCGCGAGCCTTGCCGGAGCGGCGGCCGGACTTGGGGGGTTGCCGAAGATGATATTGGGTGAAGACGGTCGATGGGAGATTCCTGCCCCCACCGCCGCGGACAAGACGATGGTCGGCGTGCCGTTCGAGCGGCACGAGACAGTCCGGCTTGGAATCATCGGTGTGGGCGGACGAGGGACCGGCGTATGTAGCGACTTCCTCCATGTACCGGGACTCGAGGTGCGGGCGGTATGCGACATCGTGCCGGCGAAGACCGAACACGCAGCTTCGATGGTCGAGCGCGCGGGTCATCCTCGGCCCACCGAATATCACAACGGGGACCACGACTACGAGAATCTCTGCAAGCGGGACGATCTGGACCTCATCTATATCGCCACCCCATGGATTTGGCATGTGCGCATGGCCTTGAGTTCGCTTTCGAACGGCCATCATACGGCCGTGGAGGTGCCGGCAGCTCGGACTCTGATGGAATGCTGGGAGTTGGTAAACGCCTCTGAGAAATACCGGAGGCACTGCATGATGCTCGAGAACTGCTGCTACGGCGAGACCGAGCTAATGGTACTGCGTATGGTCCGAGCGGGCTTACTGGGCGAACTGACCCATGGTGTTGGAGCCTATGACCACGACCTTCGTGCGGAGCTCTTCGGAAACGGGGGCGAGGGCCTTTGGAGACGATTTGAGCACCTGGACCGCAACGGCAACCTCTACCCGACTCACGGCCTTGGGCCGGTGGCGAACTATCTCGAGTGCAATCGGGGCGACCGATTCGACTATATGGTCTCAATGAGCAGCCAGTCTGTGGGCCTGCAAGCCTGGCGTGCCGCAAACCTCAAGTCTGACGATCCCCGGATGAAGGAGATCTACCATTGCGGAGACCAGAACAACACGCTGATCAAGACGGCAAAGGGTCGAATGATAACCGTCGAGCATAACGTGAGCGAGCCGCACCCCTATGACCGGATTAACCTGATCGCAGGCACGAAGGGCATGTTCCGCGACTATCCGCCTCGCCTATATATCGATGGGCAGAAAGAGGGAGAGCAATTCGTGGGTCTCGACACATACAAGGCCGACTTCGAACACGAACTGTGGTCGCAGGAAGGCGAGTTGGCCAAGAAGAGCGGAGGACACGGCGGGATGGACTACATCATGTGCTGGAGATTGGTTCAGTGCCTGAAGGAGGGCCTTGCGCCCGACTTTGACGTCTATGACGCCGCTGCCTGGAGCGCTCCCGGACCACTGAGCGAGATCTCGGTCGCCAAGGGTAGCGCCCCGGTCAAGTTCCCGGACTTTACGCGAGGTCATTGGCAAGGGTCGAGAAAGTTTGCCGGCGTCTAGCTAGGATCCCATCTGGCGCTGTCCTGCCTCTGAAGGACCCAGCCCTCCACCGCATCGCCCGGCATTGGCCGGGCGATAAAATAGCCTTGGGCAAGATCGCAGCCGATGTCGTTCAGAAACTCGAGGGTGGCGCTATCTTCCACACCCTCAGTGACAACAGTGAGGTCAAGGCTGTGGCTAAGATCGACCGTCGACTTGATGATTGCGCGCGATTCCTCGGACCGCGTCGCGGACATCGCGAACGATTTATCCACCTTTATCTCAGAGAACGGCAACCGGGCAAGCAAGGCGAGTGAAGAGTTGCCGATTCCAAAATCGTCGATCGACACGTGGAAGCCCTTCATGCGAAGCCTGGTGAACAGGTCGAGGGCCAGTAGTTGATCGTCCATCGCCGCTGTTTCCGTAATCTCCAGTATCAAGTTGTTTGCCGACACACGAGCTTCGTGACAGGAAGACAAGAGCTTATCTACGAACCCCATGTCTCCCATGGTCTTGGCCGATATGTTGACCGATAGCGAGAGATCTGTCGAGTTTGGGAGGCCCGAAAACCACCGAAGCCCCATTTCTACAACCTGATCCGTGATGGCGCCTATGAGCCCGTGCCGCTCAGCGAGAGGTATGAACTGATCGGGCATGACGTTTCCGCGAGTCGGGTGCTGCCATCGAACAAGTGCTTCGAATCCCATGAGGTCCTTCGTTCTGCAATCGATCTTAGGCTGATACACGAGACTTAGCTGTTGTTCGCGAATTGCCGACAACAGATCCTCCAAGGTTGTGACCTGCGCCTTGCTGTCCATCCTTCGCCGGTCTGCCCTGCCAGACGCAACGACGTGCGAATTATGGAGAAACTCCTTTAGCTCCGATGCGGTAAAAGGCTTAGGCAGCACGCACGCGATGTCCAAACCGTGCTCTGCTGCCGATCGGTAGGCTGCGTTAAGCACGCGTCCACCGATTCCGCTCGAGATTGCAATCCGAGCCGTGCAATTCATGTCCGCCAGTCGCTGAAGGACCTGTACTCCGTCCATGCCTGGCATCACCAAATCTAGAATGATGTGGGTGGGCTTCCATTGATCGACGGCCTTCAGAAAAGCCTCCGCATTCGTCTCCGATCGTGATTCGAGCAAGAGGTGTTCGGCAAGTCGCGCGATGCTCTTACCGACTGCTTCTTCGTCGTCGAGTATGAGGACCCGTCCTCTTTCAAGATTCATTCGCTTACCTGTTTCAAGTGGTGCATGCGTATTCTAAAATGCGCCTATTGTATCACGCACCACTCATGTGAGAGGACTTATTTCACAATAGCCGACCGTAATGCGGCAGTAAGCTTGTCCTGCGTGAACGGCTTACCGAGAAAGGTCGTCACACCCATGCTCTTGAACTCGTCTACGATCTCTTCTTCCAGGTTACCGCTCATAACGATGATTCCCACGTCAGGGCGGCGCTCTCTTAGCTTTGCGACGAAATTCCTGCCGTCCATGCCTGGCATATGAATATCGGTGATCACCACCGCAAGGTCTGAGCCGATTTCATCGACACGATCAAGTCCGCTGATGCCGTCAGATGCCAGCACCGGCCGGAAGTTTAGTGCCTCCAAGACCGATCCGGCGGCGCCCAATATTCCCGCGACGTCGTCCACTACAAGCACTGTCTCCCCATCACCTCGCAGGCTAGATTCGACGGCAATCGGATCAATCGAATCCGACTCATCCGAGACAGAGGTCGGAATATATACCGCAAACGTGGATCCGGCTCCAGGACTCGAGTAGGCATTGATGAAACCGCGGTGGCTCTTCACAATTCCGACCACAATCGAGAGTCCAAGTCCAGTTCCCTTCCCCTGTGGCTTTGTCGAGAAGAACGGCTCGAATATCCGATCGAGCACTTGGGGTTCGATGCCGGATCCACTGTCCGACACACGAAAGACGACGTGGCGACCTCTTGATGCGTTGGGCACGATGCTGGCGTAGCTCGCATCGATATCCACACACTCAGCGGCAACCGTGAGGACGCCGCCATCGGGCATCGCATCCCGGGCGTTAAGGCACAGATTCATCAAGACCTGGTGGATCTGTGTGCTGTCGCCCATCACCCTGGGAATATCTTCGTCAACCTTAAGGCGAAGGTTGATGTTTGAAGGAAAGGACTTACTGAGAACCATCCGCAGATCCTCAATCAAGCGGGCTGGATCGACTGGCTTGGATTCGACGAAGGAGCCCTTTGAAAACACTAGCAACTGCCTAAGCATCTCGGCACCACGACGGGTCCCAGACTCAATCATCTCTACCAAATCCGAACTCTCGGGGTATTGAAGTCGAAGCAGTTCGAGACTCATAAGTACCGGTGAGAGTGCGTTGTTCAAATCGTGGGCAATGTTGCCCGCGAAACCACCGATCGTCTCCATCCGCTGAGCGCGCATCTGATTGGCTTCCAGCTTCCGGCGTTCGGTAATGTCTCTGATCATGCTAATCGTCAGCGTGCCATCCAAGGTCTCTAGCGGGCTGAGGCTTATATCGGCTGCCATCTCACTGCCGTCCTTCCTCAGCGCAATCAACTCGAATCCGGCGCGCATCGACTTGTGAGTCGGCGCCGCGTGGTACCGATCGACATGAGCCCGATGGCTGGCACGAAAGCGTTCCGGTATGAGTACGCTTAGTGGTTTGCCTAGGAGTTCGCGACGCTCGTACCCGAAGAGGCGTTCTGCTTGCGAATTAAGGAGAGCGATCGTGCCATCGGAATCGACAATCACCATCGCATCGGGCGCAAACTCGAGTAGGGCTCGGAACCTCTGTTCAGCTTGCTCCTTCTGCAACGCGGTCTTGGCCTGATCCATGGCCCGTGAGATGGCAGAGGGCAAGCGGGTCAAGCTCTGTTTAAGCAGGTAGTCAGATGCGCCCATGTGGAGGCACTTCACCGCTTCCTCTTCACTCAAGCTACTTGAAAGCATGATCACAGGAATGGCGGGGAAGTGCTTGCGCACGAGCTGCAATGCTGACGACCCATCGTAGCCTGGGATGTTGTAGTCGCAGAGTACGATATCCCAGGAGCCGGACGCCAATGCCGATGCGAATTCGTCTCGATTCATGGTTAACCGAATCGAACAGCGCATCCCATCGAGTTCGAGGCGATCCTGAATAAGTTCGGCGTCGAGGGCGTTGTCCTCTAGATGGAGGATCTGGATTATTTGGTTCGGCTGTTGCATAGGTGGAGGTTCATGCTGGGGTTGGGACACGGCCGGGAACTCGGCCTATAGTCCTGCCGATTCAGAATCACGGATGCTTCCCGGAGGAGGATCGTTGAGTAGAGCCCAAAAGGCCCCAATCTGGCGGACCGCCTCAAGAAACTCCGCAAATCTGACTGGCTTCACGACATAAGCATTCACTCCGAGTTGGTAACACTGGGATAGGTCGCTTTCCTCACGCGAAGAAGTCATGACGACAACTGGGATTACCTTCAGCTTCGCATCAGTTTTGATCGCCTGCAACACTTCGATCCCATTCACCTTCGGCATCTTCAGGTCAAGCAATATTACTACAGGTTCCCCTTCCTCGCGATCAGCATAAGCTCCGCGGCGGAAAAGGTAATCCAGCGCATCCGATCCGTCCCTAAGAACAGTGACTTCATTCGCAAGATTGTATTCACTCAGGGCCTCGAGCGCCAATTCGGTGTCTCGTTCGCTATCGTCTACAAACAGGATTCGATTCAACTTGTCCATGAGCCCCTGGATCCCTCGCTACTGTCAGTTGGCCGGATTCAATGCCACGAAAAATGTGGCGCCGTGGTCGATCTCTCCCTCTGCCCAGACGCTTCCACCGTGACGGTCGACGATCCGCTTTACCAGCGCCAAACCGATCCCGGTACCCTCAAACTCATCGGCACGATGAAGCCGCTGAAACACTCCAAACAGCTTGTGAACATACTGCATGTCAAATCCTGCTCCGTTATCGTTCACTGTTATCACGACCCTCCGTTGGAGGTCGACACCCTCACTTTTGATCTCAATTCGTGGAATGTCTCGGTTCCTTGAGTATTTTACGGCATTCCCTATTAAATTGCCGAAGACAAGTTTCAGCATGGCTGGGTCGCCGATAACGAAGGGCAGTTCTCCAATGTGCCAGTCGATATGCCGCCCGGCCCCGCCAGAATCGATGGCTCGCACTGCTTGCCCCACTAGGTCCGAAAGGGATACTGTAGCATTGGCAAACTCGAGGCGGCCCATCCGAGAGAAGGCGAGCAGGTCATCGATCAGTTGCGACATCTCGAGGCTGGCAGCCGAGATGATACTGAGGTATCGCAGCGCCTTGTCCGACAGTTGTCCCTTAGTGGCTCGCCCCAGCATCTCGACGTAACCGTGAATATGACGGAGCGGCGCTCGAAGGTCGTGTGAAACCGAATAGGAGAACGACTCTAGTTCCTTGTTGGCTGCCTCCAACTGGGCAGTGCGCATTTGTACCTTCAGATCGAGAGACTCGTTTAGCAGCTGCATTGCCTGCTCGCCGTGTTTCCGGTCCGTGATATCGAGCGCTAGAATGAACAACCCCTCTGGCACCGGTTGAATGCTGAACGTAAACCAAGCCGTCTCACCTTCCGGATAGATGAACTCGAAATCTCGAATGACCGACTTGCGCTCGGACATGCACTCAGCCAATGACCGGAACATTTCGCTACGCTCTATGCCGGGAAATCGCTCCATCACCGTCTTACCGAGCATCTCCTCCTTGACTTGTTTCCCATTCCTGGCCGCTGCATCGTTCAGATAGAGATATCTCCACTCAAATGAGAGGATTTGCGCAGACTCAAGCATGTTGTCCAACAACTCGTGGTATCGAGCCTGAGTCGCATGCATCGCTTCCTCAGCGTGCTGAACCACCGTCATGTCCCTAGCTGAATAGATTTCAACGCGCCCGCGTTCGGTGTCAAGCGCACTGATCGCAACATGAACCGGGAACTGAGAACCGTCCTTGTGCCTTGCTAGTGGCCACCGACCTGTAATCCGGTCCCGCCGTGACGCTCTCGGATCAGGAGGCTGGCCCAGCAGTCGGTCGACCGTCAAGTCTGGACCTGGGATCAACTCTGAGATGGCCATACCTATCAACTCGGCGCACGAATAGCCGAAAAGCGACTCGGCTTGTCGGTTCGCGAGGGCCACCGTCCCCGACTCGATCGCGACGAACACGCCATCCGGCATTGCTTCGACGAGGGCCTCCAGCCGACGCGAGGCTTTCTGCTGCTCCTCAATCTCGCGATTTGCGGCCACAATCTCCTCGGCTCGCTTGACGAGTTCGAGTTCCATGTGATTGCTTCGATCCTGCAGATCGCGCATGAACGCCTCTCGTTCGCCTTCTGCCTGTTTGGTCGCCACGTAATCGGTGACATCTTCGACGCGATGCACAATGAATTCGACTTCTCCCCGATCGTCGATGATGGGCGTGTTGATCGGGCTCCAGAAACGGACTTCGAACTGCCCGTGGTGGTCGGGACTACGAATATCGTAACGCTGAAGTGCCATCGTGTGAGCTTTCTTGGTATTCAGCACGGTTTCCAAAGATCGCCGCAAATTACCAACGCCGGTCGCCTGTGGGTCGTTGGGGTTGTCGGGAAACACATCGAACAGCCCCAATCCAACAATGGCATCTCTCTTCGTCATCGTTGCCTGGAGGTAGGCATCGGTAACCGCGACGATTTGGAGATGAGGCGTGAGAACAAGATAGAGCCCCGGGGACCGCTCGAACAGCTTTCGATAGGTTCGATCGCTAAAGGCGTCCCCATGAGTGATCGAACGGCCACTGTTGTCGTCGGTGGCCCCTTCTGCGACCATCGATGCCGTTATCCCGACCTGTGAGGAATCTGAAGTTTTATCGACTGGGCACATGGGCCAATTCCCGACGGTGTTGCCTTAATTTTACATGCATATAAACCGGTACTTCCGCCGCTTCGCGCAACTCTGCCGGAATGTTGCGTTGCTTTGGTTAAAAACCTATAACTTAAAGCAGCCGGAGATCTTGCCTGCTAACCCATATGTCGGTAAAATTACATCAACAGCCCAATTGGCAAATCGGGATCGTGGATAAACATCGCTGGAATCCGATGGGCAGATTCCTCCCTTTTTCCCAAAGGGGGGCTGAGGTACTCGTAGCGGTTGGCAATCGACAATTGGCAGGAGCTAGATGGCACGGATATTACTTGTAGACGACGAAGTCGAGTTCAGAACGCTGCTACGCAGTCTTTTGGTTGCAGAGGGACATGAGGTCGAGTGCGCCTCTAACGGGGTCGAGGCGCTTGAGACGCTTCATTGTTCGATTTTCGATCTCGTCATCACAGACCTCATCATGCCCGAAAAGGAAGGCATCGAAATGATGATGGAACTCAGGAAGGAGAGCCCCAAGCTCAAGATCATCGCGATGACGGGAGGCGGATTCGGCAGTGCGAACGACTACTTGTCGTTTGCCAAGGCGCTGGGCGCCGTGAAGACCTTGGCAAAGCCGTTTACCCGCGACGAGATTCTCGCTGCAGTGTCTGGATCGTTCGAGAACGGCTAGAGGAGCCGCCGCATTCTCGCCTCGTCGCGACCGTACATCCAGTCGGTGACGAGATCGCCTGACATCGGACAGGCGATGTAGTAGCCTTGCGCGATATCGCATCCGATCTTCTTGAGGAATTCAAGAGTCTCGCGGTCTTCGACGCCCTCTGTTACGACGCTCAGGCCAAGACGGTGTCCCAGGTCCACCTTGGATTTGATATATTCCTGCGATTCGAACGATCTGCTATCTGCCAACGCTATCGACTTGTCGATTTTGATTTCGGAGAACGGCAACCGAGCCAAAAGCGGTGTCGAAGTTTCACGAAGCCCGAAGTGATCGATGGACACGCGAAATCCGAGCATCCTTAGCCCGGCAAACATATCGAGAGTCAAGAGTTGGTCGTCCATGGCGGACTGCTCAGCGATCTCAAGAATCACGCAGCCTTCGGAGATTCCCGCTTCCGCGCATTTGGCTTTGAGGCGGTCGGCCAACTCCATGTTTCCAAGCGACTTCTCGCTCAGGTTGATCGAGAGCGTCAAGCCTTGGACTGCAGGGGTATCCCCATACCACCGAAGCGCCTGTCCCGCGACTTGGTCGGTGATCGCGTCAATCAGGCCACTCTGCTCGGCCAGAGGGATAAAGAGGTCGGGCATCACCAAACCCAGTTCCGGATGATCCCATCTCGCAAGCGCCTCAAACCCGGTTAGGGCCCCCGTGGCACACTCGATTTTGGGCTGGTAGACCAGCCGTATCTGCTTCTCCGAAATTGCGACCTCAAGGTCTTGCTTCGTCATGTGATCGTCCCACCCAGGCGTTCCTGCTCGGCGATATCGAGCCGAATCCAATAATGAATACGACGACGATACCCGCAACTATGCGAACCAAAGCTGGTAATGACCGGACCGATCATCAATGACTCCACGAAGCGTTAACGTTCGCCTGAGAACCGGAACCCATCTTCCGTTTGCATCGTCATGCAGAGTATGTGGACCGCATCGCGGCCGCTTCCCCCAAGAGGAAACTATGTACAAGACGTTTTGCTACGTTACGCTTGGCGGTCGACGAATGTTGGATTCTTCAACCCTCTCCCGAACCTTCGTTGAGGCTGATCGAGTCGGTACCCGCCATGTGGAAAATATGCACCGATCGTCCGCGGTGATCTTGGATTTGGATTCCGGGCTCGAATGGTGCATCGATCGAACCAGCACTCAACCGGCAGTCGTAGGAGAGCCACTGGACATCCCGGCGGTTACCTGTCCGTTTCGGCTGTTGTGACCGGCTTGGGAGGCTCCGCCGGGCTAAACTGCATCCATGACAATGATGTACATGATCCTGGGCGCCCTGTTGCCCGCGATCGCCGGCATGATAGCCGCACAGGCTCCGATCCTTTCGCCGGAAGTCCATCCAGACCGGTCGGTCACTTTCCGGTTTCGAGATTTGGGCGCAAAGAAGGTCGAACTTAGCCTTGAGGGGCAAGACGCTCAGGCTATGTCCAAAGGAGCGGACGGCGTGTGGACCTACCAAACGCCACCGCTCGCGCCCGATATCTACGGCTATAACTTCACCGCCGATGGCGAGACCCGTTTGGATATCCATAACCCGGCGTTCAAGCCGAACCTGATCTGGCTCTCGAATATGGTGCTCGTACCCGGAAGCCCGCCCGAGGCATGGGAGGTTCAGCCGGTTCCCCATGGAGAACTGCATCATGTCTTCTACCGATCCGGCGTAATCGGCGATGAGCGGGACTACTTTGTATATACGCCGCCAGGATATAAGTCGAACAGCGGCCAACGCCTCCCCGTCCTTTATCTTTTGCATGGATATAGCGACACGGCAAACGGATGGTCAGAGGTCGGCAAAGCCCACGTGATCATGGACAACTTGATTGCGCAAGGCAAGGCCAAGCCCATGGTGGTTGTGATGACGCTGGGCTATGGCGTGCCAGACTTTGCGAGCCCTGTCCGCTCCGGCTTCCGCGACCCTGGAATCGTGTCGAGAAACTACTTGTTGTACAAGGAAGCGCTTCTCACCGAAGTCATCCCGTCGGTCGATCGCGACTTTCGCGTTTCAAAGAATCGAAACGATCGCGCAATAGCCGGTCTCTCTATGGGCGGAGCCGAGAGCCTCTTTGTAGGCTTAAACTCCGTGGATACCTTCGCCTACGTTGGAGCATTTAGTTCAGGAGGACTGTCCGACAACTTCGAGAAGGACTTCCCAAAGATCGGCAGGCCGGAGGTTTGGAAGAAACTGAACCTCCTATGGATTTCGTGCGGAGTAGACGATGGGCTTATCACATTCAATCGGTCGCTCGTGCAATGGCTTCAGGGCAAAGGTGTGCCTTTGGAAGTCCACGAAACGCCTGGCCGGCACGCCTGGATGGTCTGGAGAAGAAACTTGATCGGCTTCACCCAGTTGCTGTTCAGGAAATAAGCCCTTCGTGAACTAGGAGTTCAAATCTTCCACTGAAGTTTGAACTCCGGCACAACGTCTTTCGAATCGACGGAGCTGATTACCCGTCCCCAGGACAGCTCCCAGGTTAACTCCTTGGCGCCCTTGGGCCACTCCATGCGCACGATGCGAAACAAAGTGCGCGCAATCTCCGACGACACGACGAACCGCTCATTCGTTGGCGGTCCCAGCAGCTTATTGAGCATCGCGTCCATCTTGGCCTTTGTGTCGATCTCGTTTGACTTGTAATCGATCTTTGGCTGAGCACGCATCGCCATCAGCACTTCTCCGCTGAACACGAGAGTAAGGTTAAAGTCTCCCACGAGCGTCTTAACCGGAATGTGCGAGAACCACCGGGTAACGCGGTCGGTGCCCGATAGGCGATTGCCGATTAGGTTTGCCAGATGCTCGACTGACAGTCCAGGAGTCAGCGTCCACTGCTTGTCCAGGTGAACACTTCCAGTGTTCCTGTCAATTAAAGGGTCCATATGGCGCGATTATAAACCCATCTAGACAATTTGGGAACCTGCGTTACCGCACTATCCGGCTAGCGTCAAGAAGCGTCCTTAGCGGTTCCACTCTACGCAAAAATCTGCCAGGCCTTCCCTTAGCTCGACCGTGGAAACAACGGCTCCCCATCGCAACTGCCATGTCAGCTCCTTGGTATTCATCGGCCAATTCTGACCAAGTGCCTTTACGAAGATTCGACCCGCCAAAGTTCGAACCGCCGGCCGTTCGGAGGTCGGCCGTCCGAGAAGTTCGGTCAGAAATCCGTCGTGACGCCCCTTGATTAAGGCCTGTTGCGGCCCGAATTCAGAGTCAATCCGAAGCTTGGCCTGCCGCAAGGCTCCTTTACGGAAGAACAAACGGACGTCCAGTGTCCCGTACACCGTGGCAACCGATATCGGGGCGAGCCATGTCGTCTTTCGTGCGCTCGCTAGCTCGCCAGGCTGTATATACGACGCGACTCTTTCCGGCGCCAGTCCAGGAGTGAGAACGAGATCATTGCTGAGACTAACCGCTCCGGTAGCTCGATCAATAAGCGGGCCCATCGCACCTATTATAGGCATTGCCGCTCAAGGGCACATGTAGCGCAAAACAATCGTCCATCATGCTCTCGTACATATACCAGTAGTCTCTCTATAGGAGAGCGCCACTTCCTGGAAAAAGCATCTCGACTGGGCCGTTAACGATCGAGCCCTATTCTGTCTAGCCGAACACACTGGTGCCGTGTGCATGAAAGAAGCCCGCTGGAATTCTAGGTTGAATGCTCATGAGCGAGATGGGCCAGTCGATGGAAAGCGCTCTGAAAGCGTAGACTTATGTGAAATGAGCTTTACAGATATCCTCGATGCGGTCGAGGAACTCAAGGCGGGACGGATGATCATCGTCGTGGACGACCCCGATCGCGAGAACGAAGGGGACTTGGTCATGCCTGCCGAGACCTGCACGCCTGAGGCGATGAACTTTATGATCCGGTATGGTCGTGGCGTTCCGTTTATCCCCACGACGCGAGAACGTCTTTCGCAGCTTCGGATTCCGATGATGACCAAGCAAAATACTGCCCGTCACGGAACGGCGATGGCTGAGACGGTGGATGCCCTGCACGGAGCGACCACTGGAGTTTCCGCATATGATCGAGCTCGCACCGTATCCGTATTCGTCGACGATGACGCGACTCCTGAAGACTTGGCGCGTCCAGGACACATCATCCCACTCCGGGCCGAGGAGGGCGGTGTTCTCAAACGTGCCGGGCACACCGAGGCCATCGTCGATTTTTGCCGACTCGCCGGATTCAAGCCGGTAGGAGTTGGGTGCGAAATCCTCAACGAAGACGGCACGATGATGAGATTGAACGGACTTGTGCCTTTCGCCGAGGAGCACGGGCTAAAGATCGTTACCATCGCCGACCTGATCGCGTACCGGCGGCTACATGAGAAGCTGGTCTCTCGGTCAGCTGGACCGATCGACTTCCCGACCAAACACGGTCACTTCTCACTGCACGTCTACGAAACCTCGGTTGAGCCCCATCCATATCTGGCAATTGTAAAGGGAGACGTTTGCACCGACGAGCCCGTCCTCGTCCGGATCCACTCCAGTTGTCTGACCGGCGATCTGTTGGGTTCGTTGCGCTGCGATTGCGGAGACCAACTGACGATGGCCCTGGAAATGATCGAAGCGGCTGGGCGGGGAGTTGTGCTCTACATCGCCCAGGAGGGACGCGGCATCGGCCTGGTGAACAAGCTCAAGGCGTACGAGTTACAGGATCAGGGCCTGGACACCGTCGAAGCCAACGTTGCGCTTGGTTTCAAGCCCGATCTGCGCGACTACGGCCTAGGCGCCCAAGTACTAGCCGACCTCGGTTTGAGCCGGCTCCGTCTCATGACCAACAATCCGAAGAAGGTTATGGGCATCAAGGGATACGGACTTGAGATCGTCGAGCATGTACCCCTTATCGCTTCCCATCACTCAGAACGCGAAAAGTATATTGAAACCAAACGAGAGAAGATGGGCCATATGATTCCGAGGGACTAGCCGTCGAGAGCGACCTGGCCCGATCCCGCTACGAGCGTCGTCATGAAGAAGCTGA
This sequence comes from Fimbriimonas sp., assembly GCA_031292555.1. Lineage (GTDB taxonomy): Bacteria > Armatimonadota > Fimbriimonadia > Fimbriimonadales > Fimbriimonadaceae > Fimbriimonas. The sequence continues at coordinate 38,376 of JARLGV010000034.1, forward strand.
GCGCGGTTGATTATGCGTTTATGATTGGGGGCCCCCTCGTGTTCCTCCTACTCGCGGTCATACTGATCCGCTCGCTACTTGGCGGCACAGGTCCGGAGAATCCCGTAACAATGCTCCGGGAAGGCGCCGTCAAAACCGGTATGTCCGAAATGCAAGTCGAGAACATTGTCGGTCCGCCAAAATCAACGACTGAAAACCCGAACGGTGGCACCACATTCCGATATCAGCACGGAGCATGGGACTCGGACCGTCGAACGTTTTTAGAGGAGGATGCCTACGTCGACTTTGATGCCTCGGATCAGGTTTCTGGCATCAGCTTTGAATCTCGGACACCCCCTCTGCCCAAGTGACGCCGGTACACTTCGTGGCTGATGGACGAAGGGCATATTGGGGTTGATGAGAGTGGTAAGGGCGACTTCTTCGGTCCTCTGGTCATAGCGGCATGCTATGTCGGCCCAGAACACCTCGCAGAGTTGGAGGGGGTACGCGACTCCAAGAAGTTGTCCGACGCGATGTCCCACCGCTTGGCTGTAAAAATCAAGGCTGTTTGTCCGCACTCGATCATTGCAGTCGGCCCGGCGAAATACAACGAGCTATATGCGAAGTTCAAGAACCTGAACACCCTCCTTGCATGGGGCCATGCCCGTTGCATAGAGAACGTATTGGAACTGCAACCGGCCAATCTCGTCATCTCAGACCAGTTCTCCGCCGGAGGCGCAGCAGTCAAGCGGCAGCTTTACGAGAAAGGAAGGAAGGTTGAGTTCCGCTCCATGGTCCGCGCCGAAGCGGATATTGCCGTCGCGGCAGCGTCGATTCTGGCACGATCGGAATTCGTAAGGCGGCTCGAAAGACTCGGCCAGGAATACGACATCGAGTTGCCAAAGGGAGCGACTAACGTAATTCCCACTGGAAAGCGCTTCGTTGCCAAGCACGGCCAAGATGCCCTCGTCAATGTGGCAAAAATGCACTTCAAGACCTCTGCCCAGGTGCTCGGCTAAGGTTCACTGCGCTACATGCAGCGGCCTATAATGCGAGCATGGTCTTGGCAACGATGCTTGCGATTAGCCTCAACTCTACAGGGAGGCAGTACCCGTTTTCCCACGGCCTTCCCTCTCTGCCGTCGTACTTCCCCATTGCGGTATGGCTCCAAGATCCGTCGAATGCAAGCCGATACAAGGCGGCAGGTTTCAATCTGTACATTGGTTTGTGGCAAGGCCCGACCGATGCCCAACTAGCCCGCCTCAAGGCGGAAAAAATGCCCGTGATCTGCGAGCAAAACGCAGTCGGATTGTCACATCGCGACGACCGCACGATCGTTGCCTGGATGCACGGCGACGAGCCGGACAACGCTCAAGCCGTGAAGGACCCCGTGACGGGCAAGGAGGGTTACGGGCCATGTGTTCCGCCAACCAAGATCGTTGACGAATACCGGGCAATGCGTGCAAAAGATCCCACAAGGCCGATCATCCTGAACTTAGGACAAGGCGTTGCAAATGACGAGTGGATCGGCCGAGGTTCGGGCGCCCGGCTTCAAGATTACAAAACGTATGTCAAGGGCGCCGACATCGTCTCATTTGACGTTTACCCGGTCGCAGGCTTGCCAAAGCCACGCCCGGAGGACTACCTTTGGTACGTGCCCAAGGGTCTTGACCGGCTCGCAAGCTGGATGGGGCCGGCCGGCACTCGATGGAACTGCATCGAATGCACCCGCATTGACGGCGATCATAAGGCGACGCCGGCTCAGGTTCGTTCTGAAGTTTGGATGTCGATCGTTCACGGGTCAAAGGGCCTTATCTACTTCGTTCACCAGTTCAAGCCGACGTTCGATGAGCACGCCTTGCTCGACGATCCCGAAATGCTCGCATCCGTAACCGCACTGAACCGGCAGATCGAGGATCTGGCACCGATCATCAATTCGCCTACGTTGGCTGGGGTGGTTGCCGCCGCGTCACCAACCGACAGACCCGTCGACATCGTCGCCAAACGTCATGGAAACGACATCTTCGTTTTCGCGGTTGGCATGAGGAATGCCGAGAGCAACGCGACGTTCTCGGGATTGGGAATCCCGGCGACCGGGACCGCTCAAGTTATAGGGGAAGATCGGACGATCTCTATCGGGGATGGCCGGTTCTCAGACCGATTTTCGCCTTACGAGCCTCATATTTATCGTATAAGAAGGACGAGCCAAAAGTAGATCCGGCCCTGATCGGTCATTCTTAGGATTGCAAACCGCCCCGGATCAACAAACAAGAGACAGCCCATGAACCACGCCCTCATCGCCATGATAGCAATTGCCGGCTCCTACCAGGATGCAACGACGCTGCCGGACACGGTAGCGGGACACCGATTCACGGAGTTCATGACCGCATTCAACTCGACAGATAGCCGACAGGTGAGTGACATGGTCGGGCGGAGTTTCGCCAAATCGGCCTTAAGGATACTTTCGCAGGAAGAGTGGACCAATCGCATCTCGGGAACCTTCAACGTGGCTCCCATTTCCGTCGACTCGGTACTCAAGTCTTCCGACAACATGATTGTCGTGCGCATCAAGTCGCGCTCAGCCACTCCGCTCGCCATCCGCCTGGATCTTGAATCCGAAGTCCCCCACGGCATCGTCGGCGCAAAGATGGGTCCGCCATCCGACGTTCTGGAATCGACCGCTCCTCGGAAGTACGCGAACTGGAAGGCGCTCGACGATCTTGCCGAACTGGTTCGCAACGACAACCGGCTGCCCGCGATGTGCATCGGTTACGAGCAGCTTGGACAGAAGCCGGTCACTGCATTCGCTGGAGTGAAGTCGACGATGGACAGGGAGACGATCGAAAGCGACGACCGCCTACTGGTTGGCGCAATCGGCAAGACGATGACGGCCACCTTGGTCGCAAGACTGGTTGACCTCAAAAAACTTTCGTGGACGACGACTTTGGGCCAAGCGCTCCCTGGAATCACGATGCAGGACGCCTACAAGGATCTAACGATCGACCAGGTCCTCCATCATCTCGGCACGTACCCCCAGCATCCAAGTCTGACTCAAGATCAGATGATGCAGCTTGTTGCCAAGGGCGAATCGCCAACTGAGATCCGCAAAGCGTATGTGACGAGCATCCTGGCCATGGAACCTGAAGCGGAGGCGAGTTCTAGTAACTCCTTGGACGATGCCGACTTTGTAATCGCTGGCTATATCGTGGAGCACCAAATCGGGAAGAGCTTTGAGTACCTGATGCAGCGGTATGTGTTCGATCCGATGAAGATGGGAACGGCCATGATCGCTCCGCTATGCACAGCCGGACAAGTGGGCAGCCCTGGCAACGTATTTGGCCACATGCCAGGCGACCGCGGTTACGTGCCCTATCAAATACCGGGCACGAGTGCCGAACTCGCACTGGCGCCGGCAGGAGCCGGCATATCGTGCAGCCTTCCAGATCTCCTTAAGTTTGCGGACTACCACCTAAGAGGTCTCGGGGGAGATGCGCACGTGTTGACCGTCGACTCCTACAAGCACATTCACGGCCAGTTGAACGGAGCCGGATCGGCGTGCGGATGGACCCTCAATGCCGCGTTCGCGGGAGAAGCTTGCCATTCGATTTCGACGACGAACGGCTCGTTCTACACCGACCTGACCCTATGGCCGGACAAAGGCCTCGTTATCGTGGCAACGACCAATGCAGGCATCTATCGTCAGCTTTCGCCGACCCTACAGGCGGTGCTTGCGGTCCGCGACCGTCTCGAAAAGCGGGGCTGAATGAATGGCGGGAGTCATACAAAATCACTCCACAGAAAGAGCAGGTGGTAGCCGGCATGGCGGCGAATTAGGTCAGTGTGATCACCTTGCTGGCTGCGATCTGCATGTCGGGCGGCACGGCTCCCGTCGCCGACTTCGTCGTTTCTCCCACCGGTAACGACGCGGGAAGAGGAACCCATCGGAGTCCCTTTAAAACGGTCGAGCGAGCTAGAGATGCGGTTCGGAGCTTCCGAAAGCTACATCCCCGGCTCGACCGACCGGTTGTCGTCTGGCTCCAGAAAGGGCGATATGAACTAGACCGCCCGCTCCGGTTGACTTCCGAGGATTCGGGCACTGAGGCGTCGCCAACCGTATTTACGGGAGACCACGCCGTGTTGAGCGGTGGACGCGAGATCCGAGATTGGCATGTCGACGAGAAGGGGTGGTGGAAGACCGAGCTACCCGAAGTCCGAGATGCAGGCTGGCGTTTCGTCCAACTATTCGTCGACGGCAAACGTCGTTTCCGGCCTCGCTTGCCGAAGCAGGGCTACTACACGATATCCGAACAGGTACCCCCGACAGAAGCCTCCAAGGGGCACGGATCGGATCGTTTCGGTTTCCGGCCCGGAGATGTCGACCCTTCGTGGCACGCCCTGTCCGATGTCGAGGTTCTGTGCTTCCACATCTGGGATATGTCGCGCATGCGAATCGGATCGATCGACACGAGCAGTCACATTCTTACGACGACGGGCCCTACCGGATACGATGCCGGATGGGCGGATTTTACCAAGGGCAACCGATACTTGGTGGAGAACGTCAAGGAAGCGTTGGGCGACCCGGGCCAGTGGTATCTCGACACACGTTCCGGCGAATTGACCTACATCCCGCTTCCCGGAGAGAAACTGCACAGCTGTAGCATTATCGCGCCGCGAATCAATCGGCTCGTCGAAATCGAGGGAGACCCTGTAAATCGGCACTTCGTCGATCACGTCGTGTTCCGCGACCTCACATTTGCCGAAACGAACTGGACACTCGATCCCAAGGGCCGGTTCTATCCTCAGGCCGAAGTCGACCTGGGCGCGACGATTCACGCGAACGGATGGAGAGACGGCGGCCTCTACGAGTGCGAGATCTGCCGAACTGGCGAATATGGGATCGAGTTCCAGAGCGGTTGCCGAAACGTTACGGTCGATCGATGCAAGCTACTCGACTTGGGCGCTGGCGGAGTCAAGATTGGTGAGACGAAGCTCTACGACGACGACCAGCTTCCTGCACAAGGGATCACGGTAAGCAACTCCGAGATCGGGCATGGCGGTCGCCTACATCCTGCCGCCATCGGGGTCTGGATCGGCCAATCCTCCTCTAACAAGATCGTTAACAACCATATCTTCGACCTCTACTACACCGGCGTGTCGATTGGATGGACTTGGGGGTACGGGAAGAGCCAAGCTCATGACAACATCATCGCCAACAACGAGATCAACGACATCGGTCAAGGCGTGTTGAGCGATATGGGCGGCATTTACACGCTTGGCATCCAGCCAGGTACCAAGCTGACTGGCAACCGTATTCACGACATCGATAGCTTCAGCTACGGCGGTTGGGGCATCTATCCCGACGAGGGCAGTTCCCACGAGTTGATCGAAAACAACCTCGTCTACCGAACCAAGAGCGGAGGATTCCACCAGCACTACGGAGAGGCGAATACCGTGCGCAACAACATCTTCGCCTTCGCCCGGGAGGCAGAGATCATTCGCACCCGCGCCGAGGACCATCTGTCCTTCACCTTCGAGCACAATATCGTCTACTGGAAGGATGCTCCGCTGCTCGGTAGCAACTGGTCCGGAAACAACTTCCGGCTCGACAACAACCTATATTGGCGTACCGACGGCAAGCCGATCGACTTCGCCGGCATGACGCTGGCCGCGTGGCAAGCGAAAGGCAACGACGTCCACTCAGTTATCGCAGATCCGCTCTTCGTGGCGCCCGAACGTGGCGATTTCCACCTCCGCCTCCACTCGCCAGCCGAGTTGATCGCGTTCAAATCCCTGACCGTGCCCGCCGCAAGCGAAAGGAGCAAGCGGGCGGATTGGCCGCCACCTGCCTTTCCCACGAGTCATTTCTTCTAGCCGAGTCGGTTCCGCTTAGTCCTCGTCGTTGTCGTCGCCGTATCCGGTGGGGACGATCGACTTGGACGATCTTTTGGGGAGTTCCGGAAGCCCGGCCTTCTTCAGCCGGGCATTCAGAGGCTCGAGTTTTGTCTTTAGGATCAAATCCCACTCGCTTAGCAGCGAGGTTGCCACTTTATCCGCCCCTGCGTAGGCCTCCACCGCTTGCGAGGTGGGTCCCATGTCCGATTCCTCAACCAGTGCCATTACACCGCTTAAACCGCCGATAGGAGATGCCAGTTGCGTCGAGACCTTGCCGAGCGCCGCTCGCAGCGCTTCGCCCTCGGTATGTAGGTCGGCGGGAAGTGCCGTCAGCTTCGGCCCAATCTCTTCAATCAAATTGGCGGCATCGCGAAGGCGGGTAACGGACAGGTAAGCGCCATAGGCGATCCTAAACTGCTCGGCGAGCGCGGAGGGCGCCGTCTTGACTCTAGGATCTATGCGCACGCGAAGGGTCTGAGTCAGCACGCGACCGTCCGACTTTAGCCTCACTTGGAAGGATCCGGGGGAAACCCAAGGACTGCTAGGGGACGGCGCTGTATCGCGATAGATGGCTGCGATCGGATAGTAGGACCTACCGCCGAGCGGTGTGTATCGCAAATCCCATACGAATCGATGGAAGCCAGGTTCCGACGAAAGAGGCTGAAGTGGCCGAATCCAATACATCGGAACTTGCAGATCACGTTCCCTGACCTGGACCAATTTGTCGTCGCTCGAATATTTGCGCACGAGGTTGCCGTGCATGTCCAAGATCTCCAGCTTCACTGGTCCGTGGTGGTCACTGGACAAATAGTAGTCGACGATTGCTCCATCAGGAGGGTTCTTGCCGGCCGGCTCTTCCGGAGGTAACGGTGTGTCGGTGTTGTTGTTCCAATGCACGCGAGTTGCCAACTCAGGCTGGAAGAGCTTCGTCGAGGCATCGGTGGCCGACAGTTGGCGCAAAGGGGTGATGTCGTCGAGAATCCAGAACGAGCGACCGTGCGTGCCGACTACGAGGTCTTCGTCATGAACTACCAAATCTCGTATCGCCGTTGCCGGCATGTTCAGCCGCAACGGATTCCAGTGATCGCCGTCGTCGATCGAGAAGTAGACCGCATTCTCGGTACCGGCAAAGAGCAGTCCCTTCCTTACCGGGTCCTCCCGCACCGTATCCACCGGAGCGTTATCGGGCAGACCGGCGACTACTTCTTGCCAGGACGCTCCGCCGTCGTGAGTCCGGTAAATATGGGGCCGCAGGTCGTCGAGTTTGAAACGGCTTACCGACGCATATGCGGTATTCAGGTCAAAGTGGCCGGCATCGAGCTGGGTGACCTTGCTCCAGGCAGTCAACCCGTTCGGCGTGACGTTTTTCCACGATTTCCCTCCGTCTCTCGTGACATGGATGAACCCATCGTCGGTCCCCGCCCAGATTACGTTGACGTCCTTGTAGGACGGCCCGAGGGCATACACGACTCCGCGTCGCGTGGGGCGATCAAAGACGCTTCCTGCCGGAGGATCGGCAACCTCTCGGGTCAGGTCAGGACTGATCGCCGTCCAGTGAATCCCACCGTCCGAAGTCTTGAACACCACGTTACCGGCGAGATAGAGAATATGGGGATCGACAGTCGAGAACATCAGCGGAGCCGTTCGGAGGAACCGGACCTTTCCGCCAAACCGGCCGATCTGCGGTGATACGTTCTGGTTCTGACCAGTAATCATGTCGTAGCGGCTGACCTTCCCGCCGTAAATCAGGTTGGGGTGAAGGGGGTCGGGCGCCACGTAGCCGTACTCTTCTGCTCCGACCGGATGCCATTCCCTGAACGTGATTTGCCCGTCGTTGCCGCGACTCGCAACGCCGGCAGATCCACTTTCCTGCTGGCCGCCGTAGACCCAATAAGGGAATTGGTTGTCGGTCGAGACGTGGTAGAACTGCGCGGTCGGCTGGTTGTACCAGGACGACCAAGTCTCGCCCCCGTTGACGGTAATCGTCGCTCCTTGATCGAGGGCAAGGAGAATGACCTTCGGATCGTTCGGATCGATCCAGATAGAGTGGTAGTCGTCCCCTCCGGGCGCTCCCTTCCACGCGACGAAGCTCTTGCCTCCGTCCGTCGATTTGTACGTCGACGTGTTTGCAACATACACGACGTCGGGGTTCTTTGGGTCGACCTTTACCTCGGCAAAGTCGCTTCCCCGTCCCCAAATCCGCCCCTCGTTGTCAGACAAGCGCCACGATTCCCCACCGTCATCCGAGCGATATAGTCCACCGCCTTCGGAGGCATCTGCCAAAGCGTAGAGCCTGTCCGGCTCGCTGGGAGCCACTGTCATTCCAATGCGTCCAAGACCTTGAGCGATCGTAGGAAGTCCTTTTCCGATCTGGCGCCAGTTCGTCCCACCGTCAGTCGATTTATAGAGCCCGCTGTCCTTGCCTTGCCATTCGCCGTTTTCCCAAGGACCTTGTCTCGCAGCCCAGAGCACCGCATAGACGGTGTTCGCATCGCGAGGATCGAAAGCCAGTTCGATCGCTCCTGTATCCGGGTTCTTGTAAAGCACCTTCGTAAAGGTTTCCCCACCGTCTTCCGAGCGAAAGACTCCCCTCTCCGTGTTAGGGCCGTAAGGGTGACCCAGCACAGCAACGAAAATCCGCTTCGCGTTTAAGGGATCTACGATGATCGATCCGAACTGCTGCCCATCGCGGAGGCCCAGGTGCTTCCACGACTCGCCTCCGTCAGTCGAGCGGTAGAACCCGTCTCCAACCGATAAGTCGGGACGCTGGAGCCCCTCTCCGCTGCCCACATAGACCGTGTTTGGATCGGACGGAGCAACCGCCAAGGCGCCGATCGAACCGGTAGGCTGATCGTCGAATTTCGGCATCCAGGTTCGGCCGAAGTTGTTCGTCTTCCATACTCCGCCATTGTTCACCCCCATGTAGAAGGTTCCTGGCTGCGAAGAGACTCCGGCAGCCCCAACTGTTCGGCCCCCTCTAAACGGACCAATCATGCGCCATTGCATGCCGCTATAGAGGTCGGACGGGACCGACTGGGACATTGAAACACACGCAACGGCACAGCTAAGGCAGGCGAGCATTGGACGAAGCATCGGCATAAGATGCATCATAGCCAAAATCAGGGGAACATGGGACGCACCTAGAGGAGCTCGTCCACAAACGAAGCCCATTCTGCTCCGGTCCTAGCTGCCTGAGAAACTCGTAGTCAGGATCAAATAGAGGTTAAGACCCGCAATGCAAAGCGCCATGCCCCAGCCGATCGCCTGGGTCAGGCGTCCGTTCACGAATTTGCCCATCTTGGACTTGTCGGAGGTGAATTGAATAAGGGGGACCACCGCAAACGAGAGTTGAGCGGATAGCACGACTTGACTGAGAATCATCAGACGCCCTAGTCCTTCATGACCGGCGATCGCAACGGCAAACACTGCCGGTACGATGGCCAGGGATCGCGAGATTAACCGCCTCAGCCACGGTTTGATCTTCACGTGGAGGAATCCTTCGAGAACGATTTGGCCGGCAAGGGTACCGGTGAGGGTGGAGTTCTGTCCCGATGCGAGCAACGCGATCGCGAAAAGCGGCGTTGCGACCGACGCTCCGACGAGAGGCGTCAGCAATTTGTACGCCTGGTTGATCTCCGCAACCTCGTGATGACCAGACCGATAGAAAACCGCTGCCGCGAGCACCAGAATCGCCGCGTTCACAAAGAACGCCAAGGTCAATGCAATCGTTGAGTCCGCGTAGGCCATCCGAACCGCATCCTTTAGTTCCCCGGCCTTCTTGCCGAACGCTCGGGTCTGAACGATCGAGGAATGTAAGTAGAGGTTGTGCGGCATGACCGTTGCTCCCAATATCCCCAGAGAGATATAGAGCATTTCGTGGTTACGAGCGATTCCCGCGACCGGCAGGAAGCCAATTGCCACCCCATTCCAGTCCGGCCTGGATAGAAAGACCTCGAATCCAAAGATTCCCATCATCGTCGCGATCAGAGCGATCACGAACGTCTCGATCCATCGGAACCCTCGGCTCTGAAGGGCGAGCACAAGCAGGACGTCGGCGGCGGTTATGATCACGCCCGCGACGAGGTTCAGCCCAAAGAGCAGGTTCAGCGCGATGGCCGCGCCAATCACTTCGGAGATGTCGCACGCGACAATCGCGATTTCGGCCGAAATCCAGAGCAGGATGGTCGCCTTCCGCGAGTATGAGTCACGACATGCTTGAGCTAGGTCTCGCCCCGATACGATGCCCAACTTTGCGCTTAGTGCCTGTAGGAACATCGCCATCAGGCTGGAAATCAAGACGATGGAAAGCAGTTTGTAGTTAAATGCTGCTCCGCCCGCAATGTCTGTTGCCCAGTTGCCGGGATCCATGTAGCCGACCGCTACCAAATACCCTGGCCCGACAAAGGCAAACAGGCGTCGCCAGACAGGCCCCCCCCGTGGAACAGGGATGGATCGAAAAACCTCGGGCAGGCTGGGCGTGGGGGTAGGGGTCCGCCAGGCAGCGTCAGGAGGAGCCGCTATGTTTGCGGCATCGTCTTGCTCAGGCGCAATCATCCCCTCCGTCGTTATCACTGTCGTACATCATATCACGAAATGTAACCGATACTACAAATATTAGGCCCAGCAAAAACTCAATCGTTTGCTATGCTTCTCCTGTGATCGCGCTTCTGACCACCCTTTTCGTTGCTCACCAGGCGTTCAGCCAGCCTCCAACCAGTAAATACACTAACCTTGACTTTTCTGGATTCACTATCTTGGTCAGCCCAAGCGCTGAGTCCGCGAAGGATACGCTCAAGCCCGCCCTCGATCTCTTGGCCTATCGATTGCGTCAAGTAAAACAGGAAGTGCCGCCAGCCGCATTCAAGGAACTTGTGAAGGTTCGGTTCTGGGTGGAATTGAACGATCCTAAAACGACTGCCGCCTACCATCCGGATGCCCAGTGGCTGCGCAGCAACGGCTACAACCCGGATATGGCACACGGAATCGAGATCGGCAACCTACACAATTTCCTTGCCTGGCAGCACATACAGCCTTCCATGGTGCTGCACGAACTGGCTCACTCGTACCACTTCCTTCACATCGGTGAGAACGACCCAACCATCTCCGCCGCCTACGACCACGCGGTGAGCGGAGGGAAATACGATTCGGTGCCGTTTGTGACTGGTGGTCTTCGCAAAGCATATGCATTGACGAACCGCTTCGAATACTTTGCCGAGTGCAGCGAGGCGTATTTTGGCCGAAACGACTTCTATCCGTTTATCCGGTCAGACCTGAAGAAATTCGATCCGGAAGGCTACTCGGCCGTCGAACGAGCATGGGGCATCAACCGCTGAACGAGGTCCAACCCAACTCGTGGCGGATCGCTTCGACCAGAATCTGGGCCATCCGACTATGGGTGGTCAAACTCGGATGAGAGTCGGCCCCCATTCCGTCGATCGCCTCATCGTGTGTACCCAATTCGAGAATTCGCAAATTATCGTCTCCCGCCCGAGCCCGAATGCCGACAACGTCGGTTAGGTAGCGCTGGAGTTTCGAGAGCGCCTCGACGCCGGGGGGCCAGCGGTTCGAGACCATCGGGCCGATCGCCAGGTAGATCCGAGCCTTTGGCGCACGGTCACGCAACCGCTGTATGAACTCGGCATAGGCCGCGGTCCACTTGGATTCGTCGGGCGCTACCCATCCAAAGTCGTTCGTGCCGAGATTGATAACGATCACGTTCGGAATCTGCGTGCCGAAATCAAACGTACTGGACCTGTCCGACGGAATGGCGAGGCCATAGACCTCGGGAATCGTGTTGTCCGGCCACATCTTCCTACCCGACCAAGATATGTCCACGAAGTCGGCATCCAATTGACGTGCGGCTTGAGCCCCGTAGGTCATGTAGGCGTCTTCGGTGTCGATGCTGAAGTGCTCGACTCTCGATTTTGCTTCCAGACCGTATCCGCAACTAATCGAATCCCCAATCACTTCAATCGACCGGCGTGGCCGCGAAGGGGCGAGCACCGTTCCGTCTACCTCGAATCCGACAAACTGCGTTGTGCCCACGAAGGCCTCCGTCCGTTTCACCAGTCGAACGTCGTGACGGCCGTCGTTCAATCCGTCCACGGCAATATACGTGGCGTTGCCAGGCGTGAGCTTCAGCACCTGGGAGGCCGTTCCATCGACGACTACCTGGAGTTCATCCTCACCCGACTCATTGATGCGGACACGCATCTCGGTTCCTCGGAACGCCACCTCTACTGCGCTGGCGGGCCAAGCGCACTTGGGGCCGCCGGGGTCTCCCCGATCGAAACGCCCGATGTAACGCACCTTGGGGTCCTTCGGAGTTACCCGCGTCAAGGTTCTGTGATTCGGCGCCATAAGCCCGAGCAACAGATACGCGATGGGAATCCGGAACACGATAGTTCAAGACGACTTAGCCCAGACGAAAGGCTTAACTACTCAGGCAACGCCTTCCCTTTCGTTTCGGGACCAAACGGCACGGCAACCAATCCCACCAGATAGATGGTGCTGGCGATCAGCACGCCGGCCGCCGCGCTTCCGCCAAACGCACCCATTACCGCTCCGATTATCCACGGCACCGGGGCCGAGATTATCCTCCCCACGTTATAGGCCAGCCCAGCCCCCGTGGCGCGAAGCCGAGACGGGAAGATCTCGGGAAAGTAGAGGACAAATCCCGCGCTGACACCGATCGAGAAAAAGGAGGCAAGCGGCATCAACCAAAGCAACCGCTGGTAGTTCGCTCCTCCTACTAGAGCAAGCGCAGTCACAACAGGGCTACATGCAAAGAAGGCCAGGAATGCCGGCTTCCTGCCGAAGCGTTCAGCAATCGCGGGAAACGCCATCACGCCGGCCAAAGTGCCGATATGGAGCACCATTGTCGCTTGGCTCGTTCGTGCCCGAACCAATGCTTCGGCGAGCCCGATGCTGGACTCGTGGACCAGATTCGGAATCCAAAAGGGAGCAATTCCCGCACCGGTGACGCCGACAATGCCCATCAACATCGCGACGATGGTCGTTCTCCTCTGCTCGCGACGGCCGAACAACTCACCCAACATTGCCAACGGACTTGGTTTATGTTCGGAGCCAATCCGGCGGTCCGGTTCCTGAACGCGTGACCGAATGACGACGCAGATCAACGCGGGAAACACTCCGACGACAAACAATGCCCTCCACGAGTTATGGGCTAATCCGAGATTCGCAAGTGCTGCGAAGACGGGGCCGAAGGCAGCTGCGCTCTGCAGGAAGGCAGCCGCCCCTGCCCGCAAGTCATCAGGCAAAGACTCGGCAACCAGAGCGGCGCCTGCCGCCCACTCTCCGCCGATTCCGAGCGCAGTCAGGAAGCGGGCCACCATGACCTGCTCCGGCGTGCGGCATAGGGCAGTCAAACCGGTAAGCAGGCAGTACGACAGGATCGTGACGATCAACGTCCTCGTCCTGCCCCAACGGTCAGCCATTAGGCCGAAAAATAGGCCGCCTATCGACCAGCCGATTAGGAACCAAGTTTGAATCTGCCCCTCAATCCTGGGTCCGATCTGCCGGTAGCGCTCGGCTCCTAACATCTCGGTCATCATGGGAACCTTTGCGAAATTGAAAATCGCGGTGTCCATGATGTCGAACACCCATCCCATCCAAGCAATCAGCAGAATCGTCCATTGAAGGCGGTTTAGTCGGCGATACCAGACGGTTGAAGACATAATCGATTCGATGAGTGGCAAGCACCCGACATGGTACGCGTTTATCCGCTGGTTGGTGAAGACGGCTTACTTCAAAACCCATGGTGGCATACGCTCGGTCGGGGCGGAGAACATGCCGTCTCAAGGGGGAGTCATCGTCGCCCCCCTTCACATAAGCCACCTCGATCCTCCCGCCGTTGCATGCGGGACCAGGAGACGCCTGCGGTTCATGGCAAAAGAAGAGCTGTTCCACCACAAGCTGTTCGGCGCCCTGATCACATCGTTGGGCTCCTTCCCTGTACGAAGGGGAGAGACCGACACCGAGTCGATCCGCAGGGCAATCGCGTTGTTGGAAGAAGGCGAGGCCGTGTTGATTTTCCCAGAAGGCACGCGAGGCGACGGCGAGACGATTCAAGAACTGAACCGTGGCGTGGCGATGCTAGCTAAGCGAACAAATGTGCCGGTCGTTCCCGTCGGCATTATCGGTACCAACGTCGTCATGCCTCGGGGCAAGACAAAACGTGGGCGGCACTTGGTCACCCTGGCGTACGGCCGTCCGTTCACCTATGCTCAACTGGCAGTTGGCAAGTCCGAGCGGGAAAACCGTGACATCTTTGCCGCCGAGCTTCAGAAACGCATTGTGGACCTTTGCGCCGAGAACGGGCTTAAGCTTAGAATCGCGAACTCAGGCTTAGACTGATCACGGGCTGGGTACCTCGTTCCACGTAGCGAAAGATCACATTCTGAGCCGGGCGAAGTTCTATGCCTGCGCTAATCCGGTAGCCGCTATGTTCGGCAACCAGGAAGACTTCGCGGCTGAATGGGAGTTCAAAACCGACGAACGGCGAGGCGAGGCGGCCGAACTGAATGCCCACGGTAATATCGGACTTGACGCTCTCATTGATCGCCTGCAAGGGCTCCCGAAAGGTCGTTACCGCGTAGAATCTCCTGCCTTCGTCGGTCCGATCTTGTGCGTCCTGAACACCAAAGCTGATGCCGGGCGAAACGCCGGGGATAGCGGCGATGAAGTCGTAAGCGAAATCAAATGTGCCGATCTGCCGCTCTCCTTGCTCCTGAACTCCCCGCAAATCCAATTCAAAGGACTTGCCGACGCCGATCCCAAGATATTGCTCGAATGCGCCCTTCGAATAGGGCTCCGCACGAAACTCGTATCGGTAGTCGTCGTAGGCGATTTTACGGGCGGTGGGAATGTCGATCAAACGGTCGGCACAAGCTAAAGAGCCCAGTGCCGTAAAGAGAACCACTACAGGTGCGCGCACCGGATCAAGTTACCCGGTTGGCAGACTGATTGGACATTTACAGATCATCCGTCGGAGCATTCTAGCTCCGTTCGATCCTAACGGTTCCGGGACCGTTTTCCGTGCCGCGCACGGTTAGGTGGATTGGAGTGAATTGCTTGATAACCCACACGATTGTGAGGAACCGCTGGGTGAGCCTGGATACGGTGAACGTCGAGGGCGATTCTGCCAATACCAGTGGCAGGAGGACCTGATCGGCAAGGTACGGATCAGTTGTTGCGGCTCCCGACATCCAGTCAAAAAGCTCTTCGAAGGCAAGCTGAGCCAAAGTTTCTCCGCGGATGCCTCGGGCGCCCATTGCAGTGCCTCCGCCGATTCCGCGCTGGTACTGTGCCCATGTCGTCACGAATGCCCCCGGCCCACGAGCCTCCACTTCGACATGGCGGGCTACCATGGGCAAGCCGGTGTTTTGAGCGAGAGTCCGTAGGTGAGCGACGATGCGTTCACCTACGCTACTCGGTATGGAACTGGTGGCGACCACTGCGCTTACCGACTCCAAGGATCCTCGATCCGTCCATTCGATACCTTTCAGGGCGCTTGGCTCAACATCGATTGACAGTAAGCCGCGAGATTCCCGTCCAAATCCGGCTGTCACCATTCGAGGAAATGCGTACAGTCCGATCTTTCTGAATGCTGCCAGGGTCACATTAGTGAAGTAGTCGTAACTGATTGCGTTGTTCCCATAGGTCTCGCCATCGACGTTAAGGCTTGAGTAAACGCCGCTACGAGCCAAAGGAGGCAACAGGGAGCCGAGAACGACGAGGGCGTTGGCTCCCCGATTCATTTCGTTACGAAGGGAAAGGATGTCGCCTTGATAGCCGGATGGCCGTGCCGTAGGGAGGAATGTCAAGACATCGGATCCGACTTCGGCGCCAACGGTCTCCGCCCGGCACACAACTGCAAGGGCCCTCAGAAGGGTTAGGTCTTCGACATCCAGTCCAGGAAACTTCGATGCCCCGCGAACATTCTGAATTCGAACACCCTGTTGGGTCAGAGTCGACATGACAAGGCACGTGCGCACCAACGCCCCTGCGCCTTCTCCGTGGTTTCCATCGATTACGAGAACTGCCTGAGATTCGCCCCGCATTAGATCTTGATCTTGAAGCAGGCGAACTCAATGACCTTCATCGCGTATGTCAGGCCGATAACCATAAAGACGCCCAGCATCGACTCAACGAAGAACTCCGGTGGTTTGAAGTTCCCGGAATGTCCCAATGTCGCACCGTGTACGACGACGTTGATCTTCTCGCACAATGCGGTGACCGCCTCCACCAACGGACCATGGAGTCCCACCCAAACTCCGACGAAGGTGAGCACCGTGGCCGGCATCATAATCTTGTACTTATGCTTCTGATGCTCATTGTAAATGATACAGCTGTAGCATCTCTCTTTCTTTTGAGCCTCAGTGAGCTTGTGATTGTGCGGTATGTAGTTCGCCGCCAAAAGTTCGTCCTTGGGGATCGGCTTGTTTTCCATGGCCCCACGGATTACTTGCTCCTCGCACATGCAGCCGACGAGTTCCTTCCAACACGTCCGCCTGGACAGATAGATCGGGCACCGTTCGCGAACGAATTTCCTGCAGAAAGGCAATTGCCAGCACTTGCCAAGCAAAACGTTTTGCCGTTCGGCTTCTTCCTTGATTCCCTTCCCGTACTTGAGTTGATCCGCTTTGGCGCCGGTCTTCATCCGTTGCTGGATACGAATCGCCACGTCGGCGATGACCACCAAGAGTCCAATGACGCCGATCGTCGTGCCACCCAACTGTAGTGCGCTATACGCTTCTTTTGTGGCATCCGTTTGTTTGTCGCCAATGATGGATGGGAGGTAAAGGGGGGCGAAATAGAGAGCGGCGGCTCCCATGATCTGGATCGCGCCAAGCAGTTCCGCTCCCCAGAATAGATAGCTCGATCCAATTCCGACGCCGACCAAGCCCACAACCAGCATCTTTTGGAAAATGCCGACGTTTCGGACAGCGTCTGCCATTTGACCGACGTTTGAGGTGTCGCTACCTATTGCGACGCACGTGTAGACGAGAAGACCCGTCGAGATGAGGACGACAAGTGCCCCCAAGTAGAAGATGGCTCTCGCACATAGGCCCAAGAACTCTTCTAGCGTCTCTGACAGGTCTCTGCCGCCTAAACTCATGGTTCTATTTCTTGACGCGTTCTAGGTACGTGTCGGTGCGAGTGTCGACCTTAATGATATCGCCAACATTGAGGTGGAACGGCACATTGACGGTTGCGCCGGTTTCTAGTTTCGCCGGTTTTGTGCTTCCACCGCTTACCGTGTCCCCTTTGAAGCCAGGATCTGTCTCGGCAATCTCCAATTCTACAAAGTTCGGCAACTCGTAGCCCAGGATCTCTCCGTTGGCCGACAAGGCGACGATCTCCATATCCTCTTTCAGATACTTGCCTTGAGGCCCAAGGGATTCCTCACCAATCGGAATCTGCTCATATGTGTCCAAATCCATCAAGACCATTTCGGCGCCCTGCCGAAACAGGTACTGCATCTTGATCTTTTCGACGAATGCGGGCTCTACACGCTCGCCCGATCGGAAGGTCTTCTCCAGCATCTGTCCGCTCTTCAGCTTTCGCAGACGAGTTCGAACGAACGCTCCGCCCTTTCCCGGCTTGACATGCTGGAACTCGACGATCGTGTACACGTCGCCGTCCAGATAAAAGTGCATTCCGTTTTTAAAATCGCTTGTATCAACCGCCAATATTGCTGCTCCTAGGGCCGACCGCCCATTCCGAACATTGTGACATGCCGGTGTTTCGCCACTACGACATAATGTTAACTTGATAAGCGCCCAACTTGTAACTCGCTCGACGATCTTCGCTTGGACGTAGGATTTGTCTGGCACGTTACCCGTCGCCGTTCGTAGATTAAACACGTGAGTTCTCAAAACCTGCAAACGCTTGGAGGCACTCCGCCTCTGGCGCTGGTAGCTCCAGTCGGCCATCTAATGAGGCCGACGCTCACGATTGCGCCTGAAGACTCCATCGAGCGATCGCTTCAGGAACTCCAAAGAAATGGCGTGCCTTTGTTGCCGGTTGTCGAACATGGAAGATTGGTAGGCGTTATCGACGAGCAACGCCTTGTACAAGCGGCTGCCGAATCGATCGACCTACAGGCTTCTTGCCGTTCGATCCTGTCTGAAGCACAGACGATTCAGCCTTATGCGACGGGGTCGGAAGCCCTACGCCGCTTCGACGACTTTCAGAACCACACTCTTGTGGTCGTAGACGACTTGGGGCACGTCATGGGCGTCTTGTGCCCGTCCGACCTTTTCCCCAGAAGGCGAGTGCTGCAGCGCCCCCATATGGTTGGCGGCATGGCGACGCCATTTGGGGTCTACCTGACAAATGGCAGCCTCAAAGGTGGGGTTGGGCACTGGGCGATCATGGCGACCGGCGCGCTGATGTTCTTGGTTCTAGCGGCGTGCATCGTCGTTACCCACCCACTCGTTGGCCTGGTCGACCGGCTTCCGCTACCGGAATACTTGCGCATTGCGCTCGCTCAGATCATTCCCTATGCCGCTTTCATGGTGGGTCTTCGCCTACTCCCACTGTCCGGAACCCACGGCGCCGAGCACATGGTCGTTCATGCAATGGAACGTGGCGAGGCTCTCACTCCGGAAGTCGTTTCGCGGATGCCTCGCGTCCATCCCCGCTGCGGGACGAACATCGCGGTCGCGATGTTCATGTTCCTGTCGATCGAACTGATCCCGTGGGGGCCGTCCGAGAGCACCCGGTGGTTGGTTGCCGCCATTCTTACACTCTTCTCGTGGAGACCGCTTGGATCGCTCGTTCAGCAGTACTTGACGACAAAGAAACCCAATGCGGCCCAGCTACGTAGTGGCATCAAAGCTGGAAACGAGTTGATTCAGAAGTTCTCGACCGCCCATGCATCAACGGCAAACATTCCCGTTCGCATCTGGAATAGCGGAATGTTGCAGGTCATCGCGGGAAGTTCGTTGGCGATACTGGCCCTCAAAGGGGTCATGCTGCTCTTTCAACTCGACCTTCCCGGGCTGGACAATTTGGGCTTCTAGGTATACTAATCGATTCGAGGTCAAACGTTCACGTGCAGGTTGCCTATAACATTCTCCTATTCTTGGCTCTAATGGTCGCCATCGTGTTCGGCCTTCTCGTCTTGGTGACCGGTAAAGGTGATGCAATGTCGGGAGGAGGCAGCATCCGCACGACGTTCAAAGGCAAAGCCAGCTTCGACGACTTCATGTCGCGACTGACGCTGATCCTGGGCACCGCGTTCTTTGTCTTGATGCTATTGATCGACGGCGTTAGCAATCGAATGAACTACATCGCGAGTACGACGGCAAAGACTGCAGTCCAGCAGACCAACACCAAGCCGAAGTAACGGCGAACATCGCCTAAAGAAAACAGCCCAGCTCCTTCAGGAGCCGGGCTCTTTTCTTTTTCAATGACGACTATTTCTTGGTCGCGGCAGCTTTCGGAGTTGGGATGCTCGCGGACTTGGAGAACTTGGCCGGGTCCTTCTTGAACTCAGCCGGACAGCCGCCGCAGCAGAAGAAGTAGCGTCGACCTTTGTAGTCGGCAAACATGTGCTTGGCGGTGGCCTTGGCGATGTTGACTTTGTTGACGCTCATAACGGCGCAACTGATCGTTGATGGGGCTTTGGTCGTGGTCTTGGTGGTTGACTGCGCAGAAGCGAGGCCGACCACAGCTAGTGCGAGAACGGTTAGGGACATTGTCTTCTTCATGATTCGTTCCAAATATAGCCGATAGCGCCCCATCGTTTGTGCGAGGGCGCAATAGGATATACGCCGGCAAGGTGGCACAATGACTGCAGCGTGCGTCTGAGAATTCTCCACACCAACGACATGCACGGCACTCTCGACGAGGGCCGTTTCGAAACATTGTGCCGGATGCGAGCCGAATCGGATCTATATTTCGACTCCGGCGACGTGATCAAGACTGGCAATCTCGGCATCCCCTTGAAGCCCGAAGCTGCATGGCCACTGCTGGACCGACTCCACTGTACGGCTAGCGTCCTCGGTAACCGCGAGACCCATGTCTTGGAGAAAGCATTCGAGGCAAAAATCGCTGGGGCACTGCACCCGATTCTCTGCGGCAACCTTCGAAAGAAGGACGGCACGCGTCCCTTGAACAGAAGTCTTCTGCTGGCCGTCGAGGGCGTGAAGGTCGGGGTAATCGGCGTCATGGTGCCCATGGTTACCGAACGAATGGCGACCCGCGCGGCCAGCGCTTACCTTTGGGATCCTCCGGTCCAAACCGCCATCGAACTCGCTGGAGCCTTGCGGCCGAGCGTCGATCTGTTGATCTGTCTGTCCCATATCGGAAATCGCCAGGACGTCGAATTGGCCGAGCGATGCCAATCAATCGACGTGATCCTGGGAGGCCACTCCCATACCGTACTTAACACGCCCATGAAAGTTGGCCGTACGTCGATTTGCCAAGGCGGCTCGCACAACCGGTATGCGGGCGACTACGAGTGGACCGATGTCTCAGGACTAACTGGCGGATTGAAGCCCCTATAGGCCCTTTACTCCGACATCATCGTCCCGATGCCGGCATGAGTGAACACCTCGACAAGGAGCGCGTTGGGTAATCCTCCGTTAATCATGTGAACCGCCGAAACGCCCTGGTTGATCGCGTGAATGGCTCCCTCCAGTTTGGGGATCATCCCGCGATCGGCCTCGCCACTGTCCAACATCCGTTGGGCTTCCGCCTTGGACAGACGAGAGATCGTGGAGTCGACATCGTTCTTGTCCGCAAGCACCCCGTTCGTGTCGGTGAGGAGGATGAGTTTCGATGCGCCGACGGCGGCGGCGATCGCGGCAGCCGCGCTATCGGCATTCACATTGAGGGCACGCTTGTCGCTGTCCGTCGCAACACTGCAGACGATTGGAATGAATCCGGCTTCGGTCGCAACCGTAAGGACCTCCGCGTTCACTTTCGTCACCGTGCCGACCCGGCCGTACTCATCGGATAGCGCTTCTGCCTCAAGTAGGTCTGCATCCCTGCCGGATAGGCCGATCGCCTTTCCTCCCGCGCGTTGCACTTCAGCGACTAGCGACTTGTTCGCCCGGCCGGCCAACGCCATCTCAACGACATCCATCGTTTCCTGATCCGTAACGCGCAATCCGTGAAGCGTCTTCTTTTCGATTCCAAGCTTGACTAGCCACGAGTCGATTTCCGGCCCTCCGCCGTGTACAAGGATCGACCGAATTCCCACGAGGTGCAGCAGCAAGACGTTTCGAATCACTCCCTGCATCAGCGACGGATCGCGCATGGCGCTTCCACCGTACTTCACGACGAATGTCTGACCTCGAAAGGCCTGGATATAGGGTAGCGCCTGGTTCAGAACGTCGGCGTGGATCTGCGCATCGGTCATCGCAGCGATTTTACAAGGTTAAGGGCGCTGACTACCGGTTCGTCCAGATTCGGTGCTTGCGCCAATGCTTGACGATGCGGACCGCATAGCCGAAGAAGTTGAACACGTCGCGATAGAGGTCGACCACCGCCGCCAACTCCTCGCCACGCCGGCGTCGCGCCATTAACGACGCCAGGTCATACACGACATAGAAAACGAACAGGGCGTTCGTGCCAAGGGCGAACGACGCATGCCACCGATCGAGATTCGACGCGCTGGACATTCCTGCCACCACCGCGCTCGATGCGATCAACGAAAGCAGACAGCACCCGACGAAGCTGAAATCCCGGCCGCTCAAGTACGTGTAGAGCACGATACTGACGGCACCGACAACGTACTCACTCGTCGGCATGCCCTCCAGCCGAATCTCCCGGATGACCCATGCAGACAGGATCAGCGCCGGCGGGAGACACAGAACCGACACCCTTGCCTCCGACGGTTTCCCGCGGATTGCAATCCGCAAAAGGTCGAGACCGAAAAGACAGATCGCGACCGCAACGACCGGCAAGCCGATGCCAGCATGGGGAAAGCCGAGAAACGACAGAGCTGCGGTTCCGCAAACGCTCGCAAGGTAATAGAGCGCCACCTTTCGAACGAAGGCTATCCTTAGCGGATACTTCTCTTCGGTGATGTTCCCCGGCACTTCGACTGGCTCCGGAATGTAGTTCGGAACGTACATGCTAAGCCAGAAATCGAAGCTGCGCGCAGTTGCCCTTTGTCACGGCTTGACCTCGACAGGCGCCGGCAAACCAAGCCCTTCAAGTTGCCCCAAGATCTGCGACTTATCTCCCACGAGAACCAATAGTGCCTTCTCAAGTGGTATGGACTCGTTTGCCAGCGCATTGATGTCGGTGGCCCGTATCTCCGCGATCGATGCGAGATCGGAACGAATCGACGTGAAAGGAAGATCTCGCGCATAGAGCGACATCGCCCGGCTAACGACTCCTTCGAGTCCAGTCAGCGATTGAATGATGTCGGTCCGCAGACTGCTATCGGCCTTGGATGCTTCGGCGTCGGTCACGTCCCGGGTCCTGATCTTCGCAAACTCCTTCAGGAATTCCTTGATCGACGCGCCCGTCACATCGGCACGAACGTCGGCGGATGCCACCAAGTAGCCGATATGGGGCTCCAACACGAACTGAGACCCGGCGCCATAGGTATAGCCCTTATCCTCTCGGAGGTTCGAGTTCAACCGGCTGGTAAAGCTGCCGCCAAGAATCAGACTGAGCGCAGAGAGCTTCAGCCGGTTGGGGTCCGAGGCGTCCGTGGATGGGAAGACGAAGCGGACCACCGTCTGGACCGCTCCCGGCTTGTCCACGACGACTACCCTCAAGCGATCATTACTCGGCTTCGGATAGGTCGGCACTGGGCTCGCCGCCGCAACTCCTTTCCACTTTCCGAATACTTTCTCCAAGGCCATTTTCGTTTGCCCCTCGTCGAGGCTGCCTGCCACAAACAAGGCCATGTTGGACGGTTGAAAAACCCTGGCATAGTCCTTGCGCAGGTCATCGGTCGTCAGGCTCCTGATAGTAGCAGGCGTTCCAGACACCGGGCGTCCATAGGGATGATCGGCGCCAAAGAACTCACGCGCCGATACCTTGGACGCAACCGTCGATGGGTCGTCGTTTGCCTGCTCGAGCCCAGTCGCGGTTACCCGCTGCACGCGCGCCCACTCCTTCGGATCGAATTTCGGGCGCATCAGAGCATCCGAGAGCAGGTCAAGCGCCTTGTCGAAGTTGCCGGCAATAACGGATAGACGCGCAGTCGAGTTCTGGTGCCCGGCGGATACCGAAACCTGCGCTCCAAGCAAGTCGAGCGCCTTCGAATAGGATTGCGCATCCCGGCTTCCCGCACCGCCTTCGGTCAGCATGTCGGCCGCCATGCTGGCGCTTCCCGCCTTGTTGGCATCGTCCAGATCGGCTCCGCCACGGAAAAACGCCCCCACCGACATCAAGGGAAGTTCCGGCCGATGCCAGAAGAAGACCTTGATTCCGTTGGACAGAGTTGTTTCGGTCGGCGATTGTGGATCGAACGGCGCCACACCTCCCACAGCCGGACGGGTGTTTCGCGGGTTTGAATCCTGCTTTGCGCTCTCAGAGACCACCCTCAGGATCAATCGGTTCCGTAAATCCAGGGTTCGGGCGACCACTTGCTTGACGGAGGACGGCGTCGCCGCTCGGAACATGTCAAGCACGCGCTTGAACGAGTTTGGCTCGCCCAAGTAGTACTCGAACTCGTTCAGCTTGTCTGCTTTCGAGTCAATGGACTGCAGACTCGACAGCGTCTGAAACTCGAGGGTGGCAGATTGACGTTTGAGTTCCTCGGTAGTAGGTCCGGTCTTGGCGAACCGCTCGACCTCATCGTCGATGTCATGCTCAAGCGCGTCTTGCGAGGCGCCCGGGGCCAAGGTGGCGTCGATAGTAAACAGCGATCCGAGCAGTTGATCGCCTTGATTGGCGTTCACGTCGGTCGCGAGCTTGTCCTTGACCACAAGCCGTTGGTAGAGCCGGCTCGATAGCCCACCGCTCAAAATGGACGCAGCCAAATTCATCTCCGCATCGCCGTCTCGATAGGCGGCCGGGCTATGCCAAACCATGATCGTCTTGCTCGCCTGGACTTGATCGACCAGCGTCATGCGCCGAATGCCCTGGGGCACGATCGCCGGAGTCGCCTTTCGAGGGACGTCGTTCCTCCTCGGCAAAGACCCAAACAGTTGAGCGATCAGCGGTTCGATCTCGGCAGCACGGAAGTCTCCAGCTACAACGAGGCTAGCATTGTTTGGAACGTAGTAGGTTCCAAAGAACGCCTGCACGTCTTTCACCGAGGCGTTGTCCAGATCCTCCATGCTTCCGATCACACTTGTGTGATACGGGTGAGTCGACGGGTACATCAATCCGTTGATCGTTTCGTATGCCTTGCCGTACGGCGTATTCTCCGTGTTCTGCCTGCGCTCGTTTTTGACGACGTCGCGCTGGAGATCCAACTTCTTCTGCGTCATCGTTCGCCCCAGGTCCTCCAGGCGATCGGCTTCGAGCCACAGCAGGGTTGGCAGCAGATTGGCTGGTCCGGAGTCAAAGTAGTTTGTCCGATCCTCAGCAGTCGAAGCGTTGTTTGAACCGCCTCCACCTTCCATGATTTTGTCGTACTGCCCGGTCGGCACTCGATCCGTGCCCATAAACATTAGGTGCTCGAATAGGTGCGCGAAGCCGGACCGATGTTCGGGCTCATCCTTGGAGCCGACGTAGTACCAGATATTGACGGTAGCCACCGGCAACGAGTGGTCTTCGTGGAGGATGACCTTCATGCCGTTGGGAAGGACGTACTTCTTGATTTTCACGTCTTGGGCCAGGGCAAGGCCCGTCATCGAAAGGAGCAAGGCGCCGAGAAAAAAGCGACTGATCATGGTTGGCAATTCAAGGATGTTAGCTCAAACACCCGTTCCCGGATGCAGTACGACGATATGCGGCAAGGGATGCGGCAGATTCGGCGAGCACGGGCTAGACTGAGGACAAGATGAACAAGAAGGCGACCCTCTCGTCTATCGCGCTTCTCACGATAGGCGCCCAATGCTGTAATGCGTCTGACTTTGCTCTCCATGGCGGAGACCGCGTGGTTTTCTACGGAGACTCGATCACCGACAATTCCCCGTACACGACTTTCGTCGAAACGTATGTCCTGACGCGCTTCCCCGAATTGAACGTCCGGTATTTCAACGCCGGAGTGGGAGGAGACCGGGTCACCGGAGGTTGGATGGGTGGCGTCGACCAACGATTGCCGAGAGATCTGTTCTCGCGTCGGCCGACGGTGGTGACTGTCATGCTCGGTATGAACGACGGATCGTATCGTCCGTTCGACCAATCGATCTTCGACACCTACCGCACCGGATTCGAGCACATCGTGGACGAAGCGAAGAAGAAGGCGCCGAATGCCCGGCTATTCCTGATCAAGCCGTCGCCATTCGACGACGTCACCCGCGACCCATCGTTCCCTGGAGGATATAACGGAGTCTTGCGCCGATACGGCGAGTTGGTCGGCGAACTTGCCCAGAAGAACGGGTACGGCGCAATCGATTTGAACACGCCGGTCGTAGACATGCTCACCTCCGCCAAGGAGAAGGACCCGGCCACCGCTGCGAAGATCATCCCCGATCGCGTTCACCCAAGCGCCGCCGGACATTTGATCATGGCGGAAGCGATCCTCAAGTCATGGAACGCACCCTCTCTCGTATCGAGCACTGAAATCGATGCGAAAACCGGAGCCAATCACGCCGAAAACGCCTCGGTAAGCAACGTCAAGACGGGACCGGCCCTGACGTGGACGAGCAGGGAGAACAGCCTTCCGTTCCCGCTGGATCGAGGAAATGCCGAGACCAAGCTGGTTCTTGCTTCCTCCGATTTCGACCGCGCACTCAACCAGGAGACGCTTCGAATCACGAGTCTTGCCGACGGCAAGTACAAGTTATCGATCGACGGCACAAAGGTCGGCGACTTCTCATCCGGCGACCTTGCGGAGGGCATCAATCTGGCCCAATGGAGCACTCCGATGAACAGGCAAGCGAGCGATGCATTCGCGATCACCGGCGACCGAACCCAAACTCGGTACTTCATCTGGAGACAGCTCGAGTTCAGTCTCGGCCATATGCCCGCCAAGGAGATGAATCCCTCGATGAACGCCTTCGCGAAGGCGGAAGATGAGTTGATCCGGCTGCAGCACGCGGCTGCCAAACCCGTACCGCATCAATTCGAATTGATCGCGGAATAGGTCTAGACGAGGGTTCCTGAAGAATCCCTAAGGAACCCTCTTGGTCTCAATCCGATAAGCTGTGACTAGGAACCCGAGTGGTAGCCTGTGCGTCGCAGCTTATTATGGGGCCAGTAGGAATCGACACGGCTTTTAGGTTGTCGCTCGCCATCTTGGCAGCTGGCCTTCCGATGTCAGGTTCGGCCCAGGGCGGGTATCGATACACCCAAAAAGACTTATCTTCCCAGGATAATCAAGCCTCAGCGGGGCCGGTCCGGATGGCCCGAATATCCTACATTCAAGGCGGCGCGAACTGGCGTCCAAGCGAGAACGTCGACTGGTCGAACGCATCGACAAATCTTCCGCTTCGTCAAGGCGCCGAGATCTGGGTGAATACGGGTGGACGCGCCGAAATCCAGTTTGACGATGGCAGCCGAGTACGCTTTGGTAGTGGAACGATTGCCGAGTTGTTGACAACGTACAGCGACTCAAGGGGTGAGTTCACCGAAATAAAGCTCAATGTCGGCCTGGCCTCCATGACGTTAACTAACCGCGAGTCGACGTTCCAGGTAGACACGCCAAAGATTTCGATCAAAGCTAGCGGAACCACAAAGCTCCGCGTCGGGTGTGACTCTGATGTTGAGGTCGCAGTTCGCAGGGGCGAATGCCAAATTGATGGCTACCAAGGCGCCGCCACGCTTCGCCGAGGCGAATATGTGGACGTCGCCGATTCCAACCGCCCGTTCCGAATCCTCGGCGCTCCCGCGCCTGACATTTGGGACAACTACTGCGACAGTCGCGATTCGGCATTCGATCGCCACGCATCGTATGTGCCCAGCAATATCTCGATATGTGCTGGCGACCTCGATGCGTACGGAGTCTGGCGCTCCGACCCTCAATACGGGCACGTTTGGTACCCGAACGTCGCGTACGTCGGATGGCGGCCGTATCACGATGGGCACTGGGTCTGGGTCGATCCGTTTGGGTGGACTTGGGTCGGCGATGAACCGTGGGGGTGGGCCCCCTACCATTACGGAACGTGGATCCACGCTTCCTACGGATGGGGCTGGTGTCCCGGTCCGAGGTATCAGTTCTGGTCGCCGGCCGTCGTCGATTTCTGCACCTATAACGGAGCCGTGGCTTGGTGTCCTTTGGCGCCGGCGGAGGTGTTCTACCCGGACGTCTCGGCGGGACTAAGGGTCGGAAGCTGGTTCTTCTCCTTTGGCATCGGCGGAGCGGCCTGCTATTGCCCAGGCACGAGTCGCTACTTCGCAGCCCGGCCATGGGACAACGTCTACGTCAACCGATACCATGGGGGATTCGATTCGCATCGAGTTGACGGACTTTTTAGCCACCGGCAATTCGTCAACGGGTCCCGCTTCATGCCTTTCTACGGTAGGTCTGCCTTTGCGATCACTCGAACCACGACCGCCGGGTTTGCCGGTCGCGGACGTTTCCAGAGCGGAACAAACTCAGATCGGACGATCTTCGCGCGTGGTCAAACGATGATCGCTTCTCGGGGAAGAACGCCCGTGTTTGGCCCATCGGCGGTACGACCAACGTTTGCCGCGATTACGCCTGGCCGCTCATTCGTTTCCGCTAGACCGCCTTCCGAGGTGATGCAACGTCCCGTATTTCGGGCGGCCCTGCCTGGATCCGTCGCTCGGTTTAGCACTCCCGCCGGCAGAACCCTCATTCCCTCTGCCAGAGCCGCCGCGGTGAGTCATTCCGGCCCCTCGTCCAGCAACCGATCCACCGGAATCCGACGAGGAGGGGGAAGCAAGTACAGCCGGTACAACGGAGCATCGCCAGGCCAGGCCCCGCATCGAGGAACACTGCGTTCCGAAGCGTCCAGTCGGTATGCGAATGCCAACCGAACCCATCGTTCGGACTCGGCTCACGCGTCGTCGAATCGAGGCGCCTCGCCCTACATCCGATCACGGACCGGTTCCACGGCAGATTCGAGTCCGTACCGTCGGAGCTCGCCAGGTCGTGCTTCAGACGCCAACCGATCCAGAAGCCCGTCTACTGGTATAACGCCAGTGCGAAGAATGGATGGCGGGTTACTTGACCGTGGGCCGTTGAGTAATGGCATCCGCCAAGGACGATCAGTCGGCTCCGGATCGAAACAAGTCGGCCACCCGACTGGCGGGCAGTCTCGTGATGGCAAAAGCGGCTCGGCTTCGAAGCGCCGAGGTCACGGCGGATAGCCTCGGCACAGACCAGTCGACAAAACCGATAGGTTGATCCTGGAATTCGATCGAACGGTCTGTTTTGTTGGTTTTCTCCGTGGCAAACCGGCTATAAGGAAATGACGGATGAGAACCTACCTTTGCCACAAGACACCGAAGTCGTTTGAGCTAAATGGCCGCCTGGATAAGTCGCCTTGGACTGAGGCAGCATGGACGGATTACTTCGTGGATATCGAAGGCGATGCCAAGCCTGCCCCCCGTTTTAAGACGAGAGCGAAGATGCTCTGGAACGACGAGTTCCTTTTCGTCGGAGCCGAACTGGAAGAGCCGCATGTTTGGGCGACGCTGACCGAGCGGGATTCCGTGATCTTCCACGATCCCGATTTTGAGATCTTCATCGATCCGAACGGCGACAACCAGCTCTATGCCGAGTTCGAAATGAACGCCCTGAACACGGTTTGGGATCTCTTGTTGATCAAGGCCTATCGAGACGGCGGACCGGCGGTGACCGGGTGGGACATTCATGGGCTGAAATCGGCGGTGCATGTCGACGGGACGCTCAACGATCCAACTGACACCGATCGAGGTTGGAGCGTGGAGGTGGCATTTCCCTGGCACGCTCTCGGCGAGATCGCCGGAAAGCCATGCCCGCCTCGCGAAGGCGACCAATGGCGGATCAACTTTTCGCGTGTCGAGTGGCACATCGAAATTGTCGGAGGCGCATACCACAAGGTTCGCGGATTGAGCGAGGACAACTGGGTCTGGTCACCTCAAGGGGTGGTCGATATGCACCGCCCAGAAACCTGGGGCCTGCTCGAGTTTACGAACCAGCCGTTCGGTGAGGGCGAGGTTCATGCACTTCCCGGTTCGGAAGAGCGAGTCGCGCTCATGGAGATCTACCGCGCTCAGCAGAAATACCGCGGTGAAACTGGCCACTGGGCCAAGACTCTGAAGGATTTGGGCGTCTATCCGACCGGCGCGAGCTTGTACACGACACCGTATCTCTATGAAGCTGCCATCGGCAAATGGCATATCGACAACTCGTCCCGGATCTGGCACGAATAATCGACTTTCGGCACCGGAAATGGTCGCCGGCCCGTCTGTTTTAGTGCCCTATGCCACGTATCATCGTCGAACAAGCGGAAGCCCTCCTGGATCAGGAGATCAAGGTCCTTGACAAGGGGTTTGTCCGGCTCGTGGACTACATGGGTGGCGATGAGAGGATCGTCCAGGCCGCCAGAGTCAGTTACGGATCCGGGACCAAGAGCTATCGCCAGGATCGTGGGCTCATCCACTATCTCATGAAGAACTGGCATACGAGCCCGTTCGAGCAAGTACAGCTTACGTTTCACACGAAAATGCCGATTTTCGTGGCGCGTCAGTGGGTACGCCATCGAACTGCAAGGCTGAACGAGATCTCCGGACGCTATTCGGTCATGAAAGACGAGTTCTATGTGCCGGCGCCCGAACAGATTCGACCGCAAAGCGAAAACAACAAACAGGGCCGCAGCGAAGACCGCTTCTCGCCAGACCAAGAGCGGGAGATCATCCGACTGTTCAGCGAAGAACAAACGGCGGTCTATCAAACCTACGAGAAGCTCCTCGAATTCAACGTTGCCCGCGAGTTGGCACGAAACAACCTTCCGCTCAGCCTATATACCGAGTGGTATTGGCAGATCGACCTCCACAATCTCTTCCACTTCTTGCGCCTGCGCATGGATGCTCACGCGCAGTACGAGATCAGAGCGTTTGCCGAAGCAATGGCCGTCTGCGCAAAGGCGGTCGCCCCAATCGCCTACGAGGCCTTCGAAGAACATATCCTAGGTTCGGTTGCCTTCAGCAAGGGCGAATGCGAGGCGCTCGCCGCCATGCTCACGGGCCAACCGGTCAACTTGCAGGGCAGGAACCTCACCGCATTCGAGGCCAAGATCGCCAAGCTAAAGTCGGCAGTTCCGGCTGAGGAAGCAGAAGAACCTCAATTCATAAACCCGTAGCAAGGCTAAGTTCCCCGCTTGATCACGTAGGACGCAACTCCCATTGCGGGGACTGAGACCTTTAGTTTCAAACGGTACGAGCGGTCGAGGCGCTCGTTATGACCGTTTCCTGTGTCGTCCCACACGACCACTTGGCCGGTCAAACCTGAGTAGTACAAGGGGAGGATCAACTCCTTCGTGATGGCGTGGTCGGTAGGATTGTAGACGACGGCGAGCGCATGCTCGGCGATGCGGCTATTGACGTGTAGGGCGACATCAAGATCCCGTCCATCCGCCCGGCGCACGTGGATCACGTCTGACTCCAGGATCTCACGGTGCTTCTTGAACCAGGTGACCCACTTGATGACGAGATCCTTGGTTTGGGGGCTGTCGTACAGCCTCGGACCGCGGTAGCAGGCTTGAACGCCGAACCCAAAGGCGCTGGCCAAGTGCAATCCATAGACCTGGAGGTGGTCTTTGAGCGGTTCGATCGTCGCGGCCGCTCCGCCACCGTGGTACTCGGTCAATGGAACGAACATCCAACCCATCGACGGCGCCTTGAACCAAGTGCCATCGTACATGTTTTGCCTGGCGTGGATCGGTTGGAGGTCGCGAGGTAGAGACCAGTTGGTCTCGCGATATCCCATGCCGGTCTTGTTTGAGCCTGCCAGCACGTACCAGTCTGGAACGTTGAGGAAAATTCCCTTCTCGCGACACCACGCATAGAAGTCCGCGATCACCTGCCATTGCTTCCATTGCGAGTCCAGCAGCCCCTCGTGCCCCGGATGGGTGGTCGATGCGCAGGGGTCACCCGGATAGCTTCCGTCATGTTCGAGCAAATCAAAGCCCGTTTTCTCCAAAAACGTCTTCACGTTCTTGAAATACTGAATTCCCCATCGGCTCAACAAGCAAGGTGAGTAGCCGAAAATCAAGCCGCCCGGCTTGCCTGTCTTGGGATTGATCGCATCGTTCTCGTCGTCGATATGCCGGCTTGCCAAGAGCGAATAGCATCCAATCTGGAGCCCCTTGCCGTGGGCATAGTCGGCAAAGGCTTTGTACTTGGCGATGTTGTCATCTGAGACGTCCTCGGCATCCAATCCGCTGCCAAAGCTGAAAATCACCATCTCGAATCCGCACTCGGCCGCTTGATCCATGGCGAGGCGAGCCTTCACCGGGTCGGTCGTCGTCAGATGCAGCATGATCGGGTTCTCGGTGGACCACGGAGCAAATGTGCGGAACAAGATTCGCGTGGCGAGCGACTTTCGTTCCCGATCGGACGAATCGTGAACAAGCTCGTATGTTCGGTGGCTTCGGAAGACTGATCCAGACGCCAGCAGGAAGTTCGGACCGATCGGCGGCGAACTTTCTAGCACGCACGGGGTTTCCAGGTTATAGCTGACCTGGGATTCGTACGCCGGATCGGTCACCCAACGAATCACCTTGTTCGCACCAGTCGCCGTCATGCCCGCGAACGAGAAATCCGAGTAGGCGTCGATATTGGGCAGGTTCCAGTTGCTGAACGAGTCAACCTCGGACTCCGCTTCGACCACTCCAAGGATCTCTGACTTGAAGGAGTTCAGCCGTATTGCATGGTCTGAGTCATTCTTCACGATGAGTTGCTTCAGCATGCACGGGATGCCGTCGTACATCTCATAACGAACGTCCACCGTGATCCCAGGCAGGCTTGGGTGGGTGAACTCGAAAGTGAGCGAGACTCCTTTAGGCGGCCAGACGGTCTGCCCGGCGTGGCGGACTCGCTTCCAGCGGATGGGCGCCTGAACCACCCCATAGTCGTACTTCTGATAACGGAAAGCATTTGGGTCGGCCGTCATCTTCCCCAACCATTCGGGCCTGAGGAAGGCGAGGTCGGGCTGACCGTCGAGCCCTCCCACATTGTAGGGCTTGCCGTCGATCTCTAACTCCGCTTCGGGCTTGACCGCCCTCAGCATCGCTTCGCCGGTCATCAGATTATCTAGCGAGATGCACGCGGCATTTGGCGCGAGGCGGAATGTTCGGCGAATGAGCCCATTTTCAAGGGCGATCTCATTCGGAGCCCGGACGACCATCTTTGCGTGGTCGGCGATAGGCTCGACAAGCCAATCGTGATCCAAGACACGCGTCTGAAGCATGGCGCCGGCAGCGGCCAACCCGAGGGAAAGGAGAACCAAACTCACGATCAGACGATAGCACGGAACGGAGCCTTGAGTTCCCCCGGAAGGAAGAACGGCATTCGCACTACGAATGGGTACATGCAAGATTCCGCCGCCAACGTTCGCGCATCGCATACAAGTAGTCTCTTATGGCCTCTTTTGTCATTTTCAACGCTTAAAGCCCGCGAAAAGTACGGTTTCCCGGTGGCCAAAGGGTCAAACTGATGAACCATACCGTTTGCGCCACCACACTGTTGAATGGAGAGTTCACCGAACGCCCAATTCCCAGATCAACTAAAGAGCGTCGCTGGTGTTCTGGAACACATAAGCGACGGCTTCTTTGCGCTGGATTGCGACTGGCGTTTCGTCTTTATGAACGGTCTCGGTCTCAGGCTGATGAATCGGACCCTGGACTCGCTTGAAGGCAAAGTCATTTGGGATGCTTTCCCGGACGCGGTCGGTTCCGTCTACCAAGTCGAATATGAACGGGCGGTTCGGGAGAGTCGGCCCGTCCGCTTCGAAGCGTTCTATCCACCACTGGACTCGTGGCTTTCGATATCGGCCCATCCGAGCGAAATGGGGCTCTGGGTCTATTTCCGCGACATAACAGAACGTCGCAAATCGCAAGAAGCGCTCATGGTGAGCGAGGCCCGGTTTCGAAGCATGGTTGAGAACTTGCCTGCCGGAGCAGTTTTCCGCGAAGGCGAACGCCTTTGGCTGAACCCGGCGGCCGAGCGCATCACCGGCTATTCCCAGGATGAAATTCGGACCGTTCAGGAGTGGTTCGAAAAGATCTATCCAGAAGATCCGGTCGAGGCGCGCACGAACTACGAGACGCTCCGATCCTCTGGGTTTCAACGCCCCGAGATGTGCGTGGTGACTCGCAAGGACAAATCCAAGCGGTACGCCGAGTTCACGGCATATTCGGACGACCGGGGCGAAATCTGGCTGATACACGACGTCACCGATCGCTTGACGACCGAAGAGAAGTTCCGAATCCTCTTCGAATTCTCCAATTCCGCGTACTTCCTGTTTGGCCGAAACGGAGTCACTGACTGTAATCCAGCCGCCCTCAAGCAATTGGGATTTACGGATAAGAACGACGTTATCGGCCGCTTCTTTATCTCTTTCTCGCCGGACGTCCAGGCCGACGGAATGCCCTCGTCTGCCCGCCTCTCTGAAGTCAACAAAGAGCTGTATGACATTGGCCAGACGAACTTCGAGTGGACCCACTTCAGATCCGACGGCAGCTTGGCCCAAGTCTATGTGTCCGCCTCCAAGGTCACTGTGGGCGTCGACGAAATGGAACTGGTCGTCTGGCAGGACCTCACCCACATCCGACATACCGAAGATCGGCTCCGACAGAGCGAGGCACGATACCGGACGATCATCGAGAACACCGACGAAATCATCTACACGTTGTCGTTCGATGGGACGTTCACCTATGTTTCGCCGAGTTGGACTCGGCACTTGGGGCATTCAGTCGATGAAGTGCTCGGAAAGAAGTTCGTCGATTTCGTCCACCCAGACGATCGGGCCAAAGGAACGATCTACACCCTTCGCCTCTTCAGGGACGCAAGCTATCGCGGTTCCTGCATGTACCGCGCGATCCACAAGGACGGCATGGAAAGATGGCACGAAACGAGCGGAACGCTCGTGATCGGTGGGGCTGGCAATCCGCTCCACTTCGTTGGGTTGACGCACGACGTGACGGAGAAGCTCCATGCGCGTGAGGCCCTCGAAGAAGCTCGTGATGCGGCACTCGCCTCGTCCAGGGCCAAGAGCCAGTTCCTGGCGACAGTCAGCCACGAAATTCGAACGCCCCTCAACGGCGTTCTCGGCATGACGAACCTGCTCTCGGATACTCCTCTCAAGGATGAACAGATCCGATACGTAAAGGCGATTCAGGCGAGTGGCGAGATTCTGCGCCGGGTAATCGACGACGTACTCGACTACTCTCGCATCGAAGCGGGAAAGCTCACGATATCGCCATTGGCCATTGACGTGATCGAGGCACTGAACGACGTGGTTTCGATTTTTCAGGGCGCCGCCCAGGAGAAAGGGATCTCACTTCATCTCGATTGCGACAAAATGACTTCGATGCAGGTCTATGCCGATCCGGCACGCATCAAGCAGGTCGTTGCCAACCTTGTCAGCAACGCGGTGAAGTTCACCGAGCGGGGCGGAGTCAGCGTGAACGCACGCATCGTACACGATGCGCCCACTGCGGTTATCTTCCGAATCGAAGTCGTCGACTCCGGTATCGGCATCAAGACAGAGAGGGCGGAAGCGATTTTCGAGGGATTCACCCAAGCCGACAACTCGATGCATCGGCGATACGGAGGAAGCGGGCTCGGGCTTACGATTTCGAAACGTATCACCGACCTCATGGGCGGAACGATCGGCGTCGAGAGCCATTTCGGTACCGGAAGCCGGTTCTGGGTGGAGCTGCCGCTATCAAAGATAACTCGCTTCTCCGCACCGCAACCGCACATCGACAGACTTGCGAATCTCGAAGGTCTGCGGATTCTCCTTGCCGAGGACAACCTTGTAAACGTCGAGGTTGCCAAGATCCAGTTGGAGAATCTCGGCTGTGTGGTCGAAGTCGCCTTTGACGGCAACGAAGTTCTCGCCAAGATGGAAACCAACGCCTTCGATATGATCCTGATGGATATCCAGATGCCGGAGATGGACGGGCTGGAAGCCACCCGGGAGATTCGCAACCGGGAGACCGAAGCTGACGGACGCATCCCAATCATCGCACTGACCGCTACCGCCTTTGCCGAAGACAAGAAGGCGTGTGAGGATGCGGGGATGGACGGATTCCTCTCGAAACCGTTCAAGCGATCCGAGCTCGAGATGATCCTGCGCCAGTGGGCCGTGGCAATCGAGGCTCAGCAAATCGCACGCGCCGCAGCGCCGGAGTGATTCCTCATTTTAGGAAGTAGAGCCTATAGTGGTCGTCGCCGTCGGGCGGCTTGACCTCTGTTATCGTGTGCCCAGCGCGAGAAGCCTCGGCGACATCCTTTCCGGTAATCCTGTCTTCCCGAGTGATAACCCAAATTGGCGCCGATCGCATGATCTCGCCGAGGTCGTCGGTATCCAACGCATCCTTGTCGAGCACCATGAGAACCGACGGCAA